>JAEUIA010000070.1 GCA_016795245.1 Planctomycetota bacterium | reverse complement strand
CATGCGGCGCCGCACGGTCTTGCGGTTGCACTCCATGATGCGCGCGGCCTGGCGGTGACTGACGGCGGACACGAGCGTGTCGAAGATCCGTGGCGTCAGGTCGGGACGATGCAGCCCGAAGTCGACGCGAAACGTCTGCACCGAAAACGTGCGCCTGCAAACGAGACACAGGAAGCGCTGCACGAAGCGGCGATCGCAACGGCGTTGATAGCGGCCCTTGTGCTGCCAACGGAAGGGTGCGTTGCGATCGTGCCGCGTCGGGCAAGCGTCGTGCGGGCAACGCGGTGGTTGGAAGCGCCAGAAGCCGCGCGGGTACGGGTTTTCGAGGTCCATCGGTGTGTCCTGGGCGACACGGAGATGGTGCCGCCAGGCATCACGACGAGCAGAAGTGGACGCGGTTGCGGAAATTCAGGCAGTTCTGGGCGAGCTGGCAACACCAAACGGGGCCAGTTTGAAGTCAATCCGCTGTGCCGTACCACGTCCACAACAAACAATTGAACCCCGGCCTCACCCGCCGATCCCCCATCCCCAACGCCGCTCTCTTCAGCACCGACGCCACTTCCTCCATCGGCCCGAACCGCGCCAATCGATCCGCCGCATACAACACCTCACTCGGCTCGCAGCGCTCACATTCGAGCACGTCCATCAGGAACTGTCGCACTGCGTCGCTCTTCTCAAAAGATCCCGCCATCACGAGGTCCATCCGTCGCGACGGGTCCCCCTCTGCCAACCATCGACTCCTCAGGTAGGCAAGCCCCGCCGATCCGGTGTTCCCCGCGGCTTGGGCGTACCAGCGGTGCGCCGGCCAGCCTTGAATCGTCCCCTCCGCGATCTCACCTGCGCGCATAATGAACGCAGCCGCGTCAGCCAGAGGCACTTGTCCTATGGATCGAATCAGAGTTCGATCATCGACCAGCCCGCGTCCTACATCTCCGGCCTGGACTTGAGTCAGAAGCTCGAACACACGACGCGCGACCTTTTCGTCAGCAGCCATCGGCCCCCGGAGAGCCTTGAGCGCGGAGTCCATCTCGACGCGCGATCCCTTGAGGAACTCGAACGCCGTATCGAGTCCACCGGAATCACCCTGGACACAGAGCGCGATCAATGCGATGTCGCGCACTTCAGGACTGGGATCCGCCAGACCGGCTTGCAGTACAGCGCGCATTTCGTTCGTGAACGGCGCAGCGGCGACGGATTCGATAGCGAGCTTTCGCAGGGACTCGTCTTGATCCGTGCGCACGACGAGCGGCCCGAGTTCGCGCGCGAGTCCGACCTTGGCCAGGGCTTGGGCCACGACCTGACGGCGCGGCGGTCGTGTCGTGTCCATCAGCCAGCCGCGCAACTCGGCCAGGGTGCTTTCGTCGGGTTCGTTGGCGATGGCGGCTTTCAAGAATACGAGCAGTTTGCCCTCGGTCTGATCGACAACCGAACGCCACAGGGCTGTGGTCTCGCGATCGCGCGTCGTGCACAGGTGGACGACGAGGAGATCGACCAAAGACCGCTCATGCCCTTCCCGGATCCACTCGACCAATTGCCGTTCGACCCGCTTGCGGTCGCACGCCACGAGCGCGAGGGCGAAGTCGCCTTGCGCATCTCCGCCTGAAGTAGCGAGGCCGGCCAGCACGCGTTCATAATCTTCGGGGCGTGCGTGGTTTTGGAGCGCACGTGCGGCAGCCTTGCGCACGGTCTGCTGGGGATGCTCAAGCGCGCGCAGGATCATCTCGCGACCGGCATCGGTACGCATGAGCCCCAGGACCTCGACGACGTTCTGAACGCGCTGGTCCATGAACTGAGTGTTGAGCGCGGCATCGAAGGCACGACGCAATTCAGGTATCGCCCGCTCGCCGTAGCGCGCGAGTTCTTCGCGCGCAGCGCGCAGCGGATCGACCTGCCCGGTGGAGAGCTTGGACACGAGGACCGGAATTACATCGCTCGTGTCCTGCAAGAAGGCCTCATCCCTGGCACATCCCCCCATCCACACAGCAATGCGGTCGTCACGAGTCAGGTCGCGCGCGGCCTCCTCGGCCGAGGGACTCGCCGCGCCCACGAGAGGACTCGGATTCTCCGCTGGTGTGCGCCCACAGCCCACCGCCACGAGCGCAAGTGCACTCGCCACATGCCATCCCGGGAACCTTCGCTTCTGCATCAGGGGCCGCGCGCCTCGCCCAGCAATCCTTGGGCCGACGTCAGCGTCGCGAGCGACTTGGCATAGTTGGCCCGCGCCGCGCGTGCATTCGACATCGATTGGGCCAGGTCGGTCTGGAACTTCAGGATCTCGAAAGTCGTCGATTGTCCGTTCTGGAAGCGCAACTCCTCAGCCGCGAGCTGGCGCTGCGCGAGTTCGAGACTCTTGTCCGCCGCGCGCACGGCTTCGGCTTGATACCTGACCTGACGTACACCGTCGCGAACCTCCGCGGCGATTTTCGATTCCAGGTCGTCGTAACTCAGGCGGGCCGCCCGAATCGAAGCCCATGCGGCGCGCTCGGAATTGCTCGCACCCGTGTTGCCGATCGCATAATTGAACACCAGCGCCGCGCGGTAAGTCGGGAAGTCGAACTGAGCCGTGGTCTCGAGCGCCTCGGAAGAACTGCCCGAGAATCCCTGACTCGACGCCGTGAGGTCCAGGTCCAGCCCCGCCCTGCGCTCGACCTTCGCGCGATCGTGGCGCACGGAGGCCGCCTGTACCGCCAGGCGCTGTCGGCGCAACTCGGGGCGACGCTCGACGGCGATCGAGAAGGCCGTTTCCCACGCGGGCGGCGGAACCGCGTCGCCGGCCTCCGGGAGCGGAGTGACGGGCACCAACTCGGACTCCCACAGCTCCGCGTCCTTGCCCGGAACGAGCAGTTGTTTCAAGTCGTCCGCCGCCTTGCGGACGTCGACTTCGGCCTTGAGCCGGCTCTCTTCGCGTGTTGCGACACCGGCTTCCGCCTGCAGGACTTCGACCGTCGTGCCCATGCCGGCATCCAGTAGGCGTTGGTTCTGGTCGAGTTGCCTCCGCGCCAGGTTCAAGCTGGAATCAGCCACACCCAACGCATCGATCGCGGCCACGTGATTCCAGTAGGCGATGCTCACATCGAGCAGCAACTTCTGGCGCGTCTGACGCAGCTGTTCGTCCTGGCGTCGCGAATCGAGTTGGCTCTCGCGCTGTCTCGAGGTCGCGTACTCGCGCCACGCGCCGCGCAACAGGGGTTGCGTGTACTGGAGCGAGATGATGTCGGTCGTGGAGCGCGGCTCGACCTGAAACGAACTGTTCGTCTTCGATTCGGTCGTGCCGAAGTGCGTCCTCAGCGTACCGCCGGTGGCGGCGAACGGGCGCGTCAGGTCGAACGTCAATTCGCGATTCGTCTCGCTGGAGCCGCCGAACACGTCGCGTGGTTGATACTCCGCGTCCGAGTAGCCCAGCCGCGCGTCGACGACCCAATCGAACGTGCCCCAGGTCGCGCGGTAGTTGTACAACGCGGCTTCCGTATTGGCCGCTTCGATGCGCAGACCCAGGTTGTTCTCGAGTGCCGTGCGATATGCGGCTTCCAGCGTCAGTTCGACGGACGGCGTCGATTGAGCGGCGAGCAGCAGAACAGGAAACAGTGCATTCATCATGAGAGCGGAGAGGATAGAGGTTGCAACTCGCGGCGGCCACGGACCCGCGTGATAACGGCCGCCGGGCCACGGTATTCGTCGGATAACGGGCTCACCGCGCCGGCGCGCGCAGCGCCTCCACGACCGCACTCACGGACCCGGGCACGGCAACCCCGGAGGCCGACGCTTCGTCCCCGACGGGCGCAATCCGGATCAGGCGCTCGTCCGGCGAAGTGCGCTCGATCTGCACCGAGATGCGCGGCGTGGGCAACAGATCGGCCACGCGTTCGGCCCACTCGATCACGGTCACTCCCGCGCTCGCGACCCACTCCAGTCCGCCGTCGACGAGAAACGCGCGCTCGCGCCCCTCCATCCAGGCGTCGAGGTGGTGCAGGGTCAAGCGACCGGTGTAGGTCTGCAGCAGCGCGTAGGTTGGACTCGAAATCGCGTCCGACACGCCCAACCCGCGCGCGAGACCACGCACGAAGCAGGTCTTGCCCGCACCTAGGTCCCCGTCGAGCGCGATCACGACCGAGCGCGTGAGCGCACGCCCCAGCGCCTCCCCCAGACTCTCCGTGTCCGCGGCCGACAGCGAGCGGACTTCGAAACCCAACGCATCACCCGCCATGTTCGAATCCTCCGGCTGCATGCGTCCACAGGCGGCGCTTCCCGTCGGCACTCGTGATCCACAGGCCGCTACCACGCGCGACCAGCCCCAGCGTGTGCCACGGCTGCGACGGCGCGCGCGCGGGCAACGTCGCGATCAATTCGTGATCTTCGCCGTCGTGCAGCGCGTGGTCGAGCGGACTGCGTCGTGTGCGGAGTGCGAGCCGCCGCGCATCGCGATGAATCGGAATCGCGTCGGCTTCGATCTCGATCGCGACCCCCGAAGCGCGCGCCAGGCGATGCAGATCCCACGCGAGCCCGTCGCTCACGTCCATCAAGGCGGTCGCGCCTGCCGCGCAGAGCGCCTGGCCTTCCGCGACGCGCGCGGCAATGCGCAGATGACGACCGAGGATGCTGCCGCCGCACGGTCCCGTCACGACGACCCGCTGCCCGACGCGCGCACGGTCGCGCCCGGGCGGACGGCGACGCGCGGGGAACACACCCAGCGCCGTCACTGTGATCGACAAAGGGCCGCGACCCGCGCACAAGTCGCCGCCGACGAGTTCCGCACCGTGCTCTCTCCCCGCTGCGATCGCGCCCAGGATCAGCGCGCGCAGCGTCTTCTCCGTGCACGCGCATGGCGCCACGATCGCCACGAGCAGCGCGCGGGGACGCGCGGCAGTGGCGGCCAGATCGGACAGCGCCCGCCCGACCGCCTTGCGACCTACGCGTCCAGGGCTGGTTCCCGCTTCGAAGTGCACACCCTCGATGCAGGCATCGACGCACACGACGGTGCGCCCACCGAGTTCTCGCAGCACGGCCGCATCGTGACCGCGGCTCCCGGCGAGCACGCGCGGCCGCGCTCGCGTCGCGAGCCAGCGGTGCATTCGATCTTCGCTCCAAGCCATGGCGCTGCGGCGCATCCTATCCGCCGGCGGAACGCGACGCGTGTGCGTTCCATGCTTCCACGTAAGCGGCGCAGGCACGAGCCGGGTCGGGGGCGCGAACGATCCCGCCCAGGACCGCGACACCTGCGGCACTGGCGGCGAGCGCCGTTTCCACATCCACGGGCTCCATTCCGCCCAGCGCCCAGACAGGTTCTGGAACAGCCCGCGTGAACTGTGCCAACGCGTCGAATCCGGTGGGCTCCCTGATTCCGCGTTTCGACGGGGTGTCCTTCACCGGGCCGAAGAACAGATAGTCGGCACCTTCAGCGAGGCGCGCCTCATCCCCTGCATGCGCGGAGAATCCGATCCGCAACGCGGCGGGCACGACCGCACGTGCTGCGACCGGAGTGAGGCTACGCCAGCCGAGGTGCACGGCGTCCGCGCCGCTCGCAGGCGCGAGATGCACGCGATCGTGCACGCACAACCAGCCGTCGTGCACCACGTCGCGCAGTCGCCGCGCCAGTTCCAACGTCGCCCGGTCCGAGAGACCCGGTTCGCGCACGAGCACTCCGCGCAGTCCGGCGCGCACGCACGCTTGGAAGAGGCGCACGACCGAATCGATGTCGCGCTCGCGGACATCACCGGGAGTGAGCGCGATCAGCGCGGGCGGCGGCCGGATCATAGGAAGATCTCTACTCGTCGATCTCGACGAGGTAGCCGAGTTCGCGCAACAACGATTGCGTGCGCCGCGGAGTCGAGTGGCTCGTGAGGCGCACGCGGCGCTCGTCCAGGACTTCGCGCACGAGCGGCTTCACGCCCGGGTCGGCGCGGAAGCGCGCCATCAGTTCCGGGTCCTCGGCGGTGACGACGAAGTTGTCGGCCATGTTCATGACACCGGCGCGCACGGCCCAATCCCGGATCGAGTACAGCACGTTCTGCGGCACAGGCGTGCGCGAGTGCTGTTCGAGCGTCGTCACGATCCGCTTCAAGTACATGCCTTCCGACAACGCGCGCTGGATCGATCGATCGCTGACCCTGAACTGGATCACGCTGCCCTTCTTCTCGCGCACGCAGAAACGATCCAGATCGTGAATCAATTCGCCGTCGTCGCCGGTCGGAAACAGCACCACTTCGAAATCAGGCGTGACGACCAGGCTCCCGACCTCCGGCGCGCCCTCGGGCGAGCCGTCCATCACGCCCAACAGACGTGCGCCGATGCGCGTCAGCCGCATGGCCACCGGTCGTCCGCTCTTGTCGTAGCCGAGGTCGACGATGCCGAGCAAGAACAAGCGCTGGCGCACCCACGAGACGAGGCTCCAAGCCAGCCGCTGGATGTCGTCCATCGGCGTGTACTGCCCGGCTTGGAAACGCGAGGCGAAGAACTCGTCGACGGCGAGATCGTCGAGGCTGCACAGGTAGGTGTTGCGCGCCAAGAACGGCACGTACATGAGGTCGTACCACACGAGCGGCTCGACGCGCTTCAAGAGGCGCATCAGAATCCGCCGCATGCGCACATGGTGATAGTACTCGCCCGGCAGATCGCGCTCTTCGATGCAGTAGTCGAGCAGCGCGCGCAACTTGGCGTCGAGGTCGTGCGGTTCCCATTCGCGCCCGGCGGCCGTCAACGCGAACGTGCGTTCACCGGTCGACTCGATCAGATGCGCGTGGCGCGCGAAGCCGTAGATGAAGCCCAGCACCTGGGCGCGCGACATTTCGCGGCCCGGATTCGGGATCAAGTCCTCCTGGATCCGTCGTTCGGTCGTCTTGAAGATCTCACCGCGCACCGTGAAGCGCACGTCGTGCTCGATGATGAACGCGATGAAGCGCGTCATGTTCGAAGCCAGGTCGACCCCCAGACCGGCCTCCTCGTGCGGACGATCCGGATCGCCGGGCACCGCGACGCGTCGCAGCCAGGCCAGCGCCACTTCGTTGAAAATCAGCAGGGTTTCGTCGGCGTGCTGGATGCCGTAGCGGCCCAGTTCCAAGCGCTCGACCGTGCCGATCATCAGTTCTTCGAGCGCATGTCCCCAACGTCTGCCGTCCCACGGGATCGGCGAGTCCATCCGGTCGAACAGGCTCTTGGGCAGGATGCCGCCGAATTCGACGATGGTCTTTTCGACCAGTTGTCGCAGCCCGTCGGGCAAGCGCTCGATGCGCCCCACCACCGCCGACTCGTTCGCGTACATCTTGTACATCTCGCGGATGCGCGAGGGCGGCGTGCGCGAACTCTTGGCCGGATCGTCGTAGATGCGGTCGATGTGCCCGCGCAGGGTGAAGATGTCGAAAATACCCCGTCGCCGGGCGCGGCGCTGGCGCAGGATCGCATCGCCCAGATCGGAGGGCACGATGAAGGAGCGCGCGCCGTAGGTCGAGACGTTCTGGCTCTTGCCTTCGACGATCAACGCGTGTCGCTCGAGCACGGACAAGCTGGCCTGCAAGTCGTAGCTCGACATGTACGCCAGGTTGCGCGCGTTCACGAGATCGCCCAGCGTGCATTGGTAGCGCGGGTGCTCCAGGTGCAGATCGAGGATCGACAACAGACGCCGCGGCAGCGAAGCGACGCGCGCTTCGACGACCGTCGGGTCGGACATCCACTCCACGACCTGGCGGCGCAATTCGTCCTGGTCGTCGGGCATGCGCGGTCCGCGCTGTCCCGACCAGAAGCGGAACAACTCGACCAGATCGCCTTGGCCCAGGGACGCAACCGCGTCGGCTGCCTTCGGGCGCGGAGCGCGCGCCGCCTCCGCGCCGTGCGCATCGGTTGCGGCGGCGGGCGGGCGTCGGGTGCCGGATTTGGGGTCGTTGTTCGCAGGACTCATCGCGCGCTGGAGGGGTCTGCCGGCACGATCGCACCGGCTTCGAGAATCTCGTAGGTATAGCCTTGTTCGGTCAGGAACAGTTGCCGCCTCTGCGCGAATTCCTGGTCGCGCGAACCCAAAGTCACCACGGAGTAGAACACCGCGCCGGAACCGTCGGATTTGGGACGTAAAATCCGGCCCAGACGTTGGGCTTCTTCTTGACGCGAGCCGAATGTGCCGGAGACCTGAATCGCGACGTTGGCGTCGGGCAGGTCGATCGCGAAGTTGCCGACCTTGGAGACGATGAGCAATCGAATCGCGCCCGATTTGAATTGAGCATAGAGCTTCTCGCGCTCGGCGGTCGGCGTCTTGCCCGTGATCAGGGGTGCCTTCAAGTGGCGCGCCAACGCGTTCAATTGATCGAGGTACTGCCCGATGATCAAGACGTGCGCGTCGTCGTGTTTTTGCAAGAGTTGCACGATCACCGCGGTCTTGGCCGGGTTCTCGGAGGCGACGCGGAATTTCCCGCGCGCGTCGGCCAGTTGATAGTGCCCGCGCAGCGCCGGATCCAGCGGCACGCGCACTTCGACGCATGCTGCGGCGGCAATGAAGCCCTTTTGTTCGAGCACCTTCCACGGGACGTCGCAGCGCTTGGGGCCGATCAAGCAGAACACTTCGTCCTCCTTGCCGTCCTCGCGCACGAGCGTCGCGGTCAACCCCAACCGTCGACGCGCCTGCAATTCGGCCGTGACGCGGAAGATCGGGGCCGGCAGCAAGTGCACCTCGTCGTAGATGACGAGCCCCCAATTCTCCTTGGAGAAGATGGCGAAGTGCTCGAATTCACCGGTCTTGGTGCGTCGCCACGTGAGCATCTGGTAGGTCGAGATCGTGACCGGCGCGACCGTCTTGCCGTCGCCGGTGTACTCCCCCACGTCGTCCGGCCCCAGCGCCGTCTTGTCGAGCAATTCCTCGCGCCACTGCCGCACGGCGACCGTGTTCGTGGTCAAGATCAAGGTCTTCGTGCCGACCAGGTTCATGACGCCCAGGCCCACGATCGTCTTGCCGGCGCCGCACGGCAACACGACGACCCCGCTGCCGCCGAGCACGGACCCGCCGGCGTAGAACATGCGCGCCGCTTCGCTTTGGTACGGCCGCAGCGCGAACGGCCGGCCGGCGCGCGTTTCGGTGCGCAACTCGATCTGCAGCGGGTCGCCTTCGAGGTAGCCGCCACGGTCGTCGACCGGATAGCCGATCTTGATCAAGGCCTGCTTGATCGTCCCGCGCTCGAGTTCGGTCAAGAACACGCGTCCGTCCTCGGAGACGGTCAAGAGCTTCCGGATCTCGCGAAACCCGAGCACGTCTTGCAGCGCGCTCTGCGAAGACGAGACGAGTTCGAACCCGTCAGGGGCATCCGCGCGCTTCTCGATGCGCAAGAGACCGTAGCGTTCGAGCCAGCCGCGCACCTCCGTGATGACGTTGGCCGGGATCGGCACGCACGAGAGATCTTCGAGGATGCTCTCGATGCGCGCGGCCGTGATACCCAGAGCTGCGGCGTTCCAGACCGACACCGGCGTGATGCGGTAGGTGTGCAGGTAATCCGGGCTCTTCTCGAGTTCGGCGAACAGCGCCAATTGATCGCGCGCCTCGGTGTAGCGCGGGTGTTCGATGGTCAACGGACGTCCGTTTTCGTCGCGCATCGCGCGTCCGGACTCGTCCAGGCGAGCACTGACGGTGTGCAACATCAGCGAGCGATCACTCTGCACGATCAGCGGATTGTCGGGGCGCATCATCCGACGACCTTCTTCGGCGCCTTGCGCTTCTTCGCCGCCGGCTTCGCGCCGCGCGGTGTGGACCGCGGCAGATCTTCGTCCAAGGCCAACCACGGGCCCGTGACCGATGCGGCATTCGCGACCAGGTCGCGCGGTGTCCCGACGGCGACGATGCGCCCGCCCTCCTCGCCGCCGGTGGGCCCGAGTTCCACCAGTTGATCGCACGCGGCCAGGAGGCCGGTGTGGTGCTCGATGACCACGACGGCGTTGCCACGGCGAGCGAGACGGTCGAGCACGGTGAGCAAGTGCACGACGTCGCTCGTCGCGAGTCCGGTGCTGGGCTCGTCCAGGATGACGACGCCGCGCGCCGACGCGTCCGCGCGGAAGAGTTCGGAAGCGAGTTTGACGCGCTGGGCTTCGCCGCCGGACAGCGTCGTCGAACTCTGACCCAGCCGCATGTATCCGAGCCCCACGTCGCGCAGCGTCTGGAGCACGACCGTGATCTGCGGATGGTGTGCGAAGAACTCGAGCGACTCCGCGACGGTCATGTCGAGCACTTCGGCGATGTGCTTGCCGCGCCAGCGCACCTCGAGCACGTCGGGCGCGTAGCGACGGCCGTCGCACTCCTCGCACGAGAGCCACAGATCGGCGAGGAACTGCATTTCGACCTTGGTCGCGCCGCGGCCTTCGCAGGCCGGGCAACGGCCCTTCGGGCTGTTGAACGAGAAGCGCCCGGGATCGAAACCACGCAGCCGCGCCTCGGGCGAACGCGCGAACAGTTCGCGGATCGGCTCCATCACGCCGGTGTACGTGGCCGGGATGCTGGCCGGTGTGCGACCGATCGGACCGGCGTCGACGACGACGGTGCGCAGCGATCCGCCCGGTGCGCCGAACAAGCGCTTCCAACGACCGGCCGGCGCTTCGCCCGACAGCGCGGGCACGAGCGTGTCGAGCACCAGCGTGCTCTTGCCGGAACCCGAAGGCCCGCACACTCCGGTGATCTCACCGAACGCGAATTCGAAATCGACGCCCTTCAAATTGTGCGTGCGTGCGCCGGCCAGTTTGATCGTCTCGCGCGGTGCGGTCTGCGCGGGATCGCGCGCCGGCCGCGTGAGTGCGATGTCGCCGCGCATCGCTGCGCCTGTCAGCGAGGTCGGGTGCGCGCGCACGTCGTCCGGTGGACCGGACACGACGACCGTGCCGCCGTGCACACCGGCACCGGGCCCCATATCGACGATCCAGTCGGCGCGCGCCATCAAACTGGGATCGTGCTCGACGACGATCACCGTGTTGCCGCGCGTCCGCAGATCGAGCAGCGCATCGGTGAGCTTCGACACATCCGCCGGATGCAGGCCGACCGTCGGCTCGTCGAGGACGTAACACACGCCCACGAGTTGCGACCCCAGGCTCGCCGACAAGCGCACACGCCGCGCTTCGCCGCCCGAAAGCGTGGAGGTGTGGCGATCCAGCGTGAGGTAACCGAGGCCTACGCGCTCCAGGAGTGCGAGGCGCGAGCGCACTTCCGCGATCACGGGTTCGACGCCGTCCTGGTGGTCTGCCTTGGACTCCAGTTCGACGATCCACGAGAGCGCCGCGTCGACCGAGATGCGCAACAGCTCAGGCAGGCGCAACTTGCCGATCGTGACCGCGCGCACGTCGGGGCGCAGGCGCTCACCCGCGCAGGCAGCACACGTGCGCCGTGCCATCACGCTCTCGAGGATCGCGGCCCATTCCGGGTCCTCGGTCTTGGCGCGCCAGGCGTCGATGTGACCGCAGAAACCGGGCCAGGCGGCGACGAAGGTCTCTTCGATCTCGGCGTGCTGCGTCGAGCGTTCGATCTCGACCTTGTAACTCTTCTTCGATCCCACGCCGTAGGCGATCAGCGCGCGCTGCTCGTCCGTGTACGCGTTCCACGGCTGCGACAAGTCGATCCGGTGCGCGCGCGCGACCGTGCGCAGCAGCATCTCGTAGTAGCCCTTGCCCTTCGACAGGTAGCGCCCGAGCTTCGGATGCAGAGCGCCGTCTTCGATCGACAAGGCCGGCTGCTCGAACAGCAGTTCGGCGTCGCACGTGACCTTTTCGCCCAGACCGTCGCATTCCGGACAGGCGCCGACGTGCGTGTTGAACGAGAAATGGCGCGGTTCGAGTTCGCCTTCGATGTGGAACCCGCACTGCGGGCACGCGCCGTGCGTCGAATAGAGGTGCCGTTCGCTCGCCGATTTGTCGGCGCCGCGCACCACCAGCCCGACCATGCCGCCGCTGGTCGATTCAGCCTGCTCGACGGCCTCGGCGACGCGCGCGCGCACGCCGACGTCGAGCTTCAACCGGTCGATCACGAGATCGAGCGTGTTCCGCGGCTCCAGTGCGGTCGTGTCGTCGTCGATGCGCACCTCCACACCGTCGACCAGGACGCGGACGAAGCCGGCCGAACGCCAGGCACTCTGGCGCTCCAGGAGGTCGGCCGCGAAGTCGTCGGGCACGGGCCGGTGCGGACCGAAGATCGGCGCGACGATCCACGCGGTCGCCCCGGGTGCATCCGCGATCATCTGCCGCGCGATGCGCGACGCGTCTTGGCGCTCGAGCTTTTCCTTGTGCTCTGGACAACGGCGCGTGCCGGTGCGCGACCACAGGACGCGCAAGTGGTCGTGAATTTCCGTGGTCGTCGCCACGGTCGAGCGCGGATGGCTGCCGGAGGCGCGCGCCTCGACGGCGACCGACGGCCCCAGGCCCTCGATGCGCTCGATCGGCGGGCGGTCCTTGGTGCCGAGGAATTGACGCGCGTAGGTCGACAACGATTCGACGAAACGTCGGCGGCCTTCGGTGAAGATCGTGTCGAGCGCGAGCGAACTCTTGCCCGAACCGCTCGGGCCGGTGACGATCGTCAGCGCATCGCGCGGGATCGACACGTCGATGTTCTTCAAGTTGTGGGTCTTCGCGCCGGTCACGGTCAAGCGCGTGACGGGCGTGATCGGGATCGCGGGCTCCGTGATCACGAGCGGCGCCGCGCGGCTGTCGCGGAACGCCGCGAGAGCGACGCCGGTGTGCGAACGCGCGACTTTCTCGATTTCCTCCGGCGTCCCCTGCGCGACCAATTCGCCGCCGTGCTCGCCGCCTTCGGGGCCGAGGTCGATCACGTGGTCGGCCGCGAGCGCGAGGTCGAGGTTGTGCTCGATCACGAGCACCGTGTGACCCAGATCCACGAGCTTCTGCAGCGCGGCGACGAGGCGCGCCACGTCGTTCATGTGCAAACCCGTCGTCGGTTCGTCGAGCACGTACAGCGTGTGGCCCTTGGGCCGCTTTTGCAGCTCGGCGGTGAGCTTCATGCGCTGCGCCTCGCCGCCCGAGATCGTGGTCGAGGGTTGCCCCAGCGTGAGGTACCCGAGTCCGACCTCGATCATGATCGCCAGCGGGCGCGCGATCTTGGGATGGTCCGCGAACAAGGTCAGCGCGTCTTCGGCGGTGAGCGCGAGCACGTCGGCGATCGAATGGCCCTTGTACTTGACGTCCAGGGTCTCGGTCTGGAAGCGATGGCCGCCGCACTCGTCGCACGGCACCGTGACGGGTGCCAGGAACTGCAACTCGACGTATTTCGCGCCCGCGCCGCCGCAGGCCTCGCAGCGTCCGCCGGCGACGTTGAACGAGAAGCGCGACTTGGTGTAGCCGCGCATCTTGGCTTCGGGCAAGGAGGCGAACAGATCGCGGATCAAGTTCAGGACACCGATGTACGTGCCCGGGTTCGAGCGCGGCGTGCGCCCGATCGGCGCGGCGTCGATCGTGACCAGGTCTTGGATGTGTTCGAGGCCGCGGATCCGCGTGTGACCCTCGGGCAGCGGCGCTTCGAGTCCCAGATGGCGGCGCACCGCGCGTTCGACGATGCGGTTCACGAGCGTGGACTTGCCCGAGCCCGACACGCCGGTGACGACGGTCAACGTCCCCAGCGGGAAGCTCACGTCGACGTGCTTCAGATTGAAGCCGTGCGCGCCTTCGACGACGAGCGCGTTTCCGTTGCCCTTGCGCCGCGCGGCCGGCGTCGCCAACTCGATCTCGCCGCGCAACAGTCGGCCCGTCGGTGTGTCGCTCTTCTTGATCTCGCTCGGCGGTCCTTGCGCGACGATGCGCCCGCCGTGTCGGCCCGCGCCCGGACCGATGTCGATCACCCAGTCGGCGGCGCGCAAAGTCGATTCGTCGTGCTCGACGACGCACACGGTGTTGCCCGCGTCGCGCAAGCGGCGCAGAGCACCCAGCAAGCGTCCGTGGTCGCGCGCGTGCAGACCGATCGAGGGTTCGTCGAGCACGTACAAGACCCCTTGCAGCCCGGCGCCGAGCTGCGCCGCGAGGCGGATGCGCTGTGCTTCGCCGCCCGAAAGCGAATCGGCGCCGCGGTCCAGCGTCAGGTACGACAGGCCGACCTCGAGCAGGAAATCGATGCGCCGGTGGATCTCCGACAGCAGATCGCGCGCGATGCGCTGCTCGCGGCTCGAGAGTTCGAGTCCGTCGAGGCGGGCTTGCAACTCGGCGATCGGCGTGCGCGTGATTTCGGCGAAGGTCACGCCGGCGAGCAACACCGCGTTGGCGGCCGGCTTGAGGCGACTGCCATCGCAGGTCGTGCAGGGCTGGTGCGCGAGGAAGCGCGAGACTTGCGACTTGTGTTTGCCCTCGAGAACGGCCTTCTCGATCGCGGGGATCACGCCCGTGAAGCGGCGTTTCCACTTGACCGAGCCGGAGAACTTCTTGCCGGCCCAGGTGTTCTGGTCCTCGAAGCGCTCCTCGCCCGTGCCGAACAGGATCACTTTCTGAGCCGCGCGCGGGAGGTCCTTCCACGGCGTGTCCAGATCGAAGTCGTGCGCTTCGGCGACCGTGTCGAGGAAACCGAAATCGACGTGCGGCATCAGCAACGCACCGCCGGAGGCGCGCGTCACCGTCAGGCAACCTTGGCGCAGCGTGAGACTCGAGTCCTTGATGATGGCGCGCTCGGTGGCGACGAGTCGCTCGCCCAGACCCTGACAATCGACGCACGCGCCGTGCGGCGAGTTGAACGAGAACAGGCGCGGCTCGAGCGGCGGAGTCTCGCCGCCGCAGCCCGGGCAGGTGCGCGAAGTCGAGAAGGTCCGGTCCTCCTCGCCTTCCGCCGCGAGGATCAGATCACCCTTCCCCTGCGCGAGCGCCTGCTCGATCGCTTCGCGCAGCCGCGACAGCTTGTCCCCCTCGGGCTTGATCCGATCGATCACGACTTCGATCGAGTGGCGCATGTAGCGCTCGAGTTCAGGCACGTCTTCGATGCGGTGCACGACGCCGTCGACGCGCGCGCGGACGAACCCTTGCTTGCGCAAGTCCTCGAAGAGCTTCACGTGGCTGCCCTTGCGATCGCGGATCAAGGGCGCCATCAGCGTGACGTTGCGCCCCTCGTGTTCGCGCAGCACGATCTGCACGATCTCTTCCGGCGTCTGCGAACGCACCGGCAGCTTGCAAGCGGGGCAGTGCGGTCGCCCCGCGCGCGCGAACAGGACGCGCAGGTGGTCCACGATCTCGGTCAAGGTCCCGACGGTCGAACGCGCACCGCGCTGGATGGATTTCTGGTCGACCGCGATCGCGGGCGAGAGCCCCTCGACGCTCTCGACGTCGGGCTTCTCCATGTTGCCGAGGAACTGCCGCGCGTAGGCCGACAAGGTCTCCAAGAAGCGGCGCTGCCCCTCGCGGAACAAGGTGTCGAACGCGAGCGAGCTCTTGCCGGACCCCGAGACGCCCGTCACCGCGATCAGGCGGTTCTGCGGGATGTCCACGTCGATGCCCGCCAGGTTGTTCTGGCGCGCCTTGCGGATCCTGATGTAGCGGTCGCTCATGCTCGGCTCATGGCCCCGCCGCACGCCGCGGCCCGTCCCCGCGCGAGGGGTTCGGTCCGCCGTGGACGCACGGAGTCAATCTTGTGAGCATAGCTGCGGGCGCACGGCCTCGAAAGCCCCGGCGCGCAGCGGATTTTCGCCGCACGCTCGTCGTAGCCCTGATTGCGGTCGGCCGAGTACGCTCCAGGAGTGACCCCGCTCCATGTCGATCGCCTGAACATCGGACTGATGCTCGCCTCCCTGGCGCTGGCGTTCGTCGTTCCGTTCGAGTTGTTCCTTTTCAGCTATGCTGTACTGGGGCCTCTGCATTACCTGACGGAGCTGTCGTGGCTCCATCAGCGCGACTTCTTCGCGCAAGGGAAACGCGATTGGTGGTGGATCGCGGGCCTCGTTGTCCTGGCGGTCCTCTCGGCCCAATTCGTGATCGGGTCCTTCCACCTGCCGTTCCTCGCACCGTACGCGCAGCTCTTCGCGTTCCTGGCTTTCGCGATCGGATTTGTTTTCGTCGTCGTGCGCGACCCCACCGTCCGCATGGCGTTGGCGGGTGTGATCCTGGCCGTCACCGTCACGGCAGCCGACGTGAGCGCGCGCCAGTGGTTCGTGTTCTCGATGCTGACCACGACGATCCTGCACGTGTCGCTCTTCACCGGCGCCTTCATGCTGTTCGGCGCCCTGAAGTCGCGCAGCCGCACCGGCTACGCGGGCTGCGTGCTGCTCGTCGTGTGTTGCGCGGTCGCGCTCTTCGCCCCGGCCGAAGCGCGCGCCGGCGTGTCGAACTACGTGGCCGAGAGCTACGGCCCGCCGTTTCGCGTCTTGAACGTCGAGATGGCGCGCTTCTTCTCGTTCGGCACCGACGTGCGCGCCGACGGATCCTCGCGCTTCGCTTCGGCCGCGGATCTCTTCAATTCATCGGGCGGCATCGCGATCATGCGCCTGATCGCGTTCACCTACACCTACCACTACCTGAACTGGTTCTCGAAGACCTCGATCATCGGCTGGCACAAGGTCAAGCGCACGAAGCTCGCCCTGGCGCTCGTCCTGTGGCTCGCGTCCGTGGCGCTGTACGCGCAGAGCTTCGAACTGGGCGCGCGCTGGCTGTTCGCGCTCAGCTATGCGCACGTGCTCCTGGAGTTCCCGCTCAACCACCGCTCGTTCATCGGGATCGGCCAGGAACTGCTCGCGCGCGTGCGCTCAGGCGCGCAAGCGCGGGCGTAGCGCCTCGACGATGCGCGCTCCGCCGGCGACGACGTGTCCGGCGCGCAACCACGTGTCGCCGCCGTCGACGTCCGTGACGATTCCGCCGGCTTCGCGCACGAGCAGAGCGCCGGCCGCGACGTCGTGCGGCGAGAGGTGCAACTCCCAATACCCGTCGAGCCGCCCGGCCGCGACGTAGGCGAGGTCGATCGCCGCCGAACCCATGCGCCGGATGCCGCGGATCTCGAGGATCAGGCGGTCGAAGTTCGCGACGTTGTTGTTCGGCAGTTCGTTGCGGCGGTAGGGAAAACCGGTCGCCAGCACGCACTCGGAGAGTTGCGTCGCATCCGACACGCGGATGGATTTCGTTCCTAGGAAGGCTCCGCCGCCGCGCCGCGCGGTGAAGGTCTCTCCCAGTCTGGGTGCATGCACGACCCCCACGAGCGGTGTCTCGCCGTCGTACAGTCCGATCGACACCGAGAACACCGGGATGCCGTGCACGAAATTGACCGTGCCGTCGAGCGGATCGACGAACCACCGCGGCCGCCGGTCGAGTGCATCGCGCACTTCTTCTTCGGCTTCGATGGCGTGCGTGGGACAAGCGCGGCGCAGGTGCTCGACGATCACGCGTTCAGCGGCGACGTCGGCAGCGGTCACGAGGTCGCGCGCCGCCGTCTTGGAACGCACGGCGGCGCGCTCGATGTGCTCGAACTGTTCCAGGAGGATCGCGCCGGCTGCGTGCGCTGCCGTCACGGCCGTCGCGCGGAAGCCCTCCAGTTCCAGGGCCGTGAACGCGTGCTCAGCCACGCGCGTCCGCCGCGAGGACGGCGCAGATCTCGTCCTCCATCGGCTTCCAGCAATTCTTGTTGAGCCCCTCGACGTTGGGGTATTCGACCAGGATCGAGAAGGCGTACGTGCGGCCCTCGACTGTGTTCAAGAAACCCGACAAGGCGCTGGTGCCCGCGATGAAGCCGGTCTTCGCGTGCACGCGGCCCTCGAGCGCCGCGAGGCGCTTGTCGAGCGTGCCGGTCTCGCCGCCGACCGCGAGCGATTCGCGGAATGCGCGCGCTGCACTCGGATCGCCGGTCAAGACGGCGTCGACGAGTGCCGTGATCTGACGCGCCGTGATGCGGTTGTCGCGCGAGAGCCCCGAACCGTCGACTTGCACGAGGCCGCGCGCGTCGACGCCGAGTCGTTCGAGCGCGTGCGCCGTCGCCGCACCGCCGGCCTCGCGCGTGCCTTGTCCGAACTGGCGCTTGCCCATCGTCAGGAACAACTGATCGGCGCAAGCGTTGTTCGACCAGGTGTTGATCGGCACCAGGACGCTCGTGAGCGGCGTGACGAGTTGCGCCAGCACGCGTGCGCCGGGCTCGAGTCGGCGCTGTTCGCGCAGGAGTCCGCCGTCGACTTGGATACCGCCGCGTTCGAGCGCGTCGAGCAGCGCGCCGCCGAACAAGAGCACCGGATCCGGCGCGGCGAAGCGCGCTTCGAAGCGCGGCACTTCAGGCGGGATGGATCCCTCGACGCGCGCCGTTCCGCCCGCGACGCCGACGCGCACGTCCAACTTGGACTTCGCCGCCCCGGTGACGACGCCGATGCGCGTCGCGAGACCGTGGCCGCGCGGGAACAGGTTCACTTCGGCCGGCGCGCCGTTGCGCGTCGTCGCGACGACGGCGGTCAGACACCCGGCGTTGGCGCTGAAACCGCCAGCGAGCGCGCAGAATTCCTGCCAGTGTTGATTGGAGGCGGGCCAGGCAGGTCCAGGCGAAGGCGGCGCGAACGTGCCCTCGTCGAGGACCAGCGCGCCGGCGATGCGCGTGACGCCCGCGGCTTTCAACTGAGCGACGACCGGCGCGAGGAGTTCAGCGGCATCACCGCCGTTCTCGCGGCGGTAGAGCGGATCGCCGCCCGCGTGCGCGACGAGATCGCCCTGGAGCACGCCGGCTTGCAGCGCGGCCGGGCTCTCGAAGATGGTCTGGAAGGCTCCTTGGGATCCAAACAAGACGAGCGCGGCTGCGGTCGTCACGAGCTTCATGTTCGAGGCCGGACGCATGGCGCGGTCAGCGCCGATCGCGACCAGTTCCCCGCTGCATCCGACCTCGCGCACGTGGACGGACACGGTGCACTGATCCGCGCGCACGCGGCCCTGCGCCAGGGCGACGGCGCTGCGCTCACCCTGCGCGATGCAGGCGCGCACGCGTGCTTCCAGATCGGCGTCGCGCGTGCGCAACGGGCGCGGCTGAGCGGGTTCGGCTGCGGCGACCACGCCCCCCCCCCGCTCGGCTTCCGCCGTCGGTTGCGCGGAGGCGCCTCCAGTCGCGGCCCATTGCCACAGAAACCAGACGCAGGCCACGTTGGCAGCCAGCAACAGGCCGATGCGCAGCGCGCGCGCACCGCCGGATTTCTTCGAACGCGTCGACATTCGTCGTCAGCGTCTGAAACTGACACGCGGCGCTCGGGCGTTCAAGACCCAGGCTACGGGCGTCAGGGGAAGCTGAGGATCTCGAAGCGCTTGAAGCGCCCGGCTTCGACCGAGAAGCGCACGTGCTGTTGCCGCGGTTCCAGGTCGGAGGCGGAGAGCCGCAAAGCGCCGGCGTAGCCGTTCCCCTCGGGCACGCAGTGCGCCGCGCGAAAGGCGATCTGGCGCGGCACGTGTTGCAGGAACCCGCGAATATCGGCGCGGCCCTTGAAGCTTAATTGATGCGAACCGAGCCGCGTCAGGTACTCGGCGTCGTTCGAGAACAGATCCGCGCAGGCCTCGGTATCCGTCGTGATCAGGCGGGCGTAGGCGTCCAGGAGGGTGTGGCTCATGCGTCTCGTCGGGAGGGGCGACTGGGGGGTCGGCACGGCTCGGGGCCGCGAACACTCCCTACAGCGACGAAACGCCTTCCATGTTTGGAGACTTCTCCAAAAAACTCGCACGCTCTTCACCGCAGAGTGCACTCGCGCAGCGGTGCGCGTGCACGAGCGCGGCAGAACAGGTTCAGTAGCCGTCCGGATGTCGGCGCTGAAACGCCCACGCGTCCGTGATGAAAGTCTCAAGTGCACCGCGGGCCGGGACCCAAGTACGGCGACACCCGACTCCGGAGCGAGCACCCTGATTCTTACCCACTCGCCTTCATGATTCGCGTTAGTCCTTGCATTCGATCACAGGGGGGGGGTAAGCAAGTAGGCGAGCGGGCACAGTGTCCCTCCCCTATAAAACGGCTGCGGTCGCAAAAGCTCAGCACAATCGAGGCTGGCGAAAAATCGGTGATCCACAATGGAATCCAAGACTACTCGCGTCTTCCTGATCTTCTTGACAGCGCTCTTCCCCCTGTCGCCGTGGAGTCTAGGGGCCTCGGCAGTCGATGTCTGCAAGTGTGAACTCCTCTCGTTTCCGCAGGTGACCGGCGGCCCCATCGCGGATCCTGAGTGCGTTCCTGCGTCCTTGCAAATTGACTTCAACTCGTCGGGTTGGCAGGACGGCGCCTGCTGGACCCCCCTCTCCGCACAATGCCTAAGCCCCAAGGATTGCCAGGTGAAGGTCGAAGTGATGATCTCGGGGACCGCGCCCTGCCGCATCTACGTTAAGAAGAACGGCGGGCTCTTGGGTGGCGGGAATCTCTGGTCCGGCGGGAACTTCTCTGTGATTGGTCACAGCATCATCGAGTGCGGCACGTTTGATCAGTACACGGTTCTCTACGGCCCGAGCCAGTCGACGTTGACCACGAAGAATTTTGCCTGCTTCAACTGTCAAGCAGGCCCCTGGTGAGAGCGACTGCGCCATCCCCGCAATGAAACCCAAGGCCAGATCACAGGTTCTCGCCCTACTCGTCGCACTAGCCCTCATCGCGACCGTAGCGCTGTGGCTGGGTCAGAACCGCGTGAATCTCGCGGTCGACTCGCCTGCGAGTGGGCACCCGCGTGCCGATGTGAATAGCCCCGAAGTGCAGCAGGCGAAGCTCTCGCCGCTGCTCGCGCCAGACTCTGCGCTTGAGGATGAACAGCGCTCGCCTGGTATCGACACAATTGTTCAAGCGTCCGCGACGCCGGAACGTCCCCAAGAACCATTTGAATTGGACGGCCGCCTTCGGAACGCAAAAGCGTGCCTACGGGAGCGGTTCTATAATCCGACCGGCGCCTCGCTTTCCAAGAAGCAGGTCGACGAGTTGCAGGCTCTAATCGACTCACTCAACGCTGCGTTGGCTCGAACTGTTGCACAGACGGACGAAGCGCTGAAAGCGAAGATCGAAGACAAGTTTGCGACCGGCGACGTTCGTCCCTCCACCGAGCCCGTGTCGGCCCCAGATGGCGGAAAGATCCTCTTCCAGACCGAGCGCGTCAAGATCGGCCCGGAAGGCTCCAGTGCAACTGTCGCGGTGATTCTGCTCGGCGATGACGCGGCGATCGACGCGATGGTGCACAGTGCACACATCCAACTCGGGCAGTCGCAGGACACCGTGCGTGCGGCGATTGCCGAAATGATCAGGTAGATCCAAACTCCGCCGGGATCGCAGCTACACCTCGGCAAAACCTGCCCGCGAGCACGACTGACTGTGCGGCGCGCGCAGACCTGTCGCGTGCCTGGCTCAGGTGTGGCCTGCGTACCCCTGCGGATGCCGCCGCTGAAACGCCCAGGCATCGCGGACGATCGTCTCCAACTCCGCGCGCGCAGGCACCCAGCCGAGCAGATCGCGCGCGTGCGTGCCGCCGCTCACGAGGCAGGGCGGATCCCCCGGACGGCGCGGCGCCACGCGTGCGGGAATCGCGTGGCCGGTGACGCGGCGCGCGCAGTCGATGACTTCCTTCACCGAGTAGCCCGTGCCCGTGCCCAGATTGACGCGCAGATCGCGCTCGCCCGCCTGCAGCAAGCCCAACGCGCGCAAGTGCGCATCCGCCAGATCGACGACGTGGACGTAGTCGCGGATGCAGGTCCCGTCCGGCGTGGGATAGTCGTCGCCGAAGATCGCGATCTCGCGGCGCTGCTCCAGCGCCACCTGCAAAACGAGCGGGATCAGATGCGTCTCGGGGACGTGCACTTCGCCGATGTCGCCCTTTGGATGCGCGCCCGCAGCGTTGAAATAGCGCAGCGCGGCGAAAGCGATCCCGTACGCCGCCGCGTAATCGGCGAGCATGTGCTCCATGTGCAATTTCGTGCGGCCGTAGGGCGAGATCGGCGCTTGCGGGTGCGCCTCGGTCATCGGCACTTCGATCGGGTTGCCGTAGGTCGCGCAGGTCGAAGAGAACACGATCGCGCCGACCTGATGCGCGCGCATCGCCTCCAGCAGATTCCAGGTGTGGAAGACGTTCTCGCGGTAGTAGATCGCGGGGTTCTCGACCGACTCCCCCACGTAGGTCTTGGCGGCGAAATGCACGACCGCCGTGGGCTTGTACTTCTGCAGCACTCGATCGAGTGCCGCGCGGTCGCCCAGGTCGACCTGTTCGAAAGCACCTTCGACCGCGGCCTTGTGCCCGGTCGAGAGGTTGTCGAGCACGACGGTTTCGACGCCGCGCTCGCGCAGCAAGCGATTCGTGTGACTGCCGATGTACCCCGCGCCCCCGGTGACGAGCACCGGGCCGCGCGGAGTCAGGTTCGTGTCGTTCTTGCGCGGTACGCTCATTCCAAGAGAGCGTACCGCGTCGAATGCCGAGTCCCTACAGCGAGCTCAGCTCTACTGCCAGATCACCGAGACGGCGTTCGTCAGGTTGAAGTTCGCCGGCGTGCAGAAGCCCAGGTCGGCGTCGCGGTACCAGAGCTGGTATTCGCGCACGTCGCTCGGGTTGTTGAAGCCGCTGACCGCGATCCCCGGATCGCCGAGGTTCGGGTACTGCGAGGTGTTGGCCGCCGCGAACACGACACCCAGACGGATGATCGAGCCCGTGACGCACAGGAGTCCGTCGCCGAAGGACAGCCCGCCGACGATCGGCGCCGCGCCCTGGAAGTAGAGACCCGGTCCGTTGGGGACGTCAGTCGCCGTCAAGAGCAGCGAGTCCGAACCGACCTTGGGCAGGCCGCTGCCCGTGAGCAGACCGCCGTTGGCCACGACCGAGCTTCCGCAACCGTGTCCGGCCGCACCCGTGTTGGCGCACGGGCAGGCCGTGCCCGTGCCGTCGCCGAAGCAGGTCGGCGTGATGCCGTTCGTGCGGTCGAGCAGGAAGATGCCGCGCTTGTTGATCGGGGCGCCCAGGCGACCGGTGAAGATCACGTAGCGGCCGTTCGAGCTGATGTACATCGAACCGTTCTGACCGGCGGTAGCCGACGAACCGACGTTGCCGAGCGCGTTGAAGGTCGTGCCCGCGTGCGGCGTCACGCCCTCTTGGATGAGCATGGTCGAGTCGAGGAAGATGCCCGTGTCGATCGTCGTGTTCGTGTCGTTCCAGTCGCCGTACCACAACACCTGACCAGCGGCGGTCAACGACACCGGCGTGTTGCCGAAGGTCGTGAACGCGAAGGCCGGAAGACCGGGCACGGGATCGCCCTCTTGCACGAGCTTGACGCCGTTCTTGGCGATGATCTCGTCGGAGGCAGTCGGCGCGTTGAGCGTGTCCTTGACCACGTAGTCACCAGCGTCGTTGATCGCGAGTTCGGGCGCGGTCAAGGAGCCCCACAGCCGGCCCACGACGGGCGAGGGGGAGCCCTCGTTGGCGACCAGGATGTTGTTCGTGCCATCCCAGAAGTAGACGGCAGCATCGGCAGTCGTCGGCGCGCCGGAGAGCGACACGCGGAAGATGGCCTGGCCGGACGTGTTGATGAAGCCCAGATCCTGGCCGCTGCCGACCGTGTTCACGCCGAAGCTCTGCCCCGGCAACACTTCGCCCGCGCGCGCGAGCAGGATCTCGGACGTCGCCGCGAAGGTGCCGTCGAGTTGCAGGATCGATGCGAACCAGTCGTTCGTGGGCGTGCTGATCGGATCGGTGGCGAAGCCGCGCAACAGGATCTGGTTGCTGTCGTTCAACGTCGCCCAGCTGAGGCCATTGTGGATCGTGCCCGCGCCCCACGCCGTGGCGAGCGGCGTCGAGCCCTTCGAGAGCACCAGCGTCGTGTTGACGTACAAGGCCACGTTGTCCGCCGTGCCGCCCGGCGTGTTGGTCAAGGACCAGATGTGGGCTGCGTCGTTGTTGTTGCGCAGCGAACGCGACGTGAATTCGTTGTGCAGCGCGCCGGCGGGAGCCGAGACCGCCGTGCCTTCGAGTTGCACGATGCCGGCGCTCGAGAACATGACGCCGTCGATGGTCGTGTCGGCGTTGTCGGTGTCGACTTCGATCAGCCAGGTGCCGCTGTCGGTGATCGCGATGCTCTCGAGGCCGGTGACCAGTCCGACGCCGCCGACGCTGTCACCCTCGAGCACGAGGGTCGTGATGGTCTGTGCCGATGCACCGCCGGCGAACGTGGCGAGCGCAAGAGTGCTCCAAAGGAAAGGCTTCATGGAATGTTCCTCGTGTGAGGGAAATGGAAGAGAGTGATGAAGGGGAACGAAACGGCGAGCACGCCCTGGAGGCGCCCTCCAACCGGACGGTGGGAACGAAACGAAGAGGAGGCGGAATCTGCCTCCCACTCGATCCTATCCGCAGTCGCTCGCCCCGGAACGCGGTTTGGCGGCCTTTCGTCGCAAGATTTCTGCACAGCGCGTCAATTCGAGCGCACGACGTTTGCGCCCGCGCGTTCCAGATCCGACCAGAATGTCGGCCAGGACTTCGCGACGCAGGTGGCATAGCACACCGATACATCGGCGACGCAGAGGCCGAACAGGGCAAAGGCGAACGCCATGCGGTGGTCGCCGTGCGGATCCAGCACGATCGGGGGTGCGTTCGCGCTCAGCGCGCGGGTTCTTGTTCCCGGACCGATCGTGAGCGCGTCGCTCGTCGCCTGCGCCGTGAGTCCGATGGCGCGTAGACCTTGTGCGAGCACTTCGATGCGCGAACTCTCCTTGCCCGGCAGCGTCGCGAGGCCGCGCAGGTGCGAGGTTCCGAGTCCCGCGAGCGCCGCGCGCGCCGCGAGAGCTGCGATCACAGGCGCGAGATCGGGCTCGCGTTCGAGATCGAGGTCGGCCGCGCGCGCGACCGGACCGGCTGCGAACACACCGTGTTCATCGAAGCCCGCGCGACAGCCGAAGGCCTGTAGATGTTCGACGATCTTCACGTCCCCTTGCAGCGAATCGGCGCCCAGTCCGCGCACGCGCGCCGTGCCGCCCGAGAGACAGCCCGCGGCGAGCGCGACCGCTGCGGCCGAAGCGTCGGGTTCGATCGCGAGCGGAGTCGCGAGCGCCGTCAGCGGTCCGCGCACGTCGAAGACCTCGCCGCTCGCGGTGCGACTCGTCGTGACGCGCGCACCGAAGCGCGCGAGCAGCGCCAGCGTCATGTCCAGGTACGGTCGACTCGGGATCGCGCCCACGACTTCCAGTTGCGTCGCGTCGGGATACGCGGACAAGGCCGCGAGCAGCGCGCTGACTTCCTGGCTCGAAGTCGGCTGCACGAGGCGCACCGAACTCGGCGGGCCGATCGAACGGATGCGCACGGGCCACGCGTCCGCGCCGGCTTCCCCTACCCCTTCCAGCGCGACTCCGCTCGCGCGCAGACTGGCGAACAGGGCCGCGCTCTTGCGGCGTGCGAGCGTGCCGTGCACCGTCAACTCCGTCGTGTGTCCGGCGAGCGCACAGAAGCCGATCGTCGCCGTGGCGAGGCGCGCGAGTGTTCCGGATTCTCCGGCGGAGAGCGACTGCGTCGGCTTCCAACCGCGGTGTGGGCCCGGTGGGCGGCCGGTGACGCTGCGTGCCGCGGGCGCCAGATTCTCGACCGCGGAGCCCGCGCTGCGCACCAGCTCTTCGGCCGCGCGCACGTCGTCGCCGTCCGGCAGACGCGTGAGGCGCGTGGTCCCCGCCGCGAGACCGCCCAGGATCAGCGCGCGCTGTGCGATCGATTTCGAAGCGGGAACGGCGACGAAACCGTCGACAGGCGCGCCGGGAGCGAGACCCATCGAATCACCCCCGGAAGTCGTTCGCACGGCGCGATTGTAGCGCGGCACGGGCCGGGTCATACTGCAGCTTCAGCCATGAAAAACGAAACCTACCTGGGTCGTGAAGACCGCCCGCGCAATCTGAAGCGCATCGCCTCCGGCAAGGTGCGCGATGTCTACGAGATCGACGCACAGCACCTGTTGTTCGTCACCACCGACCGCGTGTCGGCTTTCGACGTCGTGATGGACGAGGGCATCCCGCACAAAGGCAGCGTGCTGACGGCGATCAGCGCGTGGTGGTTCAACAACACGCGCGACGTGATCGAAAACCACCTCGTCTCGACCCGGGTCGAGGACGTCGCGGCACTCGAGCCCGAGTGGCGCGAGCGCCTGCGCGGACGGATCATGATCGTGCGCCGCGCGCTTCCGACCACCGTCGAATGGGTCGTGCGCGGCTACCTCGCCGGATCCGGTTGGAAGGAGTACCAGAAGTCGCGCAGCGTGTGCGGCGTGGCGCTCCCGGCGGGCTTGAATCTCTCGAGCAAACTCGAGAAGCCGATCCTGACGCCGACGACCAAGGACGAGCACCACGACCTGCCGCTCACGCCGGCGCAGGCGCGCGAGCGCGTCGGCGCGGCGCTCTTCGACGCCGCGCACGCCGCGTCGATCGAGCTCTTCAAGCGCGGCACGCGTACGTTGGAACCGCTTGGAATCCTCCTCGCCGACACGAAGTTCGAGTTCGGCACGATCGACGGCCGCCTGATCCTGATCGACGAGGCGCTGACTCCCGACAGCTCGCGTTTCTGGCCCAAGGAATCGTGGAAACCCGGCACGAACCCGCCCAGCCTGGACAAGCAGGTGCTGCGCGACTGGCTCGAAACGCTGGAATGGAACAAGGAACCGCCGGCGCCGCGCCTAGATCCCGCGATCGTGGCGCGCGTGTCGGAGCGCTACCTCGAAATCTGCGAGAAGATCACCGGCAGCACGCCGGTCGGCGTGAACGCATGAAGGTCGCGATCCTGATGGGGTCGGATTCGGACCTGCCGCGTCTCGAGCCGTGCTTCGACACGCTGCGCGGGCTGGAGATCCCCTTCGAAGCGCGCGTCCTGTCGGCGCACCGCACACCCGCGCAAGTCGTCGAGTTCGTGACCGGCGCGCCCGGCCGCGGCGTGAAGGTCTTCATCTGCGCCGCCGGTGGTGCGGCGCACCTCGCCGGCGTGGTCGCGGCGCACACCGATCTGCCTGTGTTGGGCATCCCACTCGACAATCCGCCGCTCGGCGGCCTCGATGCCTTGCTCGCCACCGTGCAGATGCCCGGCGGCATCCCGGTCGCGACCTTCGGCGCCGGACTCGGCGGGCCGGTCAACGCCGCTCTGATGGCGGCGCGCATCCTGGCGCTCTCGAACGCGGGCGTCGCGCAGCGTGTGGCGCAACACCGCGTCAACCAGGCTCAGAAGGTCCTCGAGAAGGACGCGGCGCTGCAGAAAAAGCTCGGGACGCGCGGCTGAGAGTGCGATTGCTCAGGCGCCGACGAGTGCGCGGCGCCAGGCCGGACCGTCGGGTGCGAGTTGCAGTCCGGTGATCGCCGAAAGCGTGGCGCGCGCGGCCTCGCGGATCGAGGCGTCTTCACTCTGGAGCGCGTCCAGCAATCCGGGGATCGCCGCGGGACTGCGCAGGTCGCTGAGCACGAGGCAGCCCTGACGCACGATGTCCGCATCCGTGCGCAGACACATGCGCACGATCGCGCGCGCCGCGTCGTGACGGAACAGCCCGTGCGCGGCGAACTCGCGCACGCTCTCGACCGCGAGTGCAGGTTCGGCGCTGTCGATTTCGCGCGCGAGCCGCGAGCCGTTGGTTTCGTACCAGGCGATTTCGGTTTCGAACCAATCGCTCCACGCCGACGCGTCCTCTTCGTAGTCCACACCCGCGAGTCGAATCAGCGCCCAGCGCGCGGCCTGTTGCACCAATCGGTTCTCGTCCCCGAGCGAGGTCACCAGCAGTGCGTGGCTGCGCCAATCGCCGATGCGTCCCAGCGCGATGACGGCTTCGCGGCGCACGCGCCAGTCCTCGTCCGACGCGAAGGGCCGCAACCACGTGAGGTCCTCGTCCGACATGTCGCCGGTCGTGGACTCGACCAGTTGCGCGATGCTGGGCAAGAGCACGAGGTCCGAATCGCGCAGTCGGCCCAGGAGTGCGGTCAAGACCGGCACGCCTTGCGCGCGTCGACACGCGCCGATGCCGCGCAAGACGAGCGGGATCAACTTCGCGTCGAGCTTCGAGATGCGCTCCTGCAATCCGCGGAACGCCTGGTTGTCGCGCGCGAGCACGGAGGCCAGCGCCCGTTCGCACGGTCCCTGCACGTACGCGCGCGGAAGCAATTCAGGATCGATCTCGCCGACGATCTGCGTCCAGGCCGCGAAACCACCTTCGGCGCCGACCTCGTCCAACACGCGCATCGCGACGATGCGCACGTCGAAAGGGACGTCGCCGCTCGCCGCGGCGGCCACGTGTGCCGCGACATCGGCCGGTCTCATGCGCGCCAACGCCGCCATCAGCACGTCATTGGGTTCGAGTGAACCCGCAGCCGGAAAGGCGGCGCCCTCGAGGTAGGGACCGTCGACGGTGCCGGACAGGATGGCGAAGTAGGCTTGGATCGCGTTGGGCCCGAAGCCCGCGAGTTCCGCGGCCACGTCTTCGAGCACGCGCCCGGCGAGGCGTTCCTGCGCGAGGATCTCGTTGGCCTTCAGGACCCACTGCGAATCGAAGCGTTGGATGACCTTCACGGGCGCCGCGCCGTTGGCGTGCACCGTGGGTGCCGTGAGGGCGCAGCCCGCAACGAGGAACAGGTACGAGGCGATGGTCTTCATGGATGGGGAACTCCGACTTCGCGCCAGACGCGGATGGAGGGGACGGCGGTCACGCCTGAGGATCCAGGCAGACCGGGCAGGGTCAAGGCGCCGGAGGCGACGCGCTTGTCGTACTTCACGGTCAACTTGCTGTGTTGCGCGCCCCAGTCGCGGTTGATCGCGACCTTGTTGCCGGCGGTCATGTTGCCGCGCAATTCGACCGCGGCCGAGCCGGCGGCGTTGAGGTTGTTGTCGTAGAAGTTGTTCTCGGCGTACATGAACGCAGCCATGTGCCTGAGCGTTCCGAAGGACGGGTCGCCGAAGTACACGTTGCCGCTGTCGGCCACGGCCGGATCCTTCATCGCGATGAACGCGACGCCGTCCTTCACGCTGTCCTTCGACCACAAGTTGTCGGCCATGTAGATGTTGCCACGCACGACGAAGGTGACCTGCAGTCCCGAGGCTTCGGCCGTCTCCAGCCTGAAGGACATCGTCTTCGTGTTGTGGATCCACAGGTTGCCGTCGATGTAGTAGACCTTCTTGTTCCCTGAAGGGCCGCCGTCCGCGGTGTTGCCGACCGTGATGCGGTAGGGATCGGTACCGTCGGAGTTCGTGTCTGCGCGCACCGTCTCGTGCGGATCTTCGAGGAAGTAATCGTTCTTCGTCGTCGCGCTGCAATTCGCCGCGCGGTCGCTGGGATTCATCCTGAAGATGTGCGCCGGATTGCTCTTCGGCAGTTGCCAGGCGCTGCCGCCGGCGGCGTTGCTCGCCCAGGTCGAACTCGCGAACGCCGCGGCGACGTTGACGTCGTTGTTCACCGCGTAGTTCATCCCCGCGATGTCGGGGATCGGCTGGACGACGCCGGTCTCCGGAGGAGGCGGCGGGCCGGGCACGGTGGCGACGATGCTGGTCGGTGTCGTCGTGACGGTCTTCGTCGCACGCGGCACTCCTTTGATCTTCGCATCCTTCGTGAACGTTACGCCGCCGCCGCTGTAGACGTCCCCGTCGACCACGTCACCTTGCGCTCCTGCACCCCCGAACTTCAGCGCGAAGGCCGGGTCCTTGGACGAATTGCCGGCGAAGATCGCGTTGCCGAAGACACCCCCACGGCCGGGATCGACGATCACTTCGAGCGCGCGTCGAGCCGCTCCGCTGCGTCCGACGCCGGTGACGGTGAAGGTCTTGTCCAGATTCTGCACGACGGTGCCGTAGTAATCGTCGTCGGCGAACGAGCGCGGCGCCGCAGCCGTGCCGATGTTGGCCGGCAACGAAGCCGCGATCTGCACGAAAGCATCACCGATCGCTGCTTCCGCCGCCGCGAGGGCGCGCGCGCGAGCGATGGTCATCCGACTCTGCTGTTGTCCGGCGAGCCCGACGGTCACGACTGCGACGGACATCCCGGCCAGGACGACCACCGTGACGACGGTCATGTAGAGGGCGATCCCGCGCCGTGCAGGCGGAACGCGCAGCGTCTGTGTGGTGTGGAGCATGGTGTCAGTTCCGAAGTTGGATCGCGATGCGCTGGATACTGGTGATCCTG
The DNA here is from genome assembly GCA_016795245.1 of Planctomycetota bacterium. Classification (GTDB taxonomy): domain Bacteria; phylum Planctomycetota; class UBA1135; order UBA1135; genus JAEUIA01. The sequence goes on along the minus strand of JAEUIA010000070.1, from coordinate 10,360 downwards.
CGGCCGTGTGCATCGGCCTCGCCCAGAGCGAGGCGGATCGTCAGCACGCCGGAAGCGACGCTGAACGCGAGGCCGCGTTCGTCCGCCAGGCCGTCACCGTTGTCGTCCAGGCCGTTGGCCAGTTCACCCGGCATCAACTCGGGCACGCCCGTGGCGAGCACGGTGCGCCTCTCTGTCGGCAGTCCGACGTTGCGGATGAGGACGATGCGTCCCTCGTCGACGAGTCCGTCGCCGTCGTCGTCGACGCCGTTGTTCGGCTCGTCCGCCGTGTACTCGAAGAGCACGGTGGACGCATTGCCCCAGGTGATCGCACCGGCCGCGATCCCTGTCGGCCGACGGTATGTCAAGCTGAAGCTACCCAAAGGCGGCGCCGAGGCCGGCGTGAGCCCCGTCTGCCCGGCTGTGCCGAACTCGTCGAGGATCAGATCGAGCGCGCGCTGCGCACGCTGCTCCAATCGACTCCGGATCACCGCCGCGCTGAAGCCGTTCTGGGCCGTGAAACTGGCTCCGAGAGTGGCCGAGAGGATCACGCCGAAGACGACGGAGGAGATCGCGAGTTCGACGAGCGTGAAGCCGCTCGTGCACGATCGTCGTAGAGATTTCAAGGCGCACCGCTCCCAAACAGGATCTTGCGCACCGAGATCTCGCGCGGACCGTCGGCGGACATCCACTCCACGCGGACGATGACCGGGAGCGCCAAAGGCGGTTTCGTCAAGGGTGCGCTCGAGATGATCCCGTCCCCGTCGAGGTCGCGCGGCATGCCGAGCGCGGCATCGACCATGTCCTCGCGCAACGTGGCGCCATCGAGCGACGGAAAGCGCACGCTGCCCCCGTTGCCGCCCGGGCTCGTCTGACAAGCGGCGAGACCGCGCGCATTGAAGTTGGGACCGGGTGAGGCGACTCCGCCGGTGGGGTTGTCGTTCGTCGCCGTGTTGTAGCGCGCGAACACACTCGCGAGCGGCAAGGCCTGCATCTCGGCCAGCTGTGCCTGCGCCGCCGTGTAGGCCATGCGTGCTTCGCGATTCGCGCCGATCAAGCGCTCGCCCGCGGTGACGGAGGCGAGCAGCCCCAGGACGCCGATGACGAGCACCGCGGCCGAAACGGCGGTTTCGACGATCGTGAAGCCGGCGCTCGTGATCGGGATACGACGGGGCCGGGTGCGGGGCTGGGAGAGCAGAGAAGCCATAGGAAGTAGTGCCGTATCGAGCCGCTGATGCCCCGCAATTGAGCGCCAGCCGCGCGAATCGGCTCGAGGAAAACGATTCCACGTGCACTCGTTACCCAGCGCTCTCGGCTATCCTCCTGCCGCTGCGCCCGCGAGGCGAAGAACAGGCGAAGAACTTTGACGATGCACCTGGAAACACTGCGCTGGGTCGGCGCCCTCCCCGGCCACGTGGAGATGATCGAGCAGACGCTGCTGCCCGAGCGCTCCGTCACTCTGGCGGTCGAGAGCGTCGATCAGATGCGCGATGCGATCTATCGACTGGCCGTGCGCGGAGCGCCCGCGATCGGCGTCGCCGCGGCGTACGGTGTCGTGCTCGGCGTGCAAGACCTGGCCGACACGAGCCGCGAGAACGTGGTCGGTTGCGCGCGGGAGGCTGCGGCCACACTCGCCAAGGCGCGCCCGACCGCCGTCAATCTGTTCTGGGCGCTGGCGCGCATGAAGGCGCGCGCCGACCGCGACTTCGCGCGCGGACTCGACGGTCCCGCCATCGTCGCCGGATTGCTGGCCGAGGCGCAGGCGATCCACGCGCACGATCGCGAGACCTGCAGACTGCTCGGTGACGTCGGTGCAGAACTCCTCCACGACGGCGCGACCGTGCTCACGCACTGCAACGCGGGTTCCCTCGCGACCGGCGGCATGGGCACGGCGCTGGCGCCGATCTACCGCGCCCACGCAGCCGGAAAACGCGTGCGTGTCTTTGCCGACGAGACACGTCCCTTGTTGCAGGGCGCGCGCTTGACCGCGCACGAATTGCAGCACGCGGGCATCGACGTGACGCTCATCACCGACAGCATGGCCGGTCGCGTGATGTTCGAACGCAAGATCGATCTGGTGCTCGTGGGCGCCGACCGCATCGCGCGCAACGGTGATGCGTGCAACAAGATCGGCACCTACTCCGTGGCCGTGCTGGCGAAGGAGCACGCGATTCCTTTCTACGTCGTCGCGCCGCTCTCGACTTTCGACCCCGAACTCGACGACGGCTCCAAGATCCCGATCGAGGAGCGTCCCGCCGCGGAGATCACGCACGGATTCGGCCGGCGCACGGCTCCCGAAGGCGTGAAGGTCTACAACCCGGCCTTCGACGTGACGCCCGCGCGGCTCATCACCGGCATCGTGACCGAGGTCGGCCTGATCGAGCGGCCGAACCTGGCCCGCGTCGAGGCCGCATTGGCCCGCGGCGCGGCGCGCACGGCTGCAAAGCCCGCCTCACGCCCCTGATTTCGATTCCAGATCCGCCTTTCCGACGGACGATGCATCTGCGGCGCGGAACTCCATCCGTGCGCCACAGCGGCAGGCCACGACACCTCGGAATCAGACACCCCATGGGCGCGATCAAGAAGACTCACAAGACGCGGAAGGACTCCGCGCGGACTCAAGATGCGGACGCAGCGGACACCAAGAAGAAGTCCGTCGCGCGTCCCGACGAGATGCCGCCCGACGTACTCGAATTCATCCACGCGATCGACGCGTACAAGCGCACGCAGCAGCGCCCGTTCCCGAACTGGTCCGAAATCCTCGAGATCGTCAAGTCGCTCGGCTACCAGCGCGCGAGCTGAGCGCGGGCACGCAAGTGGAGAGGATCGCGCCTGGATGCGCGAGCCACGCATCGACGTGCACGCCGTCGAAGTGCTCGCGTCCAAACGGCCCCCATTCGGCCGCGAACACGCGCACGCCCGCGGCACGGCCCGCGGCCATGTCGTGCGGTGAATCGCCCACGTAGCAGACCGACTCCGCGGGCAGCGCCAGTTGGCGGAGTGCGAGTCGAATCGGTTCTGGGTCGGGCTTGTGGCGCGCACAGTCCTCCATGCCGACGAACACTTCGAACACGTCGCCGAAGCCGCACACGTCCAATCCCCGGCGCGCGGTCGCACGCAGCTTGCTCGTGACGATTCCGATGCGCAGGCCGGAGTCGCGCACGGATCGCACCGTCTCGACGATGCCCGGGTAGGGCTTCACGAGTTCGTCGTGGCGCGCCAGATTGAATGTGCGGTAGGTGGCGATCAGCTCTTCGACCAGCGCCCCGTCCGCGCAGGCCGCGCCGAAGGTGTCGCGCAGCGTGCGGCCCAGATCGCTGACGAGTTGCGAGCGTGACGGCACGCGCAGGCCGTGCGCGGCGAACGTGTGCTCGTAGCTCTCGAAGATCAAGTCGATCGAATCGATCAGCGTGCCGTCCACGTCGAACAGCACGGCTTCGACGCCGTGCGCGGCGCGCGCGTCCACGGGAGCCTTCACGCGCCTGTCGGATAGATCGGGAAGCGCGCGGTGAGTTCAGCCACTTCGGACTTCACGCGGCGAGCGGTGGCCGCGTCGTCGGGCCGCGACAACACGTCCGCGATCCAATCTCCGAGCGTGTGCATGTGCTCGGCTTTCAGTCCGCGGGTCGTGATCGCGGCCGTGCCGAGGCGGATGCCGGAAGCCTGCATCGGCGGTTTGGCGTCGTACGGGATCAGGTTCTTGTTGCAGGTCAGGTCGACCGCGTGCAGCAGATCTTCGGCCTGTTTTCCGGTGGCGCCCATCGGCGTCACGTCGACGAGCATCAGGTGATTGTCGGTGCCGCCCGAAACGATGCGCAGCCCGCGGTCCTGCAGGCGCTGCGCCAACGCGCGCGCGTTCACGACGACCTGCTTTTGGTAGGCGACGAACTCGGGTTGCTGCGCCTCGCGCAACGCGATCGCCTTGGCCGCGATGACGTGCATCAAGGGGCCGCCCTGGCTGCCGGGGAAGGCGGCGCTGTTGATCGCCTTGAGTTGCTCTTCACCGCACAGGATCAAACCGCCGCGCGGTCCGCGCAAGGTCTTGTGCGTCGTGAGCGTCACGACGTCCGCGTGACCGACGGGCGTCGGGTACACACCGGCCGCGACGAGTCCGGCGACGTGCGCCATGTCGACCAGCAGTTTGGCGCCCACCTCGCGCGCGATCTCGGCGAAGAGCTTGAAATCGAGCACGCGCGAGTAGGCCGAGAAACCGGCCACGATCAGTTTGGGTCGGACCTTCAGCGCCAGGTCGCGCACGCGGTCCATGTCGACGCGCTCGGATTCCTTCTCCACGCCGTAGCTGTGGAATTCGTAGATCACGCCGGAGAAATTCTTCGGGTGTCCGTGGCTCAGGTGCCCGCCGTGGTCGAGCGACATCGCGAGCACGCGCTCGCCCGGTTTCAGGAGCGCCATGTAGGCCGCCTGGTTGGCTTGCGTGCCGCTGTGCGGCTGGACGTTGGCCGCCGGCGAGCGGAACAGGGCGCGCGCGCGTTCGAGCGCGATTTCCTCGACCGTGTCGACGTGTTCGCAACCGCCGTAGTAGCGTTTGCGCGGGTAGCCCTCGGCGTACTTGTTCGTCAGCACGGTCCCCATCGCCGCCATGACCTCGCGGCTCGCGTGGTTCTCGGAGGCGATCAACTCGAGCTGGGCCTCCTGGCGACCGCGTTCGAGATCGACCGCCTTCCAGACGGCGGCATCGGTGGTGTTCAGGGTCGGGGACGGCGCGGGGGCAGGCGATCGGTTCATCCCTTGATGGTAGCCGCGCGCCCCCCGGACCGAGTCAAGGGAACAAGAAGGCCACTCTCCAACGTCAAAAAGCCCTCCAACTCGGAGCGCTTCAGGCGAGGAAAGGGTTGTCAGGCTTCGACGGCGCAGGATAATGAAGGGGCATCTGGGCCTCTCTCTCCCCCCGCGCCAGCGCGGCGGTATCGGCGGCCCTCCCCCCTCGGGGCGATTCGAAGACCGTGCGCGTCCGTACGGTTTCCGGGCCGTCGTCCGAATTCCCCACTGCGTCACCTCCATCGCCGCTCGTCCCGCCCCGGGAGATCGGCGGCATCGAACCCTCTCGGGGCACATCAGGAAACTCATGAAGAACACCTCGTCTCTCTCCCGCTTCCTCGGCGCAGCCGCTTTCGTCGGTCTGACCGCCGTGGCAAACGCGCAGATCACTCCCGGCAACCTCGTCGTCGTGCGCTTCGGCGACGGCAGCGGGCCGATCACGAACGCGTCGACCGCGACCTTCCTCGAGCAGTACACCACCGGCGGCACGGCGGTGAACGTCATCCCGATGCCCGTGGCCGCGGCCGGTGCGAACCTGCCGTTCACGAACTCGGGCAGCTCCACCTCGGAAGGTTTCCTGACGCAGTCGAGCGACAGCCAGTACCTCGTGTTGGGCGGCTACGGCACCCCGCCGGGCAGCATCGGTTCGATCGTGACCTCGGCCAGCTCGGTCGTGCCGCGCGTCGTCGCACGCGTGGACCTGAGCGGTGCGATCGACACCACGACCGCGCTCGGTGACGCCTACTCGGGCGGCAACATCCGCAGCGCCTGCAGCGACAACGGCGTCCAGTTCTGGACCGGCGGCTCGAACGACGGCGTCAAGTACGCAACCCTGGGCGCGACCACGTCGCTCGTCGTCAACGCGGGCGTGACCAACGTGCGCACGGCCGACATCTACGCCGGACAGCTCTACGTCTCGGCCAACTCGGGCATGTTCCACGGCCCGGCCACGGTCGGCATCGGCTTGCCGACGACGGCCGGCAACCCGACGACGCTCCTGCTCGGATTCCCGACTGTCTCGGGCAGCTACTACGACTACTTCTTCGCCGATCCGGCCACGGTCTACGTCACGAACGACGCCTCGACCGGCGGCATCGAGAAGTGGATCGACATCGCCGGCACCTGGACCCTGCAGTACAACCTCAGCCCGGCGACGGGCCAGGGTTGCCGCGGTCTGACCGGCGTGGTCAACGGAGGCGTCACGACCCTGTACGCCACCACCACGCAGACGACGGGCAACAACCTCGTGACCGTGACCGACACCGGCGCGGGCTCGCTGTTCACGATCCTCGCCACGGCGGGCACGAACATGACCTACCGCGGTGTGCGCTTCGTCAAGGGCTCGGGCAGCACGCCGACGACGTCGTTCTGCGACGGCAGCGTCGCGGGCAGTTGCCTCGGTTGCGGCAACAACGGCGCACCGGGCAAGGGCTGCGCGAACTCGAGCTTCGCGGGCGGCGGTCAGCTGACCTCCACGGGCGTCGCGGGCGCTTCGGCCGGCACTGACACGCTGGTCTTGACGGCCAACGACATCACCGGTCCGGGCTTGTTCTTCCAGGCCACCGGCCTGAACCAGATCACCTTCGGTGACGGCATGCTGTGCGCGGCCGCGGGCATCATCCGCATGGGCGTCGTCTTCCCGGTCGCGGGCTCGGCTTCCTACCCGGGCGGCATCACGCCGAACCCGATCCACATCGCCGGCGGCACGAGCAGCGGCGATCTGCGCCACTACCAGTGCTGGTACCGCGACGCGGTCAGCTTCTGCACGGCGGCGACCTTCAACCTGACCCAGGGCCTTTCGTTGACCTGGGGACCGTGAGATCTGCGCACAGGTCAACACGCGTTGACCTGTGCGTCGAAAGCTAGCCCATGTCGAGGCCGAGTTCGCGCTGAGCGGACTCGGCCTCGCTCATTTCGGCGACGGGCTCATCAAGGGCAGGCGTCGTTGTCGCGGCCCGGTGTGCCGGTGTCGGTCGTGTTCTGGTGCATCGGGACACTCGAGAGGCACCAGTTCGCGCCGTCGTCGTTGTCGAGTGCGTTGCGCTTCGATTGCTGGAGACTGATCGAACGTCCGGGCGCGCTCGGCCAAGGCGCGGACGAGGTGTACGCGACGCGATCCACGAGTCCGCCGGTGGGAGACAACAAGATGATCGAGTCGGAAGTGTTGCTGAGCGAGAAACCGCTCCAGACGTAGTCGAGGCGCACGCCGCCGTTCAGCGTCATGTCGGCGTTGTTGCCGAGCACGAGGTGTCGGCCGGGCCTGCACAGGACGCCGACGCCGCCGGTGTGGATCACGTGGCTCGAACCGCTGTCGTCCGCCAACGTCCAGCCCTCGAGATTCAAGCGCCAGGGCAGGTTGTTGTAGACCTCGATCCACTCTCCGCGCGTGTCCGCGACCGCTGCCGGGTCTTTCATGAACTCGGAGATGACCGCCTCGCCGCTCTGCGTGCCGCCGCCTTGCAGGAGCGCGGCCATGGACGGCGCGAGCGCGGACGCTGCTGACGCGCTGGCGAGCTCGGCGGCCTGGGCCGCGGTCATCCACGCGCGCGACTGAAGCGGCGTCCAGGCGGCGGTGAGCGCTTCGAAGGGCACACCCTGCGCAGCATGGGCGGCGAATGCGGAACTGACGAGAGCCGTGCTCAACAAGGCGGCGCAAGCCGCGCGACGAATGCATTGGGACATAGGATTTGGACTCGATACCGGTGAAGAAGGCCGACCGAACTGGAAACCGTTTCCAACTCGTGCCGCAAACACGACGAGCGGGTCCGCGTCCGGTTGCAGCGCGCGTCGAATCTTTTCTGTCTCGAGCCCGAATTCCCGCGGCTTCCGCCCTGCGCCCCTTGACCGATCCGCGAATCCGGTGGAGGATTGAAGGAATCGCTCCCGCCCGACCGGATCGTTCCCGGTCGCAACCTCCACAGCCGCGACTCGCGGCGTCCAGCGTCGGACGCCCGGGCGACTCGGCAGCCAAGATTCCTCCGGCATGAAGCACCTCGATCGAGCACCTGTGCGCGCCTTCGCCACGTCTTTGGTCCTCGCCGGCGCCGCCGCGCTGGTCGCGTTCGCGGCACCGCAGGGCTCGCTGCCCTTGCCGACGACGCTCGAAGACTTCAAGCAACCCGGCACGCAGCCGCTGACGATCACGCAACCGATCATCGAGTCGTCGGGCTGCACGGGTTGTCACAGCGGCTACGATCCGAATCAGGAACCCCACACGCGCTGGGTCACCAGCATGATGGGACAAGCCGGGCGCGATCCGGTCTTCTACGCGGCGCTCACGATCGCGAACCAGGATGCCGCGGATTCGGGCGAGTACTGCCTGCGCTGTCACGCGCCGGGCGCCTGGCTCGACGGTCGCAGCGTGCCCGCCGACGGTTCAGCCCTGGTCCCCGCGCTCGGCGACCTCGACGGCGTCACCTGCCACCTGTGTCACCGCATGGTCGATCCGATCTACGAAGCCGGTGTGAACCCGCCCTCGGACGTCGCGATCCTCGCCGCGCTGACGCAGATTCCGCCGACGCAGAACAACGGTCAGTTCATCATCGACCCCGACGACTTCCGCCGCGGTCCGTTCGACCTGGGTCCGAGCTTCGTCTTCCACGCCTGGGAGCAGAGCCCGCACCACCGTGAGTCCGCCATCTGCGGCACCTGCCACGACGTGTCGAACCAGACCACGCAGAAGCAACCCGACCTTTCGTACAAGGTCGACGCGGTGAACACCCAGCACGCAACGCACAACAAGCGCGATCAGTTCCCGATCGAGCGCACGTACAGCGAATGGACCGCCAGCCAGTACGCGCGCGGTCCGATCGACACGGTCGATGCGCTCTACCCGAGCGGCCGCTTCGGCGGCAACGCGCCGTCGGTGTCGAGCTGCCAGGATTGCCACATGCCGAAGACCACGGGCACGGCCTGCCAGCCGGTCCTCGGCGGCGCGATCCGTCCGGATCTGCCGCTGCACGATTTCAACGGCGTGAATTCGTGGGTGCTCGACGCGGTGCGCTCGCTCTACCCCGACAGCCAGACGGGCTTGACCGCGGCTTCGGTCGCCGCGGCGAATGCGCGCACGGCCGAGAGCCACCAGCGCGCTTCCGACTTGCACGCCTGGGTGACCGGCGGCCAGCTCGGTGTCCGCATCGTGAACCAGACCGGCCACAAGCTTCCGACCGGCTACAACGAAGGCCGCCGCATGTGGATCAACGTGCGCTTCTTCGGCCCCGGCAACGTGCTCATCGCCGAACGCGGCGCGTACGACAGCCTGACGGCGACGCTCACGACTTCGGACACGAAGGTGTACGAAGGCAAGTACGGCCTGGACGCGCAACAAGCCGCGCTGACCGGCCTGCCCGCGGGCGAGTCGTTCCACTTCGTCCTGAACAACACGGTCGTGTTCGACAATCGCATCCCGCCGCGCGGCTTCACGAACTACAACTTCGGCCGCGTGCAGGCCTCGCCGGTCGGCGTCGCCTACGCGGAAGAGCAGTACTGGGACGACACGTTCTTCAACATTCCGCTCGGTGCCGTCAGCGCGACGGTCACGACCTACCACCAGACCTCGACGCGCGAGTACATGGAGTTCCTGCGCGACGCGAACACGACCGACAATCGTGGCCTCATCGCGTACAACGCTTGGGTCGCGATGGGCAAGAGCACGCCTTCGTTGAAGCGCACGACCACGATCAGCCTCGTCGGTGGACCGTGCGTCGAGCCGATCCCCTACGGTGTCTCGAAGACGCTGAGCGCGAGCGGCAAGCCGGTCCTGGGTTGGACGGGCGTGCCCTCGGCGACGATCAACAATTTCCAGATCCGCATCTCGGCCGCGCAACCGGATGCGACGGGCATCCTGTTCTCGAGCCCGACCTCGGCCAGCGTCGCCTTCAACGGCGGCACGCTCTACCTCGGCGGTGCGCTGACGCGCGTGGCGAACTTCCAACTCGATCTGTCCGGTGCGCGCTCGATCGCGATTCCGGTCCTACCGGGCATGGTCGGGACCAACATCAACTACCAGGCGATGTTCCGCGATCCGGGCGCTTCCTTCGGGTACGGGATCACGCACGCGTTGCACGTGCGCTTCTGCGACTGAGCGGCGAGCACGCCGGAACACGACGCGCGCGGGATGCGGGCGCGGCACGCCGTCCGGTCTCGTAGCGGCCGAAAGGTCGCTGCGTTCCCAGGCTTGGAGCGGGACACCGAAGCCGGACCGACGACGCTTCGCGCGCGACACCGCGACGCCCCACGCAACGCCCCACGTAACGCCCCGAGAGCGAACAGCAACGCTTCGCCATCGGCAGCGAACCGCAACGCTTCGAGACCGACACCGAACCCCGCCCCTCAACACTTCCAGTCCGACACCGAACCCCGCCTCGCAACGTTTCCAGTCCGACACCGAACTCACCCATCCAGACCCCACCCCATTGTTGACCTCCTGGTTCGCGATTTGCGCAGTGGTGTTCGTCCGAGTTTGACCGTACCGAGCCAGGCTCGGGGGGGGGGGGGGGGGGCGGGAGGCTGCCGCGCGCTCGCCGGGCGGGTCGGGGAGGGGGGGGGGCGGGGGGGGGGGGTGGGAGGGGGGGGGGGCGGTGGCCGGGGGGGGGGGGCGGGA
>JAEUIA010000052.1 GCA_016795245.1 Planctomycetota bacterium | reverse complement strand
CGCGGCTCTACGCCGGCGAAGATGCACCACACGAGCCTGGCTCGGTACGGTCAAACTCGGACGAACGCCACTGGAAAAATCGCGAACCAGGAGGTCAACAATGGGGTGGGGCCGAATGGGCGGGGTTCGGTGTCGGTATGGAAACGTTGTGGGGTGTGTTCGAAGTCGGACTGGAAGCGTTGAGGGGTGGGGTTCGTTGTCGGTCTTGAAGCGTTGCGGGGTTGCGTTCGGTGTCGGACTGGAAGCGTTGCGGGGCGGGGAGTGGGCTCGCTCGCGAGGTGTTCAGGGGTGGGGTGCGGTGCCGGTCCTGCATCGTTCAGCGGCGTTGTCGGGTGTCGGTCTCGAAGCGTTGCCCTTCCGTGTCGCTCGCGCAGGAGTTGTTGGCGGGCCGCTGTGCCGGCTCACATCCCCGTCTCCTCCGTCTGGCTCAGTCCTGCGCCGGCGCATGCGCGCGCAGCCACTGCACCAGTTCGTCCATGTCCGCCGCGAGCGGGGCGGTGAACGAGACGCGCTCGCCGGTGGCGGGGTGCGTGAAAGTCAGGGCTGCTGCGTGCAAGGCATGGCGTGTCATCACCGGTGCCTCGGGCGGCGGCTTGGGCAGGGTTCGGCCGCGCGGCTTGTACAGCACGTCGCCGACGAGCGGCATCCCGGCCGCGGTCATGTGCACGCGGATCTGGTGTGTGCGTCCGGTCTTCGGAAACACGGCGATCAGGGCGTACTTGTCGAAGCGCTCGCGCGTTTCGTAGTACGTCGAAGCAAAGCGTCCTTCGCCCTCGGGTAGCGTGCCGATGCGATCGCGCACGTTCTCGGAACGACCCAGCCAGCTCTCGATCCAGTCCGTGTCGAAGCGCGGCGAGCCGTGCACCAGCGCCGTGTAGGTCTTCTCGACGGTGCGCGCGCGAAACTGGTCCTTGAGTGCGCGTAGCGCTTCGTCCGTCCGACCCAGCACCAACAGGCCGCTCGTCTCGCGATCGATCCTGTGTGCGATGCCTGGCCGCAGCGGATCGCCGAGGTCCCCCATGCTGCCCAGGCGTTCGACGACCAGATCGGCCAGCCCGGGCTCGCTGCGCGCGGAATTGCGATGCGTCAGCAATCCCGCCGGCTTGTCGACCACGACGATGTGCCGATCGGCGTGGACGACCACGAGGTCTGCCGCCGCGACCGGTGCCGGCGGCACGACCGTCTCGAGTTCCACGTCGACCTCGAGCGCGCCGCCTTCCAGCAAGAGCAGGCCCGGCTTGATCACGACGGCACCGCCGAAGCGCACCTGACCGGAGCGAATCCACTGCTGCAGGCGGCTGCGCGAGATGCCGGGGATGAGTCCGGCCACGACGTGATCGAGGCGCGATCCGCGCACGGCGTCGGAGAGGGTGAATCGGCGAGTTTCGACGCGGGTGTCCATCCCGGCGATTGTATCAAGAGCGAGGCTGTTCCCCCGCCCGGCGGAATCGCGTACACAGGAGGGCGGAAAGCCGCGCCGAGGCCGCTCCATGAACGACAAACTCCCGCACATCCTCCTGGTCGACGACGACACCCGCACACTCGAGGTGATGGCCGCAGCACTCGCCGGTCAGGGTTTCGAGGTGACGCCCGCCGCGACGCCCGGAACAGCCCTCAAGTTGATCGAGACCTCGCAGTTCGACGCGGTCGTGACCGATGTCGTCTTCGACGGATTCGCGGAAGGTGCGGCCGTGCTGAAGGCGTCGCGGGCGCGCCTGCCCGAAGCGATCGTGATCTTGATGACGGGGTATCCGTTGATCGAGGGCGCAGTCAGCGCGATCAAGATGGGCGCTTCGGACTACATCCAAAAGCCCGTCGATGCGCGCACGCTCGCGGCGTACCTGCACCGGGCATTGCGCGAGCGACAGATCGACATGCCCGGACTCGAATTCGGCGACCTCGTCGAGATCTTGTCAGGGATGGTGGCGCACACGATCGAGCGCGTCGATCCGTACACTGCGGGCCACGGTTCGCGCACGCGCAAGTACTGCCGGTTTCTGGCGGAGGACATCGGCGTCGAGCGCTCGCGCCGCGAACGCCTCGAGTTGGCTGCGATCGCGCACGACTACGGCAAGATCTACCTCGACGACCTGGGCTTCCTGACGAAGAACGGGCCGTTGACCGACGCCGAGTACAAAGAGGTGCAAAAGCATCCCATGCTCGGGGCGCGCAAACTCGGTAACCACGAATCCCTGCGCGAAGTGCGCGGCTACGTCGCCGAGCACCACGAGAAGTGGGACGGCACCGGCTACCCGCACAAGAAGAAGGGTGAAGAGATCTCGGTCGAGGGTCGCATCCTCGGCGTCGTCGAAGTGTTCGACAGCCTGTCGACCAAGCGCTCGTACAAGGACGTCTGGCCGCTCGAAAAGGTGCTCGAGTTCTTCGCCGAACAACGTGGCAGGGCTTTCGACCCCGATGTGCTCGACCGCTTCCTGGTGCTGCTCGAACGCCACGGCGCCAAGTGGATGAAGGAGCCCGCCGCAGACCGCGCCGCCGCCGCTGCCGCGCGTTCCAGCACAGTTCCGGGCTGACGTCTGTCCCTGGGACCCGCGCGGCGACTATCTTGTGCGCGCGTGATCACGAGTATCGCATTTCTCGTCTGCGCCGCGGCCCAGACCGCGCCGCCGCCGTCGATGGTGCTCGTCCCCGGAGGGCGAACCAGGATCGGCATCGACGTCAAGGACGTCGAGCGCCTGATCAACAGCGAACCGGAGGCCGCGAATTTCGCGGGTGCGTTGATCGCTGAGACGCCGCGTCACGACGTGCAGGTCGATTCGTTCTGGATGATGGTCACCGAGGTGACGCAGGAGCAGTACGGTCGCTTCGTGCGCACCGGCCGCGCGCTGCCGCTCGAGAGTTGGTGCGAAGAGGCGCTGACGCGCGCCGCGATCGAGTTCACTGCGGCGGAAGATCGCGCAGTCGAGGCAGGTGCCAAGACGAAACGCACGTTCGACCGCCGCATCTGGTGGACGGAAAACGCAGCCAGGGTCGACTGGGAGATTCCGCCCCAAGATCGCTTGCTACCGGTGGTGTTCGTCGACTACGCGGCAGCGCGCGCCTACGCCCGTTGGGCCGGGATGCGCTTGCCGACAGAGTTCGAATATCAGCGCGCCGTGCGCGGCGACTTGACCCAGAATTACCCTTGGGGCAACGAGTGGGATGACGAGAAGTTCGCCGCGACGAATGCGCTGAAGGAAAAGCGCGGTGCGCGCGCGGTCGGCAGCTTTCCGGCCGGCCGCAGCAAGCAAGGGGTTTTCGACCTGGCAGGCAATGTATGGGAGTGGACCTCCAGCCCGTACGCGCGCTACCCGGGGTACGAGATGCGCGTGTTCGACATCGGCTACGGGCGCGAGCGCCGACCGATCAATGCCATCGGTGACTGGAGCGACGAACAGCGCGTTGCCGTCGGTGGTTCCTTTCAGTCGTCCAAACTCATGTGCCGCGCCACGGTGCGGCGCGGGACCGAACGCACGCAGAGCGCGGGTGCACTCGGATTTCGCTGCGCAGCGAGCGCGCGTGCCGGCGTAGATCTGGCGCGCTGCGTCATCGAGGACGACTTCGACGTGCAATGGCGTCCGCGTGTCGACGGCTACGTCGTCGAATACGATCCCAGCAACACGCTGTGCGTGGACGGTTGGCGCAAGACGCAGGGAGCGGAGGGAGCGCCTCCGGGCTACGAGATCGTCGAGGACTATCGCTACGTGTTGTTCGCTCCAGTGCTGCAAATCAAGGCGGCCGACATCGGTGCTTTCGAAAAGCGCAGCCTCGACGAGCCTGTTCCGCTCGGACTGCTCTCCACGAACGTGCCGCTCGCCGATCCACCCCTGGACACCGGTTCCTATTTGATCGCCTACCGTGCCAAGGGCGTCCGACGCGTGGGCGACCCGCGTTTCGGGGGCGCGGCCCAGTTCGGAAAGGCACCGATCGAGGAGACCTTGAAGCTCGACGTCGCCTTCGATCACCTGATCTTCGCGGATCTGCGCGGCCAGCCGCTCGCCGCGGTGCGCGCCTCGGTCGCATACGGACCCGCACGCGAGGGGCAGATGAGCACGCTCGTCGATGCGGCGCAGGATGGCGCGTCGCGCGTGATCCAGCTCGACGCCGACCTGCCGTGCCTGACGACGAACAAGGGCTTCTCGATCAGCCTGACCCTGCGAGCGCGAGCGCTCGAATCCGAGCCGGAGTGGCGGCGTTGAACCGCAGGCAATCCTCGCAGTGACCGCCGCCGTCGACCAAACTAGGAGCGGCAAGCTCGCTCACCCCAAGAATCCCCCCTCTCCATGAAAATCAAACTCGCAGCTCCCCTGGTCCTGGCGTCCTGCCTGCTGGCTGTAGGGACGTTTGAAGCCTGTCGCATGGATCCCGCGCCGCGCGAGACGCGCGCTGCCGTGATCTCCGCCGAGAATACGTCGTCCAAGACGCTGAGCGGCGCGCCTCTGGGTTCGGTGGCGCACGAGCAAGCGGTGATGAAGAGCAGCTACTGCGCGAGTTGTCACCCCGACGCCTACGCCGAGCACGAACAGAACACGCACGGTCGCGCCTTCACCGACGAAGAGGTGCGCCTGGGCACGGGGCGCTTCAGCCAGGCCGATTGCATCATCTGCCACACGCCGCGCCCGATCTTCGAGAGCGGAATCGGACAGAACCCGATCCGCCGTCACCACGACCTCGAGGAAGGCAACACCTGCATGACCTGCCACTGGCAGGCCGGCACGGACTACAGCCAATTCCAGGGCGGCGCGGACTGCAAGTCGGGTTTCGATCCGCGCGTCGGCACGGTCGAGGCCTGCGCTTCGTGCCACCGCAATCACGGAACGCCCTACCAGTGGGAACAGGCGCCGAAGGGCAAGGCCGCGGGCAACGTGTGCATCGACTGCCACATGGCGGTCGTCGAGCGTCCGATCGCCGTCGGCGGTCCGGTGCGCGCCGTGCACAGCCACATCTTCCCGGGCGCGCGCAGCGAAACTCAATTGCGGCGCGCTTACGCCTGGGATGCGCGCGTCGTCGACAACGCGGTGGTGGTGACGATCGAGAACAAGGGTGCGGGACACAACTTCCCGACCGAATTGAAGCAGCGCGCGGTCGAGTCCCTCGTCGTCGTGCGCGATGGCGACGGGAAGGAAGTCGCGCGCTCGCGGGTGACTTTCCGCGATCCGTACAAGCGACCGTACGGCTTGACCTTGCCCGTCAATACACAGATCCCGAGCGGCGAGTCGCGCGTGCATCGCGTGCCGATCCCCACCGCGGAGGGCTCGGTCGAGTGCGAGTTGCACTTCAAGCTCTATTACCCGATCGAGGACCACCACCCCGAGCTCGCACGCCTCCTGGAGAAGAAGACGATTCCTTTCGCCGGGATCGAGCCGAACACGGAGGCGCTCGAGTCCGAGCCTGAAGTGATCGTCGTGACTCCGGAAGGCATCACGCCGGAGACCGCAAGCCCCGCCAACCTCGTCGATTATTCGCGCCCGGCCATCGGCGACGTCCCGGTCAGCATTCCTTCTGGAAGCAGCGCCAAGGACATCGACGACCTGATCGCCCTGTTCCAGTTCCCGGTTCCGCAAGCCAACATCGAAGCGCGCAAGAAACTCGTCGCGATCGGTGCGCCCGCATTGCCGGCGCTCATCAAGGCCATGGGGTCTTGGGACAACAAGACCTGGAACCAGGCGATGGGTGTGCTCCAGGGTATCGGCGAGCCCGCGATTCCCGCGGTCGTCGAAGCGCTCGAGCACGAGGAACTGTACATCCGCTTGCACGCGTGCGACATGCTCGTGCGCCTGTCCGTGCCGGGTGATCTGGCGGCGCCGAAGCTGATCGCGAGCCTTTCGCGTCCGAACGCACTCGATCGCTCGCACGCCGCCCAGGCGCTGGGCGACCGCAAGGTCGCGGCCGCGGTGCCGCACCTGCGCAAGCTCGCGCTCACAGACCGCGATCCCGACGTCGTGCGAGCGGCGGCACGCTCGTTGGCACAGATCGGCGCGAAGGACGCCGTACCGGATCTCAAGATCGCGCTCACGCGCTTCGAATGGGCCGAGACGCGGCGCGACATCGCCGAAGCGCTGGCCAGGCTGCACGACGCGACCGGAATTCCGATCCTGATCGCGGGCCTCGATCACCACGACGATCTGGTGCGAGAAGCGTTCTTCGAAGCCCTGTTCGGTGTCACCGGTCGGCACTTCTGCTTCGAAGCACTCGGACCGCGCGACGAGCGTCTGGCTTCGATCGCACAGTTCCAGATGTGGTGGGCCAAAGACGGCGGCCCGTCCGTGCTGCGACACCCGATGAGGGTCGAGCCCAAGATCAGGACCGAAGTGAAGCACATCACCGAACAATTCGGCGGTACGGACGGGTCGGTGCCCGAGGGCGACGACGAGGCGCTGCGCGCGCGCTTGATGGACATCGGCGCGGAAGCCGTGCCCGGACTCGCACAGATCGGATTGAAGTACCCGGCCGGCTTTGCGACGAAGCGCGCGCTGATCTGCAGCGTCCTCGGCGACCTGCGCCACCCCGACGCCGTGCCGGCATTGATCAGCACGCTGCGCGATCCTGTGGTCGGCGTGGCGGCGTGGGCCAATGAGGCCTTGGGCAAGATCGGCGACAAGGACGCGCTGCCGGCCGTGCAACGCTATCACTCGCGATTGTTGTCGCTCCGCAAGGCCGGACGCCTGCCGGCGGGTGCAGGTGAGGCCGACGTGATTCTGGCGCAAGCGGCCGCAACGCGGTTCTTCCTGGGTGACGAACGCGCGGAGAACGATCTGGTGGGTCTGCTCCTGTCCGAATCGCAAGGCGCACGCTACACCGCGCAAGCTGCGATTCGACAGCGCTACGGCGAAGAACTCGAGTACGACCCCGACGCTCCCGCGGCGGAGCTGCGCGCGGCGGTCACTCGTTGGCAGAATCGTCCGCGTTGAGGTCGGCGCGGGCGCCGAGGGGATTGCGAAGATGCGCGACTCACGCGCGTGACGTGTCCGGTACTGGGACCCGCGGTTGAGGCGGACCCGGCAACGCTTCGAAATCGAACGCGAGCGCTGGACCTTTCGAGGCCGACACCGAACGCAACGCGCAACGCTGCGATACCGGACATCGAGCCCGTCGCTACGCGATCCAAGACCGACACCGGGCGGTACCGCCGAACGCTTCGAGGCCGACACCGAACCCCGCCCACCAACGTTTCAAGACCGACACCGAACCCAAGCCCGCAACGCTCCCAGTTCGACATCGAACCCAACCCCTCAACGTTTCCAGTCCGACACCGAACCCGATCCAAGTTCGCTTCCAGTCCGACACCGAACTCACCCCACCTGTCCCCACCCCATTGTTGACCTCGGGAGAGGCGGTTTGCGCGGTACTCCGCGCGAATCGCCTCTCCCGAGGCCGCGCTGCGAAGCACGCGTCGAATGCCGTTGCTCCCCAGTTTGCCGGGACCTCCCCATCTGCCTTTCGGGCAGTGGTGTCGCGTGGGAGATGTTCCTCGACATCCATGCAGCACTCACGATCTAGCGCGACTCACAATCGAACACGCCTCACGCAGCGCGAAGCAGAAGAAGACCGCGAAGCAAGCAGAAGAGCAACGGCATTCGACGCATGCTCCGCAGTGCGGCCTCCTGGTTCGCGGTTCGCGCGGTGGCGTTCGTCCGAGTTTGACCGTACCGAGCCAGGCTCGTGTGGTGCATCTTCGCCGGTGTAGAGCCGCGCGCCGGCGCGCGGCTCTGCGCCGGCGAAG
>JAEUIA010000118.1 GCA_016795245.1 Planctomycetota bacterium | reverse complement strand
ACTCGCCGGCGCGCGGCTTGCCGGTTGCGCGCGGTTCAACGCCGGCGAGTTTGCACCACAGGAGCCTGGCTCCGTACGGTCACCTTCGACCCGTCACCGCAACGACGCCGGCGAAAACGGCGGAGTGGGGCCTGACTCAGTACCCGGTACCGACCGACCTGCTGACTAGGCGAGCCAGCCGCCCGACACGGGCAGATCGACGCCGGTCATGTAGCGCGCGTCCTCCGAACACAAGAACAGCGCTGCACGCGCGACCTCTTCAGGCGTGCCCGTGCGACCGAGCGGAATGCGGCGGATCACCGCTGGATCACGCGTCATCGGGTCCGAGTCCGCGTGCGGAACGAGGCCGGGTGAGAGCGAATTGACGCGCACGCCGAAGCGCGCTTCTTCGAGCGCCCAGGAGCGCACGAGCACGAGCAGGGCACTCTTCGCGGCGGCGTAGCCGGCGGTGTCGCGTCGGCCGCGCAGCGCGTCGAGACCCGCGACGCCGAAGAACAGACCTGTGCCGCGCGTCGCTCGCAACGCGGCGCGTGCGGCGTCGAAGGCGTGCACGGAAGTCAGGACGTTGCTGAGAAACATCCGCTCCAGGTCGTCCGGCGTCGTGCTCTCCAGGCTCGCGCTGAGAAACTCCCCGACCGGATGCACCAGCACATCCAGCCGTCCCTCGCGCGCGAGCACGGCGGAGACCAGGTCCCGTGCGCCCTCGGCACGCGCGAGATCCGCCCGATGCATGCGCTCGGGAAACTCCGCCGCGAGCATCGACGCAGCGCTCTCGGTGCTGCGCCACGCGACATGGACACGATCACCGCTGTCGCGCAGCGCGCGCGCGACCGCCAGACCGAGTCCGCGCGCGGCGGCGGTGACGAGCACCACGCGCTCGACACGTTTCGAAGATTGCTGCGTGCTCACGCGTGGAGCAGGCTACTCGATGACCCGTCCGTGCGGCAGCACGCATTCAGCGCTGCTCGCGCGAGCCGCCATCAAGGCGTCCAGGTGATCTCGTAGCCGTTCGTCAAATTGTAGGTGGCCGGCGTGCAGAAGGGCGGCGACTCGCGGTACCAGCACTGGTAGACGTACACGCCCGGCGCGGCGATCCCGCCCAGGATCGAGAGCGGCGGATCCAGCGGCCCGGGCAGGCGTGCTTCGCCCATGACCGCCTGCGTGAGCTTCAAGCGCGTCGCGATTCCGCCGGCGCACAACAGGCCGTCCCCGAACACGACGCCGGCGCCTCCGTTCGTGCGCTGCGTCCCTTGGAAGAAGAACGCCGGCGCGCTCGGCGTGCCGCTGGAGACGAGGACGACGCCATCCGCCGACAGGCTCGCGCTGCCCGTCCCGATCAAGTTCGCACCGGCCGCGTTCACGGAACTCGCGCACCCGTTCCCGGGAGCACCTGAGTTCGCGCACGGACAGGCCGTACCGCTGCCGTCGCCGAAACAGTACGCGACTCCGGCCTCGATCGGCGCAGCGTCGAGGCTGAAGACCTTGTCGTAGCAATACATGCCGTTCAACGAGATCGCGATCTCGATGCGCGGAAAGGTCGCGGCCGGCGGGACCAGTCCGCTGTCGTAGTGCTCGGTCGGCGCGCCGTCGACGGACAGATCCAGCGTCAGTTGCTCCTGCACCACGACCTGGCCCCCGCGCTTGTATTGGCCCGTTCCAGTCACGACGTGCGTGACCCCGAAGGTGTCCATCGTCCAAGCGACACTCTGCACGACATAGTGATCGAAGCCGGCCGGATCCGTCGCGGTGAATTGGAGGCGCAGCGTGCCCGTCGGCGTCCCGCCGAACCAGATCGGACACAAGCACGGCGGGTAACAACCTTCGGTGTACGTCGAAGCGCTGCCGAGTCCGTAGATGACGGGCGCGCTCGACTGCGCGGAAGAAGGAAGAGCCACGAAAGCCAGGATGAGTGCCGCGAACGCGGCGCATCGGCGCGTTGAGTTCATGATCACGTTCTCCAAAGAGAGGGATCGACTCCGCGGGCGGCTGCGCCTGCCAGAACAATGCAGCCTCGAGACCGAAGGAGACACGCGGTGCCGTCACCCTCACCTACAGGGTACGCCGCGCGCGCCGATTCTTGAAGCAGCGGCCGACGATTGCGCGCCACAGAACCCCGTCCGGAGTGCAGTCCTCGGGTCAGTCCAGGACGCCGACGCGTTCGGGCGGCCACACGCGCAGGTTCACGAGCCCGACCAGATTCGCGCGCGGGACCTGTCCGAATTCGCGCGAGTCGGACGAATGCGGACGATTGTCCCCCATCACGAAGAACGAATCGGCCCGCACGATCTCGTGCAACCGGGTGCGCGGATCGGGTTCCGTGATGTAGGGCTCGTCGAGGTGCACGCCGTTCACGTACACCGCGCCGTCCTCGATCAGGATCTCGTCACCGGGCAGGCCGATGACGCGCTTGATGTAGTCGAGCCGCGGATCGAGCGGGTACTGCAACACGACGATGTCGAGGCGCTTCACGTCGCGCAGCAGGTAGGTCAAGTGATCGACCAGGATCCGATCGCCGTCGTGGATGCCGGGCGACATCGAACTGCCGCGCACGATCGAGAAATTGAAGATCAGCCCGTAGGTGAAGAACAGGATCAACCCGAGCTTGAGCGAAGTCACGAGTGCCGAGTTCACGCGGCGCTTGCGCTCGCGGTCGCGGCGTTCGAGCGCGCGGCGGGCGCGCGAGAGATCGTCGAGCGGCGCCTCGACGATCGGCTTGCGCCAGGTCTCGACGCGGGGCGCGAGGAGCGGCTCGGGGGCGACCTCGGTCGTGGAGGGCCGGGTCGTGACGATTTCTTCGGTCGTCATCGCATCGCTCCCTATCGGGCGGCGCGAGCGAAGGAGTTGAGATGGCTTTCCCCGCGCCCGTTCCACGGCTACCCTCAGCAGCCCGCTTGCGCGCTGCGACACCGTGTTCCCCGAGGCGAAACGAGTACTCTCCGATCGACGCACGCTCCTGCGAGGGGCCGGCGCCATCGGTCTAGGCGCGCTGTGCGCCGGTTTGCCCGGCTCTGGCGGCCTCTTCGCGAGCTGTGCGAGCCCGCGCGGGCGCGACGACCAGGCCACCGACGAGGCGACCAGCGGGGCCGACGACCTGTTCGCGCACCTGGAGGACGCGACCGCGGGCAGCACGCCCATTTCAGGGACCGAGCGCGCCGCACGCCGCGCACGCCTGGGAAAAATTCTCACGGCCCACGGCGCGGACGCGCTGCTCGTCGAGCCGGGCGCGACGCTGACGTACCTCGCGGGCGTCGCGTGGGGCCGCTCGGAACGCCTGTTCGCGCTGGTCGTCCTCGCCGACGGTTCGCACTTCTTCGTCGTGCCGGCCTTCGAGGAGTCGCGCGCCCGCAATCAGATCGACGCGCCGGACGGTCCGGGCGGCGCGCTCTGCACTTGGAACGAAGCCGAGTACGCGACCGCACCGCTCGCGCGTGCGCTGCGCGAGCGCGGCGTGCAGCGCGTGTTGATCGAGCCGCAGTTGCGACACGTGTTCGCAGCCCGCCTCGCGCAAGAATTGCCGGGCGGCAGCGTCGCTTCGGGACACGCCGTGATCGTCGAGTTGCGCGCCGTCAAGGAAGAGCACGAGCTCGCGCTCCTCCGCCGCGCGAACGAGATCACGCAGACTGCGATCGTCGCTGTCGCCGAGACCTTGCGTGCCGGACTGACGGGCGCGGAGATCGGTGCGCGCATGGACCGAGCGCATCGCCGATTGGGATTGCGCTCGCCTTGGAACCTATCTTTGATCGGACCCGCGGCGGCCTTGCCGCACGGCGATGCCTCGGCGCGCAAGCTCGCGCCCGGTGACGTGGTGTTGATCGACACGGGCGGCGCTCTGCACGGCTACCAGAGCGACATCACGCGCACGTGGGTCTTCGGTGCTGCGCCTGAACTCGAGATCGAACGCGTGTGGCACACCGTGCGCGACGCGCAGTCGGCGGCGCTAGCCGCGATTCGAGCCGGCGTCGAAGCACGCGCCGTCGATGCCTGCGCGCGCGAGTTCGTCGCACGGCAGGGATTTGCCGCAGGCTACCGCGATTTCACGCACCGCCTTGGGCACGGCATCGGGCTCGAAGGCCACGAAGACCCTTATTTCGACGGCGGCAGCGACACGATCCTGCGCGCGGGCATGACGCTCTCGGTCGAACCCGGGCTGTATTTCCCGGGCCGGTTCGGCGTGCGCATCGAAGACATCATCGCCGTCACGCCGGACGGCGCGGAAGTGTTCGGTACACGCCAGAAGGGCCCAGGTTCTCCGGCATGAGTACGCGCGTACTGTCGTTGTGGCGCGCGACGCGCATCGTGGCGTGGAAGGAACTCGTTGCGGCCTTCCGCGACAAGCAGACGACGCTCTACACCATCGTCCTGCCGATCGCGATGTACCCGTTCCTCTTCTGGGCGATGATCCAGGGCGCCATGTTCGTGCAGGGACGCGAAGAGATGACCGAAGTGCATCTGGGTGTCTCGGCCACGCGCGATGCGCTGATCCCGGACGGCTTGACGCACGCGCTCGAGTTCAAACCCGTCGATCGCGCGCGCAACAAGCAAGACAGCGGCACCGTGCACGCCGCCGAGCGCCGCGTCGCACCGATGAAGGTCGAGTCCAATCCCGCCGCGCACGACGAGCCCACTGCGCGCGCCTGGGTGAAGTCAGCGCCACACGCGCACGACTCCGCGACACCCACGCGCGACGGCCCTGACGCCGTGTTGTGGCTGCACGGGCCGCAGACGGCTTCGGACGAGCCCGCGCCCGGTGCGAATCTGTACTTCGACAGCAGCGAATCGCACTCGCAGATCGCCAAGAAGCGCACGCTCTCGCGCTTGCCGATCTACGCCGAGTCCTTGCGCGAGGAACGCGCACGCGCCATCGGGCGCGAAGTCGACGAACTCGATCCGTTCCGCATCGACGAAGCCAAGGACATCGCGGCCGAAGAGCACGGTGGCGCCTTCTTGCTCTCGTTGATCCTGCCCATGCTGCTCGTCGTGATGACCGTGATCGGCGCGTTCTATCCGGCGGTCGACTTCACCGCCGGTGAGC
Source organism: Planctomycetota bacterium (assembly GCA_016795245.1). Lineage (GTDB taxonomy): Bacteria > Planctomycetota > UBA1135 > UBA1135 > JAEUIA01. Next base: position 20,008 of record JAEUIA010000118.1, on the reverse strand, counting down.
GTGAGCGCAACACGGCCGAGACCACGCTGCTCTTGCCCGTTCCGCGCCTCGCGATCCACCAGGGCAAGATCCTGGCGGTGTGCGCGTGTGCGGTGCTCGCCACGACCCTGAATCTACTCGCGCTGGGTTTGTCGGCCGGGCATCTGGTCAACATGCTGCGCGACCAATCCGATCTGGAGATCGTGCTGCCTCTGGGAGCGCTCGCGGCCGTCGTGCCGCTGGCGCTCTTGTTCGCGGTGTTCGTGAGCGCCGTCTTGACGAGCGTCGCGGCGCTGGCACGCACCTTCAAGGAGGGTCAAGCGCTGCTCGGACCGGTGCAGATGCTGTTCCTGTTCCCGGCCATGGCCGGCGCGATCCCCGGGCTCGAATTGACGCTGCCTTTGTGCTTCGTCCCGGTGGTCAACGTCGTGCTCGCGTTTCGCTCGCTGTTGAAGGGCCAGTGGCTGCCGCTCGAGTACGGATTGACGGCGTTGACGCTCCTCGTCCTCGCTGCGGTCTCCATGTGGATCGCGCTGCGCGTTCTGAGACGCGAATCCCTGAGCGGTTCGCTCTCGCGCCCGCGCCTCAACGACCTGTTCGCGTTCCTGCGAACGAAAGAGAATCTGCGATGACGAACACGGAACCCGCGATCGTCGCGAGCGGTCTGACGAAGAGCTACGTCGATCCCAAGCGCGGTCGCATCGAAGCGCTGCGCGGACTCGACCTCGTCTGTCGGGCAGGCGAGATCTACGGGCTCTTGGGGCCGAACGGCGCCGGCAAGACGACGACGCTGCGCATCCTGGCCACGATCCTGGCCCCGACCAGCGGTCGCGCGAGCGTCGCCGGCATCGACGTGACCGAGAATCCGCTCGAAGCGCGCCGCCGCATCGGTTTCTTGTCGGGCACGACGGGTTTGTACCCGCGACTCACGCCGCGCGAGACGCTGCGCTACTTCGGGACGCTGCACGGAATGCCCAAGGCAGCGCTCGAAGCGCGCATCGAAGAACTGCTCGATACGTTTTCGATCCGCGATTACGCCGACGGGCGTTGCGAAGCCCTCTCGACCGGCCAGAAGCAGAAGGTCTCGATCGCGCGCGCCGTGCTGCACGACCCGCCCGTCCTGATCCTCGATGAGCCCACGACCGGGCTCGACATCCTGGCTTCGAGCGCCATGATCGAGTTCATCGACTCGGCGCGCTCGCGCGGCACGTGTGTCTTGTTCAGCACGCATGTGCTGTCGGAAGCGGAGCGACTGTGCGACCGCATCGGGATCATCCACCGCGGCACTTTGCTGGCGTCCGGGACGCTCGATGAACTGGCGACCTTGACCGGTGAAGAGTGGCTCGAGGACATCTTCCGTGCGCTGGATCGGCGCGCGAGTGCGGACGCCGGGGCCAAGGGGTGAGCGCGAGCGACGACAACGGCGGCCGACCGCGCCGGCGCCACAAGCCGCGCGGTGAGCGGCCTGCGCCGGTAGAGCGTGCACGTTCCGGCACGACGGCGAGCGCCGCCACGCGCGGGAGCGCGATTCTCGCCGTCTTCACGACCGAAGTGCGCGGCCTCTTGCGCGACCGGCGCGCGCTGTTCTCGGCGTTCGTGCTGCCGATCCTCCTGTACCCGGTGCTGTTCCTGTCGAATTCGTGGCTGCAGAAGTTCTCACAGGAGATGCTCGACTCGCGCCACGTGCGCGTCGCGGCGGACCTCTCCGCCATGCCCGCCGCCGAGGCCGAGCGCCTCCGCGAGTTGCTCGGCCGCGAGGAGCCGATCGAGATCCACGACGTCGACGCGACGATGTTGTTGTCACTCGACACGAACCTCGAAACCGGCTCGACCGTATCCAGCGAGGAGCGTGCGCACGTCGAGCGCATCCTCGCTGCTGGTGGAGACGTGCTCGTCGTCGCGCGCCGTCTCGAAACGGCGCCGCACCTGGCTTTGCGCACGTACTACGACGGCCAGACCGACCTGGGCAACGAAGCGCAGCGCCGCGCGCGACACGCGATCCAGGTCTTGCGCACGGAGTTGCAGGCGCGGCGCATCCAGGCCGTGTTGGGCGAAGACCCGGCGCGCGGGCTCGACGCGCGCGCGATCGACGTCGCCAGCGAAGCGGAAGCCAGCGGCGCGAAGCTCGGTCGATTCCTGCCGCTGATCCTGGTGTTCGTGTTGCTCGCGGGTGCGTCCTACGCCGCGCTGGCTGCCTTTGCGGGCGAGCGCGAAGGCGGCACGCTCGAGACGCTGCTCGTCCAGCCCATCGCGGCGAGTTCGATCGTGAGCGGCAAGTTCCTCGCCGTGCTGGCCACCGGCGTCGTCGCGATCGTGCTCAACGCCGGCAGTGTGCTCGTGTCGCTGCAATTCGGCGTCGGCAGCCTGCCAGGCACCGACCTCGGCGGCGGATTGATGCTCGACGGCTCGCGTCTCGCGGTCGCAGCGTTGCTGTTCGTGCCCGCGACGGTGTTCTTGTGCGCCGTGTTGTGTCTCCTGTGCGGACGCGCGCGCACGTTCCGCGAGGGACAACAGTTGTTGCTGCCGCTCTTGTTTCTCGCGATCCTGCCCGTACTCCCGGCGACTCAAGGCGACGTCGCGCTGGACCCGGTGCTGGCCGCGGTGCCGTTGTGCGGGCCGGCGCTGGCCCTGCGCGATGCGCTGCGCGGACAGCTGCAATTCGGCCTCGTGGCGTGGATGTTCGTCGCGCAATGCGCCTGGGCGCTCTTCACCTTGTCGCGACTCTCGACGCTGCTCGACGCCGAGCGCGTCGTGCAAGGCGCCGAGAACGAGGCTGAATCCGACGCACGCAACACGCAATCGCGCGTCGCGATCCGCTGGGCGATCGTCGCGGTGTTCGCGGTGTACTTGATCGGCGCGACGTTGCAGAAGTGGAACCTCGTGTGGGGCCTGGCGGCTACGCTGTGGTTGTTGCTCCTGCCGCTCTCGATCCTGTCTGCACGCGGAACGGCCGCACGCGCGAAGGAATCCTTGCGCTCGGCGCTGTGGTTGCGCGTGCCTGACGCGCGACAGGTGCTGGGTGCACTGCTCGTCGCGCCGATCCTCGTCACCTTGTCGAAGCAACTCTTCGAATGGCAGCAGCGCGTGCTCCCGCTGCCTTCGTCACAAGGCGACATCACGCTGTTCCAAGGCGATCCGGGCGACCACACGTGGGCGATGCTTCTGCTCGTGGCGCTCTCGCCTGCGATCTGTGAGGAGTTCTTCTTCCGCGGCGCACTCCTCTCCGGCTTGCGACGCGACCTCAGCACCTGGCGCATCATCGCCGTCGAGATGTTCTTCTTCGGCGCCGTGCACATGTCGATCTACCGCTTCCTGCCGACGGCGCTGTTGGGCGGAGTGCTCGCGATCCTGACCTTGCGCGCGCGCAGTCTCTGGCCGGCGGTGGTGCTGCACGCGACCTACAACGGTCTCCTGGTGCTCGAAGGCGACGGCGTCCTGGCCTGGCCCGACAGCTGGGTCGTGCCGGCCGCGTTCGCTGCCTGTGGGGTGCTCGGGGCCGCTGTGATCGCCTGGCCGCGGGCTTCCAAGGCGCCTCTGGGGGCCTGAACCACCGATTGCGGCCTCGGCTCTAAGCCACTTTCTTTCAAGGACTTGGATCCCGAGGCCCCGGACTCGCGCCAAGGCTTTGCACCGGATTCGGTGCGCCCCGGCGGATGCGATGCACGAGGCAGGGGCGCATCCCGCGCCCGGCCTGCAGGCAAGGAGTCCCCATGGCCAATCCCATCGACAACAACTTCAGCAAGATCCTCGAATTCACAGTGCTGGCCATCACGGTCGGCTGCTCGATCTGGGTGGCCTTCCTCGCTGCAGGCCTCGACGTCGCCCTCGCGATGCGCTGATCACCGCACCGGCGGTTCTGAGCGGCGGAGGCGGATCAAGAGAGCGAGAACACGACCCCGGCTACGCCCGCGAATCCGACCAGCGTGCCGAACACCGCGCGCAGGCCGTGGCGCTCGCCGAAGAAAAATCCAAGCGGCAGGGTGAAGAGCGGCGTCGTCGCGAACAACACCGAGGCGACGCCGCTCGGCAGGCCGCGCAGTGCGAAGTGAAACAGCGGCAGACCGATGACCGAGCCGAACAGTGCGGCGGTCGTCAACGCCGGCAGCGTGGAGCGCGTGCGCAGCGGACGTGTGATCGTGGCGTACTCGCGCGTGACGGAGCCGCGGAAGAGCCCGACGATCGCCGCGATGCACAACGCTCCGCCGATGCCGCCGATCATCCGCACGAGCGTTCCGCCCCACACGCTCGCACCGGTCATGCCCTCGTGTCCGAGGATCACGCCGACCGATTGCGACACCGCCGCGATCAACGCCAGGATCGCGCCGGCGCGAACCGTGCCGCGCGTCGCCGTCGAACCCGGACGTTTCTCGCCCACGACGAGCCAGACTCCCGCGACGACGACCGCGATCCAGACCAGCGTGATGAGCGGCAGTGCGCGTCCGAGGAACATCCAGTCGAGGCACACCGTGGCCGGCACGTGCACGAGCGAGACCATCGTGACGACCTGGACGCCCGACAACGGTAGTGCCGCCAGGTAGATCGCATCGCCGATCGCGAATCCGAAAAGGCCCGAGATCACGAGCCAGGGCCACGCTTCAGGCGCGGGCCAGGGTTCTCCCAGCGCGAGGAACACGATCAAGAACACAGCCGAGGCGAGCGTGTTCTTGAACAGGTTGACGGCCGCGGAAGTCGGAACTTCGACGTCGGCGCGGCGCTGGAGTGCGCGCGCGAACAGCAACGACGCGATCCCCCAGTTCAACGCCGAGCCGAGCGCGGCGGCGAACTCGAGCGGTCCGGGGTCCGTTGCCTCGAGAACCGCGATCAGACGCGGCGCTTCGTCTGCGGCAGCTTACGGCTCTTGCCCGAGCCCATGCCCATCTTGCGGGGCTTGGCGCGGCCGCGGGTGGGGCCCATGTTCTTGGTGCGTGCTTTGGCCATGATGAATCGCTTTCGGCTGAGCTTCGGGCCGGGCTTCGGCCGCAAAGTGAGGCGAAGGTTCTACCCGAGCGCTGTGCTGGGGCGCAAGCCGGCGGTCAGGGATTGGGGAGCCGCGGGGCGCGCAGGCGTCGGATCAGTTGCACGAGGAGGACTGTGGCGCCGGCTTCGTCGAGGTTGCCGATCACGGGGATGTTGTCGGGGATCAGTTCAAAGACGCCCATCCCGGGGTTCAGGATGTAGAGGCCGCAGGCGAGAATGCCGAGCAGGGTCAGGAGGCGGGTGGTGCGGGGGCCCATCACCCCCAGTCTGGCAAACTGGCCCCTTTGAGTGTGCAGGGATTGGCGGCCCCTACGCGAGCGGCGGCAGCCAGGAGCTCGAAACATCCGTTTTGGAGCGCGATCCGCACGGGAACTCTGGAGGCGTCGTCCCAACCCCCTGCCGCTGATCCGCGCGTTCCAAGCAGCCAGAGCAGGCTCAGGATGGGATTCCTCGCCCGAATCGTGCACATCCAACGGGGCCAGTATGTCCGTGTCCTCCCTGTGTCCATCCCCCTGCGCTAATCTCCCCCCGTGCACCTGACCGCGGTCGAGATCATGAGTTCCCTCTCCAAGGGCGAAGGAATGCGCGTCGAGTTCAAGCGCGTCCTCCCGCGCGACGAACGCGCCGCCCGCACCCTCTGCGCCTTCGCCAACACCCGCGGTGGGCTGCTGCTCGTCGGTGTCACCGACCGCGGCCGCGTGCACGGCCTCCACCGCCCCGACGAAGTCCAAGCGCGGCTCGATGAACTCGCGCGCCGCTGGATCGAGCCGGCGCTGGATATCCGCGTTCAGGTCGTCGATGTCCACGGTCCGCGCGTCGTGGCGTGCTCAGTACCGTTCAGCCGCATCCGTCCGCACGCACTGCTCCTCGGAACCGGCGAACGACAGTTCCTCGTCCGAGTCGGCGCGAGCAACCGCATCGCGGACGGGCCCACGCTCACAGCGCTGCGACTCTCGCGCCGCAACCGACGCGGTCTGTCCAAGCTCGAGGAGACGATCCTCGAATGGGTGCGTCGCCACGGTCCGACGCCGAAGCTCCCCGGCGGCACGGCCACGATCGCGCGCTTCGCGCGGCTGCACAACCTGTCCGAGGCGCGCGCCCGAAGACTGTTCATCAAACTCGAAGGCCTCGGCCTGCTCGTCGGTCACGGCGCGGGACGCGCGCGGATCTTCAACGCCATCTGATCCGCATGCCGAAGCGCCGCATTTTCATCGGGGACATCCAAGGTTGTCGCGAAGAGCTCGAAAGACTCCTCGAGCGCGTGAAGTTCGACCCCGCGAGCGACGAAGTCCACCCCGTGGGGGATTTCGTCAACCGCGGCCCGGACTCAGCGGGCGTCTTGCGCGTCTGCCGCGCGATCGATGCGGGCGGCGTGCTGGGCAACCACGACATCCATCTCCTGCGGACCGCGTCCGGCAAGCGCAGACGACACGAGCGCGACACGATGGTCGACGTGCTCGACGCCGACGACCGCGCGGAACTCATCGGGTGGCTCGCGGGCCGGCCGCTCGTGCGCGATCTGAACGACGTCCTCGTCGTGCACGCCGGCATCAGTCCGGCGTGGCGCGATCCAGTGCGCGCACTGACGGGGCTAGATCCGCTCGAGGACACGCCTGAACTCTCGTTCGCGATCTACGCGCGCTACTGCGACGCGTTCGGCCGCCGCCCGAGCGCGGATTGGCCGGTGCCGGGCGCGCCGTTTCAGCCGTGGTACGCGTTCTGGCCGCGCAATCGCGACGAGCGACGCACGGTCGTGTTCGGTCACTGGGCACGCGGCGGCCTGGTCGAGAAGATCATGGTGCGCGGACTCGACACCGGCTGCGTGTGGGGCGGCGAATTGACGGCGTGGATCGCGGAAGAAGACCGCTTCGTCGACGTGCCGGCCGCGCGCGTCTACGCGCCGCCGGATTGAGCGGTCGAATTCACAACAACCCGCGCATCACGCGCCGCGAGAGATCGGTTTCGAGCAGGTTCTCGGGATCGACGGTGCGTTTCAGCGCCACGAACGCCGCCAGTTTGTCCGGCGGGAACATCGCGACCATGTCCTCGCGCCCGATCACGAGGTCCTTCGCGAAGTAGAACTTTCCTCCGCCCGCGAGCACGAGGCGCGTCAACTCGGCGCAATGCCGCCACAAGTCGGCGCGCGTATGCGGCGTGACCTTGTAGTCCAACGCGAGACTCCAACCGTCGCTCGAGTGCGTCAGCCAGAACGGATCCGGACGATGGCGCTTGAGGACTCCGAGGTACGGCACGATGCGCGCAGCTTGATTGCGGCGCAGGATTTCGGAGTACACAGCGAGCGCCGTTTCCTTGGGCATGAACGCCTGGTACTGGATCAGTCCGCGCTTCTCGGAGCGGCCGTAGGCCCATTTCCAATTCGGCACGTAGTCGAGCAGGAACGCGAACGCCGCGTGCGCTTGACGCACGGGCCCCTGACGTTCCTCGATCTGTCCCGCGAGATACTTCGCGAGGTTCAACGAGCGCATGCCGAAGTCGTGATTCAAGAGCCGCAGGGCGCGCCACATCTCACCTTTGGGCACTACACCCAGGATGTTCTTGGGCAGGTCCTGGTGCGCGAGCGTCAGCGTGCGCTCGGGGTGTTCGTCCTCGCCGCGCGCGAGGTAGCGCGCGTCGTGCACCAGCCCGCGGCCGAGTTCCGCGCCGCGCGCGAAACAATCGATCCACGCCACGAGGTAATCGCTCGTCTCCTGGTGCGCTTCGAAGTAGCGCATCGCCTCGACCAGGCTGGCGGTGCTCTTGGCGCGCACTTCCAGATCGCCCGAAAAGACGCGCTTCGTCTCGAGCACGACGCGCACGAAAGTCCCCAAGAGCCCGAGACCTCCGATCGCGGCATGGAACAGGTCCGCTTCACGCTCGCGGCTGCACGTGCGCAGCTCGCCGGATGGCAACACGATGTCGAACTCGCGCACCGCATCGCCGATCGTGCCGACTGCGAAGTTGTTCTTGCCGTGGATATTCATCGACAAGGCACCACCGAGCGTCGGAAACATCGTGCCCGACACGACGCGCGGCCAGAATCCGTGCGGCAGGATCGCTTTCCACAGTTGCTCGATCGTGACGCCCGCCTCGCACTCGGCGACGCCGGTCGCGGGATCGAAGGCCAGGATGCGATTCAATCGCGACAGCTCCAGCACGTGCCCCGCGGCGTTCACGCTCGCATCGCCGTAGCTGCAACCCGAACCGCGCAAACCCAGCGGCACTCCGTCGGCGCGCGCCGCGCGGTAGGCCGCGACGACTTCCGCGACACTTTCGGGACGCCAGACGCGCGCCGCCGAACCGACCGCCATGCCCCAGCCCTCGACGTATTCGTAGTCGTGCTTCGGCCGCGGGATCACACGCCTGCGGCCGGACGTCGTGCGCACAGAGGCCCGCTCCTCCGTCATACGTTGAGCTTCTTGAACATGAACGACGGGATGCACTTGATCACCGTGCCTACGAACCACCAGCGGCGCGGGACGTAGCGCGTATTCGCTTTCGAACGCGCGGCCGACAGGATCATCTCGGCCGCGCGCTCGGCCGAGATCAGCCAGAAGAGCCCCGGCAGGCCTTGCGTCATCACCGTGTCCACGAAGCCGGGTTTGATCGTCGTCACGTGCACGCCGCACTCCGACAGGCGATTGCGCAAGGCTTCGAGGTAGGTATTCATCGCGGCCTTGGTCGTGCAGTAGACCGGATTCCCTTTGCGACCGCGGTCGCCGGCGATCGAGCTGATACCTACGATCGTGCCGTGCCGTGTCGTCTGGAACAGATTCGCCGCGGCGTTGCACCACGCGATGCAGCCGCCGACGTTGACGAGCAGTTGATCGAGGTCCTTCTCGGTGTCGTATTCCTTGAGGCCGATCTTGGGCATCACGCCGGCCGCGTAGATGACGAGTTCCAGCCCGCCCAGTTCGCGCACGATCCGCTCGAAGAGTTCGGGCACGCGCTCGACTTCCGCCACGTCGTGCGCGTACACGACGACGCGTCCACCGTGCGACCCGGATGTGCGCGCGACTTCGCGGGCCAGCTCCTCCAGCTTGTCGGCGCGCCGCGCGACGGCGCACACGGCGTAGCCTTCGCGCGCCAACTGACGCACGAGTGCTGCACCCATGCCCGAACTCGCGCCGACGACGAGCGCCGTCTTGGGCGCGTTCAAAGAAACCAGATCGGGTGAGGTCGTGCTGTTCATGGGCCCGGGAACGGTGGTCAGCGGTCGCAGAGAGTATCGGAGCGCGCGGTCGAAAACCCAATGCCCTTCACGCTGAACGGCTCGAACGCCTTGCATCGCGAACTCCGCGCCCGTACAGCTACTCGCGGGAGGAACCCGTCTTTGAATCGCCTTCGACTCTTCGCTTTCGTGATCGCCGTGTCCATGGCCGCGGTTGCGTTGTTCTACCTGTTCCGCGCGCCGGTCGCCCCCACGCCGACGAATCCGCACTCGGCGACTCTGATTCGCGAGCGCGTGGCGGCCTTCCTGGCGAAGGATCTGCGTTCGCAGGCACGCGCGGAGCTCGCACCGTTGATCGAACGCAGCGACCCCGCAGCCGAGGATCTCGTGCGCGCCGCGGCGATCGAAGTTTCGGACGGACAGACCGAGCAGGCGCTCGCGCACCTCGCTCACGCGGAGAAGATCGCGCCCGACAACGCCTCGATCGCCTACTTGCGCGGACAACTGGCGCGCGAGGCCGGTGATTCGGCGGCCGCGGTGGTCCACTTGCGCCGCGCGCGCGCGCTGGCACCGCACGACCTGCCGACGGCGATCCTCCTGGGCGCCGTCGAAGACGATCTGGAACATCCGGCCGAAGCGGAGAAGCTCTACCGCGAAGTGGTCGCAGCCGGTTTCGAGAACGGACAGACCTGGTACTACGCGGCGGTGACGCGGCTCGCGAATCTGCTCACGCAGGTCGGGCGCGACGCCGATGCGGAGCCGTTGCGCGCCGTCATCTTCGACCTGGAGAAGCGCGGGCTGCGCGCGCCGACGGCGCTCGAATTCCTGTTGGGCGAGTTGGGACGGGTGAAGCCGCCGGCGGCGACCGGTAGCGTCGTGGCGAGAGGTGCTGCGCCGAAGTTCGAGGCGCGCGCGCTCGTGTTGCCCGAGACGGCCGGCTACGCGGGCTTGCTCGCGCGCGACATCGACGGCGATGGACAGGTCGACTTGCTGGCTTACGGAGAGCGCGGGATCGTCGTCGCGTTGCGGCGCGGCGCCACGTACGCGGTGACTGCGCTCGCGGTGCCGGTCACACATGGAGTATGCACGTTCGACGCGGACAACGACGGCGATCTGGACCTGCTCGTGCCGCGCGGAACGCAGTGCGCGTTGTACGAGAACCAGGCCGGCGTATTTGCCGAGGTGCAGGCGGACTTCCCGCCGCTGTTGCCCGACCTGCGCGACATCATCGCGGTCGATTACGACCACGAAGGCGATCTGGATCTCGTGCTGGTGGGCGGGTTCGGCGCGCGCATGTGGCGCCGTGACGGCACGGACAAGCTCAGCGGCGAAGCGGCGCGCGCGGTGTTCACCGATGTGACCCAGGAGTCCGCCTTGCCGACGGGACGGCCGATCGAGTGGTGCGTGACGGAAGACTTCGACGGCGACAACGACGTCGACATCCTGTTCGGGCTGGAGGGCGGGCTGTATCTCGCCGACAGCTTGCGCGGCGGTCTGTTCACCGAGATCGAGAATGCGTTCGGGAATACAGTAGCCGCGCGGCCGATCGTGGCGGATCTGGACGGCGATGCGCGGGCGGATCTGTGGGTCGCGGGCAGTCCCTCCACGTTCGTTCCGCGCGTCGGTGAGCGACGCGCGTCGGTGGCGGCGAATCCGGCGCGGAAGGGTGAGTGCGTCACGGCGGATTTCGACCTCGACGGTGCGCTCGACCTCGCCTGGATCGACGCGGACGGAACGCTGCACCTCGTGCTCGCGCCCGGACACGCGGCGGAACGCGCCGTCGCCACGGGTCTCGCGGCCGAGGGATCACTCTGCGCGGGCGATTTCGACGGTGACGGGCGTACCGACCTCGCGGCGCTGCAGAAAGACGGCGTGCACGTCTTCGCGAACGCCGGACCCGTGGGTCACGGCGTGAATGTCAGCTTCGAAGGTAACCGCGACAATCGGCGCGGCGTTGGAGCGGTGCTGGAGTTCCGCGCGGGCGACATCTATCGCCGCATCTACTGGCGCGGCGAGCCGACGGTCGTCGGCATCGGGCCGCACACGCAGTTCGACGTCTTGCGCGCGACGTGGCCCAACGGGGTCGGCGTCACGGATCTGGATGTCGCGCTCGACACCAGGAACGAGGACGGCAGTTCGTTCTTCATTCCGCTGGAGCAACCCTCGGGCCAGATCGGTTCGTGTCCGTTCCTCTACACATGGAACGGGACGACGTACACGTTCGTGACCGACGTGCTCGGCATCACGCCGCTGGGATTGCCGATCGCGCCGGGGATGCTGGTGCCGCCCGATCACGACGAATACGTGCTCGTGAAGGGCGAGCAGATGGTGGCCAAGGACGGTGTCTTCGAGATGCAGTTCACCGAGGAACTGCGCGAAGTGACCTACCTCGATCACGCGCGCCTCATCGTCCTCGATCATCCGAACGACACGGAAGTGTTCCCGAACGAGCGCTTCACGTTCCCGCCTTTCCCCGAAGCGCACACGCACACCATGAAAGCGCCGCTCGCGCCGTCGAGCGCGAGAGCGAGCGACGGTCGCGATTGGCAGGCGGAACTCGCGCACATCGACGACAAGTACGCGGTGCCGTTCACGCTGCAGGCGCCGCAGTTTGCAGGCCTCGCGCAGCCGTGGTTCGTGGAGCTCGCGTTCGATCCGGCTGCGGTGGCGGCGTCGCAGAAGCTCAGGCTGGTGATGACCGGTTGGTTTTTCTGGAGCGATGCGAGCGCGAACATGGCCGCGGCGCGCAATCCGACGACGCCGTTCATTCCACCGATCTTGCAGGTGCCGGACGGCAAGGGCGGTTGGCGCGACACCGGCCCGCCGGTGGGTTTTCCAGCCGGCAAGACCAAGACGATGGTGATCGACGTCAGCGACATCATCGACAAGTCCGATCCGCAGATCCGCGTCTTCACGAGTATGCGCCTCTACTGGGATGCGCTGCGGCTCGCGGTCGACGACGACGACGCGCCGCTCGTGACCCAGGAACTCGCGTGCACCTCGGCACAGCTGTGGCGCCGCGGTTTCAGCGCGCCGCTCGATCCCAAGCTCGCGCCCGGCATGGCCGATCCGCACGACCAGCCCGAGCGTTTCGATTGGGACGTGCTCGCGCCGGCGCCGCGATGGAATCAACATCCGGGCCTGTACACGCGCTTGGGTGAGTGTCGCGAGTTGCTGGACACGGTCGACGATCGCTTCGTGATCCTGGGTGCTGGTGATGCGCTGACGCTGCGCTTCGACGCCGCCGGACTCGGCTCCCCCGCGGCCGGAATGCGCCGCGACTACCTCGTCTACCTCGACGGTTGGGCCAAGGATCGCGATCCGAATACGGTCGAAGCACTCGCAGTCGAACCGCTCCCCTTCCACGCGATGAGCGGCTACCCGTACCGCGCGGACGAACACTTCCCCGCCGACGCCGCCCACGAGCAGTGGCGCAAGGAATGGAATACGCGCCCCGACTGGCGCTGGGTCCGCCCGATTTCACCGGCGCGTGAGAGCGAGTGGCTCTTGTCGATTCCTGCGCTGCGCTGACAGTGTCTTCCCTGGCCGAACCATTGCGCTGGAGTTCCTGGGCGCCGCGAACCACCGCCCATTCGAACAGCCGTCTAGCCACCTTTCCAAGTCTTGGAGACACGCTCATATTCAAGTTCCGCCTGCTCCAAAGCGCCATCCAAGGTCGCGTGCCAGGTGTCCGTCACCGTCTCCCACTCGGCGTCACATCCAAGAGGGTAGTAGGCCGATTCTTTTTCGTACTGGCAGATCGCGAGTCCTGCCGCCGGACCCTGAAGCACACTTGCGACTATCTGTTTGCGGTTTCCCGTGGGCCGGTGACGCTCATCGATTGCTGACCACCGTATCAGGCGCGCTCCGCCGACCAGATCGGGAGGGTGCTTCAGCGTTCGTCCAACGGTTCGGCCGATCGGAGTCGGTTTAGGGCGACGCCCACTGGATCTCCTGATCGAGATGGACCCCATGCGGCACGAATCTCACCGGGTATCACGGTACCAAGCTCCGAAACGACACCCAATCCGGCTCCTCGTCAGCCATGCATTGCACTTCGTGGCTAGAGACTTCTTCGCGCAACCTCGCGTGAAGTCCCGCGATGTCCATCCCGCGAGCGGTGTAGAACACGTACTCCTTCATGACTCCCGTCGTCAGCGTCATGACATGCAGGGCTACGGAGTCCGTCAGCACTCGCTGAGCGATGAGATCTTCGACGGCTGTGAGCTCTCGGTTCTCGTCTGCGTCCGGCATCCCCCCCTCGTGAGGCCGATTGAGTGGAATCGCAAAGCCAAGCTTGATGGGAAGACCAGGGTGACCCGCCCACACCCGCGCGGACTCGTTGAAGCGCACCAGGAGAGGGCCTCCGTCGTACTCACTCTGCGCGACCGACCAGCGCTGCTCATCCTCAGGCGGGATCCGCAGTTCAGGGTACTTCTTCGAGAACGGCCAGCGCATGTACTCTCCTTGCTCAGCTCAATGCAGTAGCGGTCAGGGGCGGGTCCAGCGGTGACCCTCAAGCATCGAAGATCGCCTCGCGATCGTGCTCAATCCAGTATGAACACTTGAGGCACACTTTGCCCTCGGGGTAGTCGATGCCTTCCTCGTGCGGGCAGCCATAGACGCCGGGGGTCACGACGAAAGCCTCCGCACCGTGCTTGTCGAGGTAGTCGGCCACGGCTTGCATGATGCTGTCGCTGTCGCGGACGTCACCGTCTTCGGCAAACCATTTGTTGAGCTGCAGACTCTCACCGGGCTGGTTGACGGCCGCAACGACCTTTGTGGCGTGTCGATTGTCCGGACCGTAGAACGCGACCGTTACCACCCGGTCGCCGCGAGGCCCCTTGCGCATCTTCTTCTCGAGGCGCTTGAGGATTTGTCGTGCTTTCGATTCCAAGTGAAAGCCCTGCCTTGTCTGCTCAACCCCTGCGTGCAGCCTTGCCGCGAGCGGCCTCGTTCATCCCAAGGCATCGCACCTGCGAGCTGTGAGGTCCTTCGATCGGTAGCTCAGGTGCGGTCAAGTACCCGTCGCCCGGCGCTGGTGCGGAGCCGGTGCACCGCGGAGGAGTCCGTCTGTGCTCAGGTCCTCATCCACATCAGGCCAGTGGATTCCGAAGCCACCTCCGCTCACCACCCAGTTGGAGCGCTGTGCCTTCGTCGCATGCAGCAGTTTCGGATACCACGCCAGGGGCACGCTGATGGTCCTTCCGTCGACGAGATCGACGCTGAGAACGTCCTCCGTGAGGTGGACGTCACCGACTCGCTCGCCGGGTCTACTGTCCGAAGTATGCATGCCAAGCCTCCAAGAACTCTCCTTCGTGCTCGTTCACCAGACCTTCGATTCTACCCAGTTCTTTCGGCCTGAAGCCCAAGTTCCTCGCCAGCGCGACCGGGTCGAGCCAGAACTTGGCGCTCAGCGCGTCGCGGTCCACGTGAACGTGCGCAGGCTCGTTCGGTTCGTGGCTGTAGAAGTAGAACCGATACGGACCTGAACGAAGGATCGTAGGCATGGTGACTCCGAGTGAGCGTGGCATCGGTATCGAAGGTCCGCAAGGGCCATACAGGGCGTGCCTCTACACCGATCCGAGGGCCTCGAACGCGGCCACGCGTTCGCGGAAGTGGGCTGAAATCGAGCCCTTTTTGCGTCCCTCGTTGTCCCAAGCGACGAGGCGCGCTTCGGCTTCGCACCAGATCGTGCCGGTCGCGGGATCGGTCACGCGGTAAACCTGCGTGAAGGACGAAGAGCCCAGCACCGTGGTGCGCGCTTCGACGACGACGTCCACGCCGCCTTTGCCCGGCGACAGGAACACGACATTCGTCTGCGCCAACACGAACGGGAACATCGCGCCTTCGAGCAAGCCGAGATCGCAGAAGTAGCGGTGGCGCGCTTCTTCGAACAAGGTCAGGTACACGGCGTTGTTCAAAACACCCTGGTTGTCTTCGTCCGACCAACGCGTGTGCAGCGTGACCTTGAAGCGGATCGAGCGTGAGTCGGGGATGCGCGGGGTTTCCATCGCGCTCAAGTTGCCACGATCCTGGCCGGTCTGCGAGCGACGAGCCAGATCCCCACGAAGACGAGCAGCGCCGAGACGCCCATCGCCGGCGTCAATTCCTCCTGCAAGATCCAGGCACTGGCGCCGACCGTCACGAGCGGCTGCACGTAGATGTAGATCGCCGTCGTCGACGCCGACAATCGCGCCAGCGCGAACACGTTCAGCACGTACGCGACCGCCGTCGGGAACACCAGGATGAAGGCCAGCGCGCGCCACTGCCCGATCGTCGCGCCGTCCGGCACGAAGGTCTCGCCGTGCGCGAACAGCGGCACGAACGGCACGGAGAGCAAGAAAACCCACGCGATCACCACGAGCGGCGGGTAGCGGCTCAAAAGCGGCCGCGCGATCACGAAATAGGCCGCGTAGCAGGCTGCATTCGCCGCCATCAACAGGTTTCCGAACGCGTGCTCGCGCACCAGATCCGGCCGCTCGGCGAAGAATCGCGACGCGCCGCCGACGAGCGCGATCACGACCCCCGCGACGCGCAGGCTCGTCACCGTCTCCTGGCGTGACATCACCGCCAGCAAGAACGTGAACACCGGGATCAGACACATGATCAGCGCCGCGTTGATCGGCGTCGAGCGCGCCAGGCCTTCCAGGTACAGCGTCATGTTGAGCGTCACGCCCAGAAGCGACGCTGCCACGAGCCTCCACCAGTCGCGTCGCTCGGGCCACGCGCGCCGTCCGTGGACGAAGACGGCAGCTCCCATCAGCACGATCCCACCGAACAACATGCGCCAGCCCGCGATCGCGAGCGGCGCGAATCCGCCCGGTGCGAGCGCCAGCACGCCGAAGATCGGGAACAGCCCGAAACACAACTGCACGACGACGAGGGCGACATGTCCCTGCATGGCGCCCGACTTCGAGCGAGCGGCGGACTCAGGAGACATCGCGAGAAGCTAGACTGCCCCCACTCTCATGTCCACGCCCCACACACCTTCCTCCTCCTCGCCGCGTCCGCGCGCCTGGGAAAAGCTCGACACGCGTCACAGCGCGCACATGATCCTGTTCCGACCGCGTTGGGATCGCTTGCGGCACCCGCGCTCAGGCGAGGAATTCGAGCGACTCGTGCTCGAAACCCCCGACTGGGTCAACGTCGTCGCGCTCACCACGGACAAGAAGCTCGTGTGCGTGCACCAGTATCGCTTCGGGACGAGCAGCGTCACGCTCGAGATCCCCGGCGGCGTTCTCGACAAGGGCGAACACCACGCCGAGGCGGCGAAGCGCGAACTGCAGGAAGAGACCGGCTACACCAGCGCGCGCTGGACCTACCTCGGCGCCGTCGAGCCCAACCCGGCGTTTCACGACAACTTGTGTCATCACTGGCTCGCCGAGGATTGCAAGCTGACGCACGCGCAAGGCCTCGACCCGGGTGAGGACATCGAGATCGAAGCCGTGGACCTCGCCGACGTGCACCTGCGCATCGCGCGCGGCGAAATGCGCCACAGCCTCGTCATCAGCGCGCTCTCGCGCGTCCTGGATCTGCGGCCGCGATGAAACCTGAAGGCGCACACACTGTCGACCGCGCCACAGAGCGCGACTAGGGGCAACCATGTTCCTCGCGCTCGCCCTGCTCGCTCTCGGCCCGTCCGTTGCGCAGCACACCGCTGACAAGGGCGCGCCGCGGGCAGGGCTCGTGGTGGTCGCGGCCGGAGCGTTGACCTTCGAAGAGTCGGTTGCGCGCCGCGTGTGCGCCGATCCGGCCCGGCGCCTCGTGCTGCACATCGGGCCGCCGGAGTCACGGGCGCACGATCCGTTCTCCGCTCTAGGAACACCGACTCCCAGCGCCTCGATCCGCAGCGAGGACACCTATCCCGGCGACGATCGCGACCTCGCCGCGCGCGTCTCCGCGCAGAGTTGCATCGTGCTCTCGGGCGGCACCTGGATCGAGTGGTGGTCGGTCCTGAAGCCGAATCAAAAACTCACACGCCTCGGCCGCGCGCTCGTGGAAGCACACGCCACCGGCACGACGGTGATCGGCTTCGACGCCGCCGGCACGTACCTCGCCGAGTGGAGCGTGTTGTCGCGCGCAGCACTCAAACGGCCGAGCCGCAATCCGCACGACGAATCGCGCGACATCCTGCTGGGCGGACTGGGACTCGCGCGCGGATTGTGCCTCGACCTCGCGACCGACGGTCGTGACTCGCCCGAGCCGTTCCTCGAGCTGGTCGCGGCGACCCGCATCGAGCGCGCGGTCTGGTTGGGCGGAACCTGCGCCTGGATCCAAGATCCCGCGGCGCACAGCGCGACGATCGCAGCCACGGACGGCGCAGCCTTCGTGTTCGACTTGCGCGCGACGCGCCGTTCGCGCGGTGCGCTCTACGGCGTCGGCCTGACGAAAATCACGGACGGCGGACAGTGCGCGCTCGACGCTCGCGGACCTGCTCTGGCCGACGAATCGAATCCGGAACGCGCAGTACAGAACAGTGCGACGACAACGCTCAAGGGCTGGTTCGCGCCCCCGCTCCCACACAACGCGGGGAATTTCGGAAAGGTCCTCGAGCTACGGGGAGAGAGGTTTGTGGCGCGCTTGTTGTTCGAAAGTGCGCCGCGTATCGGCGACGTTAGTTCACGCAGCGACGCGGCAGTTGCCGCTCGCCTCGACTGGATTCCGCTCGCGCGCTAAGGTGGATCGGTCGGAGGCGACGGAGACACGCGGCGCACTGGTGCGCAGTTCTCACACCCGAACGTCCCCTTCCCACATGACCTCCACCATCCCTGACTTGCAGCCCGGCGAAACGCGCACGTTGATGCGCGCCGCGGCGCGCGGTGACCAGGCCGCCTGGAGCCGCCTCTACCACGCCAACGAGCATTGGATGTACACGCTCGTGCGCGGACGCATTCCGATCCACCTGCGCGCGCGCTTCGACCACGAAGACGTGATGCAGGATGCCTTCCTGTCTTTGTGCAAGGGCGCCGAGGTGCTGGAAACCGGAGACGAGACGCAACTCAAGCGCTTCCTCGCCGGCATGTTGCGCAACGGGCTGCGCGACGAGGTGCGCCACCATCAACGCAAGCGCCGCAACCCGGTGCGCGAGACCAGCGACGGCGAACACGCCCTCGATGGGTGCGAGAGTTCGGAAGACCAGCCCAGCGAACTGGCCGAGAAGTCCGACATGCGCGCCTTCCTGATCCGAGCGCTGCACCGCCTGCCGCACGACGACCAGGAGATCATCCTGCGCCGCTACGTCGACTGCCTGTCCTGGGTCGAGATCTCGAATCTGCTCGGTCTCTCCGAGCCCACGGTCCGGCGCCGCGCGCTCGAGGCGATCGATCGCTTGATGCACACCCGAACTTGAAGCGACGCCTAGGTCTCCCGGGCGGAGACCTTAGACTCTGCGGCTCATCGTGAGCCGACAACGCATCGTCATCATCGGCGGCGGAATCGCCGGACTGTCCACGGCCTGGCACCTGGCTCGCCTGGGCGCGGGCGAGGTCCTGCTCGTCGAGCGCGAGCGTGCGCTCGCGACGCAATCCACGGCGCAGAATGCCGCGATCGTTCGCACGGCGATCGACGACGAATCCCTGCGAGCGCTCGCTCACCGCGGTGCGCAGTTCCTGCTGCACCCGCCGGCGGATTTCGCACACAAGAGCCCCATCCTGGGCCACGGCTTGATCGTGTTTTCGAGATCGCCCGGACGCTGGTCCGAGGCCGATTGCGAGCGCGTCGATCGCGCGCGCACCCGCGAACTCATGCCGGCGCTGCCGCCGCGGAGCGACAGCGGCTGGTTCTTTCCGGACGAGGGCCATGTCGACGTGGGAGCAGTCGTGCGCAACTTCGCAGCCGGCGCGACCGCCGCAGACGTCGAGATTCGACTGGGCACTGCGGTGCACAGGCTGCTCGCCGATGGACACGGCGTCGAACTCAGCGACGGCACCGTCATCGAGTGCGATCACACCGTGATCGCCGCCGGTGCCTGGGCGGCTCCGCTCGCTCGCGCAGTCGGATCCTGTGTCGATCTGACGCCCACGCGCCGTCACTTGATCGTGACGCGCCGCGATCCGCGCATCGCGACGACGTGGCCGACGATCTGGAGCGACGAAGATGCCTTCTACGCGCGGCCCGAATCCGGCGGCTGGATGTTGTGCCCGTGCGACGAGGACGCAGTCGATCCGGATCGACTCGCGGCGTCCGCCAGTGCACTCGAAAGCACCTATGCGAAAGCGCGCGCCGTGCTGGGAGCGACGCCTCTCTCTCCGCCTGCACGCCTGTGGGCCGGCCTGCGCACGCACGCGTCCGACCAACGCTTCGTCCTCGGACGCGACGCGGACGTGCCGGGCCTCGTGTGGGCGGCAGGGCTCGGAGGCCACGGCATCACCTGCGCCGCCGCCGTCGGCGAGATCGCAGCCGCCGCGACGATCGGCGCTCCACTCGCCCCCGAACTCACCGAGCCCTTCTCACCCCACCGCTTCCGCACCCACTGAGGTCCACCGTTCGACTTCGACCGCACGGAGCCATCTGTCCAGGTGAAGTCGGCGTCGACGAGCGCTGTCGCTGGAAGAGGAACAGAAACCCCGGCGGCGGCGACGCGCGTTTCGATCGAGCCAGACCCCACAGCCCGCGAATTCGTCGCACGGAAACGCGCCCCCAACGCTCCCAGTCCGACACCGAGCTCAACCCCTCAACGCTTCAAGACCGACACCGAACCCCACCCCTCAACGCTTCCAGTCCGACACCGAACACACCCCTCGCGACCCCACCCCATTGTTGACCTCCTGGTTCGCGATTTGCGCAGTGGCGTTCGTCCGAGTTTGACCGTACCGAGCCAGGCTCGTGTGGTGCTTCTTCGCCGGCGTTGAGCCGCGCGCCGGCGCGCGGCTCTACTGCGGC
>JAEUIA010000117.1 GCA_016795245.1 Planctomycetota bacterium | reverse complement strand
TGTGGTGCATCTTCGCCGGCGTAGAGCCGCGCGCCGGCGCGCGGCTCTACAGCGGCGAAGATGCACCACACGATCCTGGCTCGGTACGGTCAAACTCGGACGAGCGCCACCGCGCAAATCGCGAACCCCGAGGTCAACAATGGGGTGGGGTCGCGAGGGTTGAGTTCGGTGTCGGTGTGGAAGTGTTGAGGGGCTCAGGTTCGGTGTCGGTCTGGAAACGTAGCGGGGTTGGGTCCGGTGTCGGTCTTGAAGCGTTGCGGGGTTGCGTTCGGTGTCGGTCTTGAAACGTTGCGGGGTTGCGTTCGGTGTCAGTCTTGAAACGTGGAGGGATTGCGTTCGGTGTCAGTCTTGAAACGTGGAGGGATTGCGTTCGATGTCGGCACCTAAGCGTTGCGTAACGGGGTTCGACTCCGGTCTTGAAACGTTGCGTGACGGGATTCAATGCGCGCATCGAACCGTTGCGAGGCCGGATCCGGTGTCTGTCGCGCCGCGTTGCGTGACCAGGCCCCGTGAAGATCGTGTTCGTCGGCTTCCGCCGGCGGACGTGTGTCGTGCTGGGAAGCCCGGCTGCCGGCCTCGCAGCGCTGCGCACGAGCCTTGCGCGCTCTTCTCTCGAGCGGCCCGAACCGCCCGCGCCCTTACTTCGAAAGGCTCGACGCGATCTGTGCCGCCTGCGCGCCGGGATCTTGCGTCGCGATCGCTTGCTCGATGCGGCCGTCGACTCCGATCACGTACGTGATGCGGCGAGGAAACGCGTCGCTCGCTGTTTCGCACGCCTTGTAGGCGAGGCTCAGCCGCCGGTCCACGTCGCACAAGAGCGGGAACCCGAACTCGTGCTCTGCGGCAAAGCGCGCATTGCCGGCATGGTCGTCGAACGAAACGCCCAACACTTGGACGCCGAGCGCCTCGAAGTCGCGGATTCGATCACGGAACCCGCAGCCCTGCTTCGTTCAACCTGGCGTCGAAGCCTTGGGGTAGAACCACAAGCAGACTCGTCGCCCGCGGTAGTCCTCGAGGCGCCGCAGGACTCCAGTGTGGTCGTGCACCGCGAAAGTCGGCGCGATCGTGCCCGGCGCGAGCAGCACGGGCTTCTGGCCGAAAATGCGTCGGAAGATCGTCTGGATCAGGCCCATCACGAATCCGAATCTGCCGCGCGCTCGCCGGGCGATGCGGGGGGGGGCGTGTCGTCAGCCAGCGGATTGATCGCCTTGTCGCGGGCGCGCGCTTCGCGGATCAACAGGTCGAGGTCGGCCGCCTTCTCGATCGAGTCGTCGTAAACCCACGAGAGGTGCGGCACGCGCTTCATCTCGAGCACGCGGGCGACCTGACGTTGGATGAAGCCGGCGGCGCCCTTCAGCATGTGCGCCGCCTTGCTGCGGTCGGCTTCGTCGCCCAGCACCGAGTAGTGGATCTTGCCGCTGGACAAGTCACTGGAGAGCGCGACCTGCGTGATCGTGATGAAGCCCGCGCGCGGGTCATTGACCTCGAACTGCAGGCAGTACGCCGCACGCTCCTTGATGCGGGCTTCCAGTCGAGCGATGGTGCGCGGGTTCGCCACGGCGTGGAATCAGCCGCCGAGCGTGCGCTTGACCTTGATCAGCTTGTACGCCTCGATGACGTCTTGCGGCTGAAGGTCTTGGAAATCGCGCAGCGTGATGCCGCAATCGAAGCCCGAGCGCACTTCCTTGGCGTCGTCCTTCTCGCGCTTGAGGCTCAGGATCGCGCCGGTGTAGATCACTTCGTCGCCGCGTGTCACGCGCACCTTGCTGTCGCGGAACACGGAACCGTCGGTGACGTGACAACCGGCGATCGTGCCTATCTTCGAACTCTTGAAGAGCGCGCGCACTTCGACGTGACCGGTGATTTCCTCGGCCATCTCGGGAGCGAGCGTGCCTTCCATGAGGTCGCGCAGGTGGTCGATCAGCTGATAGATGACCTCGTAGTCGCGGATGTCGACGTTGAGTCGCTCCGCCGCCGACCGGGCCTTGTCGTTCACACCGACGTTGAAGGCGATGATCATCGCGTTCGAAGTCGAAGCCAGATTGACGTCGTTCTCGGTGACCGTGCCGACGCCGGCGAAGAGCACCTTGACTTCGACTTCCTCGTGCTTGAGTTCGCCGAGCGTGCTCTTCAGCACTTCGACCGAGCCCTGCACGTCCGCGCGCACGACCAAGTTGATCGCGAGGCGGTTCTGATCGGCGACGGCGCTCATCAGCGACTCGGCCGTGACGGTGCGGCGTTCGGTGAGAGTCAGCGCGCGGTTCTTGCGCTCGCGTTCCTCGGCCACCTTCTTGGCCTGAGCCAGGTCGCCGACCACGTAGAAGGTCTCGCCCACACCCGGCAGCGCCGAGAGGCCGGAGACTTCGACCGGCAGGGAGGGCGGTGCTTCGGTGACGATCTTGCCGCGGTCGTCGTGCATCGAGCGCACCTTGCCGTAGCCTTCGCCGGCGAGGATCACGTCGCCGCGCTTCAGCGTGCCGTCTTGGATCAGGAGGTGGGCGACGATGCCCTTGCCCTCGCTGATCTCGGCTTCGAGCACGACGCCTTGGGCCGGACCGGCCGGGTGGCACTTGAGTTCGAGCACTTCGCTCTCGAGGAACACGCGTTCGAGCAGGTCCTCGACACCGGTGCCCTTGAGCGCGCTGACCTGGATCATCGCGGTGTCGCCGCCCCATTCTTCGGGGATCAAGCCCAGGCGCGACAGTCCGCCCATCGCCTCTTGGGCCTTGGCTTCGGGCTTGTCGATCTTCGTGAGCGCGACGACGACCGGAACGCCTGCGGCGCGCGCGTGCGCCAGCGCTTCCTCGGTGCTCTGCATCGGGCCGTCGTCGGCGGCGACGACGAGCACGACGATGTCGACGGCATTGGCGCCGCGTGCGCGCATCGCCGTGAAGGCGGCGTGACCGGGTGTGTCGACGATCGTGAGCGTGTGCCCCTTCTTCGTCTTCACCTGGTACGCGCCGATGTGTTGCGTGATGCCGCCCGCTTCGCCCTCGGCGACGCGCGAATTGCGGATCGAGTCGATCAGCGTCGTCTTGCCGTGGTCGACGTGGCCGAGGAACGCGACGGTGGGGGGGCGTTGCTCGAGCGCTTCGTCTTCGACGCCGGTGCGCTTCTTCTTCAGGTCGCTGATGAGTGCCTGTTCGGCCTCGACCTGTTGCACGATGTTCAACTCGACGTCGAACTCGCTCGCGAGCAGGATCGCCGTCTCCGGATCGAGCAGCGAGTTGATGTTGACCGCCCCGAACCCGAGTTGGCGGCCGGCGACCTTGAGCAGATCACCTGACTTGATCGAAAGCTTGTCGGCCAGCTTCTTGATCGTGGCCGGTGCGTCGATCGCGACCGTGGTGCCGGCGTGCGGCGAACCCGAACCGTCGTCGCGGCGCGGACCGCGCGTGCCCATGCCCGGACCCGGACCGCCGCGGGCGCCCGGACCGCTGCGGCGGAGGAATCGGCCGGCTTCGCGTTCGCGCAATTCACCGGCGGTCAGTTGTCCACGCGGGCCGCGATCGCCGCGCACGAGGGCGCGCTTCTTGTCGTGACCCAGAGTCGGCTTGACGTCCGGCGCGACGTCGTCGCGCGAGCGCAGACGGCGTGATTCGGTCTTCTTCGGAGCTGTGCTCTTGATCTTGGAGAGGTCGACGAAGCCGATGACCGTGCCCTTGCGGCGCGGCGTCTTCGGAGCTTCGGGGGCCTTCGGTGACTTGGGCGCCGCCTTGGGCGCGGGAGCCTCAGGCGCGGCCGTGTCGCTCGCGGCGGGTCGATTGGGGACGACCTCGACGATGCGTGTCTCGTCTTCCGCCGCTTCCGTGTCGTCCGAATCGTCGCTCTCGACTTGAACCTCGTCCTCGTCCTCGACTTCGGGTTCAGGCGCGGGAGCGGACTTCGCGCTGCTCGCGACGTTCGTCGGCGCGGGGCTCTCCGCGGAGATCTTCTCCGGCTCGGGCTTCGCGCGCCGCGGCGCAACGGGTTCTTCCGTCTCGGGCGTAGCCGTCGCAGAGGCCGCGGCGTGCGCGGGGGTCTCGACGTTGCGCGCCGCGGTCGGCTCCGGCTGCTCGGTCGGCGTGGTTTCCTCTTCGTCCTCGGACACCGGCTCGGCCGGTTCGTCGTCGGTCTGTTCGACGCTCTTGCGCTTCTTCTTCTTCTTTTTGACGACCAGCGCGCCCGACTGCTCGATCGTGACGGTCGGGCTCGCCGCGGCCTTGATCATCCCATTGGCCTCGAGGAAGCCGCGGATCTGGAGGTACTCGAAGTCCTCGAGGCCCGCCATCGCGGACTTCTCCGTCACGTTGCGTTCGCGGAGCTTCTTCACGAGTTCCGTGCCGCTCATGCCAATTTCCTTGGCGAGGTCGTGAATGCGCTTCTTCGTGCTCAAGTGGGTTCGATTCTCAGAGGTCGGGTTCGAAGGGGGGCTCAAAGGGGGCACAAGCAAGGGTGAACATCACGGTCCCCTCGTGGGGGACCGAGCGACACCGCTCAGGCCAAGGCCTTTCGAGTAGGCGTTGGGTCCTCGGTGTCGTCCGAGGAGTCCGCGGGCGTAGCTTCCGCATCGGTCTGCGATTCGCCGCCCGTCTGGTCGGTCTCGAATTCCGCGCGCGTCTTGATGTCGATGTCCCACCCGCACAATTTGCTGGCGAGGCGCACGTTTTGGCCCTTTTTCCCGATGGCGAGCGACTGTTGGTCCTCGTCGACGATCACGACGGCCGAGCGCGTGTCGATGTCGGGGTAGACGTTGTTGATGTCGATGGTGGCGGGCTTCAAGCCGTTTTGGATCAACGTCTCGAGCGAATCGCTCCATTTGATGATGTCGATGCGTTCGCCGCGCAGCTCGTCGATGACGGCTTTGATGCGCGAACCGCGCACACCGACGCACGCGCCGATCGAGTCGATCTTGGGATCGCCCGAGAGCACGGCCATCTTCGTGCGGTAGCCCGGCTCGCGGACGACGCGCTTGATCTCGATGATGCCGTCGGCGATCTCGGGGACTTCGAGCTGGAAGAGACAGCGCACGAGGTCGGGGTGCGTGCGCGAGACGAGGATGCGCACGCGCGAGCCGTCCTTGCGGACCTCGACGATGATGGCGCGGATCCGATCACCGGGGTTGAAGGTCTCGCCGCGGACGCGGTCTTCCTTGCCGAGGTAGGCCTCGACCTTGCCCAGGTTCACGACCAGGTAGTCGCCTTCGAAACGCTGCACGACGCCGTTCACGAGCTGGCCCACGCGCGTCTCGTATTCCTCGAACAGGACGTCGCGCTCGGCCTCGCGCAGGCGCTGCTGGAAACCTTGCTTCACCGCTTGCGCGGCGATGCGGCCCAACTCGGCGAGTTCGAACTCGTACTCTTCCTCGTCGTCCTCCATCGAGACCTCGCCCGTCTTGCGGTCGATGGTCACGACGAGGTCCTCACCGACGCCGAGGCGCTTGCGCACGCCCGCGGCGAGAGCCTCTTCGAGGCCCCGGAAGATCACTTCCTTGGGGATGTCCTTGTCGCGGTGGATGACGTCGATCATCCGCAGCAGGTCTTCGGGGTTCATGTGATGGATGGGCACGGAAACACGCACGCGCGCGCCTCGATCAGGCGCGCACGGGCGTGATTCCGCTTTGGACAGGAGGGGTGATTCGGCTGGCCGGAAGCGGGTTACCCCGCTCCCCACGGGGACTCGGGGTGCGGCGGGGTAAGTCGCAGCACGTCCGGGGCCTGGGGAGACTCAGCAGTCTGGGGTATGGGGCGCTCCGAGTCAATCAGGACGGCGGCCGGCTGGGGTGCGGACCGGGCGCGGGCGGCGGGTGGGGGGCTGCGGGCGGGGCGCGTCCTGCCCGGGGCCCGCGCCCCGATCGCGCGCACAGCCAAAGGGGCCAGATCGCGCGCCGGCTCGTCGTCAGGGCTTTTCCGCCTCCCCCGATCCCGTATCCTCAACCTCCCTGTCATGCCGTCTCAAGCGAGCCCCTCCGGCGCACCCCGCGCGGCCCCCGACCCGCTGCCCGGCTGGCTCGCGGGGGAGAGTCCTGCCCTGGTCGCCTTCCTGCGCGAACTCCAGCGGGTGGGGGCCTCCGACGTCTCGGTCCTGATCGAGGGCGAGAGCGGCGCCGGAAAGAACCTGACCGCCCGCGCGCTGCACGAGCGCTCGGCGCGCGCGGGTGGTCCGCTGGTCGAGGTCGATCTCTCGGCGCTGACGCCCACCCTGATCGAGGCCGAGCTGTTCGGTCACACCGCCGGTGCCTTCACCGGCGCGACGCGCGAGCGCACCGGTCGCTTCGTGCGGGCGCACGGCGGAACCCTGGTCCTGGACGGGATCGAGCGTCTGGCGGAGAGCGTGCAGGCCAAGTTGCTGCGCACTCTGCAAGAGCGCGTCGTCGAGCCGCTCGGTTCCGAAACCGCAGTGCCGATCGACGTGCGCGTGATCGCCACGAGCAGCACACCGCTCGCCGAGCGCGTCGCGGCGCGCAAGTTTCGCGAAGACCTCTACTACCGATTGGCGGTCGTGACCCTCGTCGTCCCGCCCCTGCGTCGGCGCGCCGAGGACATCCCCGCACTCGCCGCGGTGGAAGTCCAACGTGCCTCCGAGCAGGCCGCGGTCGCGCCGCGCACGCTCACGCCGGCTGCTCTGAAGCGCCTTGAGGCCCACGCGTGGCCTGGAAATCTGCGCGAGTTCGAGAACGCGTTGTTGCGCGTGCTCGTGCTCAACGCAGGCGCCGCGGGACCGATCGAAGCGGCGGAGTTCGACTTCCTGGCTGAATCCGTCGCCGGCGTGCCCGAGAGGCTCGCGCGCGAAGCGCTGGCGCACGGCGTCTCCTTGGAACGCTTCGAGATCGCGCTGATGGATGAGGCGGTGCGCGAGACGCGCGGCAACGTCACGGCGGCGGCGAAGCTCGTGGGGCTCACACGCCGCGCGTTCGAGTTGCGCCACGGTCGCGCGCACGCTGCGAACGGCGACACACCCGTGGATGCGGACAAATGAAGACCGTCTTTCCCTGCACGCTCGCGCTGTTCCTGGCGATCGGCCTGTCGGCGCCTGTGCGCGCGCAATCCGGCACCGACCTGGGTTCGCTGTTCGCGCGCGCGGCGAGCGGCGACGAAGCGGCCGAACTCGAACTCGTGCAGATCGGCGCCGGCGCAGCGGAGCAGGCGCTCTTCGAGTGGGCGACACGATCCCTGCCCGAGCGACGCCTGCGCGCGCTCGTGGTCGAACGCGCGGGCGCGGCGAGTGCCGTTCAACCGGCGATCCTCGCCCTGAGCGATTCCGATGCACTCGTGCGCGAGACGTTGGTGCGCTTTCTGGCGCGGCCCGAACTGGGCCGGAGCGCAGTCGAATCGCGCCTCGCTGCCCTGGCGCGCGCAGCGCGTTCGGATTCCGATGCAGCCGTGCGCCTGGCTGCCGCGACCGCGCTTTCCGCGCTCGACGACGATGCGGCGGCCGCCGCGCTGGCTGCGCTCGTCGACGAGTGCAACGGCGCGGAGCGAGCCGCAGTCGCGGCACTGCTCCCCACCACGGCGCGCGGTCGGCCATTCGCGTACGCGCGCCTGATGCGGGCGGCTGCCGGCGACGAGCCTGGCGCAGTGCTGGCCGCGCTGCTCGTGCCGTGTGCACGCGCAGCGGCCGACGATGCACAGGGATTCTTGGAGCCCGCTCTGCGCGCGCCGATCGGAATCGGGCTGCGTCATCCGGATCCGCGCGTGCGCGCCGCCGCGCGATTAGCGGTGGACGCGCACATCGCGCGCCGACTCGCGCGCCAGGATTACGGCGGCGCCATCGAAGTGCTCGCGGCGTTCGAGCGCGACGGATTCGATGCCTGCCGAACGCTAGAAGAGCGCGCGCGTATCGCGCTGCTCTCCGGAACGCGCGACGACGAAGCGCTGCAGTACACGCGCGCGCTGGACGCTGCATCGCGCTCGAAAGACGCTGCCGAAACGCCGGCCTGGCGCGCGCGCGCGGCGCACCTCGAGGCGTTGGCGTGGCTCGCCAAGGGCGACACGACGGCGGCGCTCGCACCGCTGGAGCGCGCGGTCCGTTGGATCGATGCGCTGCTCGCTCAGCGCGCGGATCTGTCGGACAAGGACGGAGCGGCGGCGCAAGTGGCACTCCTCTTCGAGCGCGCCGGGCTCGCGGTCACTGCCTGTGCGCGCATCCTGGCCTTGGATCTGCCGCTGACCGCCACGCTGGCTTCAGCGTCGGGGACGGCCACCGTCGCGCATGCGGCACTGCTCGAGATGCGCGCTGCGCACCGCTACGTGTTGCAAGCGCTGGCTGTCGCGTGGCGCGCGGAAGTCGATGCGGCGCGCAGCTTCGACACGGTGTTGCAGAGCAACGTCGGCGTGCACGACCTCGTGATCGACGTTCCGCGCCGCGCCGCGTGGCCGCCGGAGCGTGCGCTCGCGCTGCGCGTCGCGCTCGGGCGCGCGTTCGCGACCGTCGCGCCGCTCGAAGGGCTGGGCTTCGAGCCCTACATCGCCGCAGACAACGAGATCATCGACCCGCACG
The DNA here is from genome assembly GCA_016795245.1 of Planctomycetota bacterium. GTDB lineage: Bacteria > Planctomycetota > UBA1135 > UBA1135 > JAEUIA01. Next base: position 61,180 of record JAEUIA010000117.1, on the reverse strand, counting down.
CCGATCCGGTGCGGCGCGCGTGGCTGATCGCGGCCCTCGATGCCGAGTGCGATCGTTCGGCGCGCGAGTATTCGAAGGCTCGGCGCGCGATCCTGCGCGAAGCCTACGGAGGCATCGAACCCGAACAGTTGGACGAAGTGATGATCGCCGAGAATCGCTTCCAAGAGGCGGTCGATTTTCGGCGGCGCGTCGAAGACGGCGATTGGCGCGGGCTCGCCGACCTGCGCACGCCGAGTTGGTACGTGGTGTGGGTCGGGCGCGCCTTGCGCGACGAAGGGCACCCGGCGCTCGCGCGACCGTTCCTGACGCGTGCGCGCGATCAACTCGACGCGTCCGAAGTCGCGGCGCGCTACCTGTGGGGCCCGGAGATGACGGCCGAGGTCGAGATGATGCTCGGCGGCACGTACAGCGACGACGGCGATCCGCGGCGCGCTGAGTTGGAGCTGTCGAAGGCCGAAAAGCGACTCGCGGCGTTGGAGGAGATGCTGCGCGAGAACGGCGCTTCAGAGGCCACGCTCGCGATCGTGCGCAATCAACGCTGCGGCGCGCTCGTGGCGCTGGCGGTGAACGCCAACGTCAAGCTGCACGATCCGAAGAAGGCCGTCGAGTGGTTCGAAGCGGCGTGGGAAATCCGCCAGGACGATTTCATGCGCGTCTTGCTCGCTTGTTATCGCGCGCGCGAAGGCAAGACGCACGCAGCGCGTGCGCTGGTGCGCGAGGTCACGCCGTCGCCCGGCACGTACTACAACCTGGCGTGCACCTGGGCGTTGCTCGGAGACGCGGAGACCGCGCTCGCGTTCTTGAAGCGCGATCTGGACGAGAATTATCCGTCGGCCGGCGGCTTGCGGAAACAGAAGGAGTGGGCGCGCACCGATCCCGACCTCGAATCGCTGCGCAACGACCCGCGCTTTTTGAAACTCTTGGAGTCCGACCGATGAGCATCGTGCACGTGACCGGCAAAGCGCGGCGTTGGCTTGCCAGCGGACACCCCTGGGTCTACCGCGACGACGTGGCCGAAGTGGCGGCGGAACCGGGCGACCTCGCGCGCGTCGTCGATCCGACCGGAGCTTTGCTCGGTCACGCATTCTTCAGCGCGCGCTCGCGTATCGCTCTGCGCTTCGTGACGCGCGGCGAGGCGCGCCCCGACCGTGCGTTCTTCGACGGCCGCATCCGCGCGGCGATCGCCGTGCGCGAGCGCGCGGGGCTGCTCGATCCGCGCGGCGCGTGCCGACTGATCGCGGGGGATGCGGACTTGCTGCCGGGTTTCGTGCTCGATCGTTACGGCAGCACGCTCGTCACGCAATGCGGAACGCTCGCCGCCGATCGCAATCGCGACGCCTTCGTCGAGCTGGCGCGCGCGGCGCTGCCGTTCGAGATCGAGTGCGTGTACGACAAGAGCGATTCGGCTTCACGCCGGTTGGAGGGGCTCGAACAGCACGTCGAAGTCGTCGACGGTGCGCTGCCCCAGGGCCTGGTCGTGCACGAAGACGGCCTCGACTATGCGGTCGATGTCGTTCACGGCCACAAGACCGGCCACTACCTCGACCAGCGCGACAACCGCACCCGCGCCGCCGAGTTCGCGCGCGGCGTCGACGTCCTCGACGCGTTCTCGTACGACGGCTTGTTCGGTGTCCGCGCGGCTTTGGCCGGTGCGAAGTCGGTCTTGTGCGTCGACCAATCCAAGGAAGCACTCGAACGCGCCGCCGCGAACGCCGAGCGCAACGGTGTCTTGGACCGGATGAAGTTCGAGCGCGCCAACTGCATGCACGACCTGCGCGCGCGCGCCGAGCGCGGCGAACAGTACGGTCTGGTGATCGTCGACCCGCCCGCTTTCGCCAAGAGTCGCCGTGAAGTCCAGGGCGCTGAGCGCGGCTACGTCGAACTCAACCGCCGGGCCTTCACGCTGCTCGCGCCGGGCGGGATGCTGGTGTCGGCGTCGTGCTCGTTCAACGTGCGCGCCGCGGATTTTCAATCTCATCTCTCGCGCGCCGCGCACAAGGCCGGCCGCAGCGCCTGGCTGACCGAATTCCGCGGCGCGGGCGCCGATCACCCGGTGCTGTTGACGCTGCCCGAGACGAGCTACTTGAAGTGCGCGTTCGTGCGCGTCGACTGAATCAAGAGCACGGCCGCACAGACCGCAATCCTGCCCGTTGACCTGTCAAGAGTTCGGCGGTGTCGCCAGCACCGCCGGAGAGAATCCAGGCGCGGTGCGGTCGATCAAATACGCGAGGTTCGAGAGTCGCGAGCGCAGCGCGACGATGTCTTGATCGATGCGGCTGACCGAGCCGCGCACCGAATCGACACCCGCGGCGCTGAGGTCGTTGGAGAAGTAGATGCGCAGGTCTTCCAGCGAGGTAAGCAGCGCCGTGCGGTGCGGACGCACCGCTTCGACGGCTTCGACCAATTCGGACTGCGAGCGCAACAGGGCCTCGCGACGGCGGATGGCCTCGTCGCGAATCTCGCCGTCTTGGATGCGTGCGATCTGCTTTTGCCAGGACTCGAAGTACGATTCCCCACGGCGCTTGATGCCGGCGAGGTCGCCGTCGGCCGATGAGATGCGCTGCTTCACGTCCGCGAGTTGGCGTTCGAAGGCCTGGAACGCGATCACCGTGCCGTCGCCGGTGGGGGCGAGCACGCTCTGCAACGATGTTTGTACGGCGGCGAGGTCCTCGCCCATCCGCTCCAGGTTGGTGCGCAAGGAGTGCATCTGGGCTGCGGCGCTCTCGGCCTTGCGATATCCGTTCGCAGCGCAGCTGGCGGTGAGGGGCGCGAGGAGCACGGCGAGGAGGAACAACTTGGAAGCATGTCGAGTCATCAGGATCTCCGTGGGTGGCGAGCAGGCTCTTTGTCGGCAAGCGCACGACTGTGGACAACCGGAATCCCGCCGCCGGGCGCAATCCTGGCGGCGGTCGGTGCCTGCGAACCGGCCTGGGGCGGGACCGGAGTCCACGCCTATGTGCTCATTGTGCACCCACCGACCGTGGTTTTCGCCCGTCGGGCCGTAGCCCGATTCCCTTCGGGTTCGGGTCTGGAGTAGGATGAGGCCCGCGCGCCGCCTCCGGCCCTGCGTGCCCAGGCGGCGTGCTCACCAGAGCCGCGTGCTCGTTCCTTTCAACGCGCAAGGAGTCCCCATGCAGTGGAATCGATGGCTTGCTGTCTCGGCGTTTTCGGTGCTGACCTTCGGCACGTTGCCCACGCTCGACGCCAGTGTGAGATGTTGACGGCCCGCTCGCAGCGGGGGCAGTTTCGCTCCCGGTGATACGGCGGGTACTCCGAAGAATTCCGGTCCCACGGCGGGCGGCGGCGGTGGTGTCGGTACGACGCGCGGCGGATTGGGTGGGATCAAGAAGCCCAAGATCTCGACCGGCGCATTCGAGTTGAGCGCCATCCCGCGCGGTGCGAGCTCGCGGCCGTTCCTCAAGCTGGATTGGGATTATCCCGTCTACAAGGAAGCCGAAGTGCGCACCACCGGTACCGCTCCGGTCGCCGTGCGTCGCGCGCTCTCGCGTGCGGATGCGCTGCGCTTCATCGCCGGCGACGACCCGCGCCCCTTGCTCGTCTTGCGCGAATGTTCGGTCTGCAACAAGACGGACGACGCACTTTTGAAAGGCGGTCCCGAGAACGATCGCACGCTGGTGCTGTCGCGCTGGTTCCACTGCGTGAAACTCCCGGTCGACGTGATCGCGCCCGACCATCCTTTCAACGCGCTGTTCCCGAACGACGAGTCCGAGCACCTGTTCCTCGCGCTCGTCGACGGCGAGGCGAAGATCCCGCTCGAATCGGAAGGCTCGCGCACCGAGCTGTGGGACAGCATGAGCCGCATCCTCGAGCGCTCGTACGAGAAGAACCCGGCGAGTTCGTACGCCGATGTCCTGAAGCGCATCGAGAAGCTCGACGAGTTCGACTTCAAGATCGCGAACCTCGAGGCGCGCAAGGGTCTGGAGATGGAGAGCGCCCGGCCGGACCGCAAGAAGGTCGACGCGCTGGACGCCGAGATCGCGGGCCTCAAGGCGCGCATCGACGCCGAGAAGCTGGCGCTCGACAAGGCGGTCACGCGGGTACCGAAGTCGCGCGCCGCGGAGGCACCGTCGGACGCGGCGAAAAAAGCCCTGCGCTGAGGCGCCGATCGTCGCGATGATCGCACGCACGGACGACGGGGACACGAACCTCGCCGTCCGTGTTCGTCGCTTGCTGATCGCGCTGCTCGCGAGCGTGTTCGCCGTCGCGCCCGCTGCGGCCCAGGGCTCCAACGATTCGAAGGACGAAGTCTTCGAAGTCGTCGATCCCTACACCGGCGGCGAAGCGGCGGGACTCGCGCGCGCCGGCTACAGCGGCATGGGACCGTTTCCGCTGTGGGAGGCGGTCCGCACCACCGACGTCGAGGAAGTGATCGGTCGGCGCGTGCTGTGGATCGAGACAGCGCATTTCAAGATCGGGTCCACGCTCGAGACCTACAAAGTCAGCAAGGGCGACGCGCGCGAAGAGAAGCGCCTCAAGGAGGAACTGAAACGCCTCGAACCCAGGTTCGCGAAGTTCAAACGGCCCGGCGGCAAGCTCGATCCCTGGCTGCGCCTGCATCTCTACGGTCTGCGCATCGAGGAACAGTACGCGGCGTTCTTGCAGACCTTCGCGCTGACCGCCGCCGATTTTCCTGGCCCGGACGAAGACGTAGCCGCTGACGATCCGCGCGGACGCGGACCGTATCTGGGTCAGGCGCGCAAGGCCGTCGTGTTGCTGCTCGAGAAACAATCCCACTTCGGGCGCGTCACGCAGCGTTGGTACCAGCCGGTCGTGCAGCAGTCGACACGCCAGCGCATGCCCGGCGGCGGGATGCTGCTCATCACCTGCGCCGAGACGTTGGCCGGTTGGGGCTACGAACAGGACGCGGCGCTCGGCAGCGTCGTCGCCGCCGATCTCGCGACCAATTTCGTCGACGGCTTTCGCGATCGCGGGTTCTGGTCGCCGTTGTGGTTCAAGACCGGGCTGGCTCACATCGCGGCGCGCAACGTCGATGAGAAGCTCGCCATCTACGCCTTCCGCGCCGTGCGTCAACACGACACGGACGCGTGGAAGTGGGAGCCGCGCGTGCTCGGGCTGGTGTCGAACGACTACGCTCCGAAGTGGAGTGCGATGATGGAACTCACCGCGTGGGAGGAGATCACCGGTGCGCTGCACATGTGCCTTTGGTCGCGGACGGGCTGGTTGCTGCTGCAGCCCGAAGAACAGCGCAAAGCCTGGCTGATCGGAATCTCGAAGCCTTTCTACGACCTGAAAGGCGACGAACTCGAGCAGGCGCGTCGCGCGCACGAGCGCGAGATCACTGCGGCCGCATTCGGGAGGACGCCCGAAGAGTTGGACGCCGCGTGGAGACGGTGGGTGAGCGAGACGTACAAACGTTGACGCGTGTTCGAGGACACGGCGCTTCCCGGACAAGCGACCTTCAGACCCAGGTCGTCGATCCTGCGCTGCACGTTTCACGCCCTGCCGTGGATCGCGTCGATCGGTTATGCTCCGGCACGCACGTGCGAATCCAGCCGACAACAGTCTCCGACTTCGTGGTCGCGCCACGCTCAGCGCGCCTCGCGGTCGCGCTCAGTTTGCTCGCCTTGCTCGCGGCCTGTGCCGGATCGGCGCGACACCTAGCGGTCGAGCGCACACAACCGATCGCACAACAGACGTTGGACGAATGGTGCGCGCTGCTCGAGCCCGAAGCCGAAGCGCGCGCGTGGCAGGCGATTCCGTGGCAAACGAATTTCCACGCCGGGCTCGCGGCGGCGGCTGAAGCGCAGCGTCCGTTGCTTCTGTGGCTGATGAACGGCCATCCGCTCGGGTGTACCTGAGGCAACGGTGTGGCGGGCCGTGCGTCCGTCTGGAACGACGCGGCGGTGCAGGCACTCGCGCAGCGCTTCGTTCCGGCGACCGATGAATCGTGGCGCTTGCAGACGAGCGCCGATCCGGAAGCGCGCTTTTTTCGCGTGATGGTCGAAGGCACGCCCGAGCCGGTGGGCGGCAGCAGACAAGGCACGTACGTGTGCACGCCCGACGGTCGGCTGCTCGCGCGCGGCAACTCCACCGATCCGCGTCGGATCGAAGCCGTGCTGCGCCAGGGTCTCGCGGCCTGGGAGGCGCTGCCCCCCGCGGAACGCACGCAAGCTGCGCCTGAGTCCGCGCGTGCCGCGCACCGCTGGGAAGACTCCTTTCCCGTCGACGGATTGGCGTTGACGGCGATCCACCGCGACCTCGCGCGCGCGGAGGACGGCACCTTGCAGCCTCAAGCGGGGCGTTGGAATCTGGATCACGTGTGGTTCTCGCGCGACGAAGCGCGCCAGTGGTTGCCCTCCGAGCCCGTCGTGGGCGCGCGCACCGCGTTGCCCGAAGCACTGGTCCGGCGCTGGGCGAGCTTTCATCTGGTGGACAACGTGCGCGGTCAAGAGGGCCCGTTCGCGCCCGAAGACATCGAGCAGGCCGAGATCGCGACGGTCGTGACGCGCAGCGAAGGCACACGCGTCGAACTCGCCATCGAAGGGCGCACGCGCGCCGAGTCCGACGGCACCTGGAAATTGGGTCGCAATCACTGGGACAAGTTCCCGAATCGTGCGCGCGGGGTGAGTGCGCAACTCACGGGCCGGGCGGTGTTCGATTGGGCAACCCACCGCTTCGTCGAGTTTCGCATGGTGGCGCTGGGTGAAGCGTGGGGCGGCAGCGGACTGAACGGCCGTCGCGCGGACGTAGCGACGCGCCATCCGCTCGCCTGGCGCTTCACGCTGGTCGGCGACACGCCGGCGGATCGCATCGCACCCGCTTTCGTCGACATCTACGGAGCAGCCTGGGTGCGCAGGCCGGATGCGAACCTGTCTGCGGGCGAGTGATGCAGCGCTCCGTGATTGGGAGTGCCGGCGACGTCGCACCCGTGGTGGTGAGGAGCGGACGCGAGCGCCGAGCTGCATGAGGTAGACTCCGCCGCCGCAGAGCGTCACGTGAAGCGACTTCCCGAATCCCTGATCGTCGCTCTCGCGCTCGTGCTCGTCGTCGGCTTGCACGCGCTCGTCTACGGACGCTACTTGCCGTGCGCGGACGGGAGCATCGGGCACGATTACGCGTACTACTTCCCGGATCTGTTGTCGGGCGCGTACTGGTTTCAGCAGAACGGCGCGTTTTCGATCCCCTGGTTCACGCCGGCCTTCGGCGGGGGATTGCCGTTTTACGCGCATCCTTCGTGCGGCTACATCACGTTCCCGCAGGTCGCGGCGATCGCGGCTGGGCCGATCTTCGCCGTGCGCGCGACGCTGGTCGTGTTCGCGGCGCTCGGGTTTCTCGGGACGTACCTGTGTCTGCGCAAGACCTTCGCACTCTCGCTCGCGGCGGCGCTCCTGGGCGCGACGATCTTCGCGTGGAACGGATTCTTCACCGCGCGGATGTTGAGCGGGCACCTCTTCTTCCACTCGCAGATGCTCGTGCCGCTCGCGGCGTGGTGGATCACGCGGCCGGTGGGCGAGGGACAGGGCGTGCGCCGGCTGGTGTTCGACGCGCTCTGTGCCGGGCTCGCGTTCGCGTACATGTTCCAGGCCGGGAATTTCTACGGCCTCGTGCCGGCCGGCCTGGCGTGTGCAGGCATCGCGCTCGTCGCCGCGCTGCGCGGAGGCGACGCCGTGCACGCGGGACTGCGCTTCGGCGGAGCGATCGCGTGCGCACTGCTTCTGTGTCTCGCGAAGTTGAGTGCGGGGATCGCGTTCCTGGATTCCTTTCCGCGCGCGGGCTATCCGCTGCCGGGCACGTCGAACCCGTTGGGCGCGATCGCACTCGTAATCCAGTCCGTGTTCGTGTTTCCGTCCTACGATCTGGGCCGCTACCTGCTGGTGAACGAGCGCTGGAGGCTGGACCACCACGAGTGGGATTTCAGCCTCACGTGGGTGACGCTCATCTTGCTGGTCGCGGGTGCGCTAGCTCTGCGCCGCAATCTGCGCGAGCGACTGCGCGGTAGGCGCAACGTCGCGCTGTTCGCCGGGCTGGTCGTGATCTTGCTCGTTCCGGTGGTGGTCAACACGTACTCGCCTGCTTGGACTGCGTTCTTGAAGAGCGTGCCGATCGTGCGCAATTCGAGCAGTCTCGTGCGCTGGTTCGCGGCGTACGTGCCGATCTTCACGGTGCTGGCGGCGCTGGCGCTGGATCGGATCGCAGTGGATCCGCAGAAGCGCTCTCGCCTCGCCCTGGCTGCCGCCATGCTCGTGCTCGCCACGCACGTGCTGCGCGACCGCAGTTTCTACGCCACGCAATCTTATTTCGCGACACGCATCGAAACCGCGTTCGACGCCCTGCGCGAGACCGGGCGCGTGGTTCCGATCGAACGCTGCTCGATCGAGTTCGGTCCCGACGGCCGCATGCTGCGACCGCCGGATCGCAACGACGGTCTGGTCGAAGGCGTGTCACCGATCGCGTGCTTCGAGCCGATCTTCGGCTACGAACTCGAGTGGTTTCCGATCGGCAAGCTGCACGCGGGTCCTGCACGCGCGGTGGCGGACGGTGAGTACAACTTCAAGAACCCCGCGAGCTACCTGTTCCCGCGCGAGAATTCCGTCGAGCCGGGCGGACATTTCCGCGTCGGACAAGAGGCCGAGCTCACCGCCCTGCTCGAGTATCGCCCGTTCCCATTCGCCAAATCGACGCGTCAACAGGCGGCCGAGATCGTGAACCTGATCGCGTTGCTGGCCGCGTGCGCGTTCCTCCTGGTCTGCGCCGTAGCCGGTCGTATGTCCAGGCGCGAGGTCTAGGCGTCCGGTTCGCGCAGGACCGCCGCGGACAGGCTGCGTACGAGGGCCATCGAGTCGAGGTTGCCCATGTCTCCGGCACGGTCTAGTCCGGCACGATCTCAAACACGAAACTCTGCGCGCTGCGCTTCCAGCGTGCGGCGAACTCGAGCTGCGTGGATTCCGTGAACTCTCTAGCCCAGGCTGGCATCGAGTTAGAGAGGAACGGGCCTCTCTCCTCGGAATAGAGCACATCGACGAGCTCGTGTTTCCCGAGCACTCCACGCTCCATCCTCGGATCGTGCAGGTCCGTCAGCGCGAACAGCTGCACCAGGAGCCAGGAGCGTACTTCGACGTTCCAGGTCGTGAGTCAGCCGCCGTGATGATCTCCGGCCTCGACGACCGCGATGCGCGTTTCGCCCGCATCGACGTTGACGAGCCTGACGCGGAAGATCGGCGCCTCCGGAAAATCGGTCGCTCCCGTCGAGCCCGGAACGACTTCGAGTGCGAGTGGATCCGGTCGCTCTTGGAGCCCGCGAAACGCCGTCAAGGCCAGGAAGTGAGTGCCATTTACGTATGTGCGCGCATCCACGGCACGCGCCAGTCGAACCAGGCCTCAGCGCGCGAGCGCCGGCGCCTTCATCACGAACGCGTCGGCGTGGATTTCCTTCGAATTCGCGCCGCCCAGGAAGACCTTCTTGCGCAGGTCGAAAACGAGTTCCGGATTGCCGCACAGATAGGCGCGCCAGCCGCGCAGCGCAGGGATTCGAGCACGCAGGATCGCATCGATCGCGCCGATTTCGATTCCCTCCTGCGCTTCGCCGCGCAGCAAGCAGCGCACGTACTCGAAGTTGGGATGCAACTTCGCGAGCGCGCGCAACTCGTCGACCAGGTACAGGCCGCGCTCGTCCACAGCACCCTGCAGCAGAACGATGCGGCCGCTGTGCGCGTGCGCCAGCGCTTCTTGCAGGATCGCGAACAGCGGCGCGAGACCAGTGCCCGTGCCGACGAGGAGCAGCGGCTGTTCGGGCCGACCGTGCACGTAGAAGCACTCGCCTTCGGGGCCGCGCACAGCGACACGTCCGCCGGGCTTCAACTCGCGCGCGATCCAACCGCTCATCGCGCCGTTCGCGATCTCGCGCACGTGCAACTCGATGAACCCGTCGCGACCGGGCACGTTGGCGGTCGAATAGCTGCGCGCCAGACCGTCGACGCGGACCAAGGTCACGAACTGACCTCCGCGATGCTCGAACGGCTCGTCGGTTTCCAACCGCAACCGCACGACGTCGTGACTCAAGCGCTCGACGGCCGTGACCGTCGCGCCGACTTCCAGGCCCAGATCGTCGGTCGCGGCGATGCGCATGTCCTCGGTCGGAACCGCGCGACACGTCAGAAACAGCCCGAGTTCGCGCCACGAATCCTTGAGGCCCTCTTGCGATCCCGCCGGCGGCGCGACATCGAGCGCGCGCGCAACGCACGTTCGGCAATGCCCCGACCTGCACGAATGCGGCGCGTCTACGCCCGCCGCGAGCAGTCCGTCCAGAACGGTTTCGCCCGGCGCCAATTCCAGGCGCCGGCCCTGGTACTCGATGGATGCCACAGGTTCAGTTCTTGATCGGAGTGGTCTGCGGCGCACGATCAAGCACATCGTCGCGCACCGAATTCGCCAGCGCCGCCACCTGCGTGACTTGCTCCGGCGTGGCGCCCATCTCGAGCAGTGTCCCGCCCAGGTGTTCGATCACGACATCGACGTGCAGGTCGTTCAGGCCCCGTGCCACGAGATGCTTGTGTCCGGCGCGCATGTCCAAGCCCGTGTACTTGTTCGGCCCGCCCAGGACCATGGTCAAGAAGCCCTTCTGCTTGGCCATCTGGCCGTCCATGTCGACGTGGTCGAAGAAGCGCGCGACACGCTCGTCGCTCAGCATCTTGCGGTAGAAAGTCTCGACTGCGGCGGAGACGGCGGGTTCGCCGCCGAGTTGATCGTAGAGGCTCGTCATGTGGGTTCGGGTCCGAGGCTGTGTCAGGGAAGGGGAGTCAAGAATGATGTACGAAGAATACATATTATCGTCGGCGGAGCGCTTGCCAAGCAGCCGAAAGCGAAAAATCGCTAGGATCCCACCGTGCGCCTGACCCTTTTCTCCGACTATTCCCTGCGCGTGCTGTTGTACGCGGCCTCCCACGACGACCGCCTCGTGACCGTGACGGAGATCGCCGAGTCCTACCGCATCTCGCGCCATCATCTCGTCAAGGTCAGTCAGCTGCTGCTCGAGTTGGGTCTCGTCGAGTCCGTGCGCGGCCGCAACGGCGGACTGCGGCTCGCGTGTGCGCCCAACAAGATCAACGTCGGCGCTCTCGTGCGGCAAACCGAGCCCGACTTCGACCTGGTCGAGTGTTTTGATCCCAAGACGAACACCTGCGCTATCGCACCGGTCTGCGACCTGAAGGACGTGCTGCACGAAGCGCAGTCGGGATTCCTGCGCGTGCTCGACGGTTACACGCTGGCCGATCTGTTGGCGAATCGCCGCAAGTACCAGCAGATCTGGCGCGAGCGCCTGGGCCAGAAGTAGGGCATGGCCGCACTCGGGGGACGCCCGCAGCCGGCTCCCAGGACCCGGCCCGGGACCTGGCATTCTCCTCCGGTCTCGGTACGACGCGACTCGCTGTAGACTGCTCGGCCCAAACTTCGAGCGACACCCGATGACCCAGGCCACCACGATTCGAATCCACTTGAACGGCGAAGCCCGGACGGCGAGCGCCGGCACCAGCGTCGACGCCTTTGTCGCGGCGCTCGGGCTGCGGCCGGAGGTCGTCGCGGTCGAAGTCAACGAGGCGCTCGTGCCGCGCGCCGAGCGTGGACGCACGCTCTTGCGTGACGGGGATCGTGTCGAAGTCGTGACGCTCGTCGGAGGAGGATGAACATGCAGACCATGAACCAGACGACGTCCGAACCGTGGCTCGCGGACGAGCCGCTCGTGATCGGCGACACCGTGCTGCACTCCCGCCTGCTGGTCGGCACCGGCAAGTACAAGTCGTTCGAAGAGACGGCCCAGGCACTCGCGATCAGCGGCACGGCGTGCGTCACGGTCGCGGTGCGGCGCGTGAACCTCGACGCGAAGGCCGGGCCGTCGTTGCTCGACCACATCGACCGTTCGCGCTACGTCATCCTGCCCAACACTGCCGGGTGTTTCGACGCGAAGAGCGCGATCCGCACGGCGGAACTCGCGCGCGACGTGCTGGACACGAAGCTCGTGAAGCTCGAAGTGCTGGGGGATACGCAGACCCTGCTGCCCGATCCGGTCGGCACGCTCGAAGCGACGCGTGAACTCGTGCGCCAGGGTTTCGACGTGCTCGTATACACATCGGACGACCCGCGACTGGGCGTGCGACTGCAGGAATTGGGCGCGAAAAGCGTCATGCCGGCCGGCTCGCCCATCGGTTCGGGTCAAGGCATCCTGAACCCCAACGCGATCCGTATCCTGCTCGAGCTCGTCACGGTACCCGTCATCGTCGACGCCGGCGTCGGCACCGCATCGGATGTCGCCATCGCGATGGAACTCGGCGCGCACGGCGTGCTCTTGAACACCGGCATCGCTTCGGCGCGCGAACCGTTGCGCATGGCGGCGGCGATGCGTGACGCGTGCACCGCCGGACGGCATGCGTTCCTCGCGGGTCGCATCCCGCGCAAGCTGTACGCCAACGCCAGCTCGCCGCTCGAAGGCACGATCCACGGCGCCGAAGCGCCCAAGCCTTGAGCGGGATGTCGCTCCTCTCCGAGGAACACGCCGAACCGATCGTCGCGATGGGAGGCCCGCCGTGGGGCGCGCTCGCGCTCGTGGTCGTGGCACTCTTGGCGCTGCCGCTCTTGGGCGTTCTCGCGCGCAAGATCGTGCCCGGCGAGGAGGACACGCGCATCCACTGGGGCGCTCCGCACATCGCCGTCGTCGTGATGGCCACGATCGCCGCCATGTTGCTCACGGGCCTCTTCGTGAGCAGCGACGACAGCGCGACGAAGTTGCTCTGCGCCAGCGCCGCTGCGCTCGCGCTGCCGGCGACACTCGCGACCGTGTTCGCCGCGAAGTTCGGACCGAACGGACTCGCGGCGCTGGGCGTCCGGGCCGGCCGCTTGTTCCGCGCGCCTCTGGCCGCACTCGTGCTCTACGTGCTGATCATGCCTGCGATGAGTGCACTGCAGTTCGTGTGGGTGTGGATCTTGAGCCTGGCCGGCCGCGAGACCTTCGAACAACCGTTGATCGAGATCCTGAGCAAGGTGCCGCCCGACGAGCGGCTGGTGCCGGTGGTGATCGGAGCCGTCGTGCAGCCCTTGTTCGAAGAGATTCTCTTCCGCGGTTTCCTGCAGCCGGTACTCGTGCGCAAGCTGCGCCCTGTGGGCGGAATCGCGCTCACCTCGCTGCTCTTCGCCGGAATGCACGGCGTCGAGGGACTCGCGCCGATTTTCGCGCTGTCCTGCCTGCTCGGTTACGTCATGCTGAGGACGCAGCGGTTGCACGCGGTATGGTTCATCCACGCCGTGCACAACGGCCTGCAATTCCTGATGCTGTACGTCTTCCCTGAACTCCTCCAGCGCGCTTCCCAACCGAATCTGATCACGCCATGACGCACTTCGAAAGCAGCGGACTGTTCCGAAAGCTCGAGAGCGGCGCCTTCGCGGCGCGCAACGCGATCTTGACCGGGGACCTCACGCTCGGCGCCGACGTCGGCATCTGGTTTGGGTGCGTGTTGCGCGGCGACGACGCGCCGCTCACGATCGGTGCGCGCACCAACGTCCAGGACCTGACGATGATCCACGCCGACACGGGTGTGCCCAACGTGATCGGTTCCGAAGTCACCATCGGACACCGCTGCGTGCTGCACGGCGCGCGCGTCGATGACCGCTGCTTGATCGGGATGGGTGCGATCCTCCTGGGCGGCTCGGTCATCGGGCGCGAATCGCTGATCGCGGCCGGAGCCGTCGTCAAAGAGGGCTTTGTCGTTCCGCCGCGCTCGCTCGTCGCCGGCGTTCCGGCCAGGATCCTGCGTCCGCTCACCGACCAGGAAGTGGCGCGCTTCGTCGAGAGCGCCGAAGGCTACGTGCAAAAGATCAGGCTCTACCTGTGAGTGATTCGTACGACACGCGACTGCAGCGGCTCGACGCTCTGCTCGTGCAACTCGAGCGCGTCGCGGTCGCGTTCTCGGGCGGCGTCGATTCGTCGGTACTCCTGCACGCGGCACACCGCGTGCTGGGGGACGGAGCCGCGGCCGTCATCGCCGATTCGCCGTCCCTGCCGCGGCGCGAACTCTCCGAAGCGCGCGCGGTGGCGACGGCGATCGGCGCGCGACTGGCAGTCATCGCTACGAACGAATTGGACGACGCGCGCTACCGCGAAAACAAGGGCGACCGCTGCTACTTCTGCAAATCGGCGCTCTTCGCGGTCATGGAACCGTGGGCGCGCGACAACGGCTTTCGCGCGCTGGCCTTCGGCGAGATCGTCGACGACCTCTCCGACCATCGACCGGGTGCGGTCGCGGCCAAGGAATTCGGCGTCGTCGCGCCCTTGTCCGCCGCCGGCTTCAGCAAGGACGACGTGCGCCGCTACGCGCGCGAGAACGGCCTCGCGGTCGCCGACAAGCCCTCGTCGGCCTGCCTCGCGTCGCGACTCCCGGTCGGGACTACCGTCACGCGCGAGAAACTGGCGCGCATCGAGCGCGCCGAAGAGGCTTTGCGCGCTCACGGACTGCGGCAATTGCGCGTGCGCGATCACGGCCGCCGCGCGCGCGTCGAAGTCGGCGCGGACGAGGTCGATTTCGCCCGTGCGCTGGCCCTCAAGCTCGAAGCCGCTCTGGCCGATGTCGGATTCGAAGCAGTCGAATGGGCGGTCTACCGCACGGCGCTCGAACGCAGCCGGGCTCAGGATCGTTCCTAGACCCAAGTCCGGGAATCAAGGGGCCTCCACGCTTGGACGCGCGCCCGCAATCGCGTCGAATCTGCGGTCGAAGGCATGGAACAAAGCGGCGAGCAAGACCACCCCGAGGCCCAGGCCGCTCCGGCGAATTCCCCGCCGACGGCGCTCTACACGGCGCGCGGCGTGTCGTTCGCGCTGCTCGCGAATCCGACCGTGCAGGCGATTCGATTCGCGTCGAAGCTCGCCTTGCCCTGGCTCGTCACCACGGCCGAGTTCGGTGAGGCGACGCTCGCCGGCGTCATCATGTTCGGCGTCCAGCACCTCGCGGTGTTCGGCTTCGACGAAGCTCTGATCAGCGCGCCGAACATCGACGCGCCGCTCTACGCGCGCGCGCGACGATTGCAGACGATCATCGGCGTGCTGCTCGCCCTGTGTGTCGCCGGTGCGGGCCTCGCGATGCAGTGGTGGCCTGATCAAGCACGTCTGGGGATGCTCTTGATCGCGCTCTCGCCGATGACGGTCGTCGCCAACCTGGGCACCTTGCCCACGGCGATCCTGGTCCGCGATCGCTGTTTCGCACGCATCTTCGCCGTCGATCTCGTGATGATCACTTCGCTGACCGTCGTCAGCATCGGCACGGCGGCGCTGGGGGCGGGCGAGTGGTCCCTGGTCTACGCGTGGCACGCGAATGCGATCGCATCGCTCGTCGCGGCTTCGATCTTCGCGCGGCCGCTCTTGCCGAAGCACGTCGGCGGCGCGGTGTCGCTCGCCAGCGTGCGGCACAACGGCGCGCACTTCACCGGCGCGGCCTTGCTCGGGTATCTGGGCGAGCGTCTGGACAGCGCCTCGGTCGGCTTCGGCCTCGGCCGTGCGGCGTTGGGGTTGTTCGAACTCGCGCAGACGCAGAGCCAGGTGATGATCAACTACGCGACCAGCGTGTCGGAACGGCTCTTGTTCCCGACCTTCGCGCTGCAGTACCGCGCCGGCGGATTGCAGACGGCCTATATGCAGGCACTGCGCATCACCTTGATGTTCGTCTTGCCGCTGCACGTCTTGCTGGCGCTGACCGCGGAGCCCATCGTCAACACGTTCTTCCCCACGGAGTGGGGCAGCGCCGCGCCGCTCCTGTCGTGCCTCGCGATGGCGGCCGGAGCGCGCTGTTTCGACCTCACCGCCATCACCGCGATCAAGGCTTCCGCGCACGGCAAGATCGTGTTCAGGCTCGGCATCCTGCGCATCGTGTTGCTCGGGATCGCGCTAGGGTTCTCACTGCCCCACGGCGTCGGTGCCGTGGCCGGCGCCGTGCTCGCGAGTCGCGTGATCGCCGCGCTGGCCTCGCTGACCGTCGCCTGGCGCACGTTGAGCCTCTCGTCGACGACCGACGGACCCGATCTGGGTGCGGCCGGTGCGGCGTTCACGTTGTGGGCTCTGGCGTTCGCGCCCGCGGCTTGGTACCTGGAGTACCTGCTCGAAGGTGCTTCCGTGCCTCTGCTCGCCATCATTCCGCTGATCGCGCTCGTCGTGTGGCTCGTTGCGCGCGCCCTGCTCGACCGTCCGGCGTTGTCGCGCGAGTTGGCGCGCGTGCGCTCCGGACTGGAATGAACGTCAAGAAGTGAACCGGGTGAATCCGCTCGTCAGCGTCATCGTTCCGACATTCGACGGCGAACAGTTCGTGCGCGAAACGCTCGAGAGCGTCTTGGCGCAGGACTACTCGCCGATCGAGGTGATCGTGTGCGACGACGGATCGCGCGACGGCACGCTCGGCATCCTGGAAAGCTACGGTTCGCGCCTCTCCGTCGTGCGCCAGAAGAATCAGGGCGTGGCCGCCGCCCGCAACCGCGCGGCTCAGGATGCACGCGGCGAGTTCATCGCCTTTCTGGACCACGACGACGTGTGGGAGCCGAACATGCTCACGACGCTCGTCCCGCTCCTCGCCGCGCGGCCGGAGGTCGGACTCGTCTACGCCGACGCGTGGATCATCGACGCGCAGAGTGAGCGCCGCGGACGGCGCGGGACCTTCTTGAAGTACGCCGAAGGCGACATCTTCGAGCCGCTCTTGCACGGCAACTTCGTGCCGGTCGAGACGACCCTGATGCGCACCGCGCTCTTTCGCGATCTGGGCGGGTGCGACCCGTCGCTGCGCTACCTGGAAGACTTCGAGTTGTGCTTGCGCATCGCGCGCCACACGACGGTCGGCTTCTGCGCCGAACCGCTGGCGCGCTACCGCATCCACGAGCGCAATCTGAGCCACGAACTCGAGCCGATGCTGGTCGAGTGGTTGCGCGTGCTCGACACGCTCGAGGAACGGGTCGGGGCGCTGGCGCCCGCCCACAAGCGCGTCGTGCAAGGCGAGCGCGACCGGCTGTGCGCCGATCTGGCCTGGCGCGCGGCGCGCCGTGGAAACGTCGCCGGTTCCGCCGCCTGGGCGCGCCAGGCAGGTGTGCTGGCGCCGCGCGGCAAGCTGTTCCAGGCGCTGGTCCTGCGCAGCGCGCTGCGCGGTCTGCCGCAGGGTCTGGGTCGGGCGCTCTTGAAGCGCCTTCCGCGCCGCAAGCTGTACGGCGTGCAGGTCGCGGCGCAGGACGAGCGCCGCCCGGGCTGAGACGCCTGCCTGGTCCGGCGGATGCCCGCGCGCGACGATAGGACGTGACGGGGGGGGCGATGCGGCGCCCCCCACTCGCTCAAGATGTCCGATCTGGCACGTCGTCGTGTGACCCCTACACGCGACTGCCTATGCGACTGCGAAGAGCTGATCGTCGCGGATGGATGACCTGTCATGCCGCCGTAATGCTCGGGTCGCGTAGAGGATGTACTTCTGGCACTGCCGATGAGCTCTGATCGTTCGAATCGCCTGCGGATCTTGTGGGCGCTCTCCTGGCCGCTCCTGGTCCTGGGCGGCGTGCTGCGCATCGTTCTGTACGCCGCGTTCCGAGACACGCCTTTCGACCTGCTGTCCGTCGCGTACGTCATCGCGCTCGGTGTCGTGCTCGACGTCGTGGCCTTCACCGTCCTGCTCCTGCCGGCTGTTCTGGGATTGACGCTGTTTTCGATGGAGGCGCGGGCCAAGAAGGTCGTCATCGCGCTTGCGCTCGCGCTGCTCTTCCAAGTCGCGCTGTTTTTCTGGGCGAATGAGTACCACGGCCGCATCGGCGCGCTGGTCACGCTCGCAGTCCCGGTCTTCGCGGGATTCTCCCTGCTCGCGGGCTGGGTGCTGTCGAAACCGGTCGCGCGACGCTCGGCGTTGACGCTGTTCTTCGCCGCGGCCGCATTCGGCATCGCGATCGAGTTCTTCTTCTTCGAAGAGTTCAACTCGCGCTACAACCACATCGCGCTCGACTACGTGCTCTATCCGCACGAAGTCGCGACGAACATCTGGGAGAGCTATCCGGTTCCGCTCTTCGTCGGTCTGGCGCTCGTGCTCGGCTTCGGGCTCTCGTGGGTCGCTGATCGACGTTTGTCCGGCGTCAAACTCGAACGCGTGCCGTGGGCCGTCGCGGGACGCCGCGGCCTCTTCGCGCTCGCCGCGCTGGGGACGGCAGCGTTCGCCACGACGGTCGTGCCGGCCGACTTGTCCACGAACCGCATCACGAGCGAGATCGCGCAGAACGGGCTCCTGCAACTCGTCCGCGCGTTCCGCACGGCTGAACTCGAATACGACCAGTACTACTTGACGCTGCCGAGCGCCGAAGCACGGGCGCGCGCGGCCTCCGTGCTCGCGTTTCCGCACGACTCCGCTGCGCCCGGTGCAGTCGTGCCCCGTGCGGCCGCGCTGCAGCGCACGATCCACAGCGCGCGCCCGGACGGTGCGGCGCCGCTCGACGTCGTCGTGGTGATGGTCGAGAGCCTGGGCAGCGAATTCGTCGGCACGTTGGGCGCGAAGAATCCAAATCTCACGCCCGAGTTCGATCGCTGGTCGAAGCAGGGGTTGCTCTTCGAGAATCTCATCGCCAACGGCAACCGTACCGTGCGCGGACTCGAAGGCATCCTGTGCTCGTTCGTGCCGCTGCCCGGCGATTCGATCACGAAGCACTCGCCGCCCGCCGAAGCAGCGACGTTGGGGCGCGTGTTCGCGAACGCCGGATACCAGACCGCGTTCTTCTACGGCGGAGCGGGCACGTTCGACGGCATGGAACCGTTCATGTCCAAGAACGGCTGGCACGAGTTCGTCGAGCAGCGCGACTACGCCGACGACTGCTTCACGACGGCTTGGGGCGTCGCCGACGAGCACATCTTCGCACAGCTCTTGCAGCACCAGCTCAACGCGCGCATCGAGGGCAAGCCCTTCTTCGGCACGCTGATGTCGGTCAGCAATCACAAGCCTTATCTCGTGCCTCGAGGACGCACGGCGGTGTCCGACGGCAAGCCCTCGCGCGCCGGCGCGGTGGCGTACTCGGACTGGGCCATCGGTCACTGGCTGGATGCAGCGCGCGACAAGGGACTGCTCGAACACACCGTCGTGCTAATCGTCGGCGACCACGGCGCGCGCGTGTACGGACGCGAGTTGATCCCGGTCGAGAGCTACCGCATCCCTGCGCTGTTCCTGTCGCCGGACAAGATCTTCCAAGGGCACCGCTATCCGCGGCTGTGTTCGCAGATCGATCTCGCTCCGACGCTCGTCGCCCTGGCCGGGTTGCGCTGCGAAGTGCCCTTCCTGGGCCGCGACCTTGCGAGCCTCGAGGACGGTCCAGGACGCGCCTTCGTGCAGCACAATCGCGACGTGGGCATGCTGACGGACGACACCCTCGTCGTTCTGGGCTTGAAGAAGACCGTCACGTTCTACCAGCGCGACTCGCGCGCGGGTTCGGCGTTGACCCTCGTGGCCGACGCCGATGTCAGTCCGGCGATGCGCGAACTCGAGCGCGACGCTGCGGCGGTGTTCCAGACCGCGTACGAGACCTATCACCGCGGCCGCTACCTCTCGAACCTGGCCGAGCGCTGAGTTTCGCAGCCTGGAGAAGGTTGCAGGCGTGCCGAAATTCACAGCGCGGTTGCCGCGCGCCGCCCCACCCGCTCCAATGCGGGCGCATGGTCAAGCAACGCGCTCGCGATCCTCTTCGCATCGCCCTCGTCGGGCAGAAGTTCATGGGCCGGGCCCACGCCAACGCTTGGGGACAGGTCGGGCGCTTCTTCGATTCGGAACGGCGTGTCGAGGTGGATCTGGTGGCGGCGCGCGACGCGCAGTCGCTCGAGCCGTTCGCCGCACGGTGGGGGATTCCGCGCTGGACCGCGGACGTCGAGGCGATCGCTGAAGACGAGCGCATCGATCTCGTCGATGTCGCCGCCAGCAACGATGCACACCGCGCGATCGCGGTGGCGATGCTCGCCGCAGGCAAGCACGTCGCCTGCGAAAAACCGCTGGCCGGCACGCTGGTCGACGCGCGTGCGATGCGCGACGCGGCCGCCAAGGCCAAGGGCCGGACTTTCGTGTGGTTCAACTACAGGCGCTGCCCGGCGGTCGCTCTGGCGCACCAGCTCGTCGCGGAGGGTCGCTTGGGCCGCATCCACCACGTGCGCGCGACCTACCTGCAATCTTGGGGCGGGCCCAAGACGCCGATGTCGTGGCGCTTCACGCGTGAGGTCGCCGGTTCGGGCGCCCACGGAGATCTGAATGCGCACATCGTCGACCTGGCGCGCTTCATCACCGGCGACGAGATCGTCGAAGTGCACGGTGCCGTATCGCGCACCTTCGTCGACCAGCGCGTGGATCCCAAGACACGCCGCAAGCACAAGAGCGATGTCGACGACGCCGTGCTGTTCCTGGCGAGTTTCGAGAACGGTGCCGTGGCGAGTTTCGAGGCCTCGCGCGTCGCCACCGGCCGCTCGAACGCGAATGCGATCGAAATCAACGGCGAGCAGGGGGCCGTGCGCTTCGAGTTCGAGGACATGAACGTGTTGTGGTTCTACGACGGCCAGCTCGACGCGCGCACGGCGGGCTGGCGGCGCATCCTGGTCACGGAACCCGAGCATCCCTACGCCTCGAACTGGTGGCCGGCCGGGCACGTGCTGGGCTACGAGCACACGTTCGCGAACCAGGCGGCCGACATCGTGCGCGCGCTCAGCGGATCCAAACCGCTCGTGCCGCTGCCCGATTTCGCCGACGCCTACATGACGCAGCGGGTGCTCGAAGCCGCGCTCGTTTCGGCCCGCGAGCGCTGCAGCGTGCGGATGACCCAGGTCCGCTGACCTCGTGTGCGCCGGCGTTCCCATGTTGCGGCCCTTTGACTAGAGTGGGCGCCGCGTGACTCGCCCCGTCTGTCTCTTCACCGGCCAGTGGGCCGATCTCCCGCTCGCGACGCTGGCCGCGAAGGCGCGCGAGTTCGGCTACGACGGACTCGAGCTGGCGTGTTGGGGCGATCACTTCGACGTGCAGCGCGCGCTCGCGGACCGCGACTACTGCAAGCGTCACTGGCAGATCCTCGCCGATCACGGGATCCACTCGTTCGCGCTCAGCAATCACCTCGTCGGACAGGCGGTGTGCGATCGCATCGACGAGCGCCACCGCGCGATCCTGCCCGCTCGCATCTGGGGCGACGGCCATCCTGAGGGTGTCCAGAAGCGCGCGGCCCAAGAGATGATCGACACGGCCCGCGCCGCGCGCGCGTTCTTCGACGCGGCGCCCAAGAGCGTGAAGGACCTGTTGGGGCGCACGCGCCGCACCGTCGTCGTCGGCTTCACCGGATCGTCGATCTGGCATCAGGTCTACGCCTTTCCGCCGCTCTTGCCCGGCGCGGTCGAGCGGGGCTTCGCCGATTTCGCCGCGCGCTGGCGTCCGATCCTGGACGAGTTCAAGAAGCTCGGCGTGGTATTCGCGCTCGAAGTCCACCCGACCGAGATCGCGTTCGACATCGCCACCACCGCGCGCGCGCTGGCGGCGATCGGCGAGCACCCGTGTTTCGGTTTCAATTTCGATCCCTCGCACTTTGGTTACCAGGGCGTCGACTACCTGGAATTCCTGCGCCGCTTCGGTGCGCGCATCTTCAACGTGCACGTGAAGGACGTGTGGTGGAGCGCTGCGCCGACACCGATCGGCACCTTCGGCGGTCACGCGGAGTTCGGCGCGGACGGGCGCAACTGGGATTTCCGTTCGCCCGGTCGCGGACGCATCGATTTCGAAGGCATCGTGCGCATGCTGAACCAACTCGACTACCAGGGACCGCTGACGGTCGAGTGGGAGGACGCCGCGATGGACCGCGAACACGGCGCGCGCGAAGCCGCGGCTTTCGTGCGCCGCTTGGATTTTCCACGCTCCAGCCGGGCCTTCGACGCCTCGTTCAGTGCCTGAACTTGCGACCTGACTGACCCCACTTCCCGCCCCCCCCCGTTCGACCCGCAGAGGAAGACTCGAAACATGAGCGACGCTCACTCCGCGGTGAAGCCGCGCCTTTCGGCGATGATGTTCCTCCAGTACGCGATCTGGGGAGCGTGGCTGCCGATCTTGTTTCCGTTCCTGCAGCAGCACCGCGGATTCTCGAACGAGGAGATCGGCACGATGTTCATGGTCGGCGCGATCGGTGCGATCCTGGCGCCTTTCCTGGCCGGCCAGATCGCGGATCGCTTCTTCGCGACCGAGAAGTACGTGGCGCTCTCCCATCTCGTCGGCGCGGTGTTGATGTGGAAGCTCGCCGACATCGAGACCTACCACGGGTTCCTGTGGTTCTCGCTCGCGTACTCGCTCGTTTATTGTCCCACGATGCCGCTCACGAACGCGATCGCGTTCCACCACCTGTCTGACCGCGACCGCGATTTCGGTCGCGTGCGCCTGTGGGGGACCATCGGTTGGATCGTGGTCGGAATCGCGGTCGGCCAATGGCTGCTGCACCACCACACGCCGGCCGGCGATCCGCCCCAGGCTGCGCTCGACGCGGCCTACGCCGCCGGTCGCGCCGACGCGTTCCGGTTGAGCGCGATCCTGGGCGCGATCATGGGTGTGTTCTCCTTCACGCTGCCGCACACGCCGCCGATGCGTGGCGCGCAGAAAAACGCCACGTTCGAGGCGCTGGGTGAGATCAAGTACCAGCCTTTGATCTCGCTGTTCCTGATCTCGGTCCCGATCGCCTGCATCCACCAGTTCTACTTCGTGCACACGTCGGGCTTCCTCTCGGCGTTCCAGTCCAAGGCAGCGACGACGATCAACTCGATCTTCGGCGTGGGCGGCGGCGGGTTGATGACGATCGGTCAGATGTCGGAAATCGTCGTTCTGGCCGTGATTCCGTTCGTCGCCAAGCGCGTGCCGCGCAAATCGATCCTGCTCGTGGGCTGTGCGGCGTACGCGCTGCGCATGCTCGTGTTCGCCAACGTCGAAGCCTGGTCGCTGCCGGCGATTCCGGCGCTGATGTTCGGGGTGGCGCTGCACGGCGTGTGCTTCGGCTGCTTCATCTTCGTGGCGTTCATGATCGTCGACGAAGAGACGAGCCCGGATGTGCGCGCCAGCGCGCAGAGTCTCTACAACCTCGTCATCGTCGGCGTAGGCATCATCGTCGGCAGCAAGCTGTCGGTGGTGATCGCCGACTACGCGCAAGGCGCTGCGACGGAGCTCGACTACAAGAACGCCACTCAGACACATGACCTGTTCATGGTGCCGATGTGGGCGTCGCTAGCGTGTTTCGTGCTGGTGTTGGTGTTCTACCCCAGGCAAGCCAACCGCATGCAGGTGGCCGCATGATCCTCACACCGCTCTTGTTGACGCTGCTTCAGCAGCCGACGCCGGCGCCGCTGCTGCCCGTGCGTCCGCGCGATCCGTTCGTGTTCCGCTGCGTCCTGGACAAGCGCCCGCGCATCGTCATCGCGGCCTTGGCTGATGACCTGTGGGTCGCGTGGGACACACAGAGCGCCGGATTGTTCAAGGCCTGGAACGGCGGCGTGCGTTTCGACGGCGCGGTGTACACCACCGTGCACGGTCCGCAGCCCACGAGCCGCGGCCACGTGTACACGACCGGGACCGACGGGCCGGCGTGGACCGCGTACGTGAACGGCAAACCCACGCCTGCGCACGCGAGCTACGTCGGGTACATCCTCGAGTACGGTCGCGTCGTTCTGGAATGGAAGATCACGTTCGGCGACAAGCGCGAAGTGCTCGTGCGCGAGCGACCGGAGTGCGTGCGGCCACGCGAGTGGATGAACGCGACGACGCTTGAGGACGCCGGGCTGGAGGACGGAGCGCAGCCGACCCTGCAGCGTGAATTCCAGGCCATCGGCCTCCTGGAAGGCGAACAGATCAACCTGACGATGCGCACCGACAGCGTCGCCGCCAAGCTCGCTTCGGCCCTGGAGCGCGAGCGCTTCGAAGACCAGAAGGACGAGAAGGGCGTCGTGATCGCGACGCGCGTGTGGTCGCAGATGCCGCTCACATCACAGAGACCCAGGAACACGGTCGCGCTGGTCTTCAAGCCGGTGGACGCGCCGGAGCAACCGCAGGAGCGCAGATGATCGCGGCACTGTTGCTTTCGGCTCTCATGCAGGGCGAGCCCGGTCCGCTCGAGCCGGGCTTGTCGGCACGCTTCTATTTCATCGGCGAGCCCTTGGACAAGGTCATGCCGCTCGTCGCGGGTCAGACGCCGAACGTGGCGCGCATCCAGGCTACCGTCGATCTCGAAGACGAGTCGGTGGGCGGCTTCGAGGAGACGTTCATGGCGCATGTGAGCGGCTACGTGTCGGCAGACGTCGCCGGTTCGTACACGTTCAAGCTCACGAGCGACGACGGTTCGATCCTGAAGCTGGATGCCAAGACGCTGATCGACCACGACGGGCTGCACGGGCCCGAGGCGCGCAGCGCGACGATCGACTTGACCGCCGGATTGCATTCGCTCGATCTGTGGTTCTTCCAGTGCTACGGCGGCTGGAAATTGAAGCTCGAGTGGCAGAAGCCCGGCGCGAGCACGTTCGAAGTCGTACCCGAGAGTGCGCTGTCCTGTCACCAGGGCGAAGTACGCGTGACGGCGCCCGGAGCGAAGCGCGTCTTGAAGCCGCTCTCGAAAGGCCGACCAGGAGACGGACAGCCGCTGAATGCGGCGCACCCGGCCTTGGACATCACGACGATCCACCCCGACGATTTCAAACCGCGCGTGGGCGGCATCGCGTGGATGCCCGACGGGCGCATGGCGATCACGACCTGGGACGAGGTGGGTGCTGTGTACTTCGTCGAGGGCGCGGCGACGGGCGACAAGTCCAGGGTCAAGGTCTCGCGCTTTGCGAGCGGTCTGGCCGAGCCGCTCGGCATCGCGGTCGTGAAGGGGCGCGTGTTCGTGCTCCAGAAACAGGAACTGACCGAACTCGTCGACACCGACGACGACGGCGTGTGCGATCACTATCGCTGCGTCAGTCAAGCCTGGGACGTGTCACCGAACTTCCACGAGTTCGCGTTCGGACTCGTCGAGAAGGACGGTTGGCTGTACTTCAACCTCGCGATCGCGATCGATCCGGGCGGCAAGAGCACGCAGCCGCAAGTTCCGGGTCGAGGTTCGACGCTGCGCGTGAACATCGAGAGCGGCGCCACGGAGACCGTCGCGCACGGATTGCGGACACCGAACGGGATCGGGCTGGGACCGAACGGCGACATTTTTCTGACCGACAATCAAGGCGACTGGCTGCCGAGCTCGAAGCTGTTGCGCTTGGAAACGGGCGCTTTCTACGGCTCGCGCGCCGTGTTGCTGGACGCGGCGCAGGACCTCTCCGTCACGCCGCCCGTGTTGTGGCTGCCGCAGAACGAGATCGGCAACAGTCCTTCGAATCCGACGACGATTCCCGCCGGTTGGGGGCCGTACAGCGGTCAGCTGTGTCATGGCGATGTGACGCACGGCGGTCTGAAGCGCGATGTGCTCGAGCGCGTCGACGGCGTGTGGCAGGGTTGCGTGATCGATTGGTCACAGGGCTTCGAGGCCGGCATCAATCGCACCGCGTTCGGCCCCGACGGCGCGCTCTACGTCGGCGGCATCGGATCGACCGGCAACTGGGGACAGGAGGGCAAGCAGAAGTACGGGCTGCAGCGCGCGACGTTCAACGGAAAGGTGCCGTTCGAGATCCTGTCGATGAGCGCGCGCTCGGACGGAGTCGCGCTCGAATTCACGCGACCGATCGCGCCCGGCAGGGGTTGGGAACTCGAGAATTGGGACGTCGAGCAGTGGCGTTACGTGCCGACCGCGGAGTACGGCGGGCCCAAGGTCGATTCCGAGAAGCTGCGCGTTCGCGCTGTGTCGATCCATGCGGACCAGAAGAGCGTCGACCTCCGCCTCGACGGATTGAAGCCGGGCCATGTCGTGGCCCTGCGCGTGGTCGGGCCGCTCACGGACGAGTCCGGTTCACGGCTCTGGACGACGCAGGCCTGGTACACGCTCCATCGCCTTCCGATCGACAAGCCGACGGTTGCGCGTGATCGCCCGACCGCCGCGCCGCAGAACGTGCTGAGCGCCTCCGAACGCGCGGCCCAATTCGAATTGCTCTTCGACGGCGTGACGACCCAGGGCTGGCGCGGATACAAGTCCGACGCGCTGCCCGGGAACTGGTCCGTCGAAGAGCAGGCACTCGTGTGCGCGGGCGGCGGCGGCGATCTCGTCACCGTGCGCGACTACCAGGACTTCGAACTGTTGCTCGAATGGCGCATCGGGAAGGGCGGAAACAGCGGCGTGTTCTATCGCGTGGCGGAGCGGCTGGATCACCCGTGGCAGTCCGGTCCCGAGATGCAGATCCTCGACGGCGAGAATCACCCCGACGGCGGGAATCCGCTGACATCCGCCGGCGCCAACTACGCGCTGCACGCGCCCGAACGCGACTACACGCTGCCCGTGGGAATGTGGAATCAAGCGCGAATCGTGGTGGAGGGCGCGCATGTCGAGCACTGGCTCAACGGGTCGAAAGCGTGTGAATACGAGCTGTGGTCCGACGACTGGAAAGCCGCCGTCGCGCGCTCAAAATTCGCCTCCATGCCCGAGTACGGCCTGGCGCGCACAGGCAAGATCTGCCTGCAAGACCACGGCGATCGCGTCGCCTTTCGCAACATCAAGATTCGCAAGCTCTAGTGGCCTGCAACGACTGACTCGACAGTGACGGCGCGGCGTCAGTCTCCACTTGCCGATCTGTTGGATACGGTGCCAGAGCAATTTCATCACACTTCGCAGTCCGCCGTTGGCCGTCGCTCAACACCGGGCAGTGAAGTGTGATGAAATTGCTCTGGCACCGTATTCAACAGATCGGCAAGTGGAGACTGACGCCGTACCCTTGGTAGGCTGCCGTGTGTATGTCTCTACCGCGCATCCAACGAGGACTCGTCCGCGTCCTCTTCGCCTACGACATCGGCCTTTCGATCCAGCTCGATCGTTGCAGCCGCTACGTCAAGGGTCTGCAGGCCGACGAGCGCATCAAGCACAAGGGCCACGCGCCGCAGTACTTCCAGTTCGACCCGTCGCCTCTGCACGTCGTACAGGACATCGAACCGATCGCGATCGGTGCGCACGTGAGCGCGGGGTCGGTCGAGATCACGCTGTTCGATTTCGGCGGCGTCTCGGTGGCGTACACGCTGCCTTTCGCCGGGGAATTCGAGGATCTGATCCGGCTGTCGGCTGACCTGGCCTCCAGCGAAGTCTTTCGCACGGATTCGCGCGAGCGCGTCACCAACCTCTTGGAACTCGTGCGCGAGGCCGTCGACAAGCCGGGCGTCGCGGACCTCGACGAGGACTACCTCGTGTTTCAGATCGACAGTTTCGCCGAGGACGTGCCGCTCTCGGACCTGCACACCTTGCACGCACCGTCGATCGCGCGGCTCCTGCGCTCGGAGCGCGACCCCCTGAGCGATCAGGAGATCACCGACGCGCTCGCGAGCCGCGTGTCGTTCGGCACGCGCGACGTCGCCTTGCTCGACTGGAATGCGGCGCTGCTCATCGACCGCGAGCCGGACGACGTCCTGGCGGTGCTCGAATTTGCCAATCTGCAGTTGCTCGAGATGCGCTTCTTGGACGCGCAGTTGGACAAGGCGCTCGACCGCGCCTACGAATCGTCGAATGCGCCGCGCGTGTGGCTGAATCTGCGCATGACCGGCGCGGCGCGCAAGGAATTCGCGCGCGTCGCGCAGCGCAAGGTCGACAGCGCCATCCTGTTCGAGCGCGTGTCGAACGCGATCAAGATGCTGGGGGATCAGTACCTCGCGCGCGTCTACCGCCAGGTCTCAGGCCGCTACCGAATGAGCGAGTGGAACACAGGCATCCTGCGCAAGCTCGACACGATCGAGAGCATCTACCAGAAGGTGCACGACGACTCGGCCGGCTCGCGCATGGAAGTGCTGGAGGGCATCGTCATCCTCTTGATCGCGATCGACATCGTGATCGCGATCCTGGTCGGGCACTGAACTCCGCGCTCAGCCGGTCTTCGGCCGCGAGAGTTCCTCCGAACGCCACTTCGACGCGTTCTTCTCCCACCACGCGAGCCAGGCGCGCGCGCTGCGCCCGGGCATCTCGTTAGTGAGCTTCGCGAGCGAATTCTGGATCGCGAGGCTCTCGGTGGCGAACGACATCTCGAGTTCACCCGCGACCGCGACATCGAGCACGGAGCCCTCGATCAACACGTTGACGCTCGGGTCGGCCACTGCCTGGAACATCGCTACTTCGACGTCGAAATCCTGCACGTACGCAACCTGGCGGCCGATGAAGATGTTCGAGTGCGGCAGACGATCCGCCCCGCCACCCGAGCTCTGGGCCGCGCTCAAGCTCTGGACGAGCGGCTCGACCGCGGCGGCGTAGCCCATGAATCCCAACGCTTCGACTGCGTAGGTGCGCACGAGCGGTGAGCGCGACTTCATCGCGCGCAAGATCGGCACGCACAACGCCGGCTCGTTCGCGGCCTTCAAGGCCAACGCCGAACCCTGGCGCACGTCGGCCGAAGCGTCGAGCACGGCGTGCATCATCAACGGCCGCGCTTCTTGACCGGGGTAGACGCGTCGCAACACGAGCGTGGCGAACGAGCGACGCGTGACGACATTCGAGTGCAACTCGCGCACGAGGCGCGGGAGGAACGCGGACTTCTCGGGGTGGCGCGCCAATTCCAGCGCAGCCAGTTCGCGACCCGAGGGCGTCTGTGCCGCGCCGAAGCGCAACAACTCCTCTTCGGAAGCTGCCAGTTCATCGGCCGTGCCCTGAAGCGAGGGCACGCTGAAAAACCAGTGCTTCTTCAGCACTTCGCGCGCGCCGACGTGATCGGGCTCGAAGGTGAGCGTCGCGTCCAGCTCGGCCAACACTTCGGTCATGAGGCCGGCTGTGGCGCCCCAGTCCGCGAGCAGCACGCGCGCGGCGAGATCGCGCAGATCGAGGGCGGCGCGGCGCGTGTTCCACTCGCGCAAGAGCTCGCTCTCCAGTGCGCTCGAGAGCACCGCGCCGTCGGCGAGCGCCTTCCAACCGCTCTTCGATCGGTACTCCCAATGGTCGTCGACGAAGCGCGACAACACTCGGATCTTCTGACCGCTCGCGAGGTGCAGGATGCGTCGCCTCTCGGCGGCGTGATCTGCGTTTGCCTCGGACTGCAGACCGGGGCTCGCGCACGGGAGGGCCGGCGCAGAAGGAGCGCTCCAGCAGAGCGCGAAACAGCAGAGAAGAGGCAGATGACGCATGGTGCTTGGACCCTCGCGAAGCTCGATCAGCGGGAACGAAACAAGGCGTGCGGTGGGTCCAGGATACGCCACGGCCCGCCGCCCGCGCGTCTCCCTGCGCAGATCCCGTGCCGAGCCCAAGCGGCGCGCCCCAGGCGCCCGTAGGGGGGGCAGGCGTGCGCGAACGGAGTGCGATGCCGCACACTCGGTAGTCCCTATGCACTCCTATGGGGAAACCGTGATGCGTAGACTGCGGGTATGTTGCACGCCCTGATCCTCGCAGCCGGCGCGCTCGCGTCGCCGTGCCAGACGCCCGCACCTCTGCTCGTACCCTTCGTCGAGACGCGCTTTGCGACCCTGAATCTGGCGAGCGCAGGTGAGATCCAGAGGGCCAAGGAAGGCGCAGGCTGCATCCTGCTCGCGCCGAGCGGACCGCAACTCGAACGCGAAGCGCGCTTCACGACCAGACCGTTCACACCCGCGCACCCCTTCCGCGATCTGCTCGTGTCCTGGAACGTGAACGTACCCAAGGCCGCCGGGTTCTGCGTCGAGTTGCGCGTCGCGCGCGTGAGCGGTGAGTGGTCGTCGTGGTTGTGGGTCGGCGATTGGGGCACGGTGCCGGACGTCGAGCGCGTGCTGGAGACCGAAGGCGGCAAGGTCGACACGGATTTCTTCCGCGGTCAGACCACGTTCATCGCGGCCGAGGTGCGCGTGCGCGCGTGGAGCACCGGCAACGCGCGCGGCGGGGAACTGAGCCTGGACAAGCTCACGCTGTGCTTCTCCGATCGCGAGCGACGTGTGGAACCGCGACCCATCGAGCCGGGCCCCAAAGCCTTTCGCTTGCCGGTGCCGACGCGCAGTCAGCGCGCGGAAGCTCCACAGATCGCCGACCGCATCTGCAGCCCGACGAGCCTCGCGATGGTGATGGCCTACCGCGGCGCGAGTCACCCGACCGCCGACATCGCCGCGCGCGCATTCGACGCGCGCCACGACATCTACGGCAACTGGCCGCGCAACGTGCAAGCCGCGTACACCTACGGCGTGCCCGGCTACATCACGCGCATCGCGAGTTGGAGTGAAGCCGAGGAATTGATTCGCGCGCGTCAACCGATCATCGCCAGCATCGCGGTCAAAATTGGTGAACTGCCCGGCGCGCCTTACGCGCAGAGCGCGGGACATCTGCTGGTGATCACGGGTTTCGACGCCGCGGACGGCGTGCAGGTCAACGACCCGGCCGCATCCGATCCCGAACCCGGACGCCTCGTCTACAAGCGCGCGGATCTGGAGCGCTGCTGGCTCGAGCGCGGCGGGACGGCGTACATCCTCGAAGCTCGCCCCTGAATTCAAGGCAGCGTGCGCAGCAGTTCTTGCGCCACGCGCTCGGTGAGCAGGCTGATGCCGAGTTCGTTCAGGTGACACACATCGACGAAGGTCTGCTCAGGTCGGTGTTCGAACAAGCGCGTGGCGTCGTGGATCGGGCAATCCTCCGCCGACAGATCCAGAGCCGCCTTGCGCAACAAGCCATAGCCGCCCTGGACGCCGTCCCGCCACGCCGAGGGTGAGTTGGCGGCGAGCTTTTCCTCGCGCGTCAGCGGCTTCGAACCCGTGTCGTACGAGGTCGGCTGCAGCAGGTGCAGCAGCGGAATCGCGTGCTCGCGGCACAACGCTCGCACGAGGCGCGCGTTCTCGCTCCACCCGCGCACCGCGGTCGCGACCACGGCTTCGGGCGCCGGATCGAAAGTCACGCCGCTGACCGCGTACTCGTCCAGCCGCGGGCGTGTGTACTCCTGATAGCGCGCCAGTGCGGCGTTGAAGGCGCGATGCCTGGACGCAAGCCGCGCGAGCGTGATGCGCGTGAGCAATGCGCTGTTGTAGAAACCCCAACTCACCGCCGTGCCCGCCACGCTCTGTTCCGACTGGTTGGCGGTGTGCACGGCGAGCAGCAGGTCCAGCGAATGCTCGTCGACGACCTTCCCGCGCGCCAGGCCGCCCCAGAATTCGAACGAGGGCATGAGTGGATGCGAATTCGCACGCGCGTTGGTCATGCCGATCGCGAGTTCGTTGAACCCGTCGATCAAGATCACCGCATCGGGTCTGTGCCCCAGCGCGAAAAGCCACGTCAACAAGTTGCCGGTCTGGGGCGCCTTGAACGCCGCGTGTGCGTCGTTCCACACCCGCACGGGCTTGCTCGCGAGCTTGGGGTCGGCGGCGAGCAGGCGTTCGAGCGCGACACCCGCGCGATTCGTGAAATCCGCCGCGACCGAGCCGCCGAGGACGATGACATCGAAAGTCTGCGTGCTCTCCGTTCCGCTGAACCAGCGTCCCTGCTCTTCCAAGACGCGCGCATTGCGCTCGGTGAACCAACCGAAGTACGGATGAGGAAAGGGGCGCACCGACGATTCGGACCCGGCTGGATCCGGCGCGGCGAAGGTCGACAGGATCTGATCCGGGCCCGCCACGGCGCGCTGTGTGAAGTGCTTTTTCGCGTTGTGCCGGTCGTAAGGCGCGCGCGGAAAGAACGCGTCGATGCGGCACGCGATCTCCGCGAGAACGAGGACCGCGAGTGCGCTCGCGAGCCACATCCAGGCCCGCCTCCGCCTGCCGATCGGTTTCACGGACAGATCGTGAATCGAAGCGCGTTCGAAAGTCCAGTCCCGAATCCGGCGGGGTCGTTCACGTCACGGAAATAGTACTGAGCGCTGATCACCGCTCCGGGGACGAGCAGCGGATCGGTGCCGCCTTGGATGCGTGCGTTGAAGTCGTAGCTGAGGGTTCCGCTGCAGTTCGTCACGACCGCACTGCCGCCGCTGAACTGGATCGGCGTGCGCTTGAAGTCGTTCAGGCACAGCGTCCCGCCCTGGAAGGGGATGAAGGCCGAGGAGTAGCCGTAGAACAGGAGGCCAGGGCTCTGGTTGATCACGTTGGCGGCGGAGATGGTGAAGGCGCTCGGGCTCGTGGCCGAGGCCGATCCGTTGAAGGCGATCGCCGGAGTGCAACCTTGTGAGTTGAGCTTGCCCGTGCAAAAAACCTGCGCGCCCGCCGAGGATTGATAGCGGCGCAAGTACACGTCGCCGTCGCCGTTGCCCCAGGATTCGTACGCGAACACGACGTCGGCTCCAGTGGGATCGACGATCAATTCGGGTCTGTAGGTGGCGCTCTGCGCGGCATCGATCGGCTCGTCGGGGCCCTTGGGGTTCAGGTTGGCGTCGAAACGCCGATACATGACCCGCGCGGTGCCGGTCGAGTAGTCCTCGAAGGTGACCACGAAATCGCCGTTGGACTGTGCCGCCACGCGCGCTTCGAGCTGGGCGCTCGCGGTCGTGCTGTTCGCGATGAATTCCCCCGAGATCGGCGTCGCGTTGACGTCGAAACGACGGCCGACGACGCAGGTGCTGGAGCCGTCGCCGAGCTCGCTCTGCCACACGACGAGGAAGCGGTTCTGTCCGTCGACCGCGACGCGCGGCAAGGCCTGGTGTCCGGTCGTGAACGCGGGCGTCGTGATCAAGAACTCGTTCGTGAGCGGCGCGCCCGAAGCGTTGAAGAGCCGCCCGTAGAGGTCGAGGCCGTCGACCGACGTGCCCGACGAAAAGTCGACGAACACGGCGAAGATATTGCCGTTCGACGCCACCGCGACCGACGGATCGACTTGCGCGTCGATCAAATATTGGTTGATGCGGATGTCGTTCGAGAGTGCGGCACCGGTGGACGAGAGGATGCGCATGTAGGCATCGCCGTCCCAGTTGCCCGACCACGCGACGACGAAGCCGCCCGCGGGCGTCGGTGCGATCAGCGGACGCCACTGCGAGGCGGTGGTGATCTGGTTGATGCGGAACTCGGTCGCGAGCGGTGTGCCGGCAGCGTTGTACACGCGGCCGTAGATGCCCATCTGTTCGCCGTCGTAGCCGTGACGATCGGACCACGCGATGAGCTGGTTGCCGCCGGTGGCGACGGCGACGGCGGGCTCGTCTTGGATGTCGAGGGAGAGCGTCGCGTTGACGAGGGTGTCGTTGCCGAGCGGTGCGAGGTTCGCGTCGAAGCGGCGCAGGGAGATGTTCTGGCCCTCGCTCCAGACGGCGACGTAGCCGGTCGAGGTGCGCGCGATCTGCGAC
Organism: Planctomycetota bacterium; assembly: GCA_016795245.1. Classification (GTDB taxonomy): domain Bacteria; phylum Planctomycetota; class UBA1135; order UBA1135; genus JAEUIA01. The sequence goes on along the minus strand of JAEUIA010000117.1, from coordinate 27,864 downwards.
CAGATCTGGTCGTAGAAGACGGATTGCGAGGCGCGGAAACCGGGGGCGCGCGGGCCGAAGGTCTCGCATTGGGCGAGCGCGGCGGGGGAGAGGGAGGCTGCGGCGGCGAGGACGAGCGCGGCGCAGAGGCTCTTGCGTCGGGGGTGCGCGCGCAGAGGGGGCATTGGGAAATTATAGCACGGGTGGGGGGAGCGGGCGGGGGGGGGGGCGAGAGGGGACGGGGGGACGGGGGGAGGAGCAACTGGGGAGCCGAGGGTGGTGGTTTCCTCTACTGCTGGCTGCGGCAAATTTGCCGCAGCGGCTGGCAGCGGCAAACTTGCCGCAGCGGTCACCTCTGGAAGATGGGCAGCAAGCCCTCGGGCAGCGCGAGCAAGAGACAGTTCATAGCAGTCGCGTACACATCGCCGTAGCGCGGGTCCTCCCAGGATCCGTCGCGTTTCTGGGTGACGAGCAGGCCTGCGATTTCGGTGTTCCACCAGTCGTCGAACACGCGGTTGTCGGGGTGTTGCCACAACGCCTGTCCCAGGCACACGCGCTCGTAGAACGGACAGATGATGAAGTCGTCGACGTCGACGGACCCCAACTCGCGCGCCGAGCGCGCCGCGAGGCGCCTGAAGATCCAGTCGTACCCGTCGTCGATGACCTTGCCGCCGTACTTGCCCGACGCGTTCAGCGTCGCGATCGCGGCGGCGGTGAGCGCAACAGACGACTTCGGATCGCCCAGACCGTAGCGGAAGGAGCCGTCGGGTTTCTGCGTGCGCGACACGTAGTCGATCGCGCGCTCGATCGTCTGCGCGTCGACCTTCAGGCCCGCGCCGTGCGCCGCGCGCAAGGCCTGAACGGCGCAGATCGTGATCGAATTCTCGTGCTGCAATCCGCTCTTGGGCTCGTACCACCAGCCGCCATCGACGCTCTGCGAGCCTTGGATGCACGTGATCGCAGCCGTCAGCGCCGCTTCGATGCGCGCGCCGCGCTCGGTCTTCGGCGACATCGCGAAGGCCTGTGCCAACGCCAGTGCGGCGTAGCCGTGGCCGTGCATGCGCGACAGCGCATCGCCGTCGAGCGCGATGTACCCGCGTCGTTCGGACTGCGCGTCGAGATTCGCGCGCGCGACCAGCCAATCCACGGCGCGCGCGGTCTCGCGGCCGTGCGGACCGCGCTCGGGTTCGCTGCCCGAAGCCAAGAGCGCCAGCGTGGAGAGCGCCGTGACCGCCACCGGCGCAAACGAGCCCGCGCCGTCGTTGGTCGCAGGCGACGCACCGGCCCGCGTCTTCAGCCCCGTCGCCGGCAGCGATCCGTCCGCATTCTGAGCCGCAGCCAGCCAGTCGATTCCGCGCACCAGCGCGGCGCGCGCGCGCTCGTCGTGCAGCGCGAGGTGCGCACCTTGCGCCACCGGGTGCTGCTCTTCGCGCGGCGCGGGGCGTGCGACCGGCGGCGTCTCCTTGCTGCGCGGCTCCTCGCGCGGCGGCGCGACCTCGAGCGCGCACAACACGCCCGCGAACATCAGCGCGCGTGTCGGCAGCTCGATCACGGGACTTTCTTGTTCAACCGCCGGTAGTACTCGTCGATCCAATCGCGGTACTGCACCGGCATGTCGCGCCCGCCTTCGTTGCGGAACACGTCGCGCGCGTGCACGGGCAAGTCGCCCCAACGATCGCGCGTGTCGTTCGGCGACGCCGGATCATCGCGCCCGCCCGTCGACGGCGGCCCGCCGGCGCGATTGCGCGGATCGGCGTTGGACTTGCGACCGTCCTTGGGATCGTTGCCGTCCTGCGGCTTCTGCCCCGGCTTCTGTCCGTCGCCGTCCTTTTCCCCGTCCTTCTCGCCGTCGGGTTTCTGTCCGCCGGGCTTCTCGCCCGGCTTCGAACCGGATGGGTCGGGTGCGCTGGGCGTGTTCTCGCGCTGCGTCGTGTTGCCTTCCTGGCCACCGAGCGGATCCTGACCTTGCTGGCCGGGCCCGGGTTGTTGCGGCTGTCCGCCGCCGGAGCTCGAGCCCGACGACTGGTTCTGACCCATCTGACGCGCGATCTCGAGGATGCGGTCGATGTTCTTCACCGCCTCCTCGCTGCTCGCGCGGCTCTGTTTCAAGAGCTCGTCGATTCCGGCCGCGCCCACGCCCTGCAGCGCGCCCGCTTCGCCCGCGGCCGCGTCGGACAACATGCGGTCGATCTCGCGCAGACGGTTCTCGACCTTGCCGAACAACTCGACGAGTTCGCTCTGCGGGTCGCCGGCGGGAGGCAGCGAGAGTTTCTCCGGCTCCTGCGCGCGCAGGGAAGCAGGGGCGGTGAGCGCGCAGAGGAGCGCCAGAGTCTTCCAGTTCATGATCATGTTGCGGCCTCTCACTGGTCGTCCTGCTTGGGTTCCGGATCGGGAATTCCGAGGCGTTTTCTGAACTTCGAGAACAGTTCCGACATCTTCTGGTGGCGCACCGCGAGGCGCGAAATGTCCTCGAACAGCAGCGAATCGAGCACCTTGCCCTCGGCGATCTCGGGGTGCAGGATGCGCATCTGATCGATCGAGTCGAGGATGTCGACTTCCATGCGGCGCAGGAGTTTCAGCTCGGCCACGTCCGGCACCAGCCGATTCGACGGCGGGCGCTTTTCACCCGGCGGTTGCTGTTGCTTGTCCTGTTCTTCCTGGCGGCGCCGCTCCTTCTCCTGAGCCAGCGCTTCCTGCAGCCACACGAGCGACTGCTCGACGTCTTGCTGCAGCGTCTGCACCCGATCTCCGGATTGGAAATCACCGGCGTCGCTCATGTCGCGTCCGATGCGCATGAGGTCCTTTTCGGCTTCGTCCAGCATCTCCGCGAACACCAGGCTGCCCTCGGCCAGGATCGCCTTGCCGATTTCGGCAGCGCGCTTCGCCAGGGCTTCCTCGACCTTGGCGATCTTGCGCAGGCGCAGCTTCTGCGTGTGCGTCGTCTTCTGTCCGCCCGTGCGCTGCTGATCGATCTCGAGCGTGTCCTTCATCGCGGCGCGGTGCTCCTCGAGCAAGGTGCGCACCTGTTCGGCGATCTTGAAGAGCAACTCCTCCTGGCGCAGCTTCTGGTACTGCTCTTCTTCCTGGCCGAGTTCCTCGAGCGCCTTGCGCATCTCGCGCTCGGTCTTCTCTTCGTTCTTCTGCGCTTCGTCTAGATCGCCCTCCTCCAGATTCTCCTGTGCCGCTCCGGCGCTCTGCTGCGCGCGATCCAGCGAGGGCGCGGGCTGAGCGGTGTTGCGCTTCTTGTTGCGCTCCGCCAGCGCCAACAGCGCCTGGCGAATGCGCTCTTGTTCAGCCGCCTGCTCGCGCGCTTCGGCCGCATCCTCGGGCTTCATCTGGCGCGCGCCTTCCGCGGCCGCCTTCGCGGCTTCGTTCAAGCTCTTGAGCGCGTCCTGCTGGGACTCGGTCGCTTGCGCGCTCTTGCCTTGGGAGAGCTTCTGGGCTGCGTCCTTCATCGCTTCCTGCGCGCGCGAGAGTGCGCTCTCGGCGGCGGCTTCCTTGGGGGAAGCGAGCCCGCTCTCACCAGACTGCTTCTTCATCGCGCCTGTCTTCTGCGCCAGCGCCGACTGCGCCGCTTCGAGTGCCTTCTGCTGCGGCGATCCGGCGCGAGCCGCGGCGGCTTCGTCGGTGAGCTCTCCGAGTGCGTCGCGCGCCTTCTCCAATTCCGCGCGCGCTTCCTCGGCCGACTTCTGCGCGGCACGCGCATCGGAAGCCTTGGCGCTCTCGGAGGCGCTCTTCTGTTTGGACGCAGCTTGCGACAGCGCATCCTTGGCCTTCTGCGCCGCGGGAGATGCGCCCTCGGGCAAGCCGTCGATCGCGCGCGACAACTTCTCGGATTCCTGCGCTGCGCTCGCCTGCGACGACGACAGGGCCGGCGGCAGGGTCTTCTGTTCTTCGAGTCCCTGCTGCACCGCGCGCTGTGCTTCCGCCGTCGCGCGCTGCGCCTCTTCGAGCCGCTTCTCGGCGCCTTCGGGGGGCGTCGCGCTCGCGCCGGGGGGAGAGTTCGGGTCGGAAGAGCGCGCCGCCGCGTCGGCTTTCTGCGCTGCATCCATGGCTTTCTTGGCGTTCTCCGCCGCCTGTCCGGCCGGGCTCTTCGGATCGGCCGCAGCCGCCAGGGCCTTGGCGGCTTCGGCGCGCGCAGCCTGCGCCGCGTCCATCGCAAGACGCGCGGCAGCATCGAGTTCGCGCGCCTGCGCTTCGAGCGCGTTCGCCGTGGCGTCGCGCTCAGCCTGGTCGGCGCCGGTCTTGCGCGCCGTGGCCGCGGCCTTGTTCAGCTCTTCGGCGGCCTTCTTGGCGGCCGGGTCACCCGAAGCGCGCTGGTGGCGGTCTTCGCGCTCCGCAGCGGCCGCGAGTTCGCGCTCGACCGCGCTCATGTCGTTGGCCGCCGCGCGCGTCTTGCGCGCCGCTTCGCGCAGTTCACTGGCCGCGCGCGCGAGGCGCGAGGCGCGCAACGCTTCTTCGCCGGCTTCGCTCAACGGCTTCGCCGCGCGCTCGAGCGCACTCTTGTCCTCGGGTTTCCACGACGACATCACGCCCGCGTCGGTCGCCTGTTGAGCCGCGAGCCGCGCCAGTTCGCGCTGGATCTCCTCGAGCGCCAGTCCGCTGGCGGAACGCGCGTCCTTCTCGGTCTTGTCGAGCAGCGCGCGCTGTTCGGCGATGGCGTCTTGGAGCGCTTGCTGCAGCGCCTTCTGCTCCGCGGTCGCCGCTTGCTCCTGGAGCTTCGCCGTCTGTTCGCGCAACTTGGACTCGCGGTTCGCGAGCGCTTCGAGGTCGGCCTTGACGGCTTTCAATTCCTCGAGCGACTTCTGCAGGTCCTCCAGCCCCGCGCGGTCGGTCAGGATCGCGTACAGCTTCTCCAGACTCTTCACGACCGCTTCCTGGTTCTCGACCGACTGCACCGTCGCGCCCGATTCGAGCGCTTGCGTCGCGGCCAGCATCAATTCCTCGACGGTCTTCGAACCCAGTTCGTCGACGCGCACGTCGAGGTGTTTCAAACCGTCGCGCAGGAGTTTGGCGGCGTGCGTGCGGCCTTCGCCTTCGAAGCGCGCGGCCAGGACTTCCATCGTCTGCTTCAAGCGCTGGAGTTGGCGCTTCAACAGCGCCTGGTCTTCCGCCAGCTGTGCTTCGCGCCGTCCGTCTTGCGCGAGTGCAGGAGCAGGCGCGAAGCACGGCGCGAGGAGGAACAGTCCGAGTCCGAGTATGAGTTTCATGCGCTTCACTTGTCCTTCGCCGCCTGGCGCGTCCGCTCGCTGACACTTTTCTGTCCGTTGAGGATGTCGCGCGTCAGCGAGAGCACCGATTGGAAGTTGTCCCATTCAGCGAGCTTCTCGAGCAGCTTGTCGATCTGGATCAGCATGGCCTTCTGCTGCAACGAAGCACTCGTCAAGTGCTCGTGAGCCTTGGCGATGTCGACGGCTTCGATGGCGCGCGAGAGGTCATTCGTCGCTCCGACGGCGAGGTCTTCGCTGATCTGCAGCGCCAAGGCCGTGATGTCGACGAGCTTGCCCGCCAGTCCGCTGCCCGCGATCGCGCGATCGCGCGCGGCGGCGCCCAGTTCGCGCCAGGGCGTGGCTTCGAAGGAGCGACCGGTCTGCAGCGCCAGACGCTCGTCCAGGAAATCGAGCGCCGCGAGCGAGCGATCGTCGACGCGCGCGTACAGCACACTCTCCGCGTTCGCGCACAGTTCGCGCGCCAGGGCGCGCGCGTCGCCGAGCACGCGCCGCTGTCCGGTCAAGGCCAGCGACAATTCGCCGGTGGCGCCTTCGGGGTTGTCGCTCTCGAGGCTCGCCAGCAGTTCGTCCGTGCGGCGGTTTTTCTCGCGCACGAGTTCCGCGAGCCCGGCCGTGGTCGTCTGCGCGCGCGACAGGCGGTCCTGCAAGCGGCGCATGAATTCATCGGTGGAGACGACGCGCACGCGCAGCGGGCTCGAACGGCCGACTTTGGCCGTGGGCGCGCTGATGTCCGTCGCCAGCACCTGCAATTGAAATTGACGCCCTTCGGTGGCGGGCTCCGCGCCGGCGAGCGTCGCGATTTCGAGGCGCGCGCGCGCGAGCACGGCTGCCCGTGCGCTGCGCGTCCGCACGCCGCTCGCGGCCCCGGCTACCGCGGGCTCGTCACCGCGCGCTTCGACCGGGATGGCGTTGAACGCGAGCGGCGTCACGAGCGGCGGCGCGCCCTCGGTGAGCCCCGTGATCTCCACCGAGTACGACACGGATTGGATGCCGAAGTCGTCCTCGGCGCGCGCACGCAGCGGCAACACGCCGCCCGCGACGGTGTCGAAGTCGCCGCGTCCGGGCGACAGCAACTCGACTTCGGGCGCGCGGTCCTCGACGACCGTGATGCCGAAGAGGCCCGGGTTCGGATTCGAGAGCCCGGTCGAGTCGTGCAATTCGAAGCGGTAGCGCAGGCTCTTCGTCGGTAGAATCGCGAACGCGAGGCCGGTGCGCGCCGTCTTGTTCGCGGCCGCCTCGTCGGCCGAGAGCGGGAACGGCAGCGTCTCCAGCTCGAGCAGCCGATCCTCGGGCACGAGTCGCACCTTACCCGTCGCGCTCGGCGGGTCGGTCAAGACGTGCACGACGACTTTCGAACCCGAGAGGACTTCGACGTCGCGGTCGAAGTTCACCGTCGCCGCGAGTCCGCTGTAGGCGGGCGGCGTGATCTCGACAGCCAGCCCGGAGACGTCCGGCGGTTGCAGCACGCGCAAGTGCACGAGCGGAAGCTCGTCCTGGTCGTCGCCGCCGGTGGCGTAGAAACTCAGGTCCTCTTGCACAGCCGGCAGCAGCGTGCGGAATTCCGCTCCGCCGCCCGCCGCCAGCACGACGCGGTGGCCGCTCGTGAAGTGCAACACCACTTCCTCGGGGACTTCACCGTCAGCGCGCACGAGGATCGGAACGTCGCTGCCGCGCGCGACCTTGTGCGTGACCTCGTCCTGGTGCACATCTGCGTCGGGAGCGGGCTCGGAATCGACGAACAAACGCGCTGCCGTGGGGACTTCGATCGCGAGGTGCGTGCGCTGCGGCCAGGGCGTGTTCGCGCCGGCCATGCGCGCCAGGAACACGGACGCCATGTCCCAGCGCAGCACGAACAGGAGCACCACCGACGCACACGTGGCCAGCGCGATCCACGCGCGGCGGCGCGGGCCGCTGGGATCGAGCACGCGGTCGAGGTCGATCTGGGGCGCGCGCTGTTCGGCCTCGGCGACGACGGCCGAGACGAGTTCGGCGTCGCCGGCGCCGCGGTCGTCGGCCGAGATCTGCACGGCGCTGACGAGCACCTGATGCAGATCCGGGTGCGCGCGCTCGACGATGACGGCGAGGCCCGCGCGATCGGGCCGCTTCGAGAGCGGACGCACGAGATCGCGCCACAGGAAGAACGCCGGGATCGCCGTCAACAAACCCAGGTGGAAGATGCGGATCGGCCCGGGCAGGTGCAGCGCCCAATCGAGCAGGAACGCGGCCAGGAGCCACAGCGCTCCGAACGTGAGCGCCGTCGCGAGTCCGTGCAGGAACACGTTCGACGTGATGCGCGCGGAGAGGCGCGCGAGCAGGCGGTCGACCGCGGGGGTCGCGCGCCGTGCTGTGGGTTGATGTTCGGCTTGGCTCATGCGGCGGTCGTGTTCTAGGGCGGCTCTCGTGTCGTTCGTGGGTTCAGGCCGGATTCGCGTGCGAACAGGTCGGGCTCAACGCTGGAAGATCGGGAGGAAGCGGTAGGGGATCTCCAGGATCAGGACACCCATCGCCGTGCCGAAAGCCGGACCGGGTCCGACCTCGTTGGGCCACGAGCCGTCCGGGCGCTGGATCGCGAGCAGCTTCGTGCGCAGATCCTCGAAGTAGGGTTCCCAGTACGGGCTGCCGGCCGTGTACATCGCCTGCACGGCGTAGTAGTGACCGTACCAGAAGTAGTAGTGGCCCTTGTCGGTCCGCGATCCGGGCGTCGGTTCGTCGTTGAACGAACTGCGGTTGCGCGAGAGGAAGTCGAGGCCCTTCTTGATCAGTTCGTCGGAGTAGATGCCGAGGCCGTGCAGCGCAGTGACGCCGGCGGCGGTAAGCGGGAAAGAAGTGCGGCTGTGCACCTCCTTTTGATAGCGAAACGTGCCGATCTCGCTGATGAAGGCACTCGGGTAGTTCATGCCGCCGTCGCGTCCGCTGTCGTTCATGAAGGCCGAGTCGACGACGTAGCGCGCCGCGCGCTCGACGGTCGATTTCGGCACGCGCACGCCGATGTTGCGTGCAGCGCGCAGCGCGATGACCTGGCACACGACGATCGACATGTCGGACTCGGTCGAGTACGGCTCGTAGCGCCACCCGCCTTGGGCGTTCTGCGACTTGACGATGAAGTCCACGGCCTTCTGCAGCGCCGCCTTGACGTCGTCGCGGCTCGTCATGCCGAACACTTCGGCCAAGAACAGCGTCGCGAAGGCGTGGTCGTACATGCGCGTGCCGCCGTACGTGATGTAGCCGTCTTCTTGCACACACGAGAGCACGAAGCGCAACGCCTGGTCGACGTTCTTGCCGTACTTGCCGCGGCCGGGCAGGTGACCGCCGGCCAGGTACGCCATCCCCGCGAGCGAGGTGACGCCGAGGTGGCCCTTGTCGTCGGCGGTGAAACGAAAATCGTTGTTGAGCTTGAAGCCGATCTTCGCGACCCACGAGCCGTCCGCGCTCTGATGGTCGGCGAGCCAGGCGAGGCCGCGCTCGACCGCGAGTTCCTGGGCCGGCGTCACGACGATGGCGCCCTGTCCGTCGTCGCGCGCGAGTCCATCCTGTGCGAACGCGACGGGTCCGGCGGAGGCGAACGCGGGGTGAGCTTCCTGCACGAGTGCAACGGGAGAATCCTGCGCGCAGGCGACGGATGCAGCCGGCACGAGGAGTGCGGAGGCCAGTGCGAGGATCTTCATTTCAAAAACTCCAGTTGCGTCTTGGTGCGCACGACGAGCGTACCGCCGAACGGAATGAGCTGCGGCGCATCCCGGACCTCGGACATGTGCACGCCTCGGACCCCACGCGGCAGACCGCTACGCAGATCGAAGGCGCGCAGGTCCGCGCGCGGGAACACACCCGGGCCGGATGTGGTGTTGCCCACCGTCACGACCGCCAGGATCGTATCGGAAGTGGCCGGCATAGGCAGGATCCCGGGTGCGAGTTCGTCGAAGGCGATACCCAAACCTTGCACCCACAGCTCCCCGCGGTCGAGGTCGATGCAGCGCACGCGTGCATCGCGGGGCGCGCCGCGACCGCCGCCGACGCGCGGCGACAACACGGCGAGCGGACCGGGCGCGAAGGCGACGCGCGCCGGGCGGCCTAGGCCGAGGATGCGGTCCTCCATGCCGATGCGCACAGCCGCGAGCGGCGTCAGCGCACCGATGCGCGTGTCGAGCGCGGCGAGCGATTGATCGATGCGATTGGGTTCGCTTTCAGGGCGCGCCTGCAACAAGAGCCACGTGCGGTCCGCCTGCTGCAACACGCCGGCCAACCAGCGCGCGCCCGAGGAGACCTCCAGCGCCACGCGCCACACGCGCCGTCCGGTGTCTAGATCGACCGCCAGCACCTGGTTGCGATCGTTGTCGCTCGCCTGGTTGAACCAGGGCACGATCAACAGGTCGCCCTCGACCCAGGCGTCGGCGTCGGCCGCGGCGCTGACCGGCGTCTCGAGTTCGAACCGACTCGCCACCAGACCCGTGAACAGATCGACGACGATCACCTGCTTGTGTCCGGGTGTAGGCAAGAACACGGCACGACTCTCGGACACGATGGGGAAGCGCTGCACCGCGGCGTCGAGCGTGCCGTTGTCCCACAATTCCACGCCGGTCGCCGCGTCGAGCCCGTACACCGTCCAGCGATCGCGCTCGCCGCGCGGCGTGACGACGACGACGGCGATGCCGGATGCACTGGTGATCGACATCGTGTCGGTCTGCGCGTCGGGCATCCACTCCCAGGCCTGGGCGCCGGCTTCGGTGTCGACCGCGACGATCTTCTCGCTGGTGGCGACCATCAAGCGGCCCGCGGCCCACGCGGCGCGGCGATTCCACACGCCGTTCGCGCCCGATTGCGGAGCCGTGCGCGGCGCGAGGTCGACGGACCAGCGCTCGACCGTCGGATCCTCGGAGCTGAAGGCCACGAGGCTCGCGGTCGCGCGCGCCGTCGTGCGCGCGAACATCAACGTGGTCGGCGTGTCCGCCGGGACCTGTTGTAGCGGGACCTTGGGCAAGACCTCGCCCAAGAGCTGGTAGTCGCCGCGCAGTGCGCGTTCCGAAGCTTCGTCGGTGCCGCCGGAGAACGTGCCGCGCCCCGGTCCACGCACGGGAGTGAAGAATTCCGGTGCACGCGCGGCGAGCTGCGCGATCGTCGCGCCCTGGTCGCCGGGTACGTCGGAGACGAAGTCGCCGTGGAGCACTGCGAGGCGCTTCAACAGGCCTGAGCGCGCCTCTTGATTGTCAGCCGTGCCGAGTGCCGCGGCGAGGCGCAGGAGCCGCGGCAAGGTGCGCGCGTCGATCGCACCGGATCCAAGACCCGCGGACAATTCCGTGCGCACGATGCGCGCGACCGTCGCGAGGTCGTCGCTCTGCAGGGCGATGTCGAGTCGCGCATCGTTCGCGGCGCGCGCGGCCTTGCTGCCGGGGTAGCGTTCGACGACGCGACGCAAGAGCGCGTCGTCGTGAGAGCGCACACCTTCGTCGTAGAGCGCCTGCGCGCGCGCTTCGAAGGTCTCGTAGCCCGCTGTGCGTCCCGACGCGAGCAGCGCAGCGATGCGCTGCTTGGACAATTCGCCCGCCGTCCAGGCCAGCAATTCCTGTGTCGGGTAGCGCTCGAGGATCGCGTGCAGCGCCGCGAATTCGCGCGCCGTGTCGCCCGCGCGCGCGTATTGACCGCCGCGCTCGATCAAGACCCACAACCCGACCGGCAATTCGGACGGCACGGTGGAATCCTCAGCTCGCGCCGCGGGCAGCGGATAGAACTCGAATCCGAACGGTGTACTCGCCGCGTCGGTGGGGATGCGGAAGCCGACGGCGAGCGGCAATTCGGCGCACGAGCGCTCCAATTCGTCGAGCGCCGCATTCACGGCCGCGGGATCCGCGCCGGCTGTGTTCTGGCGCTCGAACAGGATCACGAGTTCCTCGACGAGCGTGTCGCGCAGCGCGGACGCGTCGGGGGCGTAGGCGCGCGCCTTGCGCAGATCGTTCAAGGCGCCGTTCGAGTCCGCGAGTCCGCTGCGCACGCGCGCGCCGCTACGCAGGATCGAGTGGTAGACACCGGACAATTGCGCGCGCAGATCGCCGCCGGCGGCGTCGGGCGCGGCACGCAGCACGCGTTCCAGGATCGTGCGCGCTTCGGTGAGGTGCGCGCGCGCCGACTCGCTCTCGCCGCGCTGCCATTCGGCCGAGCCGCGGCCTTCGAGCAGGCGCGCGAGGCGCAGGACGCGCGCGGGGTCGTCCGCCGCTTGCGCGAGCTCGGTGCGCGCGCGACCGACGAGCACTTCCCATTCGAAGTACCCGCGCACTTCACTGCCCGACACGACGAACATCTCGCCCGCGCCGAGCAGCACGTTGCCCCCTTGACTGCCCGGGGGCCAGCGGATCGACGCGATCTTGGCGCCGGTCTCGCGGTCGAAATCGAAGCGCTCGGTGACGCGCGGATCGATGATCCGGTCCTGCGCGAGCACCGGGCGACCGGCGCGCGAGCGCACCGCTACCGTGTCGTCTTCGCGGGCCTCGGCCTTGGCCCGCAAGGCGCCGCGCTGTCCCACGCCGGAGGGCATGTGCAGCGCGACCCAGCGATCGCCGCCGACGTAGATGCTGTCCTTGGCCGCGCCGAAGAGCACGTCCGCGCGTCCGTCGCGCGTCAGCGCGCGGATCGACTTGACGTCGTGGCTCCACAGCAGCACACCGGTCGCGAGATCGATCGCGACCAGATCGCGACTGTTGAACGGCACGGCCAGCACGACACCGCTCTGCACGACCGGCGGGCAATTGCGCCACTCGGGTTGGTACTGCGGCGCCGAGAAGCCCTGCGCGCGCGGGGTGGAGATCGTCTCGTGCAAGGTCTCCCACAGAAGCTCGCCGGTGAACAGATCGAGTGCGGCGATCGTCCCGAGTTGCGTCAGTGCGATGACCTTGTCGCCTTCGACGCACAAGGGGGCCGCCGAGAACTCGTGCTCGGCGCGACCGAACATGTTCTGTTCGCGCTGGCCGCTGATCACGTCGCGCGACCAGATCAACGCGCCCGTGTACAGGTCGAAGCAGCCGACATTGTAGTTGATGCGGCCCTGCATGCGCACACACGGCACGAGCACGCGCGAGCCGACGATCACCGGCGGCGCGGCGATCGTGGTGCGCTGTGCGAAGGTGCCTTCTTCGCCGTCCCAAGCCGGGGGCGGCATGTGATCCCAGAGCTTGCGTCCGGTGACGACGTCGAACGCGAACAGCCGGCGCTCGGGGATCGGCGTCAGGATCTTGATCTGTCCGTACGAGTCGGAACGCAGCTGCGACAGCGGGAGTTGCAGCGCGGCGACGACCACCGCATCCGAGGTCGCCGGCGCGATCAAGGAGTGCCGATCGATGCCCAGGAAGAGTTCCGCGCGCTCGCCGCGCGACAATTCGGCCCAGCCTACAGGTTCGTTGCTGTCCCACAACAGTTCGCCCGTGTAGGCGTGCAGGCACATCAGGCGCAGCGAGTTCGAAACGAACAGGCGCTCACCCGTGCGCACGGCGAAGAGCGAATCCCGCATCGAGTCGCGGAACGGATGCGCGGGTAACTGGAACGGCGCGGCCCACGCGTCGGCGGTCTCGCTCGGCGCCGGACCCAGGGTGACGTTCGAATTGGGCAGTCGCAGGTTGCGCTCCTGCTCGGTCGTCAAGTCGGCGCGTCGGCGCGCGTCGGACCGCGCGGTGACGAGCGCCACGCGGGCGAGCAGTGCACTCGAGGTCGGATCGTCAGTGCGCGCGCGGAGGCGCTCGCGGACGGCCGTCCACTCCTGGACGTCGTCCAGCTTGAGTTCGGAGTCCGACAAGGCGATGCCGATCGCGCGCGCCCAGGCGAAGGCGGCTTCGCGCTCACGACCGCGTTCGAACTCGATGTCGCCGACCGCGACGAAGGCCGCCAACGCCGCCTCGGTGATCGGCCAGCGCCGGCCGACGCCGATCAAGCCCTGGACGTCGTGCGCATTGCGCGCGACCGCGAGAGCGCGCCCGGCCTCGACTTCGTAGCGCTCGCGATACCGGGTGCGCGCTTCGAAAGGCAGCGCGAGCAGCAAGGCGCGCGCGCGCACCGAGGCACCGGCGTGGACGATACCCTCCGATGCGCGGCCCGCGGTCGACTTCGGGCGGTCGCCCGGCAGCAGTTCGCCTTCGTGCTTCTCCAGGATCTGTTGCAGGTCCGCGATCGCCTCGGCGAAGCGGCGCGCCGCGACATGTTCGGTCGCGCGCTCGAACAAAGCGCGCACGAGCAGGGTCTCGGGGATCGAGAACGAATTCGTGTCGACCGGCTGCTCTTCGAACTGCGGCGCAGCGTGCGCGCGCGGCGACCACACGAACGCGATTGCCGCCGTCCAGGCGATCAGCGCGAGCCGGCGAGAGCCGGTTGATTCGCGGTTGCGCTGGAAGTTCGACATGCGTTCACTCGGGCCTAGATCAGTTCAAGGCGCTTACGCGCGACCCATTCGATGGTGAGCAGGATCAGGGCCGCGATCAGCGTTCCCCAATGATCCCATGCATCGCGCAACTCGGACGAAATCGGTTGCCTTTGTTCCTTGCCGCCCGGGAACGCGTCCAACAGTTCGCGCACGCGCGGCAGCGTCTCGCCGCGGCCCTTGGTGAGCGCGGCCAGCGATTTGAGCGTGTCGGGGTCGGGCGAAGGATCGGCGTTCTCGCGCGAGGGGAGCACGACTTCGAAGTCGACCGACGCGACGCGCGCGCCCTCGTTCTCGACGAAGGCCGAGTACGTTCCCGATCGTTCGACGTCGAACGCCGTGCGGTACACGCCGGCGCGCTCGGGGAGCAATCCCAGCGTCACATCCGTCGTCTTGCCGTCCGGGTGTTGCAGGCGCACGGGCACGGCCGGGCGTTCGCTGGGGCGGTAATCCTCGTCCAACACGCGCGCCTCGAGCACGACGCGCTCGTCCAGATCGTAACTCGACTTCGACGCGTCGATCTGCACGCGTCGATCGCCGCTCTTCAAGCGTCCGAGCGCGACCCAACGGATCGAGTTGCGCCAGAAACGTTCGTGGTAGCGGTCGCCGAAGCGGTACCGCCAGCGCCAGGTCTCGTCGATCGCCGTGAACAAGGTGCGGCCCGCAGGGAAATACCCGGCCACGAGCAGCGGGAAGCGTCCGTGCGCGTTGCTCGCGCTCGGGTGGCGCAGCAAGACTTGCGCACCGGGTTTCGCGCGCGCGACCGGGAAGAACCAGTAGCAGCCGTACAAGCCGCCTTCGTCTTCCCACAGCGCGCGGTTGATCTTGGGATCGGGCACGAGGCGCACGACTTCGTGCGGCGCGGCGCCGTCCTCGACCACCGGCCTGAAACCGTTCACGGAATCGACTTCGGCGTTCACGTTGCGCGTCGTCGCGTCGGCGATGACCGGCAGCAATTCGCCCAAGGGCGTCCCTACGTAGTCGAGCGGATTGTCGTGCTCGCCCGCGATGAAGATCGCGCCGCCGCCGCGCTCGACGAACTCGCGCATCGAGGCCATGAATTCTTCGCAGCGCGCCGGATCGGGCGAGATCGAGTAGGGATTCACGTCGCCCAGGATCACGACGTCGTAGTTGTCGAGCAGCTCCTTGCGTCCGGTCGGGACACTGGTGAGCGGAGGCAATCCGCGCGTGCTCTCCTGCACGAAATCGGGCGTCGCCGACAACAAGAACACCTGCACGTCGATGTTCGCGTCGGAGCGCTTCAAGAGCTCCTTCAAGAAGCGGTATTCGTAGCGCGGATAGGCGTCGACGTAGAGTACGCGGATCTTCTCGGGATTGACGCGCACGCTGAACAGCACGGCGTTGTCGTCCTTCAAGGTCTCGTCGGGGAGCGGCTCGACGCGCACTTTGAAGCGGCGCTCGTTCGTGTCGGAATCCGGCGTGCCGGGCGGCGCGACGAGAACGGCCTTGGTGCCCTTCTCGTCCATCTCGACGTCGGCTTCGGTGATCGGTCGCGGGTTGCCGCCGTCGCTGCGCATTTCTTCCAGCACGACGCGCGCGCGGCCGCCGCCGGAGATGCCGCGCGCCAGCACGCGCACGCTGACGGCGATCTCGTCGCCGTCGAGCACGCTGGTCGGCGCCTCGGAAAGTTCGATCACCAGGTTCTTTTCGGGCCGCGTGTCACCCACGACCAAGGTGTGGACCGGAATTCCCGCCGCAGCCGCCGTGCGCGCGGCCTCCAGCGCGGGCAGGCCGCCGTTGCTGCGCCCGTCCGACACCACCACGATATCCGTGACGTGACGGCCGCGGTGGCTCGCGAGTGCAGCCTGCAGCGCATCACCGAGGTAGGTCGCGTGTCCGCGACCGGTCAGCGCGCTGGGTTCGCTCAAGGGTTCGAGCACGTCGGCGAAGCTGAAGAGGCGCGCCGTGTAGCCCTTGGATTTCAGGTGCGGCAGCAACACGCCGTCCAAAGCCGCGCGCTCGAGTTCGACGCGCATGGCTTCGGCCGGAGGCTTCCCGATCAGCGATTCGAGGCCGCGCCGCGCGCGCTCGTCGCCGGCGTAGTCGTCCTTGCGTCGCATGCTGGCCGAGTCGTCAGCCAGGATCACGACCTCGGCCGGACGCACTTCTTCGCGCCGCTGCACGAACACCGGCCTGAAGAGCACCGTGAAGAGCAACAGGAACGCCGCCGTGCGCAGCACCGTCAAGAACATCCGCGCGCGCGGCGTGATCGGTTCGCTGCGGTAGCTGAACCACGCGAGCAGCGCGCAGGCGGGGATCACGACCAGCACGATCACCCACGGCACGGGCGCGTCGAGCAGCTTGAAGGTCTCGCGCATGCCGGTGCCGGCTTGCGAGGCGGGCACGACCTGCGCGACGGCGTTCGCGACGAACGGCGAGGCGAGCAGCAACAGCGTGGTGAGAGACTTCATCGGCGCACGCTCCGTTTGCGTCCCAGGAACGCAGCCCACAAGGACTCACACACCAAGGCGACCAGGCACAGGATCGCGATCCAACGCCACAGTTCGCCGCGGCGGTCGGCTGTTCCCGGGTCGCCGCTGGGCGCGTCGTCCGTCGACAGTCTGAAATGCATCGCGGTCAGTTCGGTCGGTGTGATGCGCTCGAGATCGCCTTCGCGCGGATCGACGTTGACGGCGAACGAGATCGGTGCACCCCCGTCCATCTCGATGCGGTACACACCGGCCGTTTCGGTGTCCTTGCCGGGCACCGCGGGCAGCACCCAGCGATCACCGCTCGTCGATTGCGAATCGCCGTCGAGCGGGCGGCGCGCGCCGTCGGGGCGCACGACGGTGACGTTGCGCGGGAAGTGCGAAGTCTCGGCCACGAGCGGCGTGCCCGGCGCGACGTTGCGCGGCGGCTCGGGCGTGGCGCCGGCGTAGTGCAACCACTCGTGCACGAGCGGCACCAGCGTCGCGGGGGATTCCGGCAGGCGCGTCCACAAGGGATCGATCGTCGTGGTCCACAGGAACACGCGGCCGCGGTCGTAGGCGCGCTCGACGAGCAGCGGGCTGCCGCCGTCGTCGTCGAGCGTCGCCAGCACCCGCGCGCCGGCGATCGGGCGCGCGGAGATGAACTCGTACACCGGGATCTCGGTCAGGAGCGGTTTGAAGCGCTCGTCGGCGAAGAACGACAGCGCCGGATGCGTCGTGTCGAAGCTCTTGACGCGGTAGTACGCCTCGGAGCGCGAGCGCACCGCGACGCGCTCGCCGAGCGAAGCGGGCAGGAGTCCGCTGCCGTCGGCGCGGAACAGGCGCGTGTTCGCGGCGGCGGTGTCGACGCGGTCTCCGAGCGAAACGATCAGCGCGCGTCCACCGGCGACCGCGGCCTCGAGCTTGTCGACGACGATCGCCGGCAAGCTCTCGACGTTCGCGAGCCAGATGACGTCGTAGTGCGTGAAATCGACATCGGGCGCCGACAATTCGCCGGGCGCCAGCTCGCGCGCGTCGAACGGCGCCAACGAGCCGCGGCCGATCGCGTCGCTGGCGGGTTCGATCACCGCGCGCAGGTAGCCGATCTCGTCCTCCTCGATGATCGCGCCCGGCGCGCCGTTCACGAGCAAGACGCGCACGGCCGGCGGAACGACGACGACGCGCGAGCGCTGGTTGTCGCACGCGAGGCGATCGCCGTCCTCGATGCGCGCCGTGAGCACGTGTTCGCCGGCGGTCTTGAACGCGACCGAGAACACGACCTGCGAACGGCCGCGCGCGGGCACATCCGTGGTCTCGCTCGGGCGGCGGTCGCCGTCGACTTCGAGCACGATGCGCACGTTGTTCTTCGTCGCGGGCCCGAAATTGCGCACCTCCACGACGATCTCGGCCGGTTGACCGGGGCCGCCCAGGCGCGCCATCGGTTCGACCGCTGCGATGCCGAGATTGGGCGGATTCGGTTCCGAACCCGGGGGCGCCTCGACGACGACCGTGACCTTGTGCTCCCGTAGGCGTTCGAGCACGTCGAACAAGGCGCCGCGCGCGCTCGTCTCGGGCGACTTCGTGTTCGAGTCCTCGGGGTGGAAGACGCGCGCCTGCAGGTCGGTCAGGAGCAGCACTTCGAGCACACCGCCGCCGTCGGCGGTCGATTCGCTCGGGCCTTCCTTGGCGCGCTGCAGCACGTCGGCCAGCGCGGCGGCGAGGTCCAGCGGTTCGTCCGTGGGCGCCGTCAGCGTGTCGAGCATCGAACTCGCCTGCTCGGGCGTCGTCCACGAGAGCAAGCGCGGGTACTGTCCCGCGTAGATCAAGCGCACGCGATCGCCGCGGCTGCCCGACAATTTGCGCACGATCTCCCGCGCGCGCTTCACCGAGCGTTCGAAGACGCTCTCGACGCCTTCGCGCAGACCCATCGACGCCGATCCGTCGACGATCACCACGAGGTCGCGCCGTCCTTCGGTCAAGGTCGCGAGCGGGCTCTTGTCGCCGGTGAAGGGCCGCGTCACCGCCAACGCGAGCAGCGCGACAGCCGCCGTGCGCAAGAGGAGCAAGAGCAGGTTCTCGAGTTGCACGCGCCGGCGCGTCTTGCGGTACGCGGCCAGCACGAAACGCATCGCCGCCCACGGCATCGGCTTGTGCCGTTGCCGATTCAGCAAGTGGATCAGGATCGGCACGCTTGCCAATCCCAAACCCCACAAGAGCGCGGGGTGCGCAAAGCCTCCGATCCAGCCGCCCATGAGCGTCTAGCTGCGCCTCCCGCCGCGCGCACGAGCCGTGCGATGTGCCAGATAGGTCGAGAGCGACGCTTCGAGCCCGGTCGCCGTCGTCAACGGCACGAAGTCGATGCGCAGCAGGCTCGCCTGGCGCATCAACTCGCGCCGGTGGGCTTCGATCTCTTCGAGGTAGGCCTGGCGCAGCGCGCGCGGATCGATGCGGTGAATGCCGGTCGCTTCGAGCCCTTCGAGCTTCAACAGCGCCTGGAAGTCGAAGTTCAGTTCCTCGGGGTCGAGCACCTGGAACAGGATCGGTTCGTGTCCGGCGTGCGCGAGCTTGCGCAGGCCGGCGACGATCAACGCCGGATCGTCGAAGAAGTCCGAGAAGATGCACACGATGCCGCGGCTCTTCAACTTGGGCGCGACCCAGTCGATCGTCGTGCCGATCTGCGTCGTGCCCTTGGCTTCGGTCTTCTCGAGCGTGTCGAGGATGCTCGCGCGCTGCGCCGCGCCGTTGCCGGGCGGGACTTTCGTGCGGAAGCCCTCGTCGAAAACGACCAATCCGGCCGTGTCGCGCTGCTGGATCACGAGATGCGAGAGCGCCGCGACGGCCCAGCGCGCGTAGTCGAGCTTGGTCCAGGCCAGCGATCCGTACGCCATCGATTCCGAGGCGTCGAGCAGGAGGTGACAGACGAGGTTCGTTTCCTCGACGTACTGCTTCACCACCAATCGATCCGAGCGCGCGTAGACCTTCCAGTCGACCTTGCGCAACTCGTCGCCCGGCACGTACTCGCGGTGTTGGGCGAATTCGACCGAGCTGCCGAGGCGCGCCGAACGGTGCTGACCGGCCATGAACCCCTCGACGACGGTGCGCGCCACCAACGAGAGGTTCGACAAACGGTCCAGGACCGCCGGGTCCAACGCGGACTGGCTCTTGGCTGTGGCCACGGTCCGGTCTCAGTTCTTCGCTTGCGGGATGCTCGGGACGCCGACGCCGACGCCTTCGGCCGGCGTGACTTCCTTGATCATGCGGTCGATGATGATGTCGCTCGTGATGCCCTCGGCCGAGGCCGAGAAGTTCGTCACGATGCGGTGGCGCAACACGGGGTGCACGACCTTCTTGACGTCGTCGATCGCGACGTGACGGCGACCTTGCAGCGCCGCGTGAGCTTTCGCGCCCAGGACGAGGAATTGCCCGGCGCGCGGGCCCGCGCCCCAGGTGACCCACTCGCGCAAGAACGAGAGCTGCGAGTCGGAACGCACGCGCGTGCCGCGCGTCAACGCCAGGATGTAGTCGAGCACGTGATCCGAGATCGCGACGCCGCGGATCGCGCGCTGCAGTTCCAGCAGTTCCTTGCCGCCGACGACCTTCTTGGGTTGTTCGCCTTCGCCGCCGGTCGTGCGCTTCAAGATCTCGCGCTCGTCGGCGAGCGTCGGGTAGCCGACGTGCACCATGAACATGAAGCGGTCGAGCTGGGCCTCGGGCAGGGGATAGGTGCCCTCTTGTTCGATCGGGTTCTGGGTGGCGAGCACGAAGAACGGATCAGGCAATTCGTGGCGTGCGCCGGCGCTCGTGACCTGGCGCTCGACCATCGCCTCGAGCAGCGCGGCTTGCGTCTTCGGCGGCGTGCGGTTGATCTCGTCCGCCAGCACGACGTTCGCGAACAACGGCCCGTGCGAGAAGCGGAACGAGCGCGCGTTCGTGGCCGGATCGATCTGCAACAGCTCGGTGCCGGTGATGTCGGACGGCATCAGGTCGGGCGTGAACTGGATGCGCGCGAACGACAGGTCCAGCGTCTTCGCGAGGCTCGAAACGAGCAGCGTCTTCGCCAGACCGGGCACGCCGACGAGCAGGCAGTGGCCGCGCGTCAGGATCGCGAGCAGGAGTTCGTCGATGACGTCGTCCTGGCCGACGATCACGCGGTGCAGTTCGGATTTCATCTGCGCGTGGACGGTGCGCAGGCGTTCGAGGGCGGCTTCGCTCATGATGATCCTGATTCCAAGGTTGCGACGAATTCGGGCGGCGGAGTGTATCCGGTGCGGTCCCGGACGGAACGCGCGCGGACGTAAGGACCACGCATTCGAGACCCCCGAGAGTGGTATCGACCTGTGTGGCAGTCGGCTACAGCGCGCGACCGATCCGCGGCGTCACTCGCTTTCGACGACCCAGATCCGGCCCGCGCCGACCACATAGACCCGTGATCCGGCCGACCACACCCCCGTGTGCGGTTCGAGTGCGAGCCCCGCGAGGTCCAAGCGGGCGACGAGTTCGAGGTCGCGCTCCACCGCGTGCAGGTAGAGGGTCTCTCCCACGGCACTCCACACGCGCTCACCCGCTTGAAAACCGCCCTTGTATGCGGCGCCGCGCGCGAAGGGCAGCGAGTCGACGCGCGCTCCGCTCGCGGGTGAAAGACACACGAGGACACGCCGGTCCGGATCGCGCACCAGCGCCGTCAGCCCGGAGGCCGATCCGCCGACGAGGCGCTCGAGGCCCGCGATCCGCAGCGCTTGCGCTCCTCGGGCGCCGAGCACGTAGGTCCAGCGCTCGGCGTCGGCGGGGGAGCAGGCGACCTTGCCGCTGTCCACGAAAAAGGGTCCGCCCCAGCCCGGCCGCGCGGTCGGTTCGGTGCGCACGCGCTTCAAGGCCAGCGACTCGACGAGGCGGCCGTCGTCGAGTTCGACCGCCGCGACGACTCCCAGCTCGGTCGCGGCCCAGATCACGCCCGCGCGCTCGATCAGAGGCGGCGACGCGATCGACGAGCCGCGCGGAGTTCCGAAGCGGCGCAAGGCGCGGCCGCGGCGGTCGGATCCGCTCGCGAGGCGCCGCTGCCACACCTTCTGGCCGGTCTGGATTTCGAAAGCGACGAGCCACGCCGACACGTGCGTGTCCGCGACGGTCTGGAGCTCGGGTGGTGCGCCGGGTTGTTCCCACTGCAGGACCTGCACGACGACGAGCCCGGCTTGTGTGATCGGTCCGGGCTGGAATTCCAGGCGGCCTGGGAGCGGTGCGAATGCGGGCGCATCCAGATCCGTGTGCAGCCACACGAGCCGCGGCGGAGTCGCCGAGACGTCGAACAGCGCCAGCGCGTTGCCGCGCGTCTCGCGCGCGCGTCCGAGCACGAGCGCGAGGTGGTTTCCCGCGAGCGCGGGCCGTTGCGTCCAGGGACGTTCCTGATCGCCGAAGATCGGCAGCCACGAGGCGCGCGCGCCGCGCTCCACCGCCAGGCGCCGCGGCTCGAACACGCTGTGCGTGCCGTCCGGCGCGATCTCGATCAGGCGTTCGCCGCTCTCGCAGAAGACGCGCCCGTCTGCGTGCGCGACGCCGGAGGGCTCGAGCATCCGATCCGGCTCGAGCGCGGGATCCGAGCCCAGATCGATCATCGCGGCGAGTCGCAGCGCGCGCGCGCCTGCGACCGGGTCAGGTTCGGAGTCCTCGTCTGGCGGGCGCGGCAGAAAGGCCCTGCGCGCGCCGAGTGCCGCGGCGAGGTCGGGGTTCGATTCGAGCGCGATTTCAGCCTGTTTCAGCGCGGATCTGGCCGCGTAGATCGCTCCGCGCTCCGCCGCCAGATCGAAGCGCCGCAACTCGGCCAGGAGGCCCGCGCGCGTGAAGGGGTATTCGTGCGCGACCCGTTCCAAGGCCGCTTCGTCGAGGCCGGCCTTCGCGAGCGCGACCTCGGCCGAGCCTGCGAATCGCGCGCGAAACTCCGCGCGCAAGGCCTGAGTGAGCCGCGCGCGCAGCGCAGCGCCGATGCTGATCGTGCGGCGCGCATCGGCTTCGACGGCGGAGAGCGGGCTGGAGATCTGCAGCGCGCGGCGCCAGTGCTCGAGTGCCGCCACGGGAGCGTTCGCGTCGCCGGCTTTCTGGAGCGCTTCATCGCCCGCGACGAGTGCCGCGTGTGCAGCCGCATCGCGCGCGAGATCCGTGTCGTTGTCGAGTGCGCCTTCGAGTTCCAGCCGCTCGACCAGGGGCTGTGCACGCGCTTGCGCCGCGGCGGGAAGGCACGCGCTCGCCGCCAAGAGCGCGGTCAGGAAGCCCCGGCGCCCCGGCGCGCGGCTCACTTCTCGATCACAACCGGCTGGATCGTGCGCAGTCGGCGCTGGCGCTCGAGGAAGACCGGGTCCTGCCGCGCCGCGAGTTGCAGCTGGATCTCGCGGTTTTCCTGGCACGCCCGCGCATGACGGGCCGTCAGCACCGCTTCCGCCGCCGCGAGCCGTTTGGCTTCCGACAAGGCCGGACGCAAACCCAGGAAGGAAATCTGCGCGAAGAGCACCACGACGGCGAACACCGGCAACCAGTAGCCGACGCGCGCGGCGAAAGCGTGCAGTCGGCTGCGCGTGTCGCGCGCTTCCTCGGTGACGACGGGGGCCGTGGGCGGTGTTTGATCCAGGGAAGTCATGGGTTCAGCCGGCGACGATCTGGCGCGCGGCGTACTGCGCGTGCTTGCCCAGCTCTTCTTCGATGCGCAACAGACGGTTGTACTTGGCGACGCGGTCGGATCTGCACGGCGCGCCGGTCTTGATCTGGCCCGCGTTGGTGGCGACGGCGAGATCCGCGATCGTCGTGTCTTCGGTTTCGCCCGAGCGATGGCTGACGATGCAGCGGTAGCCGCTGCGGTGCGCGAGCGCCATCGTCGCGAGCGTCTCGCTCAGCGTGCCGATCTGATTGACCTTGATCAGGATCGCGTTGCCGATGTGCTTTTCGATGCCTTGCGCGAGGCGCGTCACGTTCGTCACGAACAGATCGTCGCCGACGAGTTGCACGCGCTTGCCGAGGGCGGCGGTGAGTTCCTTCCAACCGTCCCAGTCATCTTCGCCGAGGCCGTCCTCGAGGCTGAACAGCGGATAGCGCTCGGCCAGACTCGCGTACCACGCGACCATTTCCTTGGCGCTCTTCTTCCCGCCGTCGATCGCGTACTGCTTGTCCTTCAAGAATTCGTTCGCAGCCGCGTCCATCGCGAGCTTCATGTCGCGCCCGGGTTTCAGGCCGGTTTTCTCGATCGCCGTTAGGATCAACTGGATCGCTTCTTCGTTCGACTCGAGGTTCGGCGCGAAGCCGCCTTCGTCGCCGACGCCGGTCGCGAGACCGCGTTCCTTCAAGACCTTCTTGAGCGTGTGGAACGTCTCCGCACACCAACGCAAGCCCTCGGCGAAGTTCGGCGCGCCGAAAGGCATTACCATGAACTCCTGGATGTCGACGTTGTTGTCGGCGTGTTGTCCGCCGTTCAAGATGTTCATCATCGGCACGGGCAGCGTGTTCGCCGCCGCGCCGCCGATGTAGCGGTAGAGCGGCAAGCCCGCTTCGTCGGCCGCGGCGCGCGCGGTCGCGAGCGAAACACCCAAGATCGCGTTCGCGCCCAGGCGCTTCTTGTTCGGCGTGCCGTCGAGCGCGATCAAGGCTCCGTCGATCTCGGCTTGATCGCTGCCGTCGAGGCCGATCAATTCGCTGCCGATCTCGTCGTTGACGTTGGCGACCGCTTTCTGGACGCCCTTGCCGAGGTAGCGCTTGCCGCCGTCGCGCAACTCGTGCGCTTCGTGCGCGCCCGTGCTGGCGCCCGAGGGCACACAGGCGCGGCCCGCGATGCCGCTTTCGAGGGTGACTTCGACCTCGACGGTCGGGTTCCCGCGCGAATCGAGGATCTCGCGCCCGTGGATGTGGACGATGGCACTCATCGCCCGGATCGTACGCATCGAAACTGGGGGATGGAACACAGTGCGCGCTTTCCTGCACTTCCCTTCTGTCTTCGCTCGCCGGACCGTCGGCGGGTACCCTGGGTGAGCCACCCCCGGGTATCCGTCGTGCGCAAGGTCCACCTCCTTCCCAACCTGCTGACGCTGGCCAATTCGTTCTGTGGCCTGCTCGCGATCTGCAAGGCGATCGACGCGCAGCAGGCGACGGACCTCGGGCGCTTCTACGCCAACCTCGAGGCTTCGTGCTGGCTGATCTTCGCAGGGATGATCTTCGACGCGGTCGACGGCAAGGTCGCGCGGATGGTCGGCGGCAGCAGCGCGTTCGGCGCGCAACTCGACTCGTTCTCGGACATGCTGACCTTCGGCGTCGCGCCCGGGATCCTGGCCAAGATCCTGATCGAGCACGAAGGGCCGCTGTACGACATCACCGTCAACCCGCGGCTGACCTTCGTCGCCGCCATGGTGTTCACGGTGATGGCGATCCTGCGCCTCGCGCGTTTCAACCTGGAAAACGACCCGGATCCGGAGGCCCACCGCGCGTTCAAGGGCCTGCCCTCGCCCGCCGCGGCCGGCGCGGTGACCGCGACCATGTTGATGTACCTGTCGCTGCGCCACCCCGACCTCGAGAAGTCGGACGGCATCCTGACGCCGCTCGGAGGCTTGCTCGGGTACTTCCCCGACCTGCGCATGAGCGAGCAATTGGTGTGGTTCCTCCCAGTGATCGGGGTGATGCTGCCGATCCTGGGTCTCTTGATGGTGTCGCGCATCCGCAACGTCCACATGACCTCGTACCTGACCGAGCGCGGACAGTTCGTGACGCTGGTCGGCGTCGTGGTGGCGGCCGTCGCGCTGTGGTTGTTCCCGACGCCGGCGCTCTTCTGCGTGTTCAACGGTTACGTGCTGTACGGATTGCTGCGGCTGGTCTTCGGCCGCAAGCAGCCCAAGGAGCGCGCCGCGTGAGCGCCGTCTGGGTACGCTCGGCCGTGGCCCTGGGCAGCAACCTGGGCGATCGAGAGGGATTGATCACGAATGCGATCGGAGAAATCGCGGCTTTGGAAGGAATTCGTAATTTGCGAGTCTCGCGCACCTTCGAGACCGATCCGGTCGGCGGGCCGAGCGGACAGCAGCGCTATCTGAACGCCGCGATGGTCTTCGAGACGAAGCTCGCGCCGCGGGCCTTGTTGTCGGCGCTGCAGGGGATCGAAGCGCGCAACGGACGCGATCGTTCGGCGAGCGGACGCGATCTGCCGCGCACGCTCGATCTCGACCTGCTCGTGTACGACGACTTGATCGTCGAGGAGGACGGCTTGATCGTGCCGCATCCGCGTCTCTCTGAGCGCGCGTTCGTCCTCGAGCCGTTGTGCGCGATCGCGCCCGATCTGGTGGTGCCGAAACTGGAGCGCAGCGTGCGCGAGTTGTTGGCGGCGCTCCCGGCGCGGAGCAACGAGGCCGGCGCTCGATGATCGTCGAGCTCGCGAGCCCGGCCGAAGCGCGGGCCTGGTGTCTGGGTGCGCGCGCCGCCGGTCGCACGCTCGGTTTCGTGCCGACGATGGGGGCCTTGCACGAGGGGCATCTCGAACTCGTGGCGCGCGCCCTGCGCGAGAACGACGTGACCTGCGCGAGCGTGTACGTCAACCCGTTGCAGTTCAACGACCGCGCCGATTTCGAGCGCTATCCGCGCGATTTCGCGGCCGATGCGCGCCGGTTGGAAGCGCTCGGCGTCGCGATGGTGTTCACGGGCACGCTGGCGGGCTTTTTCCCGGGCGATCTGCGCGCGGACGGGACCTTGAAGCCGGCGCGTTTGCTCGCGCCGGGGCCGTCGGCCGAGGGGCTCGAGGGCGCGCACCGGCCGGGGCACTTCGCCGGCATGATCACGATCGTCGAGCGCCTGTTCGATTGCGTGCAGCCGACGCGCGCGTACTTCGGCCAGAAGGACTACCAACAGACGCTCGTCGTGCGCGACCTCGCGCGCCGGCAGAAGCGGCCCGAGATCGTCGTGTGTCCGACGTCGCGCGAACGCTCCGGTCTCGCGCGTTCGTCGCGCAACATGCTGCTCTCGAAGTCCGAACTCGACCGCGCCGTGTGCCTCTCGCGCGGCTTGAAGGCGGCGGAAAAGGCCTGGAAAAAAGGGCTGCGCGACGCTCAGGCGCTGCGCGCGATCCTGCAGGCGGAGATCGCGCGCCCGGGCGTCGAGATCGAGTACGCGGAATTGCGCGACCCCGAGCGCTGGACCGCGAGCGCGCCGCAAGGGAACATGAAACGCGCCATCGCACTCGTCGCGGCGCGCGTCGGCGGCGTGCGTCTGATCGACAACATGTACCTGTCCGCTCCGCCGCGGGGGAGTTGAGTTGGACGCCGTACGCGTTTTGGCTCCGGCCAAGATCAATCCGCGCTTGGAGGTCCTGGGCCGTCGAGCGGACGGCTACCACGAACTCGCGACCTTCCTCGTCGCGGTCGAGCCCTGCGACGAGATCCGCATTTTTCGCACGACCCGCGGCGCGGTGCGCCTCCTGCTCTCCGGCGAGCACGCGAGCGCCGACGTTCCCGCCGATACCAGGAACCTCGCCGCGCGCGCCGCCGAACTCGTGTTGGAGCACGCGCGCAAGCAGGCGCGCGTGCGCGCGGACACGGGTCTGGACGTGCACGTCGCAAAGCGCATTCCGAGCCAATCCGGCCTCGGTGGTGCCAGCTCCGATGCCGCCGCAGCGTGGCTCGCAGCGTGCACAATTTTGGATGTCGCAATGTC
The DNA here is from genome assembly GCA_016795245.1 of Planctomycetota bacterium. GTDB lineage: Bacteria > Planctomycetota > UBA1135 > UBA1135 > JAEUIA01. The sequence goes on along the minus strand of JAEUIA010000117.1, from coordinate 1,171 downwards.
GCCCGACGAGCGCGACGCGCAACTCGCGACGCTCGGCTCCGACGTCGTGTTCTTCGCGCGCGCCGCCGACACGGGTGCGGCGTGGTGCACGGGCCGCGGCGAGATCGTCGCACCGGCGCGCGCGCCGACACACTGGTCGATCGTGTTGATCACGCCGCGCGTCGCGAGTCCGACGGCGGCGGTGTACGCGCAGTTAGGATTCCACTTGAGAGCTGCCCCTCCGGTTTCTACGGTGCGACGAACGGATTGGTTCAGCACCGAAGCACATGCAGCTCGCGCACTTCTCGGGAATGATCTCGAGCCCGCCGCTTTCACGGCCGTGCCTGAACTCGTCGCCTGGCGCGACCTGTTCGACGCCCTCGGGGCCTCACATTTTCGGCTCTCCGGCAGCGGATCGAGCTTCTTCGGCCTATACGAGGGAGAGGCCGCCGCGCGGCAGGACCTGGCGCGGATCGCGGCTGCAGCGCGCGATCGCCGAATGGAATCTCGCTTTTCCGGCAGCGTGCGCCCGACCGGGCACGGAGTCCGGATTTGCCCGCTGGATTGACCCGGTTCCATCCGGACTTGCGGATATCAGGCCTTGCCTCGCTAATGAGGCACAGACGAGGACGCACCTGGGATGAAGATATCGGAGATTCGCATCAAGCTCCTCTTGAGCACCCGCGACAAGCTCCGTGGATTCGCGAGCATCACGATCGACGAGTGCCTCGTCGTACGCGACATCAAGATCATCGAAGGCGGCCGCGGCCTGTTCGTCGCCATGCCGAGCCGCAAGCTGTGCGATCGCTGCCCGGCCTGCGCCGCCAAGAATCACATCCGCGCGCGCCACTGCAACGACTGCGGCGCCCGCCTCTCCGACGACCGCGGCGACATGGACGAACGCGGCCGCCCGCGCCTCTACGCCGACATCTGCCACCCGATCAGCCAGGACGCCCGCGACCAGGTGCAACGCGCCGTACTGCAGGCCTACGCCGACGAACTGGTGAAGTCCAAGCAGGAAGGCTACGTGGCGAAGAGCTTCGACGACCTCGACTACGACTCGTACGAAGACCACGAAGCCGCCGACCGCTAGTCCCGCTCGATCGACTTTGACCGTACGGAGCCAGGCTCGTGTGGGTCAAACTCGCCGGCGCAGAACCGCGCGCCGGCGTACGGCTTGACGCCGGCGAGT
>JAEUIA010000093.1 GCA_016795245.1 Planctomycetota bacterium | reverse complement strand
CGCGCGGCTCTACGCCGGCGAAGATGCACCACACGAGCCTGGCTCGGTACGGTCAAACTCGGACGAACGCCACTGCGCAAATCGCGAACCAGGAGGTCAACAATGGGGTGGGGACAGGTGGGGTGAGTTCGGTGTCGGACTGGAAGCGAACTTGGGTTGGGTTCGGTGTCGGTCTGGAAGCGTTGAGGGGGTGTGTTCGGTGTCGAACTCGAAGCGTTGAGGGGGTGCGTGTGGTGTCGGACTGGAAGTTTTCAGGGGCGGGGGCAGGTGTCGCTCGCGAAGAGCTCCGGGGATGTGTGATCCGTGTCGGCCGCTTGCGTCGTGGATCGGGGAAGAGCGGCGAATCGGGGCAGGATCGCTCTAGCTCCGTATTGGAACTAGCGCTGCTTGATGATCTCGATCCCGACGCGCAGGCCGTCGGCTTCGAAGGTCAGGCCGAGTTGCACGCTGGAGATTCCGGCGAGCACGCGGCGGCCGGTGGTCGTGGCCTTGAGCGTGCCGGGGAGGCCGAACTCGGGCGACTCCATCGATTGAAACTCTTCGTTCCAGACCAGCGGCCGGCTGCCGGGCGTCGCGAGTCGCACTCCGAACAACCTCTCGTGGGTGATCACCGGATCCACGCTCGGATAGCGGCGCTTCCACTCGTTCAGGATCGGGATCGTGGACCAGACGGCGTCGGATTCGCGCTCGGATCGTGAGCCGAAGAGTTCGGTCAAGACGTCGATGCCGGCGCTGTCGAGGCGCAGTGCCGCACTCTTGCCGATCCAGACCTGATCGCTGCCCTCGACCGCCTGTCCCGCCTTGCGTGCGCTGCGTCGGTCGATCGCGTTTTTGATCAGGTCCTCGCGCAATGAAATCACCAGTGCATCGGGCAGCGGCACGTAGTAGAGCGCCGGGTCACGACCGGGCTCGTCCAGCCCCAGGGACTCGCTCGGCGCGACGCGCACGTAGGTCACGTCGTTCCACTTGCGATTCTCCCACAGCGTGAGGTTCGGTCCGCTCTCGTCGGCGAACGCGCGCAGCGCCGTCAGGAACACCGCGAGCTTCAGCGGATCTTTCACATCCAATTGGATGACGAGCGGCAGCCGGTAGTAGTCGACGTCCTCGCCGCGGAACAAGCCGCCGGCTTCGCGTGCCTCTTCCCACCACGGATCGCGCTCGCCGTACAGCGCCGCACTCGCGCCCAGCCAGGCCAGCGGGTCCGCGCCGAACGCGCGCGCGGCCGGTCCGGCGATGTCGGTGAGCGCACGGCCGAGCTCAGAGCCCTTGTTGAGCGCGGTCGCAAAGTGGAAGAGCGCTCCCGCGTGTGGATCGCCCGCCTTCGCGGGAATCTCGCCGTCGCGCGTCAAGTCGCGCAACTCGCGGTATTCCGTTTCGATCGTGAGCGGCATGATCGTGACGTCCGCCTGCATGTGTGCGGCATCGAAAGAGAAGCGCACGGCAATCGGATCGAAGTAGTTGCGCCAACGTGCCTGGAATCCTTGACGGTAGGCCCCGTACGCGTCGCGTTCCGCCGGGCTCACGCGCGCGACTCCGAGTTCGCTGATCGGCGTCAGAAAGCGCAATGTGCCCCAGCGCGGCGAACGCACACCGTCCGGCCCGAAGACGAAGTCTGAACTGACCGGAAAATCGGGGTCCGCAGCCGAAGCACCGACCTCGAAGGTCTTCGACGCGATGAGGTCGGCCTTGCGAGCCGTGATCTCGGCCATGGCCGCGGCTGCGCGCGACCGCCGCGCCTCGCCGATGCGCGAATGCGGGCCGGCCCAGCGGCGAATCGTCGCGTCCGTCAAGATCAGCAGTGCGCTCTCTTTGTCCTGGCCGCGCTTGTAGCGATCGCGGAACCACACGTATTCGTCGGCGGCGAGCAATGAGCGCGCCGTGTCCTGCGCCGTCTGTGCGATGCGCACGAGCGCTTGGACCGAGTTCGTGACGATGACGACGGACTCGATGCGCGCGGTGTAGCAGGAGATACGGCGATCGGGCGTTGCACAGCCGACGTACTCCAGCGTCCCGACTTTTCCGGCGACGTGCTCCGCGCCGTGCTTCTCGGCCTCGGCACGTCGCATGGCCAGGAAGTTCTCCAGCAACGCCGGTGACTTGCAATCGAACAACACCACGATGTCCGCGCCGCTGGGCAGGAACGGATCGGAACCCGTCAGCGCTACGCTCGTAACGACGGCCGGGCCCAAGATGCGTCCGACCACCGACAGCGGCAGGCACAACTGCTCTTGATAGCGCTCCTTCGTGAGCTGGTCTTCCACGCGCGTCTCGAAGAACTCGAGCAGCGGCGTGCCGGTCGCATCGATGTCGTCAAACACGCGCGTCATGGCCTCGAACGACGGGAAGAACACCGCGTGTTGATCCGCGGGGACGAGCTTCGCGAGCGGATCGAGTTCGGGCTGCATGTCCTTGATCAACGCCTTCCAGTCCAAGGCCCGTGTCGTCACCCCCTCGATCGAGGTGATGTCCACGGTCGCTTCCTCGTCGCTGGCGACACGCAGGCCGCGGTCCAAATCGAGGTTCTCCGCCACCGCGCGTGCGCCGCTGAAGAGTTCGAGCGCATCCGCCGGGTCGCGACCGCCGGCATTCTCAACGCGCGTCGCGGCGGTTGTTCCCAGGGCACGTTCCGCCGCATCACGGCGGTGGCGGAACCACGCCGTGCCGGGGATCGCGGACTGCATCAGGCGGTCGTAGTGGAACCACATGCTCTCGTAGAACCGCGTGCGCGCTTCGGCTTCCGCTGCCGGGGCGGTGACTTCGAAGCGGTAGATCTTGAAGGACTTGCTCTCCGTGTCAGGCAGGAACAGGCGACCCTTCGGTGCGTCCTCGCCTTCGATGCGCAACGTGATGCCTGACGGTGCTGTGTACCAGTTCTCCCAGGCGTTGGCCGTGCGCGGACCGTAGTCGAAGAACGCCTCACCCGTACCGTCGAGGACCGCGTAGGGGCGGTAGCTCCAGTCGAAGCGCGACGCGAAATCGACGATCGAAAGGGGGAGCGTGGGTGCCGCGCCTTCGAACTTCAGACTCGAGAGCGGAGCGTGGACGAATCGCTCGCCTGCACTCGTCGGCAGCGCGAACAAGAAGCAGACCGCCACCCAGATCGACACCCGCGCGCAAGAGATCGACGACCGTTCGAGCATGAGATCACTTTCGTCTGCGCCGGCGCACGTACCAGGCGATGCACAACAACCCGATTCCTCCGGCCAGGAACCCGAACGCCGAACGCCGCCAGTCGGAGTCCAGTGAATCGTAGAAGGTACCTTCGCCGCCAGGGTCTGCCGACGGCGACAAGATCTCCCAGCCGTTGCGACCGAACACGTCGTACCCGCCGTCGGTCGTCTGGCCGAAGCCGTTGTACCCGTCGGCGACGAGGTACACGCGCGCCTTCTGTCCGCTTCTAGGGAGGGGCCAGTGTCCGTTCGTGTCCGGCGGCGGCGAGGTCGGAGCGCGCCAGTGTCGAGTCCAGTACCTGCAGCCCACCCAGTTCCCGGCCACGAAGTCGCCGCCCTTCGCCGCCGCTGAGATCTTCACGACCGCGTGGTAGCGGACGTACTCCCAGGGCCATTCGAGCGTGCGGTCGGCGCGGATGATCTCGACCGTACCCTCGACGATGTGGTCCGCCGCTGCCGTCAATTCGTCGGTGCTCGACGGCGCCTTCTCCGCTCGCGCGGCCGCGAACAGACCGGCAAGCGCAAGCCCGAGGATCACGCCGCGCCGCGCCAACTCCACCGCCGTGCGCGGCAGAGGCGCTCTCCAGGAAAGACCGAGGGCCATGCGGCGAGCCTACCGCCATGCGCGGGCGAGCGCCGACTCAGGAAAATTCTCTGGCTCCGGAGCGATGCGCCAAAGTGGCAGGTGTCCCCACGGAGCGGTCCGCTGAGTGCCAATCCCGCACTCCCGCCAGCGGGAACCGGCTATCTAAACAGACTCTCACGTGCACGGAAGTGTCGCCCCACGCGCAGCTTCCGGCCCCGGCGGGGCCTTGAACACGGTATTGACGGCGGCCGGACCACGGATTGCAGATGCTGTGCGTGACCCACGCTCCCAACCGCACGGCTGACGCGATCGGACTGATTTCTTCAGACGCTTACGTCATCTGCCCCGGCTTCGAGCGTACTGATAGTTGGAGCTCGCACAGTCGGGGCAGATTCCGACAGGGGCTCACGGGGCAGGCAGGCCTGGCGCGGCGATCCCACCGCTCCCCGGAACGAACCAGGTAACGACTCTCCAAACCCACACCCTGCGGCCGGCTCTCCCCGGACCGCGTTCCCGAGGTGGAATCCATGGCAAAAAACATCAAGCACGCGAAGCTCGACCAGATTCTGGACCGTTTGGCCCAGAATCCGGACACGTTCGCCGCCGAGTGCGAGAAGCTGGCCGCCCGATTCGACAAGGACAACTCCGACCTGGAGATCACCGACCCGCGCACGTGGCACAAGGATCAGCCCATCCCGCGCGATCTGGGTCGGCGCTCGATCGAGCACCAACTGCGGGCCGAGATCGACGACATCATCCACATCGACCGCGAAGAAGAGGCGCGCCTCGCGCGGCGCATCGAGTTCGCCCGCATCCGTTTGCACGCCGCGCTGGAGAAGGCCGGCATGCAGCCGAGCGATCTCGACACCGGTGTCCACTACGACCCGAGTGCCGTGCTCGCAGGCGGTCGCTTCGATTGCGGACTGCCGCCGCGGTTGTGCCGCCGTTGGAGTGAACTCCACGCGCTGCGCACCGAGATGGTCGAGCGCAACCTGTACCTCGTCCTGATCAACGTCGAACGCTACGCGCACACGAGTGCGGGCCGCCTCGACCTGATCCAGGAAGGTTCGGCGGCGCTGTTCCGGGCGGTCGACGGCTTCGATTGGAAGCGCGGCCTCCTGTTCCGCACCTACGCGGTTCACTGGCTGAATCAGGCCTTCCGCAGCTACCTGTACAACTTCGGACACACGGTCCGCGTGCCGGTCTACCTGCAGAAGGCGATGAAGCACATCAACCTGGCCATCGCGCGTCTGCGCGATCCGAACGCCAGCGCCGAAGCGATCGCCAAGGAGTCGGGTCTGGGCGTAAACGTGGTCGAAACGGCCCTGACCGCGGCGCGCTCGACGCACTCGATGGATGCGACGTTCAACAGTGACGACGACGCGGGGAACCTGCGCGAGGTGCTGAGCATCGGCGACGGTGATCCTTACACGACGGACCTGGAGGACAACTCCCTCGAAGACGGGATCCAGGGCGCTCTGGACCAGCTGAGCGACCGCGAACGCTTTGTGATCAGCCTGCGCTTCGGGCTCGGGTCGGAGAACGAGCACACGCTGGCCGAGGTCGCCGCGAAACTGGGCGTGAGTCTGGAACGCGTGCGCCAGATCCAGGTGCGCGCGATCACGAAAATGCGCACGCCGAAACTGAGAAGGCAAGTCGATCCCTTCCTGAACTGAGGTTGGATTCGACGGATGGAGGCGCCGGGGCATCGATCGGGGGGTCGGTGCCCCGGCCATTTGTGAGCGGATGTCGTGAAACCCAAACCGCTGTGGGGGGGTATCCTGGCCCCTGATGCGCTGGCTGCTTCGATCTCTGTGCTGGTTCGGCCTGTTGGGCTCGGCCGCGGCATGGGACGGCGGCGCGGTCGCGGTGCAAAGCCTCGACGCCCGCGCCCTGCGCACCTTGCACCTCGACCTCCTCGGCCGGCCGCCGCTCGCGACGGAGGTCGAACACTCGAGCGGGAAGCAGCTCGCCGAAGTCGTCGACGCGATCGTCGGCGAGCCCGAGTTCTGGTCGCGCTGGTTCGAGGAACAGCTCTACTACTTCCTGCTCGTGAACAACTTCCGTCCGCAATCGGAACGGATGAGCGCGCTGCCGGCGGATCTCGCCTCGAGCAAGGTCGATGTGCGCGAGGCCGTGCACTTGATCGCGCTGTCCGCCAATTTCGATCAACGCAACCCCGGCGCCGACACGTTCGTCACCGTCGTGATGGAGCAGTTGCTGGGACTGCAGGTGCAGAAGAACGCGCGCGAACTCGAGATCGGCAAGCATCTGTACGACGGCGGCGAGGGGACGTTTCTGGGCGCGCGCGGGAACTCTCAGGCTGATGTCGTGCGCATCGCCGTTCGGCACAAGGGATTCAGCGCCCACTTCATCGGGCGCGAGTACGAGCGCTTCGTGCATGCTCGAGCGGACCCGAAGGAGTTGGCGTATTCAGCGACTGAATTCGCGAAGGACCCTGGGGTCTACACCAATCTCGTGAAGCGCTGGCTGAACTCCGAAGCTTACCGCGCGCGTCTGGAGAAGCGGCTGCCGCTCGAAAATCGCCTGTTCGTCTGCTCGCTGTTCGTCGACTTGTTGGGCCGAGTTCCCACCGAAGCCGAGGCCGAGCCGATGCGGCAGGCACTCGATGGTCTGTCCGACCCCGCACCGCTGCGATCCGTGCTCGTGCGCATGATGATCGACTCCGGTCGTGTGCCGGTCGAGAAGCGCAGCGACATCACCGATCCAGCCGGCTGGGTTCGCGCTCGTTTCACGCGCTTCTACGGGCGCAGTCCGTCCGAGAGCGAACTCGCGACATTCGTCGCGGCCTTCAACGAGCCCGAGTGCAGGCCCCAGACGATTCTGTGCGCGCTGTTGTCCAGCCCGGAGTACCAGCTCTACTGAGAGGTTCGACATGACGAACTCCGATCGACGCGAATTCCTGAAGGTCTCGGCCGCGGCTGCTGCACTCGGTGCGGGCGCGATGCTGTGCACGTCGAGCCTGGGGCGCGCGGCACCGCAAGCCGCAAAGGGGCGCAAGACGAAGCGCGTCGTGCTCATCGCGTTCGCCGGCGGGGTGCGCACGCGCGAGACTTTCGGGCCGGACACCAACGTGCCGACGCTGAAGGCCATGGCCGGTGAGGGCGTGCTCTACACGCGCGCGCGCACATCGAATCTCGGTCATTTCGGCGCGGCGCTCTCGATGTTCACCGGTGTCAGCGCACCACGCGGAATCCGCGAAAACGCGCGCGGCAACGAGCCGACGGTGTTCGAGTACGTGCGCAAGGACTTGAACCTCTCCGCCAGCGACGTGTGGATCGCGACGGCCGGCGGCGAGCAGCAGGTGAACTACGCCTACGGGCTGCACCGCGAGTACGGAGCTCGCTACGGTGCCACGACGCTCGACGGCGACGGCATCTTCAATCGCGAGTTCAAGTCGCTGCTCGATGCCTGGGGCCGGCCGCGGGAAATGCCGGAGAAGGAGCGCGACCTGTACCTGCGCCTGCGCAGTGCACTGCAGACGACGCAGGGTGCGACCAGCGCCGAAAGCGCGGCGCGTGTCGAAAGCTATCTGCTGCAAGAGCTCAACCGAGGAACTTCAGACCTCACAGGCGCGAACGCCGGCGACGCCAAGGCGCTGCGTCTCGCGCGCAACATCGTTTCGATCTTCAAGCCGAAGCTCACCGCCGTCGTGTTGCAGAACGCCGACATCGCGCACGGTTCGTACAACGGATACGTGGAAGTCGTGCGCAGGAACGACGCGGCGATCAACGAGCTGTGGACGGCCGTCAAGGCCGATCCCGAGTTGCGCGACTCCACCGCCTTCGTGATCTGTCCCGAGTTCGGGCGTGACCGGGACTTGAATTCGCGCCGCGGTTTGGACCACGGCGACGGTTCCGAAGACCTCACTTTCGTCACCTGTCTCGCGTGGGGCCCGGACTTCAAACGCGGCGCGATCGTGAAGGACGACGTCGCCGTCATCGATGCTGCACCGACTGTGTGTGACTTGCTCGGAGCAAAGGCCAGGTTCTCGAATGGCAAGACGCTCCCCGGTCTCTACGCCTGATCTCGGCGCGCACGGCCGGACGCGCATCGCGTTCGGCTCGTTGTTGCTCGCGCTCCTCTGCCTGGTCACTGCGATCGCAGCCGCGCCGGCGACGCGCGAGGCCCAGCAGGGGACAGTAGCACCCAACGTCAGCGGCTGTCTGGCCTGTCACGCCGGCATCGAGGACATGCATCCCGAGGCGGGGCTCACCTGCGTCGATTGTCACGGCGGTGACGCGAACGCGAAGCGCAAGAACGAAGCCCACGTAGCGTCGCTGCGCACCGAACCACGCGACGAGCGCGTGGCGCCGATCGACGAAGACCTGGCCTACCGGCGCTTCGTCAATCCGATGGACCTGCGCGTGATGAAGGACACCTGCGGCAAGTGCCACGCGGATCTCGTCGAGCATCTGAGGCTGAGCTTGCACGGCACGACGGCCGGACACCTGTCCGACGGGTACTACGAGATGGGCGTGCTCGGTTCGCGCGGCTCGGCGTTCTCCGTGTTTCCGGCAGCAAACTTTCGGCAGGTCCCGGCCTTTCGCGGCAAGAGCGGCAGTGAAGATCTGGGCACGCACTTCACCGACCTCGCGCGCAAGGAATGTCTGCAGTGCCACCTGTATTCGGAGGGGCGCGCAGTGCGCGGACGCGTCGGGTTCGACGGTGACTACCGCGGCGAAGGCTGCGCTGCGTGCCATGTCGAGTACGGGCGCGACGGCTTGTCACAGAGCCGCGACCGGAGCGCCGTGCGCACCGAACCCGGTCATCCGCGCCAGCACAAGCTCATGCGTTCGCCGACGACCGACACCTGCACGAGCTGCCACTACGGCGATGCCGCGATCGGCACGAATTTTCGCGGGCTGGGACAACTGCCGCCGGGCGCCGCCGGAGGACCGGACATCCCGGGCACGACGCGCGAACTCTTGAACCGTCAGTACTACTTGAGCGACCCGGCAGTCAATCCGCCCGACGTGCACCACGAGCGCGGGATGCACTGCATCGACTGCCACACGCTGGGGGACGTCATGGGCGACGGCGCAGCTCACGGCAGCATGGAGCAGCAGGTCGAGATCTCTTGCAGCGACTGTCACGGCACGTTCACGGCCCGTTCGACGCTAAAGACGGAACGCGGGAACCGCATCACGAATCTGCGGCGCGACGGAGACAAAGTCGTGCTGGTCAGCAAGGTCACAGGCGAGGAACACCCCGTCGTGCAGGTCGTCGACGTGCTCGACCCGGCTAGCCGCGACTACAACCCGCGTGCGGCACAGGCGATGAACAGCGCACACGGCAACGTCGAGTGCTACACGTGTCACGCTGCGTGGAATCCGAACTTCCTCGGGTTTCATTTCGATCGGAACGAATCGCTGTCGCAGCTCGACTTGCTCACCGGCCGTCGCACTGAGGGCCGAGTCACGACGCAGGAGAAAGTCTTCTCGACCTGGAAGAGCTTCTACGCCGGATTGAACGAGCGCGGGGCCGTCGCGCCCTATCTCACGGGGTTTTCGACGATGGGGAGCGTCTCCGACGCCAAGGGCGAGCGCATCCTCGACCAGGTTCTGCCCGTCACGGCGGCGGGTCTGTCGGGCATGACGATGATTCACCATCAGATGCATACGACGCGCAGTACTGCGCGCTCGTGCATCGAATGTCACCGCACATCGACTACGTGGGGGCTGGGATCGTCGAACTTCCAACTCGCGCGGCAACTCGCGTTCGTCGCCGATCGGCGGGGGATCGAAGTCGTCGCCTTGAATCGATCGCAGATCGCGGCGTCGGCCCCGCTCGCGAAGATCGTCTTGCCCGACGTGACCTGCCTTGCGATTCGGTCGGATCCGTTGCAAGGCCACGCGACCGAGCTGTTCGCCGGAGAGGGCGCGCGCGGCATCCACGTGATCGACGTCACGACGCCCACGGCGCCCAAGCGCTTGGCCTTCATCGATTCCGTCGAGCCGCACGGCATGCAGTGGAGCGGCGATTGGCTGTACGTCGCCGACGGACCGGGTGGTCTGCGGATCTTCGACGTCAGCGACCCGCGCGCGATCAAATCGGCCGGCCGGGTCGCGACGGTCGACGCGCAGGCCGTGCACGTGCAGTGGCCCTACGCCTACGTCGCCGACGGTGAGGGCGGACTCGTGATCGTCGACGTCAGTGCTCCGATCGCGCCGCGCGTCATCGGCGGAGCACTGTTGGCACGCGAAGACGGCGCACCCGGCAAGTTCATCGGTGTGCAGTCGCTGTTTCAGTACAGCCGTCCGCGCGCGCGGAAGGACAAAGACGGTATCGAGCGTGTCCTCAACGAGCGCATCCCCGCGCGCAACGTGTGCGCCGTCTTGGATGAAACTCGCGGCCTGATCCTGGTCGACGTCACGGAACCGACGCTCGCACGACAGATCTACCCCGATCCGAAGCGCAAGGAGCGCACTCGCCCCGGTCGCGGCGACGGCGAGTGGCGCGGAATGGTGCTCGCGAGCCACGTCGATCTCGCCCAGCCTCAAGGCGGCACGCGCACGAGTGAGCGCGACTATGCCTATTTGCTGTCGGAGCGCGGCACCGGCAACGAGATCTCGAGCGTGTCGGTGGTCGACATCACGGATCCTACCCGTCCGCGTCTAGTCGGCGCGTCTATCGCGGGGCAGGCCACCGAGAGCCTGACGCTGGCGTCGTTCTACAACACGCCGTTCCTGCAGACGATCGCCTTTGCGTGCGGCGAAGACGGCGTCTTCGCTACCGACGTCAGCATCTCGACACAGCCCACGCAACTCGGGGCGCTTGCTGCGATGCAGGAAAGCTATGTGATCGCGGTCGAGAGTTTTCCGCTCGATCGCATGATCGACGAGCGCAGTCGTCGACTGAAAGATGTGAGTCACGAGGGATCGCGTTGGCTCTACGCTTCGGAGATCCAGAAGATCCTGAGCGTGCCCGCGGCTGCACTCGGCTTGACGGCCGCCACACCGCTTGCTGCGTGGCCGTTGGGCGCGGCGCACGCCGAGTTCGCACGCCTAGACGCGGATCGCTCGGGCTGGTTGACGGACAAGGAACTCTCGGCCGCGCCGAGCGGAGTCGACGCCGACGGCGACGGCCGGGCGACTTTCGCCGAGTTCGCGCGCGTGACGGGTGCCTTGCCGGTCACGCCCGGTGTCACCGGTGTGCGCGAAGGCCCGCGCTTTCGTGCCTCGCGCGTCGACCCCGACGGCGATCTCTCGCGCCTGCTCGACCTCGTCGATCCGATCGCATTCGACAAAGACGGTGACTCGCGCTTGTCGCGCGCCGAGATGGAGGCGGCGCTGTTCGCTGCGCTGGATCTCGACGGGAACAAGTTCTTGAGTCGCGCCGAGGCCTCGCGCAACCCGGGAGTCTTGCGCCGCTTGCGCTACGGGGATCCCGCGGCGGCGAAGGCCTTCGCGGCGCTCGACATCGGTGGCACGGGGCGCCTCGCTCCAGGCGAGATGCGCATGCGCGACGAAGATTGGCGTGCGCTCGACTCCGACGGCGACGGCGGCATTCAGGTGCCTGTGCTGCGCCGTTCCAAAGCGGCGCGGAGCGGCAAGCCCATCCCTCGTTCTGAATGGCCCACGCGGCAGCCGTTCCGAGCGCCGCTCGCGCCGGACGCGACCATCGAGCGCCTCCTGGCGATGTTCGACAAGGACGGTGATCGCAACTTGTCGCGGCGTGAACTCGAGAAGCGCCCAGATTTCCTGGTCGAAATGGACGACAACGACGACGACATCGTCGGCTACGAGGAATTGAAGGTGCGCTGCGACGTGCTGCTCGGACGTGGTGTCGATGTCGTGCACGACGGTTTCGTCGAGCGTTGGGACCTGGATGGAGACGGCAAGGTGTCGCCCGCGGAAGTTCCGGTAGCGGCCTGGCTGCGTCGGCGTCTGGGACTCTGAGCGCTGCGGCCGCGACGGAATGTTCTGACGTTCGTGCGCATTTTCTTCCGCGTCGATTCGGCTCGCGCTTGAGTCTTCGCAAAAAGTTTCCGGACTTCGACGTGAGTCCGAGTCCGCGCGCACACCTGGGTGGAATTCCTGGTTCGGATGCGCACACGATCTCGCTCGGAGAGGCACTCGACGGCAGTGTCGGGTTCGTCACCGGGTGATCTGCGAACTGGCACGGTCTGCAGTCCGGCGATGTAGGTTTCATCGAGCACTCACCCACGCACGACCATGACTCCGTTCGACTCAGTAACACGCACACAGGCGGCTGACTCCGCGCAGTCGTCGGCCGGTATCCAGATCGTGGAGCCGATCGTCGGCCGGCAAGCTGAAGTCCTTTCGGAGGCCGCGCTGCAGTTCGTCGTCAGGCTCGAGCGCGCATTCCGTGGGCGGCGCGAGGAACTCCTCGAGCGCCGCAGGCGCGTGCAGTCGGAGCTCGACCAGGGGCGCAGGCCCGTGTTCCCGCCCGAAACCAGACCGATTCGCGAGAAACGGTGGCGCGTGGCCGCGCCGCCGCACGATCTCACGGACCGGCGCGTCGAGATCACCGGTCCGGTCGAGCGCAAGATGATGATCAACGCGCTCACCAGCGGCGCGAACGTGTTCATGGCCGATTTCGAAGACTCGTTGTCTCCGACCTGGGCCAACGTGCTCGACGGGCAAGTCAACGTGTACGACGCCGTGCGACGCGAGATGCGGCATGTGGCCGAGAACGGCAAGGTGTACGAGTTGCCGCGCGAAGGTCCGCTGGCGACGCTCGTGCTGCGGCCGCGCGGCTGGCATCTGGTCGAGAAGCACATGCTCGTCGACGGTGTGCCGGTGTCGGCTTCGCTGTTCGATTTTGGAATCGCGTTCTTCAACAACGCGGTCGAGTTGATTGCGCGCGGCAGCGGTCCGTACTTCTACCTGCCGAAGCTCGAAAATCGCTTCGAGGCGCGCTTGTGGAACGACGTGTTCGTGTTTGCGCAAGCCGAGCTCGGCATTCCGCGCGGCACGATTCGCGCGACGGTTCTGATCGAGACGATTCTCGCCGCCTTCGAGATGGACGAGATCCTGTTCGAGCTGTGCGAGCATTCGAGCGGACTGAATTGCGGCCGCTGGGACTACATCTTCTCGTTCATCAAGAAGATGCGCGCCGACAGTTCACAGACGCTGCCCGACCGCGGAAGCGTCACGATGGAGCAGCCGTTCCTGCGCGCGTACAGCCGCCTGCTGATCCAGACCTGTCACCGCCGCGGCGCGCACGCGATGGGGGGCATGGCGGCCCAGATCCCGATCAAGCACGATGCCGAGTTGAATCGCATCGCGCTCGACAAGGTGCGCGCGGACAAGCGCCGCGAGGCGAACGGCGGTCACGACGGCACGTGGGTGGCGCACCCCGGTTTGATCGAGATCGCGCGCGAGGAATTCGACCGCGTCCTGCGCGGCCCGCACCAGATCGATGTGGCGCGCGACGAAGTCCGGATCACCGCTGAGGACTTGCTGACGGCGCCGCGCGGAGCGATCACCGAGCGCGGGCTGCGGCAAAACCTGGAGGTCGGGACGCTCTACATCGAGGCCTGGCTGCGCGGTCAGGGCTGCGTGCCGATCCACAACTTGATGGAAGACGCCGCGACGGCCGAGATTTCACGCACGCAAGTGTGGCAGTGGCTGTTGCATCACGCGCGCCTCGACGACGGTCGCGCGATCGACGCGGGCCTCGTGAAGCGCACGCTCGACGAGGAACTCGAGCGCATGCTGGCGGCGCTCTCTCCTGACCAGCGCTCGACATCGCGCCACGAACTCGCCGCTCAGATCATGTTCCAGCTCGCGACTGCGCCGGAACTGCCCGACTTTCTCACTACCGCGGCCTACGACGAACTGTAGGCCGAGCTCCCTCCACTCCACTCTCCTCGATCTCTCACCATGACCATGCACCAAGATTCCGCACCGAAACGTATCGCCGACCGCTGGAAGGGAATTCAGCGCGATTACACACCTGCCGACGTCGAGCGCCTGCGCGGCAGCTTGCGTATCGAACACACGCTCGCGCGCCGCGGCGCACAGCGCCTGTGGGCGCAGCTTCACACCGAGGACTACGTGCACGCACTGGGTGCCTTGACCGGCAACCAGGCGATGCAGATGGCGAAGGCCGGATTGCGCGCGATCTACCTGTCGGGCTGGCAAGTCGCGGCCGACGCGAACCTCTCGGGCCAGATGTATCCCGATCAGAGCCTCTACCCGGCGAACAGCGTTCCGGCGGTGGTGAAGCGCATCAATCAGACCTTCCAACGCGCCGACCAGATCGCGCACATGGAAGGCGACGACTCGATCGACTGGTTCGTTCCGATCGTGGCCGACGCCGAGGCCGGTTTCGGCGGGCCGTTGAATGCGTTCGAGCTGATGAAGGCGATGATCGAGGCCGGGGCGGCCGGTGTGCACTTCGAGGACCAACTCGCGTCCGAGAAGAAGTGCGGTCACCTGGGCGGCAAGGTGCTGGTGCCGACGTCGAGCTTCATCCGCACGCTGAACGCGGCGCGACTTGCGGCGGATGTGTGCGACGTGCCGACGCTGCTGGTCGCGCGCACGGACGCCGACGCGGCGACGCTGCTGACGAGCGACATCGACGAGCGCGACCGCGCGTTCTGCACGGGCGAGCGCACGAGCGAAGGGTTCTTCCACGTGCGTTCCGGAATCGAGTCCGCGATCGCGCGCGGTCTGTCGTACGCGCCCTACGCGGATCTCGTGTGGTGCGAGACGTCGCATCCGGATCTGGGTGAAGCCAAACAGTTCGCCGAAGCGATCCGTGCGCGCTTCCCGGGCAAGCTGCTCGCGTACAACTGCTCACCGTCGTTCAACTGGAAGAAGAAGCTCGACGGCGACACGATCGCGCGCTTCCAACGCGAGCTCGGTGCGATGGGCTACAAGTTCCAGTTCGTGACCTTGGCCGGCTTCCATGCGTTGAACCACGGGATGTTCGAATTGGCGCGCGCGTACCGAGACGGCGGCATGGCGGCCTACTCCAAGCTGCAAGAAGCCGAGTTCGCCAGCGAAGCCCACGGCTACACCGCGACCAAGCACCAACGCGAAGTCGGCACCGGCTACTTCGACGCCGTGACGCAAGCCGTCAGCGGCGGCCGTTCCTCGACGACCGCGATGGCGGGCTCGACCGAAGCCGCGCAGTTCGCCGATCCGGCGCGCAAGGACGAGAAGGCGGCCTGAGGACGCACCGGAACCTGATCCCGAACGTACGGAATCGACAGCGCGATCCGGTCCACTGACAGTGGGCCGGATCGCGGCATTTTGGTAGCCTCTCCGGATTCGATTCAGGCCCTTCAACCATGGATCCGCAGGCCCTCTCAAAAAGCTCCGAAACCCCGACGAACGCGGGCCCGACGACGAGTCCGGCCGGCGCGCGCGAGGCGCACGTTCCCAAGCCCCCGTGGCTGAAGGTCCCGTTGCCCGGCGGCGAGGGTTACGCGCGGCTCAAGACGCTGGCGCGCGAGCTGAAGTTGCACACGGTGTGTGAGGAAGCGCGCTGTCCCAACATCGGTGAGTGTTGGAAGGGCGAGCACGCGACCATGACGTTGATGGTGCTCGGCGACGAGTGCACGCGGCGCTGTCGCTTCTGCGCGGTCAAGACCGTGCTGCAGGCGGCACCCCCCGACCCCGATGAGCCGGCGCACGTCGGCACGGCGGTGGCGGGCATGAACCTCGCGTACGTGGTAATCACGAGCGTCGACCGCGACGACCTGCCCGACGGCGGGTCGGCGCACTATGCGAGCTGCATCAGCGAGATCCGCGCGCGCGCGCCGAAGACCGTGGTCGAGACCTTGATCCCCGATTACCAGGGCAGCGACCTCGCGACACTCATGAGCGCGCGCCCGGACGTCCTGGCGCACAACGTCGAGGTCGTCTCGCGCCTGCAGCGCAAGATCCGCGATCCGCGCTGCTCGTTCGAGCGCTCGCTCCAGACCTTGCGCGGCGCGAAGCAGCACGATCCCTCGGTGTTCACCAAGAGCTCGATCATGCTCGGCCTGGGCGAGTCGCACGCTGAGATCGTCGAATCGATGCAGATGCTGCGCGACGCGGGTGTCGAGTTCCTCACGCTGGGTCAGTACCTGCGCCCGACGAAGAAACACGCTCCGGTGCGCGAGTACGTGACGCCGGAGCGCTTCGATCAGTACGATCGCATCGGGCGCGACATGGGCTTTTTGTACGTGGCCTCTGGGCCGCTGGTGCGCTCGAGTTACAAGGCCGGCGAATTTTTCGCGGCGCGTTTGGTCAAGGAGCGTCGCGCGCAGAGAATGAACGAGACAACGAAAGAGAATCATGACCGCAACTGAGCTCCTCTCCGTGATCGAGCCCGACGGCGCCATCAACGGGTACGACCCGAAGCTGAGCGACGCCGAGCTCATGCATTGCTACGCCACGATGCTGCGCGTGCGCGCGTTCGACGACACCTGCATGAAGCTCCAGCGCTCGGGCCGCATCGGTTTCTCGATCCCGAACAAGGGCGTCGAAGCCACGCAGGTCGGCGCGGCGTCGGCCTTGAAGCTCACCGATTGGATCTTCCCGAGCTACCGCGACTTCGGGATGGCGCTGTACCACGGCGTGTCGCCGATCGAGATGATGCACAACATGTTCGGCGACGCGCTCGACGCGGCGAAGGGTCGGCAGATGCCCGTGCACTTCAGCTTCGTGCAGCCGATCAAGTTCTTCTCGATCAGCTCGCCGATCGGCACGCACATCATCCAAGCGGTCGGAACGGCGTACGCCATCAAGCAGAAAAAAGAGCCGCACGTCGTGCTCGCGAGCTTCGGCGACGGCGGCACCTCCAGCCTGGGCTTTCACTCCGGCATGAACTTCGCGGCCGTGTGGAAGGCGCCGGTCGTGTTCCTGTGCCAGAACAACCAGTGGGCGATCAGCTGCCCGAGCGACAAGCAGACGGCCAGCGAAAGCTACGCGATCAAGGCCAAGGCCTACGGCATGCCGGGCGTGCTCGTCGACGGCAACGATCTGCTCGCGGTGCGCAAGGCGACGATGGAAGCCGTCGAACGCGCGCGCAAGGGCGGCGGTCCGACCTTGATCGAAGCCAAGACCTTCCGCATGGGCGGCCACTCGACCAGCGACGATCCGTCGCGTTACGTGCCCAAGGAATTGTTCGCCGAGTGGGAGAAGAAGGACCCGATCCTGCGCTTCGAGAAGTTCCTGAAGAAGCGCAAGCTTTGGAACGACTCGACCCGTGCCGCGATCTACGACGCCGCGATGGTCGACGTCGACAAGGCCGCGAAAACGGCTGAAGCGACGCCGCGCCCGGCGCTCGAAACGATCTTCAGCGACGTCTACGCCGACGTTCCGGCGCACATCCGCAAGCAAGGCCAGGCCTCGTTCGACCTCGCGCGCCGCAAGGGCGACGCCTCGGCCGGCGACGGCGCGTTCCCGCTCTAGTTCATCCGTACACAGACTCCGCGCACCGCGATTTCAAGCTACACATGGCCAACCTCACACTCGTTCAAGCCGTCAACGACGCACTCAAGACGGCGATGCGCACCGACCCGTCCGTTCTCGTGTTCGGCGAGGACGTCGGCCCCAAGGGCGGCGTGTTCCTCGCGACCGACGGGCTCACCAAGGAGTTCGGCGAGGAGCGCTGCTTTGACACGCCGCTCTCGGAAGACGGCATCGTCGGCGCCGCGATCGGCATGGCGGTCAACGGTTTGAAGCCGGTGTGCGAGATCCAGTTCCAGGACTTCATCTTCCCGGCCTTCGACCAGATCGTCAGCGAGGCCGCCAAGCTGCGCTACCGTTCGGGCGGTCAGTACACGGCCCCCATGGTGATCCGCACGCCCTACGGCGGCGGCATCCGCGGCGGCTTGTATCACTCGCAGTCGGGCGAAGCGTACTTCTGTCACACGCCCGGCTTGAAGGTCGTGATCCCGAGCACGCCGCACGATGCAAAGGGCCTGTTGCTCGCTTCGATCGACGATCCGGATCCGGTGTTGTTCCTCGAGCCGAAGGCGCTCTACCGCGCGGTCAAGGGCGAGGTGCCCGAGGGCAAATACAAGGTCGACCTGTCGACGCTGCGCACCGTGCGCGAAGGCAAGTCCGTGACGGTGTTCTGCTACGGCGCGATGGTGCCGGTCGTGCAGAAGGCCGCCGAGCAAGCGGCCGAGAAGGGGATCGAGACCCTGATCATCGATCTGCGCACGCTCTTGCCGCTCGACGAGGAAGGCGTGCTCGACGCCGCCAAGATGACCGGCCGCGTCGTCGTCGTGCACGAGGCCCCGCGCTTCTGCGGCTTCGGCGCCGAAATCAGCGCGTTGATCGCCGAGAACGCGATCGAGTACATGGAAGCGCCGATCGCGCGCGTCACCGGCTTCGACACGCCCTTCCCGAACACGCTCGAGCACCACTACATGCCGGACGACCGGCGCGTGCTCGACGCCATCGAACACGTCTACAACTACTGATCACGGCTCGCGACCCCAAGGAATCCGAACATGGCTCTCGAATTCAAACTCCCCGACATCGGTGAAGGCATCGCCGAAGGCGAGATCGTGAAGTGGCTCGTCAAGGTCGGCGACGTCGTCAAGGAACACCAGGCCATCGTCGAGGTCATGACGGACAAGGCGACGGTCGAAGTCCCGGCGCCCGCGGCCGGCAAGATCACGGCGTTGAAGGCCAAGGAAGGCGAGACCGTACCGGTCGGCAGCGTGATCTTCGTGCTCGAAACCGGCGCCGCGGCGAAAGCTCCGGCTGCGAGCGGTGGCGGACACGGGACGATTCAACCGGCGGCGAAGCCTGCTGCGGCCGCGACCGGCAAGACGATCGAGTTCAAGCTGCCTGACATCGGCGAAGGCATCGCCGAAGGCGAGATCGTGAAGTGGCTCGTCAAGGTCGGCGACGTCGTCAAGGAACACCAGGCCGTCGTCGAAGTCATGACCGACAAGGCGACCGTCGAAGTGCCCGCGCCCGCCGCCGGCACGATCACGGCGATCAAGGTCAAGGACGGACAGACCGTGCCCGTCGGCACGGTGCTCTTCTCGCTGGCGACTAGCGGTGCCGGCGCTCCGGCTGCCGCTCCCGCGCAACACGCACCCGCTGCAGCCGCAGCGCCGGCTCAACAGGCAGCCGCACCCGCGCGTCAACCGGCGATGGCAGGCGCTACTGCTTCACCCGCGCGTCCCGCGCAGGTCTCATCCGCCGACAGCAAGGTGCTCGCCGTCCCCAGCGCGCGTCGCCTGGCGCGCGACATGGGCGTCGACCTCGCGAGCGTCTCCGGTTCAGGCCGCAACGGCGTCGTGCGTCGTGCGGACGTCGAGGCCTTCGCGAAATCCGGCGCCGCTGCGGCTCCGGCCGCACCCGCGACGAGCGCACCGCGCGCTGCTCCGGTCGCAACTCCGGTCTCGTTCGCTCCCGGCGAGCGCGAGACCCGCATCCCGTTCCGCGGCGTGCGTCGCAAGATCAGCGAAGCGATGGTGCGCTCGAAGTTCACCGCACCGCACTTCACCGTCGTCGAAGAGGTCGACGTCACCGAACTCGTGCGTCTGCGCGAGCAAGCCAAAGTCATCGGCCAGGAATCGGGCGTCAAGATCACGTACATGGCCTTCATCATGAAGGCCACGGCGCTCGCGCTCGCGAAGCACCCGATGTTGAACGCGCACCTCGACGAACAGGCGCAAGAGCTCGTGCGCTTCGGCTACGTCAACCTCGGCATCGCGATGGACACCGACAACGGTCTGATCGTGCCGGTGATCAAGGACGTGCAAGCCAAGGGTCTGATGCAGCTCGCCGCCGAGCTGACCGAGCTCGCCGATCGCACGCGCGCCGGCAAGGTCAAGCCCGACGAATTGAAGGGCAGCACCTTCTCGATCACGAACGCCGGCAACATCGGCGGCATCCTGGCGACGCCGATCATCAACTTCCCCGACGTCGCGATCCTGGGCGTGCACCGCCTGATGAAGAAGCCCGGTGTCGTCGAGACACCGCAAGGCGACAAGATCGAAGTGCGCCAGTACATGAACTTCAGCTGCTCGGTCGACCACCGACTGGCCGACGGTGCCGACGGCGCGCGCTTCTTGACGTACTTGAAGCGCCTGCTCGAAAACCCGGGCTTGCTAGCCCTCTGACACGCAGAACTTCGTGGCGGTCAAGAGCAAGAAGAACGTGAGCGGCAGTGAACTCACGGACGAACAGCATGTAGCGCTCCTGCGCCACATGCTGGCCGTGCGCTGCACCGACGAGCGCATGCTCAAGCTGCAGCGCTCCGGTCGCATCGGATTCGTCGGCACGGCCAAGGGCATCGAGGGTGCGATCATCGGCTCGGCGTACGCCTTGAAGCCGCAGGACTGGTTGTGGTCGGGTCTGCGCGAGGGCGGCGCGGCCGTGATGCGCGGATTGCCGCTCTCCGAGTACATCGCTCAGATGTACTGCAACAGCAACGACACGGCCAAAGGCCGGCAGATGTGCAATCACTTCCAGCACAAGGGTTCGCACTACCCGAGCTGGTCGTCGGTCATCGGCACACAGATTCCGCACGGCGTCGGCGCGGCGTTCGCGGCCAAACGGCGGCGGCTCGACGAAGTGCACGCCATCTACTTCGGCGACGGCGCGACGAGCTCCAACGGCTTCCACAGCGGCATGAACCTCGCCGCGGTGTGGAAGGCGCCGTGCGTCTTCGTGTGCGTCGACAACGGCTGGGCCATCTCGGTCTGCTCCGCCAAGCAGACGGCGGCGGAGAAATTCGCGGACAAGGCCGTGGCCTACGGCATGCCTGGCGTGACGGTCGACGGCAACGACGTGCTGGCGTGTCACGCGGCGGTGCAGGAGGCACTCGAACGCGCGCGGGCCGGCGAAGGCCCGTCGCTCGTCGTGCTGGAGACGTACCGCATGATGGGTCACTCGAGCTCCGACGACCCGACCAGGTACCGCGACGACAAAGAGGTCGCCGCGTGGGCGGCGAAAGACCCGATCGATCGCTTCGAGAAGTTGCTGATCGCAGCGGGCACGATCGCGAAGGACACGCGCGCCCAGCTGGAGGCCGAGTTGTACACGCAGATCGACGCCGAGATCCATGTGCAAGAGGCCGCGCCCAAGATGGCGCTGCGCACGCTGGTCGACGACGTCTACGCCGAGGTGCCGCGGCATCTCCAGCGCCAGTACAACAATTTCATCGCGGTCGCCGAGCGCCTGGGCCACGCGACGCCGGGCGACGGGGCGTTTCCGCTGTGAAGAACCAGCCGTACGATCTGCTGGCGCGGCACTACGACACAGTCGCCGTGTACGCGGCGCCGATGAATGCACACGCGCGGCGCAAGCTCTTGGGCAGGCTCGAGCGCGAAGTGAAGTCGGTCTGCGATCTCGCCTGCGGCAGCGGCGAGACGGCACTCGCGTTGGCGCAGTCCGGCAAGGAAGTCTTCGCCGTCGACCTCTCGCCCGAGTTTTGCAAGATCGTCAAGCAGAAGGCGCGTGAAGCGAAGCTGGCCGTGACCGTGATCGAAGCCGACATGCGCAAGTTTCGATTGCCGGCGCGGGTCGATCTCGTCGTGTGCGAGTTCGCGGCCTTGAACAACCTCGAGCGCCACAGCGCGCTCGCGACCACGTTCGCGTCGGTGAAGCGGGCGCTGAAGCCCGGCGGCTGGTTCCTGTTCGACGTCAATACGCCACTCGCGTTTCAAACCCAGGTCGCGGAGACGCATTGGGTCGACACGCACCGCTTCAAACTGGTCATGCACGGCTCGAGTGCGCCGGATGGACGACACGCGCGCGTCGACCTGGAGTGGTTCACGCCGAGCGGCAAGTCTTTCCGCCACGAGACCGAGACGATTCACCACGTCGCGTGGACGGACGCCGAGATCCGCGCTGCGCTGAAACGCGCCGGCTTCACGCTCCTGCGCGCCGCCGACGGCGTCGAAGTGCGCCCGAAGATGCCCGGGATGGTGCGCGGCACGGATGCCTACTATTTGGCGCGCTTGCGCTGATCAACGGCACATTCTGCGGAAGACGACAGGGTGTGCGGTCGTCTCCATCTGCGACCCAAGGAGGACTGCTGATGATTCGCTCTGCAATCGTGATCACCGCGCTGGCGTTGTGCGCCTGCGTCTCGGATCCCAAAGCCCACCCTGACGCCGCGCATTCGAGCGTCCAGGGCGCGCACGTCGACATGTCTCTGCTGGTCGGCAAGGAAGTCGACGGCCTGACCTTCCTGCAGCACTGCCAGGCGCAGTCCGGTCGAAACTACACCTACGATGCAGCCACCGCCAAGGCGCTCGAGAACTGCCATATTCTCTGGTCGAATCAGCCGCGCGTTCCGATCGAACAGTTCGACGTCAGCTTCGGACATGTGTTGTCCGCCTCGGGATTCGACGTCAGCCCTGTCGGTCCGCCCGAGCTGCGCGTGCTCTTGATCCGCAGGAAGTGACTTGAATCAAACAGAGGTCGACCCGACCGCAGTCGCGTCGACCTCCGTTCGGAGCGCGCAGGCGCGCGGCGTCAGTCCTTGTACTTGGCGTGCCCCGTCTTCTTCATCGGCTTGACGGCCTCTTCGAAGATCTTGCGCGCTTCGTCGGCCTTGCCATCCAAGGCTGCGAGCTCGATGTCGAGCAACGACTTCTCGAGCGTGATCAATTGCTTGCGGAAGCCCAGGATGAACTCAGCCTTGGCCTTGGCGTCGCTGATCTCGTTCGCCTTGATCGGCGTCTCGGTCTTGCCGGCGAGGACGGCCTTCTGCATGTCGACTGAGACCTGAGCCACGGCCGCCATGTCCTTCTGCTCGAACGCCTTGCCGAAGCGCTTCATGCAGCCGTTGAGGGTTTGCATCGCGGCTTCGAGGCCACCTTCTTCGTGTTCGGCCTGAGCGTTCTCGCCCTTGCCCTGCGACCCTTCGTGGGACGCGTTGAATGCCAGAGGAGCAGTGACCAGCGCGGCCAAGGCCAGCGCGACATAGAGAGACTTGTGGGTGAGTTTCATCGCGGGACATCTTACTGCCGCACGGAGGGTCGGCTACAGGTCCCGCGACCCTACGGACAATTGTTGAACACTGCGCCCGCGATCCAGTCGCCCAGCGTCATGTTCGGCACCCTGGGCACGCTCACGATGTGACACGGCTGCGTGATGACGGCCGGAACCGGACAGAACATCCCCGGCCCGGTCGTCGTCGTGTGCACGTCGAGCGTCGTCACCGACAGCGCGCACGACCTCACTGCGATCAAGACACCGCCGTGCGAGAGGGTGCCCGTGAAGACGGCGACGACGGCTGCGGCATTGAAGTCGACCGGAGGCGCTGTCGTGGGCGGGAACTGGCCGCTGGTGTGCATCGCCCAGAAGGCGTTCCACGCAGTTTGATCCTGGATGAGCTCCATGCCTCCCGTCCACGCCAGCGGGTGGCCGGAAAACCAGCTCTGCTCGATGTTCGTGATGTTCGTGACCAGCTCGCGCGTGTCGAAAGTGATCTCGACGCCGTCGCTCAAATCGAACGAGCCGCCGGCGCGGAACCAGAACTGAAAATTCCAAACTGCGCCGGGCGTGAACAGTCCCGTGACGGCCGGCGCGGTGTAGTCGAGCGCGAACGTCGCATTCGAAACGATCGGCAATCGCAGGATCTGTCCGCTGATGCAGCGAAATCCCTGGCCGAACGGAATCGGCTGGGAGTAGGCCTGGCTCATCACGAACACACCCGGTGCCCCCGGCGGCACATTCGAGGCATGCAGCACGAGATCTCCCGCACCGCCGTTGACGCCGAGCCGCGAACTACCCGTCGCGCTGATGAGCGAGCCGTTGAGCCCGGTCGGGCAGAAGTGCGCGATTCCGCCTTGGGCGTATGTCGACGCGGAAGTTGCAGCGAACAGGGCGAGCAGAGCCAAAGATCTCATGTGCGAATCCTCCCTAGACTCGATTCAGGTCAGCTCCCACGCTACCGCTCCGGAAGGACGGAGTTCGTGCCCATTTTCAACTCGAACCCAGGCGATACGGAGCGTGCATTCGCCCGCGACCGGAACCTCAGGTCAGGCGTCTGAAATCGACGAGCTCTGACCCGCGCGAATACGCGATGCCCGAATACCCGTTGGCCATCGGTTCGTACATCGTGCCCAGGCCGGGGCGTTGGAACTCGCCCTCGGATCCGTCGTCGAAGCGCAGCGTGAAAAAGTAGTGGATCTGATTGTCCGCCGACATCTCGCTCCGCCGCAAGACGACCAGTGCCGGCCGTTTCAGCAAGGGGCGCGCGTCGCTTGCTCTGCGCAAGGCCGGGGCGGTCACGAACAGAACGGCGGCAACCACGGCGGCGAGGATCGCGACCGCCGCCCAGATGATGGGGCTCAAACCGCGCCACCACACGATGAGCGACACGATCATCAGCACGATCGCGAGCGCCATCGCGACCGAGCCGTAGGTCAAGAGCCGCGCCGCCTTGCGCTCGACGCGCGGGTCGCGCGGCGTGAACGTCATGGCTGCCGGAAAATTGGCGTGCTCGCGCATGCGCTTCAAACGCTGGATCGTCTCGTCGTCGACCGGTGTCGTCGCGCCGATGTCGAGCGGCATGGCGCAGTAGGCGCACAGCGACAGGTCGGGCCGATGGAGCTTGGCGCCGCAGTTCGGGCAGTGGGTTTTCGCGGGGGCTTGGGCTGTCATGGGCGCATTTGGGTGCGAAAGAATACCCGCGCGGCGCGCCTCCTGCATCCCAGACGAGCACGACAACGCCGAATCTCGTATTCTCTTCGCCCTCGAACTCGCCTCGCAGGGCGTGTGCTCAGCACCCGCCTTCTGCCTCGCAACCGCAAGAAACTCAGGTCATTCGCATGCCCCGCAAAGTCATCGTGATCGGTGCCGGACCCGCCGGCTACGTCTGCGCCATCCGTCTCGCCCAGCTAGGGCAGGAAGTCACCGTCGTCGAGAAAGAGTACGTCGGCGGCGTCTGCCTGAACGTGGGCTGCATCCCGTCGAAGGCCATGATCGCTGCCGGCGCATTGATGAGCCGCGCTCACGAAGCGTCGGCGATGGGCATCACATTCAAGGACATGAAGGTCGACATCGGGAAGCTCGTCGAATGGAAGGCCGGCATCGTCGGCAAGCTGACGGGCGGCATCGCGGGGTTGCTCAAGAACCACAAGGTGCCGGTCGTGATGGGCACCGCGAGCCTGAAGGACAAGAACACCGTCGTCGTCAAGACGAAGGACGGCGAGCAGATCTTGAAAGGCGACGACATCGTCATCGCCACCGGCTCGATTCCGATCGAGATCCCGGGCTTCGCGTTCGACGAGGACAAGGTCTGGTCCTCGACCGGCGCGCTGCGGCCGAAGAAGATCCCCGAGCACCTGGTCGTGATCGGCGGCGGCTACATCGGGCTCGAGCTGGGCATCATGTATCGCAAGCTCGGCAGCAAGGTCACGGTGCTCGAGGCGACGCCGGGTGCGCTGCCCGGCCAGGAGCGCGATTGTGTGCGCGTCATCGAACGCTCGCTCAAGAAGATGGGCGTCGAGCTGTTGACCGAGACCATGGCGCAGGGTTTCGAACACAAGGGCGGCAAGAGCTACGTCCGCATCAAGACCAAGAAGGGCGAGGACACGGTCGTCTGC
Source organism: Planctomycetota bacterium (assembly GCA_016795245.1). Lineage (GTDB taxonomy): Bacteria > Planctomycetota > UBA1135 > UBA1135 > JAEUIA01. The sequence continues at coordinate 18,916 of JAEUIA010000093.1, read as the reverse complement.
GATCAGGTCCTCTCGACCGTCGGTCGCCGGCCGTTCAGCGCGGGACTCGGGTTGGAGAAGGCCGGGCTCGCCGTCGACGCGAAGGGTTTCCTCGCGGTCGACAAGCACATGCGCACCAAGGTCGCGAACATCTACGCGATCGGCGACATCGCCGGCCAACCGATGCTGGCGCACAAGGGCAGCAAGGAAGGCCTCGTCGCCGCCGCCGTCATCGCCGGCCAGAAGGACGAGTACGACGCGCGTTGCGTGCCGGCCGTGATCTTCACCTCGCCCGAGATGGCGTCGGTCGGTTTGACCGAAGAACAGTGCAAGGAAAAGGGTCTCACGTACAAGACCGGTTCTTTCCCGTTCGCCGCGTCGGGCCGCGCGATGTCGCTCATGGAGACCGACGGCATGGTCAAGATGATCGTCGACGCCAAGACCGACGAGATCCTGGGCGTGCACATGGTCGGCCCGGAAGTCACCGAGCTGATCGCCGAAGCTGCGCTCGCGATCGAAATGGGCGCGACGGCGGAAGACATCGCGCGCACGATTCACGCTCACCCGACGTTACCGGAGGCGCTGATGGAAGCCGCCGAGGCCGTGCACGGGATGGCGGTTCACATCTATCAGAAGAAGTGAACGCAGCGTGAACGAGCAGCCGATGCTCACGGTGCGGAGGCTGGGTCGCACGCGCTACGAAGCTGCGCACGCGCTGCAGGAAGAACTGCTCGCGGCGCGCATCGACGGCCGCATCGGCGATCAGCTGTTGCTCACCGAGCACGATCCGGTCGTGACGCTGGGCCGCAAATCGCCGCCCGGCGACGCCGGCGATTCGGGCCTTCCGCTCGTCGCCGTCGAGCGCGGGGGTGAAGCCACCTTTCACGGGCCCGGACAGATCGTCGGCTATCCGATCTTGCTGCTCGCCGAGGATCGACGCGACTTGCACCGCTACCTGCGCGACCTCGAGGAGGTCGTGATCCGCACCCTGGCGGACTTCGACGTCGTCGGACGACGTCAGGCCGGCCTGACGGGTGTGTGGATTGGTGAGTCGAAGGTGTGCTCGCTGGGCGTCGCGGTGCGGCGGTGGGTGACATGGCACGGCTTCGCATTGAACGTCACGACGGATCTGGAGGCGTTCCAGTCGTTTCAGCCCTGCGGCCTCGACCCGCGCGTCATGACACGCCTCGCGGATCACGTCACAGGAGGTGTAGATACCGCCACGGTGGAGTCGCGCATCGTGAAGCACTTCGCGGAGCTCTTCGGCTACGGCAGCCTGACCGTCGGCTGATTCGAGCATCGCCCGGCGTTCCCTTGGCGAACGCGCGGCGGTATTTTCACGGCACGAAACGCACCCTCACAGGATCAATGCTGCGCATCATGAAGATCTATCACGCCGCCTTCTCAGTCTCGCTCGTCCTCGCGCTCTCCCTGTCCACCGGCTGCGGCGGCGGAGGAAGCGACAGCGACGACACTGCGGACGTCTCCGGTGCGATCGCATTCGTCGCCGCCAGTCCGCTGACGATCGGAGAGGCTGAGCCCAACGATTCCATCGATCAGCCGCAGAAGCTCGAAGACATCGCAGGCCGGATCGACTTGAACATCCGGGGCACAGTGGGGGAGGGTGATGAGATCGACGCGTTCGCGTTCGTCGCGCGCGAACGCATGACGATCTCGGCTGCATTGACTTTCGATTCGGCGCCCGGCCGAACCGTGCAGTTGGGCGTATTCGATCCGCTCGCGCTTGAGCTCGTGACTCGCGCTGGAATCGCAGGCGCACAATTCGACGCGCGCGGTGCGTTCGACCTCGTCGTGCGCGCGGACCTGGGCCAAGGGCCGTACACCTTGGTCGTGAGCGCAACGCCGGCGCCCGCCACGATCGCGCGTGCGGGTTGGCTGGGTTCGTTGAGCGTCGGTGATGCAGTCACGCTCGCCGGCGGTGACTCGACGACCTGGACGGCCACGTGTGCTGAAAGCGTCGACCTCGTCATCGACGGCGTCGCGTCTGGAGTTGTGCGCGTGAAGCACATGAACGGCACGGCCGAATGGACCGCGGGCACATCCGGTGCGCGATTGCAACTGTCGACGCTCGAGCAGGTCGAGATCCAGGCCGAGCGGGCCGGCGAATTCAGTGTGCGGATCGAAGAACCCACATCAGACGCGAGCGTGCGCACGACAGCTCGCGTTCAAGCTCTAGAGCGCGAGCGCGACGCTTGGAACGTGTTGCCGACCGCGCGCTTGTACGGAGAACCTGTGCTTGAAGCGGCGCCCGGCGACGTGCTCGTGCGCGCGCTAAGCGGGAGGACGGTCACCGCCGACTATGCGAGGCGCGGTTCCTCCGTGAAGGACGTGCTGCCCGGCATCGCGGATCTGGTCCACATCGAGCTGTCACCGAGTCTGAATGTCGAGGAACAGGCGCGTTCGACGGCCGCCTTGGTGCGCAGCTTCTCCGTCAGCACGAACGTCGAGTACGCCGAACTCAACTTGATCCGTCGCGCGCAAGGCGGGCCCATCACGCCCAACGACACGCACTACGGATTGCAATGGCATTATCCGCTCATCAAGCTCCCGCAAGCCTGGGGAGTCTTCACCGGCACGACGAACACCATCGTCGCCGTCATCGACACCGGTTCGCGTCCGCATGTCGACCTCAATGCGAATCTGATCGCAGGCTACGACTTCATCTCGAGCCCGACGGCAGCCGGTGACGGCGACGGGCGCGATGCCGATCCATTCGACGTCGGCGACGGATCAGGTCCGACGCCGTCGAGCTTCCACGGCACGCACGTTGCGGGCACGATCGCGGCAGCGACGAACAACGGTTCCGGTGTCGCCGGTGTGTGCGGCCCGGCGAATCGAACGCGCGTCATGCATCTGCGCGCGCTGGGCATCGGCGGCGGAACCGACGCGGACATCGCACAAGCGATCCTCTACGCCGCGCGCCTCACGAACGGATCGGGCCAGTTGCCGGCGCAGCGCGCCGACATCATCAACATGAGCCTGGGCGGGCCGGGATCGACCGCGAGCGTCCAATCGGCGATCAACTCGGCCGTGGCGGCCGGAGTCACGTTGTTTGGGGCTTCGGGCAACAACAACTCGGGCACGGCCTTCTTTCCCGCGTCGTACAACAACGTCATCTCCGTGTCGGCGGTCGACATCAACTCGGCCAAGGCGCCGTACTCGAACTTCAACGCGACCGTCGACATCTGTGCACCGGGTGGAGACACATCGGTCGATCTGAACAACGACACGTATGCGGACGGTGTGCTGTCGACGCTCGTGAATCAGCAGACCGGCGCGCCGATCTTCGCCTTTTATCAAGGTACGTCGATGGCCTGCCCGCACGCGGCCGGTGTGGCGGCGCTGATGAAGTCGCAGAATCCAGCTCTCACGCCGGCACAGATCGAAGCCATGCTGAAGAGCGCGTCCGTCGATCTGGGCGCAGTCGGTCACGACCCGATCTACGGCCAGGGCCTGGTCGATGCCTATCAGGCGCTGATCGCGGCAGGTGCGGGTTCTGTTCCCGGTTCTCCCGCGCTGTCGGTTTCGCCCAGTTCGTTGGCGTTCGGCTCGCAAGAGACCCAGCTCACGTTCCAGATCGTCAACCTCGGAGGCGGCATGCTCGACGTCGGCGGGATCAGCGACGATGCTCCGTGGCTCACGCTCGTCGAGGTCGCTGCTACGGGCGGCACGACGGATGTTGCAGCGGTGCGTTGCACCGTCGATCGGACGGCGCTCGGAGCCGGCAATTTCACGGCCACCGTGACGGTCAACGCCAACAACGGAACCGTCCCTAGTCAGACCGTGGCGATCACGATGAGCGTCGTGCCCGCGCCCGTGCTCGTCGACGTCGATCTGTATCTGCTGGCTGTCGAAGCAGACACGTTCACTACCGTGCAGCAGATCGTCCTGAATCCGACGACCGGTCTGAACTACCAGTTCGTCGACTTGCCCGCAGGCGACTACATCTTCGTCTGCGGTTCGGACGAGGATCTGACCGACGGGATCTGCGGTCCGAACGACATCTACTGCGGGATCTACCCCACGGTCAACCAGCCCGAGATCTTGCGCTTTGGAGGCGGCAACTACAGCGGCTTGAACTTCGTCGTCGGACCGGCGGATAGCGGGCCTGCGAGCACGGTCCCGACGCGCACCTATCGTCGCTTGTGGTAGGCGTTCAGCGCACGAGCACGGTGCCGGCACCATCCCGACGCGGCGTCACGACCATGTGAAACGGCTGCGTGACGACCTGGCTCAAGATCGCGTCAGGCGCAGGCTGCTTCTCCGTGACTTCGATCACGAACCCGTGCTCTGGTTCCGGAGCGATGCGGTTGATTTCGACCGAGTAACCGTACGTGGGCCGCGAGCCGATCGTCACGCACACGACCATGTCGCGCGCAAAGTCGACGTCGGGCAGATCCGGACGCGGCACGACGACAGCAGCGTGACGGCTCCACAACGCTCGCCATTCCGCTTCGTTGCGGGCGACTGAGACGCTCTCCGTGATTCCGCTCTGGTAGCCGCGGGCGAGGGAGCGCAGACCTTCGGCGCCGGGCGCCGGGGTCGTCGCGCGGCATGCGCACATCAATGCGGCTGCGAGCACAAGGCCGAAGATCTTCATCACGAGTTCTCCATAGGGCTGCGAAGCCTAACGTCTAGACGCGCTCACTTCAGCCCTTCGAGTGCAAGCCGTGCGGACTTCCACTCCTCGTCATGCTCTGCACGAGTTCCCAACGCCGCCGACTTCAATGCCAGGACGTTTTCGTAGGACACGCGCGCTTCATGCGACCGACCGAGCTTCGAGTTGAGTTCGCCGGCGCGCAGCCACAAGGTTGCGTCGTCAGGTTGCAGCGCGAGCGCGCGCTCCAGGACATCCAGCGCCTCTGCATGGCGACCGACGCAGGCGTACGCGAGGCTCATGGACCGCAAGGCGGCCTCCGTGTCGGGCATGGACGGCAGCACGGACTGCAGGACGCTGACGGCTTCGTCGCAGCGGCCGGCGGTCAGCAGCGCGGAGCCCAGCGCGAGACGCCAGTCCGGTTTCACACTTCCGCGGCTTTCACCCAGATTGAGACCTGCCTGGATTTGATCGACAGCCTCGCGCGCGAGGCGTTCCTTCTCCAGAGGTGACTGCTGCGCACGGAACAGCGCCACCAATCCCAGGTTCACGTGCGCTTGCGGCTCGGCACGCACGGCCAGGCAGCGTTCGAAGTGCACTTGTGCAGCACCCAACAGTCGTTCGCGCTCCGCCGTGTCGGCCGTGCTCGCTCCGCGCCGCATCAGAACCGAGCCCAGGTTCAGATTCCCGTTCGCACTCATCGGCGCCACAGCCAGCGTTCGCCGCCACAGCGTTTCCGAGTCGTGCCAGTGAGCGGTCTGCGCGGCGGTCAGAGTGCCGAGCAGCACAGCCAGGATGCACGTTGCCCCCGCAACGAGCAGTCGTCGTCCGCGATCGCCGTTCAAGATCGTCTGAGCGACTGCCCCGCCGATCAACGCGAACGGCAGGCACGCGAAGTAGCTGTAGCGATCCGCCACGAGTTGCGGACCGGCTTGCGTGATCCCGCTCACCGGCGCGAGGATGATCAAGTACACGATCCAGGCCGTGAGCAGTGCCGGAACTCGCCGTCGCAGCGCGAGCAGGGAGAGCGTGATGACGACGACCAGTACGGTCGGAACGACGAAACGCGCCGTCCACACGTTCAAGTGCTCGGGGATCTCGTGAATCGGAATCAGGTTCAGAGGTACGAGCGTGCGCCAGACATAGAAAGCCGTACCGAATCCGGCCTGCAGCGCGCGCTCCGAGACTCCGTGCTCGGACAAGGCGAGCAGGGTCGTGCCCTGAGCCGCCTGAGCGCGGATCGCCAACCAACCGAAGACGACGCTTGCGCAGACGAACGGGACTTTTTCGACGAGCAACCGCTTCCAGCCCAATCGCGTGCGGCCCAGGGGCCAGACATCCAACGTCAAGAGCACGGCCGGCATCACGATCGCAGCAGCCTTTGCCAACAGGGACAACAGCACGAGGGCGAATGCAGTCCAGTAGGCGGTCCGCTGCGCGGTCGCCGCGTATCGCAACCAGGCCGCGACGGTCGACACGAAGAACAACCCAGCCAGCACGTCGCGACGTTCGGTGACCCAGGCTACGGACTCGACGCGCAACGGATGCAGACCGAATACGATCGCCGTCAATGCGCTTGCAACGAGTCGATCCGTCGCGCTCGACTCGCGCGTGAACGCCAGGAGGCGGCGCGCGAGCTCGAACACGGCCACAGTCGTGAGCGCGTGGAAGAAGAGGTTCGTCGCGTGGTAACCACGCGCGTCCATACCCCACAAGGCATGATCGACTCCGAGTGTGAGCCACGACAGGGGCTGATAGTGGCCCATGTGGAAGGTCGTGAACATCCAGCGCAAGTTCGCGAACTCCAACCCGCGGTAGGCACGATTGAGGACGAAGTTCCGATCGTCGTCCCAAGCCACGAACTCGGCCGAGAGCGCCGGCGAGAAGGCCGTGAACACAGCCACGCACAGCAGGAGGGCGATGCAGACGCGTGCGGTCAGGTGACTCCGTGAACTTGCTGACTCGGTCTTCATGATCGCTGCGGTCGCCCAGCGCAGGGAGGACGATAGGCGCTGGCTCTGCGCGTGAGAAGCGCGCGCTGCACACTCGGTTCGATCTCGTTGAATGCCGAGCGCCGACCGCCCCGGACGTCGCCAGGAACCGCGCCTCCGGCTATCATCTTCGCTCGCATTCACGCCCGACCCTGTTCACCCCCCGCCCCACGCGCTGAACTCATGAAGCAGATCCTCAAATACTCCGCGGCAGCCTTGGCTCTTCTCTGTCTCGCGGTTCCGAGCGTCACGGCCGACGAAGGCATGTGGCTCTTCAACCGCCCGCCGACCAAGCAGATCAAGGCTCGCTACGGCTTCGACATCACGCCGCAGTGGCTCGAACACGTCCAGAAATCGTCGGTGAGATTGTCGTCGGGCGGATCGGGCTCGCTCGTGTCCCCGAACGGGCTCGTGATGACGAACCATCACGTGGGTTCGGACATGATCGAGAAGTTGAGCACAGCTGAGCGCGACCTGTTGAAGTCGGGTTTCTACGCCAAGACGAACGCCGACGAGCTGAAGTGCCCCGATCTCGAGATCGTGATCCTGTGGGAGATCATCGACGTCACCGACCGCGTGAAGAACGCGGCGACAGCGGAGATGAGCTCCTCCGACGCCAATACCGCGCGTCGCAAGATGATGACCACGATCGAGCAGGAGTCGAAGGAACAGACCGCAATGCGCAGCGACGTCGTCACGCTGTGGCAGGGCGGTCGCTATCACCAGTACCGCTACAAGAGCTACACCGACGTGCGTCTGGTGATGGCTCCCGAGAAGGGGATCGCGTTCTTCGGCGGCGACGCCGACAACTTCGAGTACCCGCGCTACGACCTCGACATGTGCTTCTTCCGCATCTACGAAAACGATGCGCCGCTCAAGAACGAGCATTATTTGAAGTGGAGCCGCAACGGGTGCGCCGACGGCGACCTTGTGTTCGTGGCGGGCCACCCGGGTTCGACTCAGCGACTGAACACGGTCGACCACATCAAGTTCATGCGCGACGTGCAGTATCCGCTTTCGATGCGCACCATCTGGCGTCGCGAAGTCCAACTCGCGACTTTCATGGGGCGCAGCGAGGAGAATCGACGCATTGCCGAAGGCGATTTCTTCAGCATGCAGAACACGCGCAAGAACTTCTCCGGCCGATTCGCCGGCCTGCAGGATCCGGCCTTCCTGGCTCGCAAAGTCGCCGCCGAGACGAAACTGCGCGCGGCCGTCGACGCGAACCCGGAGTGGAAGGCCAAGTGGGGTGACGGTTGGTCTCAGATCGCCAACGCGAAGAAGCTCCACGGCGAGATGTTGGTCCGTTTTGCCGCGATGGGCGGATCGGGCCTGTCGCTAGGCGGACAGCTCATCACGAAAGCGCGCGATCTGGTGCGCAATGCCGATGAGGCGTTGAAGCCGAATGCTGATCGCCTGCGCGAGTACCGTGAGACCGCCCGGAGCAGTTTCGAGCTCGGGCTCTTCTCGCCGGCACCGATTCACCCTGAATTCGAAATCGAGAACCTGACCGCCGGTCTGCAGAACATGGGCGAGTTGCTCGGCTGCGAAGACCCGGTGTACTTGAAGGCACTCGACGGCAAGTCGCCGCGCGCTCGCGCCGAAGAACTCGTCTTGGGCACGAAGTTGATCGACGTCGCCGAGCGCAAGCGGCTGTACGAAGGCGGCAAGGCGGCCATCGACGCGTCGCGCGACCCCATGATCCTGTTCATCAAGTCCCTCGACGCCGAAAGTCGCGCGTCGCGCAAGCGCTACGAGGACGAAGTCGACGCACAGGAGCGTGAAGGCTACGCGAAAGTCGCCGCAGCGAACTTCGAAGTCAACGGCGAAGACCAGTACCCGGATGCGACGTTCACGTTGCGCTTGTCGTACGGACAGGTGAAGGGCTACGTCGAAAACGGCAAGGACATCCCACCCTTCACGAATTTCGCCGGCCTGTTCAAGCGTTCCGAGGAACGCGAGGGCAAGTACCCGTTCGAGATTCCCGCGAAGTGGCAAGCCGCACGCGAGAAGCTCAACCCGAACACGCCGTTCAACTTCGTATCGACGAACGACATCATCGGGGGCAATTCCGGATCACCCGTCATCGACAAGCAGGGTGAGGTCGTAGGCCTGATCTTCGACGGCAACATCTCCAGCCTCGTGGGCAATTTCGGCTACGAGGATGTGACCAGCCGCGCCGTGTCCGTCGACTCGCGTTCGATGATCGAGGCGATGCGCAAGGTCTACGACGCCGGCACATTGGCGGACGAGATCACCGGCAGTTCCCGCAAGCCGATCGAGGCCGGTTCGCGCTGACGGACACCGCCGCAGGTTGTTTTTCGCCGACGCGGGCGCCGTGGAACGAGTCCACGGCGCCCGCGTCGCATTGATTCCCACCCGGAAACGCTTTCCGGGTCTGACCGGGAATCGCGCTACGGTTTCCTGTTCGACTCGTTATGCGCAAGTCGGGCCCCTGAGTCTTCCGATTCAGTCTTGCTCATCCGTGTTTCCCCATGTCGCCCCGGTGCTCGGTTCCTCGTGGAGCCTGGCTTGCGGAGGCACATGCGGCGTTTCGCGGACTGGCACAGCTACGTACACGAAGAGGTGCACAAGTGAATGACTCGCAAGCCAACCCCGACAACGACGCGGGCGCCATCGACATGGGCGTGATCGCCGAATTGCGAGAGCTCGGGGGCGAGGATGACCCTGGCTTGCTGGTCGAACTCATTGAGTTGTTCCTTGCAGACGCTCCGCTGCACATCCAAGAGGTCGAGAGATCTCTCGCTTCCGGCGACATCAAGAAGGTCGAGCGCGCCGCGCACACGCTCAAGTCGAGCAGCGCGAACATCGGCGCGAAGAACCTCTCCGAGATCTGCAGGCAGATCGAGTGCCTCGCCCGCAACCAAGAGAAGGACCAGATCTCGCCGTTGCTCGCGGCGACGACACAGTCCTTCGCAGAGGTCCAGTCAGCCTTGCGTGCCCTCAAAGGCTGATCGACTCCGTTTCTAGAGGCCACCCCAGGTCCCCATGCTCCGACAGACATTCGAAGAACTCAAAGTCTCAGGCAACTTGCCGTCGCCTCCGGGCGTCGTCATGCGGATCCTGAAGCTGTCCCAGTCCGATTCGCACTCGGCTGACGAGATCAGCGCCGCGATCATGACGGACTCGGTCTTGACGGGCCGCCTGTTGAAGCTGGCGAACTCAGCCAGTGCCGCGGGTGCGCAGCCCGCGACGACGGTCAGTGAGGCGACCATGCGACTCGGCGTTCGCGCCGTCATGAACGTCGCCCTGGGCCTGAGCCTGGTGTCTTCGAACCGCACGGGTCGTTGCGAAACTTTCGACTACGATCGCTACTGGTCGAATTCACTCGCCCGCGCAGTCGCCGCACAGAACATCGCGCGCCAGATGCGCGGCCTCTCTCCGGCAGAGGGGTACGTGATGGGCCTGCTTTGCGACATCGGCCGCCTGGCTCTCGCGAGCATCTACCCGACCGAGTACGCCGTAATTCTCGAGAACCCAGAAAGCAAGGTCAGCTCGGGTCTTGCGCGTCTCGAGGAAGATCAATTCGCGATCGACCACACGTCCGTAGCCGCGTGCATGATCGAGGACTGGGGTCTGCCCGAGAGCTTTGCGCGCGCCATCCAGGTGTTCGAGCGCGCAGACAACCTGCAGCCCGGTGAGAACCGCGAGTCGGCGGCGATGGCGCGCGTCCTGTACTGCGCCCATACGCTGACGAGCGTCTGTCTGGACGAACACGATCCCACACTCGTCGATTACAAGGTGATCGCCGGTCGGCTCGAGAGCGTGCGCACGATGCTGGGGATCGAACCGGAGCAGTTCACCGAATTCTGCAAGGCGATCCAATCGGAGTGGATCGAGTGGGGCAAGATCCTCGATGTGCCGACCGGGCGCATGGCGATGCCGGACGAGATCCATCGTCGCGCCACGAACGAGTCGCAGGATGATGTAACGCCGCAACCGGTGGCGTCCGAGGTCACGGCGCTGGGTCGCTCCGAGCCAGGCCCCGAGGGCGCCAAGCGCCTGCGCATCCTGGCGGTGGATGACGATCCGACGTCACTGCGACTGCTCGAGGCGACGCTGAAGAAGTCGGGCAACGACGTCATCACCGCTTCCAACGGCGAACAGGCCTTGAAGCTCGCGCTCGAACTCAGCCCGCAGGTCGTGATCGCCGACTGGATGATGCCCGAGATGGACGGACTCGAGCTGTGCAAGTCGCTGCGCCGCATCGATTACGGCCGCAACGTGTTCTTCTTGCTGTTGACCGGTAGAACGGAAGAAGACCGCATCGTCGAAGCCTTCGACGCGGGTGTAGACGACTATGTCGTCAAACCGTTCAACTCGCGCGTGCTTCTCGCGCGCATCAAGGGCGGTCAGCGCGTCGTGGAACTGCAAGAACGTGTCGCGAGCGACCGCAAGATGATCATGCGTCAGGTCGCAGAGCTCGGCCTCATGACCAGAAAACTGCGCACTGCGGCATTGACCGATGTGCTGACTGAGTTGCCGAACCGTCGCTATGCGATGAAGCGTCTCGAGACGGACTGGGACGCTTCCGGGCGGACGGAGAGTCCGCTCTCGGTCGTGATGCTCGATATCGATCACTTCAAGAAGGTGAACGACACGTACGGACACGACATAGGCGACGTGGTGCTCAAGGAAACCGCACGCATTTTGCGGTCGTCGACGCGCCAGGGCGAGGAAGCCTCCCGATTGGGAGGCGAGGAGTTCTTCGTCGTGTGCCCGAATTCCACGGAGTCTCAAGCCGCGGTGTGCGCGGAGCGCCTGCGCGGTGCCATCGAGCGCAACGTGATCAAGGCCGGAGGCTTCGAAGGCAACGTCACCGTCAGCCTGGGTGTCGCACAACGCATGCCAGGAATGGCCAACTTCGATGCGCTGATCAAGGCCGCCGACGCAGCCGTGTACGCATCCAAGGCGGCCGGCAGAAACCGCGTGGCGCTCGCCAGCGCGACCTTCCGAAAGGCGAAGTCGGCCTGAACGCCGAATGCTCTTGATCTACAAGCGATTCGAAGAACTGAAGCAGTCTGGCGCGCTGCCGACACCCTCTGGGGTCGGCCTCGTCATCTTGCGTCGTACACAGAGCGAGACGTGCACTCTGGACGAGTTGACGCAGTGCATTCAGATCGACCCGGCACTCAGCGGGCGAGTGATCAAGCTCGCGAACGCGACGGCGCTTGCGGGAAGCGTGCCCGTCACGACGGTCCGACAAGCTGCGCAGCAACTGGGAATACGCGCAGTGCGGGGCGTTGCGCTGGGTTTCACTCTTGTTCCGTCGAGCGGAGCGGGGTTGTGTACTCGGTTCGACTACGACCGCTTCTGGTCGTACTCGCTTGCGCACGCCGTGGGGGCGCAGTTCCTGGCCGGAGAGCGCGGGCTCATCGACCCCGGTGAAGCGTTTACGTGTGCGCTCTTGTCGCGCCTGGGCATGCTGGCGCTGGCCACGGTGTACCCCGAACCCTATGCGGGCGTGATCGATGCATCCAGAGGCAAGGACCTGGCTGCGTTCCTGGACGCGGAGACCCGCGCGTTCGAGATCCAGCACTGGGAAGTCGCCGCCTCCATCATGGAGGACTGGGGTCTTCCCGACCTGTTCACATCTGCTGTCCTCTCGTTGGGTTCCGGAGAGGGCGACGTAGGCGGCGAAGATCCTCTGCAAGCGGAGTTGTCGCGCATCCTGCTCGAGAGTTCACTCATCGCGGAGCAATTGGTCTCGTCGATCACGGCTCGCGAATGGCTGCTCGGTTCGGACTGGACTCAGCTCATGGCGCCGTTGCCGGCGTGCGATTCCGACCTGGAGCAATTGCGCCCGATCTTGGAGCGCGCGCGTGCGACCTGGGAGGAGTGGGGCGGGCTCTTTCGAATCCCGACGACGATTGGACGCCCGGCGGACCCTACGCACGTCGATCCGAACACTCTGCCCCAGATCGCGCCTGAGAGTACAGGTGAACGCAAAAAGACCTCGGACAGCGCGTCCGAGTCGGCCGAACTCAATCCGCTCACGCCGGGCGAAATCAAGATCCTCACGATCGATGACGACCCGCGCATCCTGCGTCTGCTCTCGCATCACCTGCGCCAGGCGGGCTACCAGGTGCTCACCGCGGGCAACGGGGCGGACGGTCTGAAGATCGTCCTCGAGGAGTCGCCGCACATCGTGGTGACCGACTGGATGATGCCCGAGATGACCGGCATCGACGTGTGCCGATCCTTGCGCCGCGTAGATGCCGGTCGGAAGACGTACGTCTTGATCTTGACGGCGCGCGAAGACGAGCAGCAGGTCGTCGATGCCTTTGCTGCCGGAGTCGATGACTACGTCACGAAGCCGTTCAATGCGCGCATTCTGATCGCGCGCGTCCAGGCCGGTCAGCGCATGATCGAACTGCAGCGTCAGGTCGAAGCCGACAAGACGATGCGGATGCATCAAGTGGCTGAAATGGGGCTCTTGACGCGCAAGCTGCGCGCCGCAGCTCAGACCGACGTGCTCACGGAACTGCCCAATCGTCGCTACGCGATGTCGCGCCTGGAACAGGAGTGGAGCGAATCAGTGCGCATGAATCGACCGCTGTCGGTCGTCATGGTCGATATCGACTACTTCAAGCGCATCAACGACACGTATGGACATGACGTCGGAGACGTCGTGCTCAAGCAGACAGCGGCTGTGTTGCGCGCGAAGACTCGTCGCGGCGACATCGTGTGTCGATTGGGGGGCGAGGAGTTCCTCGTCATCAACGTGAACAGCAACCTGCAGGGTGCCTTGCTGTGCGCGGAACGCCTGCGGAGCTCTGTCGCCGAGAACTCCATTCAGTGCGACGGATTCGAAGGCAAGGTGACCGTGAGTCTGGGCTGCGCTGAGCGTGTGCTCCAGACGACGGACATCGACGATCTGCTCAAGAGCGCGGATGAAGCGGTGTACGCAGCCAAGGCTGCCGGTCGCAACACGATCCGTAGCTCAGCGGACCGGTATCCGGAGAGTGCCTGAGGGTTCGCCGCATGCCTCGTCTACGCATGGCGGTTCTCGCGCTCATCGCCGTGGGCGTGTTGCTCTACTTCTTCCTCGCCTCGCGCGGAATGGAGCGCGAGGAACACTCGACCGGCCTCGTGTCGTTGATCGCGCTGCGCAATTCGTACGAGGAGCTTGACCGGCAAGTGCTGTCGGCGCGCAGCGACCCAGCGCGCGCGGGGGAGAGGCTCTCCGAAGCGCTCCAGAATGCGCGAGATGCAGAACTCCAAGCCTCCGCAAGTACGCGCAACGCGGGCAGCGCCGGCTTTGCGACGAAACTCAGCGACTATCGCAGTGCGAACGCCGTCCTTTCGGAGCGCATCGCCAGTCTGGGGCAAGCGTGCGCGCACTGGGGGCGGGCCTTGCGCGAACTTCCGGACAGGGTCGATGCGCTCGAGAAGTCGGGCAAGCTGGATCCGGATACGCAATCTGCTCTGCACGTAGGATTGACGCAGCTGGCCATGCTCCAGCTGAACTCCACGACCGAGCCGACGACTGAAATGGCGGCTGCGCTCGGCAAGTTGCGTCTGAAGGCGAAGCTCAATCCGGCCTTCTCCAAGTCGCTGGGGGACCTGGTTCAGAACTTTGACACCCTGCTGGCACGCAAGAAGGAGATCGAGACCGAGATCGAGTTCGTGCAGGGATTCGCGCTCGCGCACCAAGCCGCGACCCTCGTGGAGATGTATGAAGCAGCATTTGACGAGCGGCTCGAGAACGCGGAGCACTTTCGACTCGGACTGTACGTGTTCTCAGTCGCTTTGCTCGGACGCTTGCTGCAGATCATGCTCGAGCTGAAGAAGCGGACGCGCGAGATCCACGAAGTTAATCGCACGCTTGAAGAGCGGGTCGACGAGCGAACGCTGAAGCTCTCAGCTGCGAACCTCGCATTGAAGGTCGAGATCGTCGAACGCGAACGCGCGGAGATCGAATCGCAAAAGGCCTTGGCTCAAGCGGAGGCTGCGAGCCGCACCAAGAGCGAGTTCTTGGCCAACACCAGCCACGAAATTCGCACGCCGATGACGTCGATCCTCGGGTTCTCCGAGCGCTTGCTCGACCCCGGGCTGTCCGACGCGGACAAGGTCGAGGCGCTCAGCCGAATCCGGCGCAACGGCGAGCATCTGTTGCAGGTCATCAACGACATCCTGGACATCTCGAAGATCGAGGCCGGCATGCTGGCCGTCGAGGCGATCCCGTGTTCGCCGCATGCGATCCTGGCCGAAGTGCACGGGGCCATGGACGTGCGTGCCGCAATCGCCGGAATCGAGCTCAAGGTCGAATCGATCGGCGGGATCCCGGAGACGATCCTCACCGACCCGGTGCGACTGAAACAGGTGCTGATCAACCTCGTCGGCAACGCCATCAAGTTCACGCAGCGCGGTTGGGTGCGCTTGCTCGTGACGCTGGAGTCAGGTGACAGTCCGCGGTTGCGCTTCGCGATCATGGACACGGGCATCGGCATGGACGCCGAGACCTGCTCGCGTCTCTTCAAGCCGTTCATGCAGGCGGATTCGTCCACGACGCGGCGCTTCGGCGGAACCGGACTGGGTCTGTCGATCTGCAAGCACCTGGTCGAACGGCTGGGCGGCGCGATCGAAGTCACCAGCGACGTCGGCAAAGGCAGTGTGTTCACGTTCTCGGTCGACATCGGCCCGATCGAGGGCGTCAAGATGCTGCGCGGCCAGAACCTCTCGTTCCTGGCGGAGCTCTCGGACATCGATCCGCAGTTCAGAACACCGCGTCTGGTCGGAACGCGCATCCTGCTCGTGGAAGACGGCGAGGACAACCGCCGTCTGATCGGCTTCATCTTGTCGGCGGCCGAGGCGCAGGTCGAAATCGCGATCGACGGTCAAGAGGCGCTGAACAAGATCGAAGCGGCGGAAGCGGCGGGCAAGCCCTTCAACGTCATTCTCATGGATATGCAGATGCCCGTGCTGGACGGGTACGAAGCAGCCAGGCGTCTGCGCGCGCGCGGCTGTCAGAGCACGGTGATCGCTCTCACCGCGCACGCGATGTCGACGGATCGCGAGAAGTGTCTGGAGGCCGGCTGCGATGACTTCTGCACGAAGCCGATCGTTCGTCACTTGTTCCTGACGACGATCGCGAAGTGGGTGGAGAAGACGACCGGGCGGGTCTTGCCCACGGTAGACACGACGATTCAGTCCGAGGTCCGGCAGCAGCAAGACGACGAGTTGCTCGAACTCGTGCGCATGTTCGTCGCGGATCTGGATACCGATGTTCAGGAAATGCGCACGGCGCTGGCCGCCGGGAACATGGACGAACTGGCTGTGGTCGCGCACCGTTTGAAGGGCGCCGCGGGCAGCTACGGTTTCCCGTCGCTGACGACCCACGCTTCGATCCTCGAGAAGAACGCGAAAAGCGGCGCCTCGAGGGAGGAACTGGAGCGGGATCTGGCGGCGGTGGAGAAGCTCTGTGCGGCTGCGGCCGCCGAAAAGAGCGCCTGAGTCGGCCTGGCCCGAAATATTTGGGCCGCAGCGCAGTAAAGTGGGTGTGCCGGGTCTCCAGTCCCCGGCCGCGCTGAGTCCGGGATCGCCGGCTCATTGTCCAAACGCTGCGCCTGGAGCCGTCCGGGACCCTCGGCTTCTGAACACACCATGGAAGAAAACTTCTCCACCATCCTCGGCATTCTCACGGGCCTGGGCCTCGCGGCCGCCTGTGGATTCCGAGTGTTCGTGCCCTTCCTCATCGCGTCGATCGCGATCCGCGCCGACGTCATCCACGTCGCGGCCGATTTCGCGTGGATGGGTTCGACTCCCGCGCTCGTCGCGCTCGGCGTCGCCACGCTCTTGGAAGTCGGCGGGTACTGCTTGCCCGGAGTCGATCACTTCCTCGACGTCGTGGCCACACCGGTCGCGGTCGTCGCCGGGACGCTCTTGACGGCCAGTTTCATCACCGACATGGAGCCGTGGTTCCGCTGGAGCCTCGCGGCCATCGCCGGCGGCGGCGCAGCAGCCGTCGTCCAGACCACCACGGTCGCGGCGCGCGCGACGTCGGCCGTCTTGAGCCTGGGTTTCGGCAATCCGATCGTTTCCGCGGCCGAATTCCTGGGCGCCACGACGGTTTCGATCCTGGCGGCGCTCGCACCGATTCTGGCGCTTATTGCCGTCGTAGTCGCAGTGGCCTTGTTGTGGTCGCTGCGTCGCCGCCGCGCAGAGCCGATGGTCGCATCCCGGCCCGCCGGCTGGGGATCGCAGACCTGAGGCGTTACACTGGCGTGTATGAACACGCAAACCAGCAAGAGCTTCGTCGACGAAACCTGGTCGAAATCGATCATCCCCGCGATCACCGAGTACATCCGGATCCCGAACAAGTCGCCCGCGTTCGATCCGCAGTGGAAGAAGAACGGTCACATGGACCGTGCGGTCGCGCTGATCGAGAAGTGGTGCAAGTCGCGCGCGATCGAAGGCATGACGCTCGAGGTCGTGCGCCTGAAGAACGAGAAGGGCGAAGAGCGCACACCGGTGATCTTCATGGAGATCCCGGGCACCGCCGGCACGGGCGGCGACACGGTGCTGTTGTACGGGCACCTCGACAAGCAACCCGAGTTCTCCGGCTGGAATCCGGGCCTTTCGCCGTGGGAGCCCGTCATGCGCGGCGAGCGCTTGTACGGCCGCGGCGGTGCGGATGACGGCTATGCGGCTTTCGCTTCGCTGACGGCGATCGAGGCCTTGAAGCGCCAGAAGATCCCGCACGCGCGTTGTGTCGTGCTCATCGAGGCGTGCGAGGAGAGCGGCAGCTACGACCTGCCGTTCTACATCGACGCACTCGAGAAGCGCATCGGCGACGTCAGCCTCGTGATCTGCCTCGACTCCGGCTGCGGCAACTACGATCAACTGTGGAGCACGACGAGCTTGCGCGGAATGATCGGCGGGAACTTGAGCATCGAGACGATCTCCGAAGGCGTGCACTCAGGCGACGCGTCGGGCATCGTGCCGAGTTCGTTCCGCATCCTGCGGCAGGTTCTAGATCGCCTCGAGGACTCTGCGACGGGCAGGGTGATCCCCAAGGATTTCTACGTCGACATTCCCGCGCAACGCATCGCGCAGGCGAAGGTCGCGGCCAAGGTCCTGGGCGACGAGATCTGGAACAAGTACCCGTGGCACAAGGGCGTCAAGCCGATGCACACGGACAACACCGAACTGATGCTGAATCGCACATGGCGTCCGGCGCTGTCGATCACCGGGGCGCGCGGGTTGCCCGACCTGGAGAGCGCCGGCAACGTGCTGCGCCCGCTGACGGCGGTGAAGATCAGCTTGCGCGTTCCGCCGACCGCTGACACGCAAGTCGCGAACCAGAAGCTGAAGGAACTGCTCGAGAAGGATCCGCCGAGCGGCGCCAAGGTCACGTTCGACGGCGAGAAATCCGCCGGCGGCTGGAACGCTCCCGCGCTCGCGCCGTGGCTCGAGGCGTCGGTCAGCAAGGCGTCGTCGACCTACTTCGGCAAGGAAGCCGTCTACATGGGCGAGGGCGGATCGATCCCGTTCATGGGCATGCTCGGGAAGAAATTCCCGCAAGCCCAGTTCCTCATCACCGGCGTGCTCGGCCCGCACAGCAACGCACACGGGCCGAATGAGTTCCTCGACATTCCGACTGCGCGCAAGTTGACCGCGTGTGTCGCGCAAGTCGTGGCCGAGCATGTGACGCGCACGAAGGCTCCGGCGATGGCTGGGCGCTGAAGCGAGCAGGGGGCCCAAGGTTCACGAACGGCACCGATCCCAGCGGCAGAAACCGCCTAGGATCGGTGCTTCACAGTGCACCTATGGCGGCACCGAACCCCGACCGTCCGCCTCCAGACCGACACCGAACGCAACCCCTCAACGTTTCCAGTCCGACACCGAACCTGAGCCCCTCAACGTTTCCAGTCCGACACCGCACTCACCCCGCCTGTCCCCACCCCATTGTTGACCTCGGGGGAGGCGGTTTGCGCGGAACGAAGCGCGAATCGCCTCTCCCGAGGCCGCGCTGCGAAGCACGCGTCGAATGCCGTTGCTCCCCAGTTTGCCGGGACCTCCCCATCTGCCTCTCGGGCTGTGGTGTCGCGTGGGAGATGTGCTCCGACATCCAGTCAGCACTCACTTTCTAGCGCGACTCACTATCGAACCTGACTCACGGCGCGCGAAGCAGAAGAAAACCGCGAAGCAAACAGAAGAGCAACGGCATTCGGCGCATGCTCAGCAGTGCGGCCGCCTGGTTCGCGGTTCGCGCGGTGGCGTTCGTCCGAGTTTGACCGTACCGAGCCAGGCTCGTGTGGTGCATCTTCGCCGACGTAGAGCCGCGCGCCGGCGCGCGGCTCTG
>JAEUIA010000091.1 GCA_016795245.1 Planctomycetota bacterium | reverse complement strand
AGCCGCGCGCCGGCGCGCGGCTCTACGCCGGCGAAGATGCACCACACGAGCCTGGCTCGGTACGGTCAAACTCGGACGAACGCCACTGCGCAAATCGCGAACCAGGAGGTCAACAATGGGGTGGGGTCTGGTTGGGTGTGTTCGGTGTCGGTCTGGAAACGTTGAGGAATTGGGTTCGGCGTCGGACTGGAAGCGTTGTGAGGTTGGGTTCGGTGTCGGTCTGGAAGCGTTGAGGGGCGGGGTTTGGTGTCGGTTGCGAAGCGTTGCTGCGTGTGTTCGGTGTCGGTCTTGAAGTGCAGCGGGGCGGGGTTTGGATTCGGTTGTGAAGCGCGGGGCGGATGGTGTGGCGGTGTCGAAGCGACGTCGGGTGGGAATCCGTGGCATGTGAGCTCGGCATGTGAGATGAGGACTGCGTGAGCTCCTGGTTCGTCTACATGATCCGCACGGCGGAGGGCACGCTCTACACGGGTATCAGCACGGATGTGGACCGCAGGCTCGCTGACCACACTGTCGGTCGCGGGGCTCGCAGTCTGCGCGGTCGCGGTCCGCTGGTGGTCGTGTTGCGTCGCAAGCTGGGCGATCGCTCGCTGGCGCAGCGAGTCGAGTATGCGCTGAAGTGCTTGAGCAAGGCCGAGAAGGAAGCGCTCGTCTTGCGGCGGCCTTCGTCGCGCACCTTGTCGAAGCTCGCGCTTTGAGCACAGTAGAGTTGCGAGAGATGACCAGGCTGCTGGGGCCGGATTCACCCGCGTGCACGGCGGGCCTCGGTGAACGCCTGCGACCATTGGCGCACGGCGCGTTCGGGGCCCCATTCGAGCTTCAGATGCGCGCGCGCTGCCTCGACGTCGCGTTCACGCGCGGCCTCGTCGCGCCAGTAGGCTTCGATCGTGTCGGCCGTGCAACCGAAGCGCACGAAACGCTCGAGCGGACGGTAGCTCGCCAGCGGGTCGGCGACGACCGGCACGCCCAGAGCCAAGGCTGTGAGCACGCGATTGGCCGATTTTCCGACGGTGAATTCGTGGATCTTGACCGGTAGCAGCGCGATCTCGGCGCGGGCGAGCATGTGCGGAAAAGTGTCCAGCCGCCAGCGCACGAAACGCCAAGGAAATTGGGCGCCGCGCAGCGTCTCTTGTGCGCGATCCCGCGAATCGGTGATCACATCCAGGACGATCGGCAGGCGCTTGTGCAATGTGTCGAGTTCGGGGCGGATGCGTTCCAGGTCGACGAGCCCGAAGGGGGGATCGATGCGGCCGCCGGCTCCGAACCAGACGAGGCGCGCACCGCGCTGCATGCGCGCGCGGAAGTTGCGGAAGTGCGTGATCGGTCCGGGCGGCTTGACGGCGCTCCAATCCTCGAGCGTGTCGTCGACGACCAGGACGCGCGGGTGGTCGATGCGCCGCGCAAGTTCGTCCGAGCACGTCGTGACGACGTCTGCGAGCGACAACATGCGCGCGAGCCGTTCGCGCCGTGCCGGGTCCTTCCGGTCCTCGTCGCGCGGCAGGAAGTGGTTGTCGCACAGATCGAAAACGACCGCAGCGCCGCTCGCCCGCGCGCGAGTCGCGAGGTCCAGGTCGGCTTCGCTGTAGGCCTTTTCGGCGACGAGCACCGAATATCGTCCAGGCTGCGACTGATCCGCGAACTCGCCGGGCGTGCCGGCGGACGCCAGGTAGCGCATGGGCAGCACACACCGGAGGCGCGTGCTCGCCGTGTTGGTGCTCGTCGTGTGCGGGCGCCAGCCGATCATGAGGACGCCGGGCGACGTGCGAGCACCTGCAAGCGATCGGCGCGGCCGCGCGACCCGGCGAAGCGTGCGGGCAGCACATCCAGTCGCTCGCGCAACGGATCTTCGACCCACTCGGCGATCGCATCGAACGCCAGTTCACCGCGGTCGACGAGTTGATACGCACGGCTGCGGACGCTGTCTTTCGCGACCGGCTCTTGGAACACCTCGACCTCGACAAAGCCGCAGTCGACGAGCAGTCGCTTCATCGTGTCGGGCGTGTACAGGATCACGTGCCGCGGACATTCGAGCGGAAACCAGGCATTACCGAAGCGCTCCAGCCCCAGCGCGTCGCCGTTCGGAGTCGCCATGTGCAGCCGGCCGCCGGGTCGCAGATGTTGCAGGATGCGAGTCAACTCGGCGCGCGGATCGTAGAGGTGTTCGACGACGTGATTGAGGCGCACCCAGTCGAGCGAGTTGTCCGCGATCTCGCGCCAGCAGTCCGCGACCAGGAACGCGCGATGGCCGGCGCTGCGCACGGCGTCGACCACACGCGGCACGAAATCGACGCCGGTCGTGCTCCAGCCGAGCTTGCGCGCCTTGTCGAGGAAGCGCGCCGAACCGCAGCCGTAGTCGAGCAAGGTCGCTCCCGCGCGCGGCGGCGTGTAGAGCTTCTTCGAACGCCGCTTCCACGGGTCACGCCACGTGTTGGCGACGATCCGATTCACCAGTCCCGCCGTACCGGACGCTCCGCGGCGCAGCCCGCGCAATTCGGCGCGCGCCGGCGCATCCGCGGCGTGCGGCTCGTAGTCGTCGGCGTAGTGCAGCGCCGCTTTGTGCGCGGGCGGGCGCACCGACTGAAACGCAACTCCGCAGGCCGTGCAGCGCGAGTACTCGAAATGCGGCACGCGCTCCGGGCGTGTGCGATCGAAGGCAGCGCAGATCAGGGTGCGCTCGTGCGCTCCGCACAGCGGACAACTTTCGACGAGCTCGGTCTCGGGCGCAGGCGTAGTGCCGCTCGTTTTCGAAGCCAGCTCCACGATCAGTGCCCGCGCCCCAGTATCGCGCGGCGAACGGCGTGGAGCGTGCGCGTTCGAGCGGTTCGCATCTTGAATGCCAACGTCTCGCGCGCTTCGCGGCCGCCGGGGAACACGTCGGCCATCGCGGGCTTGACCCAACGGTGTTCGATGGCGTCGAGCACCATGTCCAACGTGATCTTGCCCGACGCGACGGTCTCGCGGTACGCGCTCATCCACAGGTCCTCGAGCGGATTGCCTTCGTAGCGCCAGGGCTGTGTGCGAATGACGGTGTAGTGCACGTTCTTCGTGACGCCCGGGACGTACTTTTCGAGCGAGTTCCACTCGGTCGGAATCGTCTCGCCGATCTCGTCGCTGGGGACGATGCACAAGTCCTTCGTGAGCGCCTTGTAGGTGTAGCGACCCTCGTCGAGTCCGCGCACGATCTCATCCGCGTCCCAATCGAGGCGCGAACAGTCGAGCAGCATGAACGCGAAATGTCGGCCCGGATGAAAATGTGAATCCGGGTTCTTCCAGCTCTCGGGCGTCTCGAGTTGAACGCTGCACAAGACGCGGTGTTTCCCGAACGGCAGACGCCACAGCTCGGCCATGTCGCCGAAGACATGCATGTCCGAATCCATGTAGAGCGCACGCCCGCGGTAGCCGGCGAGTGCCGGGATCATGAAGCGCTTGAAGGTAAAGCGCGTGGCGGCGCGGTGTTCCTTTTTCCGAGGCGTCGGCTGCGGAGCGCGCATCGGCACGAACTCGACCGGGCGGCTGGCGTGCTTGCGGATCGTGTGTTCGAGCACGTGCACGGCGACCATCTCGGCGTCGGAAGTGCCGACGTAGATGCGCATCGGCACATCCGGTCCTTCAGCGTACGAACGGTCGGTGGGGATCGAGACCTCGGCGCGTGTCGTCATGCCGGGCCTCCGCGTCTCCCGGCGCTCTTCGTGCGCCGCTTCAGGTCCTTGAACACCGCGCGCACGGCTTCGCTGGTTTTCTCGATGGCGCCGCGCTCGACGGGCGCTCCCCAGTACTCGACGTCGAGGCCGAAGACCTTGCAGAGCCGATCTTGTTCGCGGCGAATGCGGATGAACTGACCCCACGGGGCCGAGTTCGAGGCATTGTCGATGCGCTTGTCGTAGCCCGTGCGTTCATCGCCGAGTTCCGCAGTGCGCGGGTCCTTCGTCACGCCGTCGCAGCCGACGAAGCGCACTGCGCTGAAACCGCAGTACCAGACGAAGTGCAGCGCGGCGTGAATCGTGCCGCAGTCCGTGTAGAGCTCGCCTGACTGTGCGAGTTCGGCCTTCGTCTGCGCAAGCACGAGACTCTGGTCGCGCGTGCGCCAGGTGTAGAAGATGGCCTTGTCCAACGGCGCGAGCAGCGGATCGGACTCGCCTTCGACGATCTTGCCGTCGCGCGGAAGGACCGGG
Source organism: Planctomycetota bacterium (assembly GCA_016795245.1). Taxonomy (GTDB): domain Bacteria; phylum Planctomycetota; class UBA1135; order UBA1135; genus JAEUIA01. The sequence goes on along the minus strand of JAEUIA010000091.1, from coordinate 135,524 downwards.
ATGGTGCGGATGCCGCGCGCGAACCAGGCCGTCTGGCCGCGGTCGTGCGCGAACATGAAGCTCGGCTGCGACTGGGCCAGGTGTCTCTCGAGTGCGACGGCGTCGTTCACGAAGAACGTCGGCGCGCCCGTCTCGCCCAGCGCCGCGAAGTCGTACAGCGTCGGACCCTTGCCGACGACGACGGCGGTCTGGCCGGCAAAGCGATCGCGATACTCGGCAAAAGGAATAGGCCGCATGGAACGGCACAAGAATAGCGAACGATCCGCCATTCCGTCTGCCTTCGTGGACGGAGACGAGTACGTTGCACCCCGGGCGGATGCTAGCCTCGCCCAGCGCGGGTCCAGCGGGGCTTTGCTCGCTGCAACCGTCGGGTGACACGCGCTCGCACACAGACTTTGGGCTCACTTCTCTCGAGGATTCGTTGACGGACTCTTCTCTCAAGGCGCAGGCGGCTCGTGACGCGCAGCATCGATGCGCGCGCGCGCTCTTCGAGCAGGGGCGCCTGGGCGAGGCGGTGGCTGCCTACGAAGCTCTGCTCGCGGCGCATCCTGAATTCGGAACGGCCTATTTCGAACTCGCCGGCATCCTCGATCAGCATCTGCAGCGCTCCGACCTGGCGCTCGTGCAATTGGCGCGCGGGCTGGAGCGCGCTCCCGCGGACGCCGGCCGTTTTTGCAACAGCATCGGTGTGTTCAAGCTGCGCGCAGGCGACCTTGCCGCCGCGCGGACCTGCTTCGAAGGTGCACTTCTGGTCGATCCCATGTTCGCGGATGCGCACGCGAACCTGGGCCTACTCTACTACAACCAGAACTCGATGGAGGCGGCGCTCGAGCACTACGCACGCGCCGTCGAACTCGCGCCCGCTGTCCCGCAGCTCCTGCACAACTACACACTGGTGTTGAGCAAGGCCGGGAAGGGCGACGAGGCCATCCGCATCGGGCAGCGCGCGTTGAAATTGGATCCGCAGAATGCGACCGGCTGGCACAACCTGGGGCTCGCGCAGCGCGCGCGCGGTCGTCTGGCCGATGCTCTGGTGGCACTGCGCAAGTCCGTCGCCATCCCTGGTCATTCGCCGGTGTTCCACAGCGACCTGTTGATGATCTCGCTCTACGACTCGAGTTTGTCGCAGTCGAAGCTGGTCGAGGCCCACCGTGGCTGGGCGCGGTGTCACGCGCCTGCCCGAGCCTTCACCTTCGACGCACGTCCGCCGGGACGGCGCCTGAAGATCGGGTACGTCTCCGCGGACCTGCGCCGGCATCCGGTGGGGCAATTCCTGGCACCGGTCGTCGAAGCGCACGACCGCAAGCGCTTCGAGGTGTTTGCCTATTCGTCGACCGCTGCTGAGGACTCCGTCACACAACACTTCGTCGAGCACTGCGATCACTTTCAGCGCGTGAGTGCGCAGACCGATGAACAACTGGCCGAGCTGATTCATCGCGACGGCATCGACATCTTGTTCGATCTGTCGGGGCACACGGCGCACAATCGCTTGATCACGTTCGCGCAAAAGCCCGCGCCGATCCAGGTGAGCTGGCTGGGTTATCCGTTCACGACCGGTCTCACGACGATCGACTACTTCATCTCGGACGGCTTCGAGACGCCGGCCGGTTTCGACCGATGGTTCACCGAAAAGTTGGTCCGCATGCCCGACGGCTACGTGTGCGTGCGACCGTCGCGCGAGGCTCCGCCGGTCGGACCGCTGCCGGCCCTGTCCGAGCCCCAGTTCACGTTCGGATGCTTCAACAACCTGTCCAAGATGACGCCCGAAGTCGTGGCGCTGTGGAGCGAGATCCTCAACGCGACCGAACCCAGCAGGCTGCTGCTGCACACGCGCGAACTCGACGACATCACGACGCAGGCGAGCGTGCGCGAGCAGTTCGATCGACACGGCGTCGCGAGCGAGCGACTGATCCTGATCGGCGGAGCGCCGCAGGATCAACTGCTCGCGCGCTACGGCCTGGTCGATCTTGCGCTCGATCCGTTCCCGTACTGCGGCGGGCTGACGACATGCGAAGCCCTGTGGATGGGCGTGCCCGTCGTCACGCTGCCTGCCGAGCGCTTTTGCGGCCGGCACTCGCTGTCACACCTCCACAACGTGGGGCTGCCGCAGTTCGCCGCCGGTTCGAAGACCGCGTACCGCGACATCGCCTGCGCCTGGCGCCAGGACCTGACCGGTCTGGCCGCGTTGCGCAGTTCGCTGCGTGCTCAGATGCAGAGCTCGGCTCTGGTCGATGGCGTGCGCTTCACGCGCGCCTTCGAACGTGAGCTGGAGCGCATGGTCGTCGAGCAAGGCATCTGAGCGAGAGGTCTGCTCGACACTCCCGGCGGCGGCGCCTGTGCGATCTCACTCGCCCGCGTCACCCAGTGCGGGCATCGCCGGCGGTCGCACGCGGCGTCGGCGTTCGGTGAGCGCGTCCATGAATGCGGCAAGATCGCCTTTCTTCTGCGCATCCAGCCCGAGTTCCTTCAAGTGCGGAGACTTGGTCGGGAACAGCGGATCGTCGGCCTGCTCCGGCTTGCGCTTCAGCGTCACCATCCCGGCCGAGTACATGTTCAGCACACCGTCGATGTCGAAGAGCCCGTTGTGCATGTACGGACCCGTGCGCATCACGTTGCGCAGGGACGGCGTCTTGAAACGCCCGACGTCAGCCGGATCACGCGTGACTTCGTACCGTCCGAGATCCTGGAGCTTGCGACCGTAGTACGACAGACCGAGGTCGTGGAACTTCCCGTCCGTGAGGAGCGGGCCGTTGTGACAGTTCACACAGCGCGCCTCGGTCCTGAACAAGTGCAGACCGCGCACAGCCGCGTCGGACAAGGCATCGCGCTTGCCGCCCAGGAAATCGTCGAATGCGCTGGATCCGTCGCTCACCAGCGTGCGTTCGAAGGCGGCGATCGAACGCAGCGTGTTCTCTAGTGTGGGTAGATCTTCGTTCCAGGCGGCCTTGAACTGCTCGCGATAACCGCGGCTCGAGCGCACGCTCGCGAGCACGGCATCCATGCTCGAATGCATCTCGTTCGCATTCTCGAACACCGCCAGCGCCTGGTCCTCGAGGCTCGCCGCGCGCCCGTCCCAGAAGAAACTGGTGCCGAACGCAACGTTCAAGAGCGACGGTGCATTGCGCGGCAGGGGCTGGAATCCGTGTCCGAAGCTCGTCGCGCGCCCGTCGGCCCAACCCAGTTCCGCGTCGTGACACGACGCGCACGCCATCTGTCCGGTGCCCGAGAGACGCGCGTCGAAGAACAAGGTCTGACCCAGCTCGATGCGGGCGATTGCGCGTGGATCCGTGGCCCGTGCGGGCCGGTCGACGCGTCCGAGTTCCACATGCACGACGTCCGCATCCACGTGCGGGGCCGGCCAACCGGACTGCGGACCGGCGTAGATGTCGCGCAGTCGAGCGGCCTCGGTCGCGGCCCGATCCGTCATCGTCGGCGCGGTGACCTGCGGCGCGGGTTCAGATGTCGTTTCGGCCGACCTGCAAGCCGTCAAGATCAGCGTGATCAGCGTCAGTCGCAAGCAATGCTTCATCGCCGCTACGTGGGGCAGTTCCCTATGCATGCTCCAGCCTCCCAGTATCCAGTCGAGTGCAGTTGGGTGTCACGCCATCACACGATCTTGCGTCGCTTGAACCACCACCACTGCACCAATCCGATGACGACGAGCGCGACGCTCACGAGCGTGAACGCAGAAGGGGACTCCGTCCCCGGGATTCCGCCTACGTTGATGCCCAACAGTCCGGTCAAAAGGCCGAGCGGCAAGAAGATCGCAGCCACGATCGAAAGCCGATACATGGTCTGGTTCATCTGTTCGGCGATGCGATTCGACAGTTCCTCGTACGTGACGGCCGCGCGGTCGCGGGCGGAGTCGAGGTCTTCGATGTAGCGCGTCGTCCGGTCGGCCGTTTCGCGTAGCCGCGCTCTAGACGTGTCGTCCAGCCAGGTGACGCGTTCGGCGTGCAGTCGTCCGATCGTATCCCGCTGCGGCGCGACGAAGCGGCGCAGAGCAATGGACTGCCGGCGCAGGGCGGAGAGGCGCGTGCGCAGCTCGCGACTTTCGGCGGTGAGGACCAGCTCCTCCAACTCGTCCGCGCTCTCCTCGATGCCGTTGATGATCGTGCCGATGCGCGACAATAGGCGCGCGACGATCTCGTGCAACAGGTCGCCGGCGGACGTGGGGCCGTTGCCCGCAGCGAGCTGATCGGCGACTTCTTGGATCGAGATGAGGCGTCGGTGCCGAAACGTCAGCACGCGGTCGTGTTCGACCCACAACCGCAAGGACACCATGTCCTCCGGATCCGCCCCCGGATTCAAATTGGCGCCGCGTAGGATCACGAGCAGCGCATCGCCGTGCACCAGACTGCGCGGGCGCGGGTCGTCGGCCAACAGGGCCTCGATCATGACCTTGTCGATGCCGCTTTGCTCGCGCAGCCACGCCAGTGACGCGGGGTCTTTGTAGTCCAGGTGCAGCCACAACACTTCGCCGGGCTTGCGTTCGCCGCTGCGCGCCGGCTCGATCGTTCGCGCGCCGCCGCGGCCGTCGAGGACCAGGGATTGAAGGGGAGTGAGCGTCTTCATCGGCGCGACGATACCTGATCGCGTGCGGCTCGTCGGCAGCCGGCCTGACCGGAATAAATCCGCAGCCAGTCGCGGTCAGTCCTCGAAGATGCGCACTTCGAAACGCCCGTTCGAATCGGCCAGTCCGCGGTACATTCCGCCCGAGTTGTACACGGCGGCCAGGTTGCCGTTGCGATCCACGGCGATGATGCCGCCGTCGTCGGGTTGCAACGTGTGGAACACGACGGCGTCGGCGGCCTGCGCCACGGTTTCGCCGCCGAACTGCATGCGCGCCGTGATCGTGCGGGCGACCGCATGACGGATGAACTGTTCGCCTGTGCCCGTGCCGCTCACAGCACCAAAGGCGTCGGCGTAGTTCCCGGCGCCGGCGATCGGCGAGTCCCCGACGCGGCCCCAGCGTTTGCCCGTCAAGCCGCCGGTACTCGTCGCCGCGGCCAGGTGACCTTTGGAGTCGCGCACGACGCAGCCGACCGTGCCGTAGGTGAACTTCTTGTCCGTCGGCTGTTCCAACGCGCCGGTTTCTGCGCGCTTTTTCAGCACTTCCTCCAGCACACGGCGGCGCTTCTCGGTGTCGAACCAGTTGTTCGGCACGCGCTCGACCTCCATCGACGTCGCGAACTGTTCGGCGCCGTCGCCCATCAAGAGCACGTGCCGCGTGTGTTCCATCACCTTGCGCGCCAACGTGATCGGGTGCTTCACCGTGCGCACGCCGGCGACAGCGCCGCACTGCATGGTCGAGCCGTCCATGATGCAGGCGTCGAGTTCGTGCTCGCCCTGCTCGTTGAACACCGCGCCGCGACCGGCGTTGAACAGGGGATTGTCCTCGAGCATGCGCACGACGGCTTCGCACACGTCGAGCGCAGCGTCGCCGCGGGCCAGGGCATCGCGACCCAAGGTCAGCGCCTCGTCGAGCGCAGTGCGATAGGCCTGTAGTTCAGCCGCCGGAGCGTCGCGCTCCAGCGTGCCGGCGCCGCCGTGGATGGCGATGGCCCACTTGACTGGAGAACCGGGCGGACTCGAGGCGCAAGCGGCCAGCGAGGCGATCAGCGGAACGAACACGATCCAATTCATGAGTGAGTGCTGCATAGGAGTCCGCGCAGTCTAGCGCGAGGACTCTTCCGCGGGCGGATGTGTCCAGCCTCAGTTCGGCTGGTGCAGCCTTCCGAGTTGTTTGGCAGCCTTGCGCAGGCGCAGATCGAGCGAAGCCAGCGGCAGATCCAGCCGTTCCGCGAGTTCCAGATAACTTGCGTCGTAGACCGACAGTCCGGATTCGAAAGCCAGCTCGAGGATGCGTCCCTGACTCCGGTCCTTCGGTGTCGGCGACAGTTCGATCGGCAGTCCGTGCAGGAACTCCAGCGCGCCCGTCAGTTGATCCTCGTCGATGCGCTTCTTGCGCATGGCTACCAGCAAGCCGTTCGCGACTTCGAACGCCCAGAGTTCAGGCGCGGCAGCACCGACTTCGGACAGCGCGTCGAGCAGACTGTCCGCGTAGTCTGTGCGCTCGTCTTCGAAGCACCAGGACAAGGCCACGGAAGCATCCAGAACCAGGTTCACGCCCGGCCCTCGTCGATCAAGTCGCGCAACTTGAGTCCGCCGAGGCGCATGCCCTTGCGCAACTTGCGCAGCCCGGCGACAGCCGCGCGCACGTTCTCGCGCTCGATGCGTTCGTCGTATGGGACCAGTCGCGCGATCGGTTTGCCGTGGCGAGTGATGATCACGCTCTCGCCCGAGCTCACCCGTTCGAGCAATTCGGACAGGCGGTTCTTGGCCTCGAAGGCGCCCAAGGTCATGTGTTTGGGTTGGATCATGGTGGTCCTTGGATCGTCAGCCAGTTCAATCTAGCTGAAGCAGCCCAGGCCCGCCAGGCGCCAAATTCGAAGGACCGGGGATACGCTTCAGCAGCGACCCCTCGTCAGGTGGCAGAGTCGGCGCCTTGCACCCCCTCTGCGACCCGGGGTGCGTGGTTAGGCGGATTCGCGGGCTCTGGTTACGGTGGTGGGCGTCATGTCCAAGACCCCGCTCGCCGCGCTGCTCGTGTTGCTCGCTTTTGCGACCGGCGTGCACGCAGACGTTTTGACCCACAAGGACGGCCGCACGATCGAAGGCACGATCACGTCGGAGCGCGACGGCAAGATCAAGATCAAGACCGAGTTCGGCGAGTTCGAGTTCCTGCGCGCGGACATCACGGCGATCGAGCGCGGCAAGACGCGCTGGCAGGAGTTCGAAGAGCGCGAGAAGACCTGCAAGACGGGCGAAGACTTCTTTCAGCTCGGCGAGTGGGCCGCAGCGAAGAAGATGACGAAGGAAACGAAGCGCTGCATGCTCAAGGCGATCGAACTCGATCCGCAGCACGCCGGCGCGCGACAGTTCTTCGGACATGTGCTCTACAAAGGCGAATGGATGACGCCCGAGGAGCGCGACAAGCGCCAGAAGGCGGACGAAACGGCCGACATGCTCGCGCGCGGGTTCGTCCTGTTTCAGGGCCGTTGGGTCACGGTCGAGGAAAAGGGTCACCTCGAGAAGAACGAAGTCCTCGTCGACGGCGTGTGGATTCCGTTCGAGGACGCGCAGCGCAAGAAGGGACTCGAGCTCTGCGACGGCCAGTGGCTACCGCGCCCCGAAGCCATCGCGCGCAACAACGCGGCCGTCGTCGAGAAGTTGACCGGGTTTCCATTCCAGAAACTCGTGACGGACGACGCGCTCCTGTGCGGCCCGCAAAGCATCGAAGAACTGGCGCGCATCGGCGAATCGATGAAGCGCGGTCGCGCGTGGTTCGACCTGAAATTCCTGTCGAAACCAGGGTTGGAGCTGTTCGGCAATCGGCTGGCCGAGTTCTACATGTTCGACGGCAACGACGCCTATACCGGTACGTGCGCGCACTTCGGCGGCCTGACGACCACGGTGCCTGAAGGCTGGGCTGAAGCCGTCAAGAAGACGCACGGGTTCATGTGGTGGGACCCGTATCCGCTTTCCTCCGCGCGTCGTTGGAATCGTCCCATCGAAGACCTGAGCGGACACGACCTGCACCACTTCGGTCACTTGCTGCTCAATCGCCTCGGGTACGACGGCAAACTGTTGCCGCCGTGGTTCGACGAGGGCATCGCGGCGGTCTTGGAGTACGAGAGTCACGGGCGCAACGCCGTCTTCTGTCGCGGCAACAAGAGTCCGGCTCCGGTCGGGCCGAGCACGGGCGGGACGCCGCCGAGAAAGGGCGACACCAAGGTCAAGAACGCGCCGACGAACACCGTGTTCATCGGCTTCGACGACAGGGCGCTGCGCGGCGGCAATTGGAAGCAGGCACTCGCAGCGAACATCGCCGATGTGCCGGCGTTCGACCGGCTCGCCTCGTTGCAATTCGACGAGCTCCAGGGCGCGGACATCGCGGCCTCGATGGGGATCGTGCAGTGGCTGGATTCGCGCGGAGAAGGCAGCCTGCGCAAGTTCCTCGACGTGCTGCGCAAGCGCGCACCGCCTTCGCCGACGCGCGTGATCCCGACCAGCCTCGAGCGCGAACTCGTCTACGACGAGGCGTTCAAGGCCGCGTCAGGAATGAAGTGGAGAGAGGCGGATCGCGCTTGGAGGGAGTGGGTTGCTCGGAAGTGATGCGAGGTTTGCTGCAGCCAACGCGACCGTTCGCACGGAACCTGGGGAGCGGACATTGCGCGTCTGCGCCAGAGGTCGGAAACTGAGGTCGTCATGAAGCTGAACACGCTCGGGTTGCTCGCGCTCTACGTCGGAATCGCGGTTTCACTCGCGGCACAAAAGCCGCCCCCCAAGCCGGTGCCGAAGTTGAAGCCGTTCATCGGCAAGCTGGCCGATGCTCGCGCGCTGGCAAAGGACCGCAACGTGCCTGTCCTGGCGCACATCCTGCTCGATGCCGAAGAAGCCTCGGACAGGTATCGCACCGATGTGCTCACCAACGTCGCGCTGATCGAGAAGAGCGCCGAGTGCATCGTGATCATCGCGAACAACGGCGTGCACCCGAAGAAGAAGATCGAAGAGATCGTCGACGGTGAGAAGAAGCAGCGCGAGGTGTGCTCGGTGTTCGAGATGTACAGCTCGTGCGGCGAGCACCAGGCGACGTGGAACGATCTCTACGCTGACGTGCAAGATCCGGACGGCACCATGCATTGCCCGCAGACCGCACTGTACGCGCCCGACGGCAAGCTCACGGGGCGGATCAACACCAGCCAGGCACCGGCGCCAGAGGAGGTCATCGCCGAGATCGTCGCCATTCAAGCCGTGGCCGGGCCTGGACTCACGGACCAAGAACTCGAAACGGTCCGCAAGGCGCTCGAAGCCGGTGCGAAGCACGTCGCGGCGAAGGCCTGGCCCGACGCGTGGAAGAGCTACGCAGCCGTACTCGCGATCACGAAGAAGAGTCCCTACGCGCTCGAAGCGCAGAAGCATCAGCCGCAAGCCTTGGCCGGCATGAAGGCCGAATTCACGCGCATTTCCGCGCTGCTCGTGCCGGGGACCGCGGTGAAGGCGTATCAAGAATTGACTGCGTTCGCGCGCGACACGGCCGGCACGCCGCTTGAAGCTGAAGTCACGGCGCGCCTGAAGAAGGCCGACAAAGACAAGGCCATCCAGCCCGAGATCACCGCCTGGAAGTTGTCGGTCGAAGCCGACGAGATCCTGCGGCAAGCGCGCGACCTGTTCGAACAGAAGCAGGACAAGAAAGGGGAGTGGCAGGTGCGCAAGCTGTTCTCCAAGAAGTACGCCGGTACTCCCGCCGCCGAATCCGCGCGGAAACTGTGGCCCGAGATCGCGGCCGAGGAAGACGCGAAGAATCCGCCCAAGTAACCTGCCGCGCCTCGCGCGGTGTCCCGCGCAATGACTGTGAGCGTGCCGTGATGTGCACTCGCGCCTGAAGGGGGGGGGCGTGTCCTTGTGCCTGGAATTCCCAAGGCGGATGGATCACCGCTGACCATGCTCCTGCTCCGATTGCAATACGCACGGCGCTGATTTCGACTCCGCGTAGGCGTTCAACATGGGAGATTCATCATGAAACGCACCGTCCTCATCACCGGATGCAGCACCAGATTCGGTCGTCAGATGGCCGAAGAACTCGCACGCAAGGGCGATCGCGTCTACGCCACGATGCGCGGTGTCAGCGGATCGAATGCCAAGGTCGCCAGCGAACTTCAGGCGCTGGCCGCTGATCAGAAGCTCGATTTACGCGTGCTCGATCTGGACGTCACTTCGACCAGGTCGGTCGATGCCGCCGCAGCGAACGTGCTGTCTGAGTCGGATGCTCCCGACGCAATCGTGAACAACGCGGGCCAGATGTACGTCGGGCTCACCGAAGCCTTCAGCGCCGACGAACTCGCTGTTCAGCTCGACATCAACGTCGTCGGCGTCCACCGCGTGAACCGCGCATTCTTGCCGGCGATGCGCAAGCGCGGCCAAGGCCTGGTCATCAACGTCAGCTCGATCGCGGGCCGCATGAGCCTGCCGTTTTCCGGCGTCTACCACGCCAGCAAGTGGGCGCTCGAGGGCTACTCGATGGCACTGCGCGGCGAGCTGGCGAGCTCCGGCGTCGACGTGGTCGTCGTCGAACCCGGACCGTTCACCACGGAACTCTTCCCGCGCAGCCCGAAGCCCGCCGATGCTGACGGTCGCGGCAAGACCTACCCCGCCATGGCGAACGAGACCTTCGAAGCGATGGGGGCTTCGTTCGATCAGCTCTTCAAGGACCCGGCCGCGCCGACCGATCCCAAGCTGGTCGTCGATCGGATGATCGAGCTCATCGCGATGAAGCCCGGCACGCGACCGTTCCGCAGCGTCGCCGATCTGGACTTCGGCGTTCGCGATCGGAACGCGGCGATCGAACCGCTGGATGCCGGGCTCCTCGAAGGCATGCAACTGCAGGCCTTCACGAAGTTCGTTCCCCAAGCGCGCGCCTGAGCGGACTCGCGCGTTCTGTCGTGTGCGCTAGAATCGAGCCCTGACTCGAGGCGCACGCAACGAAAGGAACTCGATGGCAACCAGGCCGACAACCAAGAAACCGACGCCCGCCGTGAAGTTCAAGACCGCAGCCAGGTCGACCGGCAAGGCACCTGGGACACGCATGTCCGTCGCCGCCGCCATGGCCGCGCTTGAAAAAGCCGGCTCGGCGCAAACGCGCAAGACGTACGCGCGACACGGTGCGCCCGAACCCATGTTTGGCGTCAGCTTTGCCACGTTGAAAACGCTGGTGAAGAAGATTCGTGTCGATCACGAACTCGCGCTGGAGCTGTGGAAGACCGGCAACTTCGATGCGCGCCTCTTGGCGGTGAAGGTCGCTGATCCCGCGCGTATGACTCCCGCTGAACTCGATCGCTGGGCCGGAGGTTTGACTCCGCGCTTGTGCCACTCCTATGTCGCGCAGCTCGCGTCCGAAGGACCGCACGCGCGGGATCGTGCGGATGCCTGGCTTGCGTCTGACAAGCTCGTGCAGCGGTGCAGCGGCTGGATGCTCGTCAGTGCCATGGCGATGACGTCCAAGACCACGGAGTCAGCGTGGTTCAAGGATCACTTGAAGACGATTCAGAAGACGATCCACACGGTTCCCAACGAAGAACGCGAATCCATGAACTACGCGCTCATCGCGATCGGTTGTCGCGACGCCGCCCTGCAGAAACTGGCGCTCGCAGCGGCGGCGAAAATCGGCCCTGTCGACGTCGATCACGGTGACACGGCGTGCAAGACGCCCGACGCGGCTGCCTACATCACGAAGTCCTGGGCGCACTCCGAATCTAAAGGTTTCGCGAGTCCGGCGGTGCAGGAGCAGAGCCGCGAACCGATGCGGACACGCTGCTGATTTCCCGAGGCAGAGTACTGAGAGGCACTCGAGCCTTCGGCTCTCTTCTGTTGGCGTTCCGGTTTCTGCTCGAGACGGAGCAGCCCTGCGCCGTCGCCGTGCTTTGCCAGAAAGCCGCATCCAGCCCGCGGACTTCGGAGAATCGGCGGTTCGAGACTCGGGTTGCTGCCGTTCAGCTGGCTCCAGGCCATCCAGCACACCCTCGGAACCCAGGTCACCGGGGTGCGATAGCAGCGCGGACCGCCATCCGTGGACAGGTTCGGGGCCTGCCTGCGCCGGACGGGTTGGTGCGTCGCTGATCTCTACCGAAATTCATGACTAGGACATCCTGTGTCCCATGCACAGGCGATGCTGCGCCGGTCGAGAACGCAGAACGCGTCCGCGGCACGTTCTACCGAACACGCGCGCTTCCCGGCGGGTGGACTTCGGCAGGACGGGTTCGTGATGCCCAAGGGGATCTGATCGATGCTCGCAGCAGCTCGCTTGCTACCGCGGGGCCCGAGGGGATAGGGAGAGTTCAGGTGCTCCGTGACGACGTGCGTCCGGGGCACCTGAGCGATCTCTCTGACAAGCCAATCCATCGCAACGAGCGCAACGCAAGACTCCACGATCCGTGATCAGGCGACTCACTCTCTACCGATCAGGCGGCGACGGGGATTACCTCAGTCGATGGAAACGCATCGTCCACATCGACGCTCGGCTGAGAGACGGGTCACGCCCGTCCGCTGCGAAGCTTGCGCGCGAGTGCGGCGTATCGACGAAAACCGTGTACCGCGACCTTGAGGCGCTGCGCGACGAACTCGGCGCGCCGATCCAGTACGACTCCTCCGCGCGCGGGTACACCTACGCCGGCTCCGGGTTTGCGATTCCGGCAGTCACCCTGAACGAACGCGACTTGTTTGCGCTGATGGTCGCTGAAAACGCTCTCGCTCAATACGAGGGCACTCCCGTCGCCGGCCACCTGCGGGCGGCCTTCGAGAAAGTATTGGCGGCACTCCCAGGTGAATTGCGTTCGCGGCACGCTCTGGCCGCACGCGCGATTCATTTCTCCGGTCTGCCGCCCGTGCGGATCGACCCCGCGACATGGAGCCGACTCACCGGAGCGATCGAGGATCGCGAGCGCGTGGAGATCGACTACTTTCTGCCTGCGACGCAGACGGTCGAGGCGCGTTCTGTCGATCCGCTGCTGCTCGTGGTGCGCGATCGCGAGTGGTTTCTAGTCGCGCGCACCGTGCGGAGCGGCAACACTGTCTTGTTCTTCCTGCCACGCATCAGCGCAGTGCGCGGCTCGGGGCAGCACTTCGAGCGCGATCCCGAATTCAGCGCGGAAGCGTTCTTCGCCGAGGGGTTCAATGCGATGCGCTCGAACAGCGGAACACGCCTTGTGCGCTTGCGCTACGCCAAGGACCACGCGCACCTGGCCGACGAGCGTACGTGGACTTCGCAACAGACGGTGCGCCGCGGACGCGACGGCCGCGCGACGGTCGAATTCCGCACGAATGCGCTGTTCGAAGTCGAGCGCAAGGTGCTCAGCTACGGCGGCCGCGTCGAGGTGCTCGCGCCCAAGGACCTGCGCTCGTCCGTGCGCGCGGCGGGGCGCGCGATCTCGCAAGGTCACGCCTGAGTCCGCTGCCCGCTGCGTGTCCTGCAACGACAGACGTGCGGCGCCGAGCCGGACTTCCCTGCGCCGATCTGTTGAATACGGTGCCAGAGCAGTTTCATCACACTTCGCGGGCTGCCGTGGATCAACGAGCATGAACACCAGGCGAAGTGTGATGAAACTGCTCTGGCACCGTATTCAACAGATCGGCGCAGGGAAGTCCGGCTCGGTACCGGCACTCTGGAATCAGGCGGTTGGAGGGCGCTGGTCGTCCGCAGTCGGCGACTTGTTGGTGTCGCGTTCACGAACGGGCGCCGGATGCGTCTTCTGGAGCGCGCGCTCCTTCTTGAGTTTGCCGAGTCGGCGGAACCCGATGAGCCGCTTGTCGGATTCGTCCCAGACTCGTAGCGGGATGAGCTTCACGCTGGAGAACAAGGTCACCGGCTGCACATCCGCGAACAGCGGGTCGGATCGGTGACAGCGTTCGAGGTTGTAGTTCGGGATGCGCGGACTCAGGTGATGGATGTGATGGAAGCCGATGTTGCCTGAGAACCACTGCAAGACCTTGGGCAGCTTGTAGAACGAGCTGCCTTTCAACGCGGCCTCCGTGTATCCCCAGTCGTCGCCGCGCTCCCAGTACGCCTCTTCGAACTGGTGCTGAACGTAGAACAACCAGATGCCCGCCGAACCTGCCACTCCCATGACGATCAACTGGATCACGAGGTAGGGCACGAATCCGAATACGGTGCTCATCAGTGCTGCCATGCCGAGGATCGCCAGGTTCATCCACCACACGGAGTGGCGCTCCCGCCGACTTGCCTTACGCGCAGGTACGCGCTGCATGATCACGAACATGAAGAGCGGGGCGAGCAGGAACAGGACGATGGGGTTGCGGGCCAACCTGTACGCGAAGCGCCTCCAACGCGAGGATTCGAGGTACTCCTGCACCGTCAGAGTCCAGATGTCTCCGACGCCACGGTGATCGAGGTCCCCGGCCGACGCGTGGTGGAGCGAGTGTTCCCAGCGCCAGTGGTAGTAGGGCGTCAGGGTCAAGACGCCTGCAACGAAGCCCCAGAAGTCGTTTGCAGCCCGGGATTCGAAAAACGATCCATGCCCGCAGTCGTGGAAGATGATGAAGATTCGCACCAGCATCCCGCCGGCCACGATGGCGAGCGGCAGCGTGTACCACCACGACACGCTCGACGTCAGGTACATCGCGTACCAGAGCAGGCCGTAGGCGCCGAACGTATTCACGAGTTGCCACGACGCGCGCCAACGGCTCGGAGTCTGGAATTCGGCGACGAGGGCCTTCCACTTCGCGACATCGGCCTTGCTCGTCTGCCCGGGTGTAATTGTGTCCGACTCCATGCTCCATCCCGTTCGCGCAGGACCGTGATCAGCTTCAGACCCCTCCGTTCCGCCTCCTGGCGGGATGCAGCGTGATACGCCGCGCGGACGGGACCGACCTTCGAATGCGTGTGCGCAATACATCCTAGCTCACGACGCCTGCGAGCACCTTGTCGCCCTGCGCTGCGTGTCAGGCACGGCGGGGCGCGCGCAGACCGGTCACGCCTGTGCCTGATCACCGGCACATGCGGGGGGGGGCCAACCCTTGAGCCGACCCGCCACGATTCCGGCGGCCGGTCGCCCTCCCAGGGCTTGATCGGGTCGATCCGTGCCTCCACCGTGGGTCGCCGGATATACTCTCGGCCCCCGATTCCGGCCGAAGGGGCACGGGTCCGATGCAGAACACGGAGGCCCGCGCGACCCCGAAAGCTCTCGCCGCGCGGCGCCGACGCAGGCCGCGCGGTCGCATTTTGCGGAAGTACCGTCCGATTTGAACAAGAAGCAACCCTACGTTTCGCTCGTGCACCTCGGGTGCGCGCGCAATCTGATCGACTCGGAGCTGATGCTCGGGCGCATGGCCGAAGCCGGCGTCGTGATCACCGACGACGCGTCGGTGGCTCACACGGTCGTGCTCAACACGTGCTCGTTCATCGGGCCTGCGCGCGAGGAATCGGAGGGCGCCATTCGCGCGCTCTTGAAGCGCAAGAAGAAGGGTGAGATCGAACGCGTCGTCGTCGCCGGATGCCTGGTGCAGCGCTACAAGCACGACCTGGCCGCGAAGTTTCCGGGCGTCGATCTGTTCGCTGAGATCAGCGACTACAAGGCGCTGGCGAAGTCCGTCAAGGCGCTGACCGACGGTGAAAAGACCGCGAGCTACCTCGAAGGCCCGGGGCTGCGCGAGCCCGACCGCGACGGCGCGCGCCTGCTCGCGACGCCCAATAGCTACGCCTACATGCGCATCAGCCACGGGTGCGATCACACCTGCAGCTTCTGCGCGATTCCCTCCATCCGCGGGCCGCACCGCAGCAAGTCACTCGAGGATCTCGTGTCCGAAGCGCACGAGCTCACGAGCGGGGGCGTGCGCGAACTCGTGCTCGTGGCCGAGGATTCGACCGCCTGGGGCCGCGAAAACGCGCAGGAATTGCCCGATCTGGTCGAAGCGCTGGCCCAGGTCGACGGCGTGAAGCGCGTGCGCGTGATGTACGCCTACCCCAATCGCTTTCCCTGGCGTTTGACCGAAGTGATGCGCGCGCACCCCAACGTCGTGCCCTACCTCGACATCCCCGTTCAACACATCGCGACGCCGATCCTGCGCTCGATGCGCCGCGCCGGCAGCGGCGATCAAGTGCGCAAGATCCTCGACCGCCTGCGTGCCGACGTACCGAACATCACGCTGCGCACGACGCTGCTCATGGGTTTCCCGGGCGAGACCGACGCGGATGCGGCCGAAGCGGTGGAGTTCGTGCGCGAGTACCAGATCGCGCGTCTGGGGGCCTTCACCTACTCGCCCGAACAGGGCACGCCCGGTTTCGAACTCGATGGCCGCGTACCCGGCGACGTCGCGAAGGCGCGCTACGACGCGGTGATCGCGGCGCGCGACGGAGTGCTCCATGCGACGCAGTCCCAACTCGTCGGGACCGAAGTCGAAATCCTCGTCGACGAGAGCCATCCCGACGCCGAGGCCGTCGTCGGTCGCACCGCGGCGGACGCGCCCGAAGTCGACCTGATCGCGGTCGTACGCGGAACGCGGGCCAAGGTGGGTGATTTCCTCCGCGCGCGGGTGGACTCCCTCGATTCCGAATCGAACCTGGTGTGTACGCCGCTCGAGAAGCGCTAGAAAAGACCCGCCGCATGGGTGTCTTTCAATACTGGCCCAATCGCATCACGGCGCTGCGCTTCGTCGGGGCAATCGTCTTGTTCTGGATCCTGGCGCAGGACGAGAGTCGGCGCACGCTGGGTCTGTTCGTCGACCGCGAATGGTTGCGCTTTGCGTTCTGGACCTTCGTCCTCGTCGCGGCGAGCGACGTGCTCGACGGCTGGCTCGCGCGCCGCGGCAACACGGTCACGGCCTTTGGACGCATCGCCGACCCGTTCGTCGACAAGGTCCTGATCCTGGGCACGATGATCTTCCTGGTCGTCCTGCCCTGGTCGGAGAAGTGGTTTCCAGCCTGGATCGTCGTCGTCGTCGTCGCGCGCGAATTCTTGATCACGGCGATCCGTGGCTACGTCGAGAGCCAGGGCGGACAACTGTCGGCCGACTGGTTCGGCAAGGTCAAGATGTTCGCCCAATGCTTCGCGATCGGAATCGTGATCGGCATGCAGGCCTTCGACATCGCGACGCCCTTCTGGCAGACGACGGGACATGTCTTCGTCTGGCTCACCCTCGCGACGTCGGTTGGGTCGTGCCTCTCGTATCTCGTCAAGACGCGCAAGTTCCTGCTCGAAGGCCCGCGCGGATGATCGACCGCCTCAAGCTCGCGCTGGTGTCGTTCGGCTTCCTCGGATGCTCGCCCTTCGCTCCCGGCACGGTCGGCACGCTGGGCGGCGTGCTCGTCGCCTGGCTCCTGAAGGACACGGCCTGGTTTCCCTTGTGGGTGCTCGTCGTCTGCGTGGCTTTGTACGCCGCCACGCTGCCGCTCGGGCCGTGGTCCGAGCGCTACGCCGGGCGCAAGGATCCCGGGATTTTCGTAGTCGACGAAGTGATCGGCTACTTGATCACGGTGGCCTGGATGAAGGGGCCGAGCCTGGTCGCGCTGGCCGTGGCGTTCTTCGTCTTCCGCTTCTTCGACATCGCCAAGCCCTGGCCTTGCCGAAGGATGGAGAAGATCGGCGGCGGACACGGCATCCTGTTGGACGACGTCTGCGCGGGCGTGTGGGGCCTCGTCTTCGTCATGATCCCGGCCCGGTTCTTCCTAGATACCCTGATTTGGACGGTGTGACATGGCACGCACGAAGAAAGGCTCGGACCTCTCGCTCTCCGGCCAATCGCTGGCGTCGCGATTCGCGATCACGATGACGATTGCGTTGGCGGTCGTCATGATCATCGCGGGTGCGTTCCTCTACTCGCGCATGGTCAGCGCGGCACAGGCGGTGCAGGAGAAGACGTTCGTCGAAGCCACGCGCCTCCAAGGTCCGCTCTTGCAGCAGATGCGCGAGGATCAACAGGCAGAGATCGACCTCAAGGTCTACGGCAAGAAACCCGACCCCGACAAGAAGCGCATCGAGAACCCCATCCAGGTGCCGGGTGCGCAGCCGGTCGCCTTTGCCGACGGCGAAGTGAAGCGCTACGACGTCATGTACGGCGACAACCGCCGCACGCCGGGTCACATGTACCTGTACAAGGACATCATGCCGCCGCTGCTCGTGCCGATGACGGCCAAGGACAGCGCAGGTGACGGGCTCATGGCGATCATCCTCGGAGTCACCTTGTTCGTGATCCTGGCCGGCGCAGTCGTCGCCTACATGGTCGGTTCAGCGGTTGCGCGGCCGCTCGAGCTGATCGTCGACGACATCGCGCAGATCAGCCGCGGCGACTTGCGCCACAGAACGCGCGTGCGCGCCGGGGGCGAAGTCATGTTGCTCGCCAAGTCGATCGACCGCATGGCCGGCAACCTGGAGCAGGCGCAGGAAGCGCAGCTCGAACTGAACGTGCGCGAGCGCGAGATCGCGCTGGCCGGCGACGTCCGTGAAGCGCTCCTGCCACAGACGACGCCTGCGGTTCCGGGGTACGAACTCGCGTCGCTGCACGTCGACTCACCGACGCCGGGCGGCGATTTCCACGAGTTCATCGAACTCGGCGACGGGCGTGTCGGCCTGCTCGTGTGCGACGTCAGCGGTCGCGGCATCCCGGGCGCGATGATCGGCGCGATCGCGCGTTCCTACCTGCGAGTCGAACTGTCGCGCGGCGGTGACGTGGCCGAAGCGTTCAACCGCGTGAACGCCGAGATCGCGCGCGACGTGCGGCGCGGGATGTACGTGACGGCGCTGTACGTGCTCGTCGATCCGAAGGACGGCATCGCGACCGTGGCGTGTGCGGGACACAAGATCCCGTTGATCAGATTCACGGCCGCCGACAAGAAGATCCGGCTCGTGCAGAGCGAAGGCATCGCGCTCGGCTTCGACAAGGGACCGGTCTTCAAGCGGACCTTGCAAGTTCAGAAGATCCCGTTCGACCCCGGTGACCACATCGTGATCTCCAACTCGGGTCCGGCGCTGGTGAAGAACGGCGAGGACAAGGAACTGGGCGAGAAGGACTTCTATCGCTTCGTCTTGCAACACGCCGGCCTGGGATCCAAGACTCTCTCCGAAGCGCTCGGCAAGGACCTCGCGAACTACGCCGGTTCCACGCCCTTCCCAAGCGACATCTCGATCGTGTGCATGCGCCGCAAGGCCTGATCGCGGCTCTACACCATGAAGATCGACGAATTTCAGAAGCGCATCGAGGACATCTACTTCGCACGTGACGCCGCGCGCGGGCTGGCCGGCACGCACATGTGGTTTTGCGAAGAGGTCGGCGAACTGACGCGCGCCTTGCGCCGCAACAAGCGCGAAGAGCTCGAGGGCGAGTTCGCCGACGTCCTGGCCTGGCTCGCCACGCTCGCCTCGATCGCGGAAATCGACCTGCAGGCTGCCGCCGAGAAGAAATACGGCCGTGGCTGTCCCCGCTGTCGCGCGACGCCGTGCGCTTGCCCATGATGAGGCTGCGATGGCAAAGAGGGGGGAAACCGGCACGTTCGCGTTCGCCGCACGGGAGCCCGATCCCGTCGTCGCGAGCCTGTTCGTCGACGTCGCGCTGAACCGCCCGGTGCGGTGCGAGTTCACGTACGGAGTCCCCGACGAATTCATCGACAAGGTCGCGCCGGGCATGCGCGTCGCCGTGCCGCTCGGGCCGCGGCGCGAAGTCGGTGTCGTGGTCGCGTTGCGCACCGAGTGCGCGTTGGAGCCGTCGAAGATCAAGAACGTCGCGCTCGTCCTCGACGACGAAGCGCTGGTCGGCCCGGATCTGCTGGAGCTGACGCGTTGGATGGCGAGCTACTACGCGTGCTCGTGGGGCGAGGCCTTGTCCGCCGTGCTCCCGGCTTCGCTGAAACACGAACGCGGCGTGCGGCAAGTGACGCTGGTGAGTGCGGCACCCGGAGCGACGCCGGAGAAACTCGCCGAGATCGAGACCACGCATCCCAAGCACCATCGCATGCTGCGCACGTTGATCGATCTGGGGGGCCAGATCGAGTTGCGCGACTTGTGTCGTCGCATCAATCTGTCCGCCGCCTTCGCCAAGACGCTCGAGAAGAAGGGGCTGGTCGTGATCGCGCGCGTCGACGCCGAGACCGATGTGCTCTCCGGGTCGAGCGTGGTGCGACGCCGTCCCGACGTGTTGTCGCGCGACCAGACGGCGGCGCTCGCGGCGATCACGCAGTGTGTGGCTGCGGGCGAGTATCAGACCTTTCTGCTCCAAGGCGTCACCGGCAGCGGCAAGACCGAGGTGTACCTGCGCGTCATCGAAAACGCACTCGCGCTAGGGAAGGGCGCGATCGTGATCGTCCCGGAGATCGCGCTCACACCGCAGACAGTGGGCTGGTTCAAGTCGCGCTTCGGCGACGTGGCGGTGCTGCACAGTCGCTTGACCGACGCGCAACGCCGCACGATGTGGCAGCGCGTCAAGCGCGGCGAATGCCGCGTGGTGGTCGGCGCGCGCTCGGCCGTGTTCGCGCCGGTCGCGAATCTGGGTGTGATCGTCGTCGACGAGGAACACGAGCCTTCGTTCAAACAGGAGTCCACGCCGCGCTACCACGCCCGCGACGTCGCGGTGATGCGCGCCAATCACGGGCGCTGCGTGTGTGTTCTAGGATCGGCCACGCCTTCACTGGAGTCGTGGACCAACGCCAAGAGCGGTCGCTACGCGCACCTGCACCTGCGCGAGCGCGTGCAGGGCGGCAAGCTGCCCAAAGTCGATGTCGTCGACCTGCGGGCTGAAGCGGCGGAGGTGAAGGGCCCGGCGTTGTTCTCGCGGCGCTTGAAGGAGCTTCTGACTGCGACGCTGAAGCGCAAGGAGCAATCGATCCTGTTCCTGAACCGGCGCGGGTTCTCGCCGACACTCTGGTGCAAGTCCTGTGGTGAGAGCGTGCGTTGCAAGAACTGCGACATGGCCTTGACGCTGCACAAGCGCATCGGACGCATCGTGTGTCACGCGTGCTGCGAGGAAGTCCGGCCACCCAAGAGCTGTCCGGCGTGCACGTCGCCGCAGTTGCGCTATCTGGGCGCGGGTTCCGAACGTATCGAGACCGCGATCGGGGAGTTCCTGCCGGGCGCGCGCATCGCACGCATGGACTCGGACACGATGTTGCGTCGCGAGGATTACGAAGACGTACTCGAGCGCTTCGGTCGCGGCGAGATCGACGTGCTTGTCGGCACGCAGATGATCGCCAAGGGCCTCGATTTCCCGCGCGTCACGCTGGTGGGCATCATCTCGGCCGACCACGCGCTGCACATGCCGGATTTCCGCGCGTCCGAACGCACCTTTCAGTTGCTGGCGCAAGTATCGGGTCGCGCCGGTCGCGGCGAACTCGCGGGGCAGATCGTGGTGCAGACCAGCACACCCGGGCATGCGGCGATCCGTTTCGCTACGACGCACGACTTCGAGGGCTTCGCCGCGCAAGAGACGCGCTTGCGCAATGACCTGGGTTATCCGCCGTTCGGCAGGTTGATGCGGATCGTGTTCGAGGACGACGACTCGAGCCGGGTCGCGACCGCCGCCGCCGAATGCGCGGCGCTCGTGAAAGCACCTGCTGCTGCCGAGCAGGTGAAGATCCTCGGCCCCGCCGAAGCGCCGATCGCGATGCTGCGCGGCCGTACGCGGCATCACATGTTGCTGAAGGCCGACGCCACCGGTCGTGGGCTCCCGCGCCTGCGCGGTTTGATCCAAGACTGGAGCGAGACGCGCCTGCGCCCCAAAGTCCTGATCGACGTCGATCCGGTGTCGATGCTCTGAGCGCGGGGTCCGCGTCTCGCGAACGACGGCATCCGTCGCGGCCTGCACGCCATGCGCAAGTGTGAGCGTGGATGGGATGAGCGGATCGGCTTCCACGACAGCCCGTGCTTGCGTCGCCTAGAGAGGTGAGTACGAGAGACGGTTCAAACCTCGACCCCTGAGATTCGACGAGGCCCGTCGTGCTGGCGCGGGTGCAGGCTCACCCGTTCATCCCGGAACTGCGATCAGAGCCCCTGGAGTCGCGACAGCACCGCGCTCGCCATGCTCAAGACCAGGAAGAACCCGCACATGTCGGTGATGGTGGTCAACACCGGTCCCGACGCGACCGCCGGATCGAACTTGAAGCGCCGCAGCAGGAGCGGAACGACGCCTCCGATCGAAACGGCGATCACGGTGTTCATCGCCAAGGCGCCGCCGACGACGAGGCCGAGCCAGGGGTTGCCTTTCCAGATCATCGCGGCGACGCCGAGCAAGACGCCGAGGACGAGTCCGTTGATCAGGCCGACTTTCATCTCCTGCATCCAGACCCGGAAAACCTCGAACGGTTTCGTGATGCCCAGCGAGAGTTCGCGAATGCTCACGGCCACCGCCTGGTTGCCGCTGCAGCCGCTCATGTCGGACACGATCGGCAAGAACACCGCCAAGGCGATGACGCTCTTCAGCGTGTCTTCGTAGGCCGCGATGACGCTGGCCGCGGCGATGTTGAGCAGGATGTTGACGCTGAGCCAGGACAGTCGGCGCCGCGAGCGCACCAGCACCGGCAGCGTGCGGATCTCGTCGCCGCCGACGATGCCTTGCGTCTTCAGGTAATCGAGTTCGGCGCGCTCCGAAACCGCATCGAGGACGTCTCTGCGCCGCACGACACCGAGCAGCTTGTGGCGAAAGTCGACCACCGGCACCTGCGCGCGTGGGTTGCGCTGGAAAAAGCTGTCGAGCGCTTCGAGCGTCGTGTCCGCGCTCACGAAAGGCGTCTGCACGAGGATGTCCGCCACCGGTGCGTCTTGCCGTGCCAAGACGAGGTCACGCAAGTCGATCATTCCGATCAAGCGATCCGTGGCCGACACGACGTAGGCGTGCACGTCCTGACTGGACTCGAGTTCCTCGCGGCCGCGCAGATCCTCGATCACTTCGCGCACGGGGTCCTTCTCGAAGTAGGAAAGGAACTCCGTCACCATCAACCCGCCGGCCGTGTCGCGTCCGTGCGGCATGAGGCGCCGCGCGTCCGCGGCTTCCTCGGGCTCCATCTTCGAGAGGATCGCCTCGGCGTCGTCCGGCTCCATCTTCGCGAGCACGTCGGCCTGCTCGTCGCTCTCCATCTCGTTGAGGATCGACGCGGCTTCATCGACCGTGAGGTCCTCCATGAAGTCGGCGGCGTGCTCCTCCGGAATCTCCTCGATGAGATCGGCGGCTTCTTCCGGAGAGAGGGTGGTGAGCACGCGCTCGCGCGCCTCGCTGTCCAATCGCAACAGCGCGCGAAACGCCTCACTCGGCCCGATCGCATCGACGTAGGCCTCGAGACCTTGCGCGTCATTGGCCGAAGCCAGCGCATCGAGGCGCTCCCAGGTCTCGAGTTCTTCTTCGCTCGCCATCGATTCGGTTCCTTGCTGCCGGAGGACGCCGGAGTGCGGCGGGATTCTATGCAGACGCAGGGGCTGGCACTTCAGCAATCACTCCGGGGCCAGGGAATTCGCCGCCGGCTGTCGCACGACACAATCCGGCGTCGGTGGAAGCCATGCCTACGCGTGACCCCGGGAAGCATCCTGTACCGCCGCCCTGCAGGACTTCGACTGCAGGTAGCGAGACGAGGGCCTTCGCTCACAAGCGTGCCGCCGTTCGCTGATGTCGACTGAGGGCGGGTGAGCATCGAACTCGCGGCGCGGATGCTTTCACGGCGCGATGGGCGCGTTAGGCTGAGGGCGCATGCTGGAACGTTCGCTGGCCTGGGATCACTTGTGCACCTGGACGAAGACCGATGCATTGCGCAAGCACGCGCGTGCGGTCGAAGTCGTCATGCGGGCCGCGGCACTCCGCTACGGTGACGGCGCGAGCGACGTCGAGCGCTTTGGTATCGCGGGCATGCTCCATGACGCCGACTACGAAGCCTGGCCCGAGGAACACCCGCGGCGCATCGTCGCCTGGCTAGCGGAACGCGGTGAGCACGAGATCGCGCACGCCGTCGCGGCGCACTACACGAAGTGGGGCGTCTCGTACGACAGCGCGCTGGACAAGGCACTCCTCGCGTGCGACGAACTCACCGGCTTCGTCGGCGCGTGTGCCCTCGTGCGGCCGGAAGGCATCGCCACGCTCGAGGCGAAGAGCGTGCTCAAGAAACTGAAGGACAAGGGCTTCGCGGCGAAGGTGGAGCGTGAAGAAGTTTACGCAGGTGTGAAACTGCTCGGAGTGGAACTCGCCGATCACGTCGCGTTCGTGATCGAAGCCTTGAAACCGCACGCAGCCGAGCTCGGCTTGACGGCGCGCTCGTCGACGAGCGGCTGAGGATCCCAGGTAAGGTCGAGCTGCGCTCGGAGCCGGTTCGCGCGTCGGCACGCAGTCGCGGGATCGCGCGGAGCGTCCGCATCCGCCGCCCGCAGCGCGCATCTGCGTCCTCGGCGCCGACCGTAGCCTGCGGTTCCGCGTGCCAGACGGCGTACTGGGTCCGGCTCCGCGGCGCTTCACTCCGCCGACTTCCCGTCCGTTCCGTTCATGCGTTTGAGCTCCGCGATCAGGAAGTCGACGTCCTTGAACGGATCGCCGCCGGTGCGTTTCCAGTGCACGCGACCACTCGTATCGATCAGGATCGTCGAGTGCAGCTCGATGTCCTCGAAGTCGTCGAAGGAAGTGTAGCGCCGCGCATTCTCGTGATCCTTGTCGGACAAGAGGCGCGCGCTCAGCGTTCCCAATTCCGCCGATGCCTTGTTCTTCTCGGGGCTGGCACTGCTCACGGCGAGCACGACGGTGTTCTGTTTCTCGAAGTCGCTCTTGCGGCCGTCGACGGCGGTCAGTTGTTCCATGCAATGCACGCACTCCTTGCCCAGGAAGAAGATGAGCAGGACGTTCTTGCCACGCAGATCCTCGAGCTTGACCTGCACGCCGTTCTCGTCG
Source organism: Planctomycetota bacterium (assembly GCA_016795245.1). GTDB lineage: Bacteria > Planctomycetota > UBA1135 > UBA1135 > JAEUIA01. Next base: position 111,107 of record JAEUIA010000091.1, on the reverse strand, counting down.
ACGCAGTCGAGCTTGGGTGCGGCGAAAGGCGCCCACACGTTCGGCCCGAGCGCGTCCAACTGAGCCGGTTGGTAGCGCCGTTCTGGTGCGGGTGTCACGGCGAAAGGCCGGGTCACGAGTCCGAGCGCGTCAACACTATGCCGCCAGCGCAGATCGGCGTCCGCGCTCGACCAGACGTAGGCGAGTGCATCCGCACAGCGTCTGGCTTCCGCGTCGTTTCCGAGCGCCGCGTGTGCGCGCGCCGCGCCTGAGAGCGAGAAGCCATCGTTGGGTTCGGCCTTCAGCGCTTCACCGTAGGCCGCCAGCGCCAGACGATGTTCGCCCTGGTTCAGGTAGACCTCGCCCAACAGGCGAGCGACCGGCCAGGCTTCGAAGGGCGGATCGTTTTCGTATTCGCCCGCACGGCGCGCAGCGCGTTCCGTCTCCGCCGCGCTGCTCAAGAGGCGCGTCGCCTCGAGGATGTTGCCCTCGCCCGCGCGCAGCAACCCTTCGGCGATGTCGACGGCGCTCTTCAGTCCGGGGTGGGCGATGTCTTCCTTCTTGATCAGGGCCTCGAAATCGTCGAGCCGACCTTGCGCGTCGACCAGCTTGCCTTGGCCGATGTAGGCGAGCGTCTCGACCCAGGCGCGCTGCACTTGATCCTCAGGCTTGTCGCGCCACGGGATCGAGTCCTTGGCCAAGATCGTGTCCCAGCGCTCGAATTTCACCAATCCGCGCAACAATGCTCCCAGACCGTACATGAATGTCGCTTCCCCGTCCTTGTCGGAGGGCGTCGGATTGCGCGGCGCCGCCAGCAGGCTGCGCGCACCTGCGAGAGCAGCCTGTTCCATGCCGAGCTGCTCCTGGATGTAGCAGAGGTAATTGCGATTGTGCGCGAAGTTCCAGGTCTCGAAGGGCAACGCGAGGCGCTCGTTCATGTAGCTCAGTTCGACGCGCGTCGCCGAATCCATGCTGATCGCGGCCTCGTGCCACATGCCGAGCTTGCTGTAGTTGTGCCCCGGCATGTGATTGGCATGGCCGATGTTCGGCGCTACCGGGCCGTAGCGTGCGCAACTCGGCAAGCCTTGCTCCGGCGCGGCACCGTCCCAGTTGTGGATGCGATAGTGGTGCGCGCCGGGATGGTCGGGTTGCTTCGCCAGCACATCGCGCAAGACCATTTCCGCCCCGAGCGCGCCGTCCCGCCGCATCGAGAACAGCGCGTAGAGCACCTTGGCTTCGATGTCATCGGGCCATTGGATCGAGATCTCCTGCAGCCGGCGTGCGAGCATTTCGCCCGGCTTTTGCGTGTCCGGGGCAAACGCTTCGCTCCAGGCTTCGATGTACCGACGTTCTCTCTCGCTGACATTGCCCTTGCGCCGCACGGCTTCCATGAGGAAATCGCGGTAACGCTTCACTTCAGGGTCGTTGCTCCACGGACCAAAGGAGGTGAACCAATTCATCCCGCAGCGCGCGAGCCCCCAGTACCCCATCGCGCAGTCGGGGTCGAGCTTGATGCACCAGCGAAACGAACGCTCCGCTTCTTCGAACCAGAACGAGTGCAAGAGCGTATTGCCCTGATCGAACCAGACCTGCACCTCAGGGACCTTCGTCGTGATCTCGAAATGCGACTGTCCGATGCCGGCCATCTTCCACGGTCTCTGCCGCAGGCCGGTGTCGAAGGCCGAACCGTGTTCGGAGTGTCCGGGCTTGTCACCCGCGCGCAGCGGACCCGACAGGACCAACGCCAGGACGGCTGATGCCACTGCAATCGCACTACGCATTCTGTCTCCCCGAAAAGATGAAGGCCGACGGATGTCCGGCTACACAGGACATCCCGAGGTATGGACTGTCGGTCATGCTACTCGCGCGCCGCACGTCGGTGTAGGAGCGCGGACCGGCTGCGGGTTGCATCCCAATGTCCGGGATCGCGCCGGGGGGGGGCTCCGTGTGGCCTCTGGCCGGCACTCGGAGCGGCCTGGCGCGACCCGCTGCGCAGACCTGGCTCGACGAGCAGCCCCCAAACGAGAACCGCGCGGCTCGCATTGCTGCTCACCGCGCGGTAGTCATCGTGAAGTCGTAACTACGACTTCTTGTACTTGACGCTTCAACCGTAGGACTTCGTCTTCGGTGTGGTCACGGCCTTGCCGGCGTTGATCTCCTTGAGGGCGGCGTCGATGTAGTTGGTCTTCGTCGCGTCCTTCTCGACTTCACCGTTGGGCGCGTTGTCGATGGCGCCCTGGTAGACGAGCATGCCCTTCTTGTCGATCAGGAACATGTGCGGCGTCGTCTTCGCGCCGTAGGCCTTGCCCACGACGCCCGACGGATCGAGCACGATGCGCGTGGACGCCTTGTACTTCTCGAGGAACTCCTTGTTCGCCTCGATCTTCGAGGCCGGACGCGCGTCGTCCTCCGAGTTCACCGCGAGCCACACGACGCCTTCCTTGGTGAGGCGCTCGTGCTGCTCCTTCATCGGGCCGTCCTTGCCGTAGGCGAACTTGCACGCCGGGCAGCCCGGGCTGAACCATTCGAGCACGATGGTCTTGCCCTTGAAGCTCGAGAGCTTGACGTCCTTGCCGTCGATGTCCTTGAGCGTGAAGTCGATCGCGAGCTTGCCGATCTCGGCCTTCGTTCCGCTCTCGACCGTGGGCCAGGCCTCGTCCTTCTTCTCTTCTTTCTTGGCGTCGTCCTTCTTCGGTTGGTCCGTCTTCGGATCGCCGATCGTGGACACGACCGTCGCTGTCGATGCGTATGTTCCGGCAGCGATCGCCACGAGGGCGAGGGCCTGAAGCAGGCGTCTCTTCGGTGTAGGTTTCATGCGCTGATCGTGCTTTCTGTTCTTTTCGAGTGTTTGTTCGCGGCCGAGCCACAGGTCGAACCGTCGACGTCTGATGCTACGTCGCAGCGGGCATTCCTGGATCTCACGGCCGCTGACGTGCCCGTCAGTATGCCGCAAAAACCCGGCGTGGGAGGTTCACGACGTGCAACTTCGGGGAAGGCCCAGGCCGCAGCTCGGGCCTCGAGGGGAGTGGCGGTTCCCCGGCGCCGGCCGCCCGGGGACCGGCGACCACGTGGATGCCGTCGACGGGCCATGGTCGTGCTCGCGACGGGAGCGGAAGATCACCCACGGAGCCGGTAGGTCTTCGGCCTGTCGACTCTTCAGCGCCACTTGTCCGCGTCTTCGATTCGGCCCAGGCCTTCGTAGATCTCCACGAGCAGCTTGCGCGCGCGTGCCACGTGGGCGTGCTCCGGTCCCTCGGCGCGCAGCACGCGTTCGAGGTAGTCATGCGCGAGCGGTTCGGCATCCGCGAAGCGCTCCAACTTCACGAGCGTCGTGATCCGCATGACGAGGCTCGTGCGTGTATCCCGCGCGTCTTTCCCAAGCCGGCTCGCGCGCAGGGCAAGGGCTTCCTCGAATTCGCCCAACGCGGTCTCGTAGTCCTTCAGATTGAAGCACGCGAACCCGGTCATGTGCAGCAAGTACGCGCAGGTGGCGTCGTCCGGATGCATGAGTCGTTGCACCTGCAAGGCTTCGCGATAAGCCAGGATCGCCTCGTCGTAGCGCTCCGCATCGACATGCAAGTCGCCGAGTGCTTGCAGGCACTGCGCCAGCGCCGGATCGTTGCGGCTGGCCGGCGCACGCGCGCGTTCGAGCGCGGATTCGATCACCGCGAGGGCACCGGGCTTGTCGCCTTTGGACTTCAGCACCATGCCCAGATTGAACATGGTCTTGCTCACGTCGGGATGGGACTCGCCCAACACGCGGCGCCGCGCTTCGAGCACCTCGCGCACGAGCGCCTCGCTCGCCGTGTAGTCCTTCTTCGAATACAGCACGTTGGCCAGGTTCTCGGTCGCGATGATCGTGGAAGGGTGGTCCGCGCCCAGAGCCTTCGTGTCCAACTCGATCAGTTCGCGCAGGAGCTTCTCGGCTTCCGCGAGCTCACCGAGCCGCATGTGCGCCATCGCAACCGAGTTGAGGGATTCCAACGTGTCGGGATGCTCGTCTCCCAACATGCGTCGGCGTCCCGCGAGCACTTTGTCGTGCAGCGCGAGCACCTCTTGGGTGCGCTTGGGTGACGTGATCGACGAGGCCAGATTGTGCTGTGCCAACAGCGTGTCCGCGTGATCCTCGCCGAAGCTCTTGCGTGTGATCTCGAGGGCTTCGCGGAAGAGTCGCTCGGCCTCCAAGGTGCGTCCGCGCCGGTTCACGACGACTCCCAGGTTCCCGCGCGCCTTGCCTACGCGCGGATGATCCTCGCCCAGCCTGGCTCGCAGGCCGTCCAGCGCCCCGCGTGCGAGTGTCTCGCTCTCCGCGAACTGGCCTAGATCGGAAAGCACCGTGGACAGATTGCCTTGAGCCTCCCATACGGCCGGGTATTCAGCACCCAACAGCGCCAGGCGACGTTCGAGTACGTGGCGCAATCGTTTTGCGGCGGCTGACGAGTCACCGAGCTTGTGCTCCATGAGCGCAAGGTTGTTTGCGGTCGCGAGGGTGTCTTCGTGGTCGGCGCCCAGCACGCGTTCCTGGACGGGGAGCACGGCTTCGTAGAGCACGCGCGCTTCGCCGATCCGCCTTCCGCGGCTCAGTGCGAGAGCGAGGTCATTCATGGTCGCGAGCGTGCCACGGTGCTCGTCTCCGAGGATCCCGCGCGCGAGTTCCAACGCTTCGCGGTAGAGGTCCACGGCCTCTGGCATGCGTCCCATTACCGACCAGACCGCAGCGACGAGGCGCATCGACTGCAGCGTGAGCTCCGACCTCGGGCCCGCGTTCGCGCGTCGTAATTCGAGCGCGCGTTCGGCGTGCTCGCGCGCGCGTTCGAACTCGCCCAGCCGAAAGTAGCTCGTCCCGATCGTCATGCGCAGCGCCGATTCGACGGCCGGCTCATCCGCGAAGCGCCCTGTCAGCCGCAAAGACGCCTGATCCAATACCTCGCGCACCGTCGCGTCGATGCCTTGGTTCTCGGGGGCGATCGCGGCCAGGAGATCGTCGTTCAGGAACGCGTTGGCCTCGGCCGCGATGCGTGCCTGGCGCAGTGCGGCTGCGGCGCTCGCGTCGGCTTGTTCGCGACGCGCTTCGGCCAACGCACTCTGTTCGCGTGCGACGGCCGCGTTGGCGTCCGATTCGACGCGCCGTTCCTCGGCCAACACCGCGTTGCTGCGCGCGCGATCCGCCAAGACGAGGCTGACGACGAGCCCGCCGATCAACGCGACGACGCCGGCCGCGAGGGCCGCGGCCAGCGGCCGATTGCGCCCCAACCACTTGCGTGCTTCGGCCCACGCTCCGGTCTCGAAGGCGCGGACGACGCGGCCTTCGAGGAACGCGCGCAAATCCGCGGACAACGCCAGCATGTCTGGATAACGCTGCGCCGGGTCGCGTGTCATGGCCTTGTTGCAGATGGCCGCGAGTTCGTGCGGAGCATCCGGAGCGATGGTTGCGAGTGCTGCCGGAGGACCGGCCATCACGCGCTTCCAGATTTCCAAGGCACTCACTTTCTCCCCGCGTGCCATGTAGGGCGCGGTTCCGGCGAGCAAGCGGTAGAGCATCGCGCCCACGGCGTACACGTCGGTGCGTTCATCGAGCTTGTCGAGCTCACCGCGCGCCTGTTCGGGCGCCATGTACGCCGGCGTGCCGATGATGTCGCCGTCCATCGTGTAGAGCCCTTCGTCGGAGCGGCCCTTCGATGCGGCGTGTCGATCGGTCTCGACGAAGTTCGACGCTTCCGTCGGCCGACCGGTCGCAGAAGCTTCGCCTTCGGTCGCGCGCGGTCGCACGTCGTGGCGATCGACGTGATCACGAACGCGCGCCAGTCCCCAGTCCATCACGTACACCTCGCCGAAGCGGCCCACCATCACGTTGGCCGGCTTGAGGTCGCGGTGCACGACGCCCTTCTCGTGCGCGTAGGCCATGGCCTCGCACACTTTCTGCAGCACGCCGAGCGCGCGCGTCGTCGACCAGTCTTCGCGGCCCTGCGTGGCGAGATCGAAGATCGCTTCCAGATCGCGGCCGTGAACCAGCCGCATCGTGAAGAAGACCTGACCCTGTTGGTCCAATCCGAGTTCGTGCACCGGCACGATGCCCGGGTGATCGAGTTGTCCGGTGACCTGCGCTTCCTCGAGAAAGCGCGCGAGCAGCACCGGATCGACGGGTTTGTCCTCGGTCCCCGCGCTCGCGCTGTCACGCCCGCGCGGCAAGATCACCTTCATCGCCAAACGTCGGCGCAAGTCTTCGTCGAAGACCTCGATGATCGCGCCCATTCCGCCGCGTGCGATCTCGCCTTCCAGTCGATAGCGCGTTGCGATCGGTCCACGCGTCTCGAGGCGATTGACCACGCTCGCCGACCCGCGCTCGTCGCCTTTCTCGGTGTTCTCGTCGGGTGACAATTCCACCCGCGGATCGACGTCCGATCCGAAGCGTTGGCGCAGCCGCGCGGCGAGCGACGCATTGGGATCTGAATTGCCCGGCTGGTTGCTGAGAGCCATGTGCGCGAGATTCTACGTGGATCGTTGTCGTGGTCGATGGCCAAACATCGAGTCTACTTGTGCCTGCCCTGCCGACTGAGTCAGCGTGATTGTCGATTCCTGCGGTTGCTATGCTCGAGAGCCGGAATTCACGCGGGCTTTGTGCTCAGTTATCGGCTCACGTTCGCATGCGAGCAGTTGCCTTGAGTGCGTGCTGACCAACCCCGGCAATCCGCTCTTCGACATCTCCCACTTACGGGGAGATCACATTTTCCTCTAGCGCTCTCGCCGCCAGATCTGCGACGAACGAAACTCACGGAAACGTGCGCCGTCTGGACTCGATGTTGCTTCTGTTGTGCGCGTCCATCGTGACTGCTACCTTCAGCGAGCTTCCTGATGTGTCCAGGTTGGCAACTCTAGTTCAACCACTTCATCAGGGGGCCCATGTCGACGTTTGACCCGATCAAGTACAAGCAGACGACGCAACAGCAATGGCAGGAAGCCGCCGAAGCATGGCATCGGTGGGGCCCCACGCTGAACTCGTGGCTGGGGCCGGTGACCGAGGTGATGCTAGACATCGCGAAGGTCGGCACTGCCCAGCGTGTCCTCGATGTGGCGGCCGGAGCAGGCGAGCAAACGATGACGATCGCGCGCAGGGTCGGCCCTACAGGGCACGTCCTCGCGACCGACATCTCGTCGAAGATCCTCGAGTTCGCCGCCGCCGAGGCGCAACGCCGGGGCCTCTCCAACGTGGAGTGCCGGGTCATGGACGGCGAGAATCTCGATGTTCAAAGAGGCACCTTCGATGCGGTGGTCTCGCGCGTCGGATTGATCTACTTCCCCGACCAGCAGAAAGCGCTGGCCGGGATGAAGCGCGCCCTCAAGCCCGGCGGACGCGTCGCGGCGATCGTCTATTCAACGCCCGACAAGAACGCGTTCTTCTCGACACCCGTGGGCATCATCCGTCGACGCGCGAACCTCGGGCCACCGTTGCCGGGACAACCCGGCCCCTTCAGTCTCGGCGCGCCGGGTGTTCTCGAGGCCGCGTTCGCCAAGGCCGGGTTCAGGAATATCGAGACCCGCGTCGTTCCGGCCCCGCTGCGGATGCCGACGTCCACCGACTGCGTGCGCTTCGAGCAGGAGTCGTTCGGCGCACTCCATCAGATGCTCTCGACCTTGGACGAGGCCGCCAGGCAGGATGCGTGGCGGGAGATCGCTGACGAACTCGCGAAGTTCCAGACACCCAACGGCTTCGAAGGTCCCTGTGAAATGGTCGTCGCCGTGGGCATGAACTGACCGCCGCTCGGCCGCTTTCCGGCCCGAGCGCCAGCACGTCCTCGATCAAGTGCGCGGCCCTGTCGCGCGGCGCGCGCGCGCCTTCGCCGCGGATGCGCGCTGACCGGGCGCGTGGGTCCGACTGACGGCGCGTTCGGCGAGGCCCTGTCCCGACTTCGTGCGGTTCGCGCTCTTGCGCGTCGATGTGCGCGACGGGCGCGTCTGCGCCGAGTCCTCGAGGGCGGCGGCCGAGCGCGGCGTCTTGCCCTTGGTGTTGCGGCGCGCGGTCGATCCGCCACCGACCACGCGGTCTGTCGCGCTGACGCCCGGGAGGGACGTGTCCACCCAGGCGTCGCCGCGCGACTTCTCAGGGCGTTCGCCGGCCTTCGCCAGGTTCGCGTCCGTGCCTCCGACTCTACGCCCGATCAGGCTGCCGTCGGTGGGCGGCGCGTTCAGGACCTTCGCCTTGGCGCGCGCGACCGTGCGCTGCCGCGCCGCGCCCTTGCCGGCTGTGTGACCGGAGCGCTCGATGTCGCGTTTCACTGCGCGCGTCAGGCTGCTCAGCAGCGCATCGAAGGCCTTGCGCGGATTCGTCGAGCGCTCCGTTACGACGAGGAGCGGGCGCGAGGGCATCGAGACCTGGACGCGGCACTCCGTATCGACACCGCCGCGCGGGCCGTTCAAGTCCTCGAAGCGGACGGTGACGCGATCGATGTGGACGGCGTGCTTGCCGAGGCGCGCGCCGAGCTTCTCGTGGACGTGCGCCAGCATCTCGTCCGAGACGCGGACGCCCTGCGTCCGAACGTCTAGCGGAGTCTCCGCCGCATCGGTGCGGCCCAGGTCCTTCGCCGAGCCGGGCCGCGTGCCGAGCGGAACTTTCCTCGATCCTTGCGTCTTCTTCTTGGCTGCCATGATCGTGATCCTCTTTAGGGTCTGGGCGCGGAAATGCACGGTGGTTCTAGCACGAGCGGAGGGTGGGCGTGGCACGACGAATTGCACGACCAAGAGTGCCATTCTACCTCGCCGGGGCTGTCCGATTCTCCTCGGTCCTCGTCGCCGCCCGCAAACGGGTCGCTGTATCGGATGCAGGCTCCAGGGTTCGGCAAAGCGATCCGACCGTTCGTCGCGGATGAGCGGGCCGGGCTGCGGTAGGAAGCGAGACGATCAGCTGCAGGCGATCCGAGGACAGGAGCGAGACGCTCCCGCGTCCCACGATCATCATCCACGCCGATCCCGTGTCGATGCTCGAAGCTCGCGCGTGGTCGGCCGCCAAACATCGAGTCCGACTGAGTCGGAGTGAATGCCGGCTACTGGGGTTCGACCAGGAATAAGCCGACGTTCGCTCCGGCTCCGGTGGCGGGTGCAGACTCAACCACCCCGGGCCCAAGCGACCTTGGGACCGTGCGCAGCACGAACCTGTCACCGAGGTAGGCCCTGGTGCGCGGGCGTCCGCTTGCGCGTGCGATCGTTCTCGCTCAGTCGTTCGCGAATACACCGCGCGCTTTCACTCGCGCGAATTTCGGCCGGAAACGAGGTCGTTCTCAGCTTGAGCGCGGCTCGTCGACACCGTCATCCCGGAGGCCAGAACCATGTCGAACGAAGAGCGTGAACCGAAACTGCAGATCCGCATTGAAAGACCCTGCGCGCGGACTTGGGAGGAATTCGTGGGGGACGACGCGCGACGCTATTGCTCTCAATGCTCGCTGCACGTCGTCAACGGCGCTGCGCTCACACAGGCCGAAGCCGTCGACCTCGTGCAACGCGGGACAGGGCGCGTGTGCATGCGACTGGAAATCGACGCGACCGGCACGGCGCGCTTTCGTGACGCGGCCTCACGCCTACGACCAACGCTCGTCGCGCGGAGCGTACGCTGGCTCGCGACCGCGTCCGCGGCCATCTTGGCGGCGTGCGTCCGCAGCGAACCCACGGCGGCGGTCGTGCTTCCGCCCGTGCAGACGGAGGAGCCGCAACTCACGTCGGCGACGACCGCGTTCGTCTCGGACAGGCCCGCCGTCCTCGACCCCGGTCTCGACCTTGTCTGGCGGCGCGAAGCGATACAGATCGAGGACCCACCGATGCAAACGTTCTCGATCAGGCTGGGCGCCGTTGGAACGGTCGTCAGCACTCCAGCGGTCAGTGCGCCCGCCAAGACTCCCCCTGCGCCGGACTCGCGGAAATGATCTTGAAGCCGCCGTCGATCGGCCGTGCTGGGGTTCGGCGACATTCCGCTCGTGCCCCTGGGCTTGTCCAGGTAGAAGCACGCTTACGATGGAAACGGCACCGCGCTCGGTCTGGAAGAAGGTCTTGTGGATCGGCTGCGGGCTCGCCCTCGCGTTCGGTGCCGTAGTCACGCTCGTCGTCGTGCTCAACTGGAGCAAGATCACGGGCTTCGTGAGTGAGACAGCAGACACGATCGCTGCGATGAGCGAGGTTCAGAATGCCGTGCGCGAGACATTCCACGCGCCGGAGACGTTCGCCAAATCCAAGTACACGACCGGCGTAGCAGGTCGGATCCTCAGCGTCGAGGTCGTGAACGCGCCCTTTTTCTCACAGCTGATGATCGACGGCGAAGAAGGCCGGGCCATGGCGTTCGACATCGCCTGCACGGCGCGCGCGGCGCTGCCTCAAGGCACGCACTACGAGAACTTCGAGGTCATCTTCAACCGCCGTACAAAGGTGGGTGCCGTACTGTCGCGCACGAGGGTGACGAAGTTTGCTGAGTCGGATCTGGACTTCGCGCCCAGATTCCTGCGCTCCGGCACGGCCGAGAACGACGATGCCGAGGAGCCATTGCGGACGGAAGCAGAGACCTACGCGCGTGCACTGTCTTCGTCGAACGAGTTTGTGGAGAGCCTGCGAGCGAGGGACTACGGGGCGATCTATGCTCGGTGTGGCGAAGACGTGCGTGGCAATACGGATGCGCAAACTCTCGCGAATACGATGGGGGAGGCCGTGGACAAGTTCGGCGCGATCCGAGGCTACAAACCCGGACAGTGGAAATTTGCGGTACGCGAGTACAGGTCCAGACGCATTCTCGCGTCCACGAAGATCGTCGAGCACGAGCGTGCGGTCATCAACTACACCTTTCAGTTCGAGGAGGGTGGTGGTTACGAGACCCTCGTGGGGTGTCAGTGGTACACCCGCTCGATAGCGGCTCCGGAAAAGTCACCCAAGTAGTTGTGCGTGGCTGCAGGCGCAAAGATGCGGCGCCAAGGAAATGGGAAGCAACCGCCTGCAAGGCCGCGCTTCGCCGGCGGTGGACTGTCCGGGTAGGCGGAGGGTCGCCCTGCGCCGCAAGATCGTGATCGACGTCGATGCGCTGAGCACGTGGTCAGCGCGCCGCGCCTTGAGGCCGTTCCCGCTACCTGGGTCAGCGTGCATGTCGGATCCTCTGGTTGCCCGACCCGGGAACCGAAATCACGCTGGCTCGGTTGTCGGGTACAGGCTCACTTGCTCAACGCCGTACGAAGCGTGCCCGCAGAGGCGAGTGGTCAGATCCGACATCGCCGCCCAGGCGCGCATCCACGCACTCCAACCCGCGCGTCCAGATCTGGTCGATGCGCACGAGCGGGGGAAGCGGCAGACCGCGATAGCGTAGAAACAGCGGGAAGCTGAGGCCCAGACCAGCGCCGGACTCATCGAACGCTTCACGGAAGCCCGCCTCGCGCAGCGGATCCAAGAGAGCGCTCGACGTCGACAAGTTGAAGTCGCCGGCGAGGATCACCGGTCGATCGCGCGGCAGAGCTAGCGCCCAATCCGCGACTCGTTCATCGAAGCTCATCCACGGACCAAGGAACGCCACGAGCGCGTTCGCGTGCACATCGATGAACTCGATCTCGCCGACAGGGGTCATGACGCTGCCGCGCACATGGTTCGATTCGCCGGCCTCGGGCACGAGACGCACAGCGCGCAACGGATAGCGCGCGAGAATGCCCTTGCCCGGGATCCCCGTCGGAAACAGAGCCCGATAGGGAAAGGGCAGGTCGTACGCGCTTTCGATCGCCGCCGCGTGTTCCGGTGCGAGTTCTTGCAGGAACACGATGTCCGCATCGAACGTGCGCAACGCAGCGCAGAGCTGCTCGGGCGTCGCTCGGCCGTTTCCGGCATTGAAGGTCACGATGCGCAGCTCATCGGCGCGGTGTTGCGGCAGAGCATCGAATGCTCGCATGACGCGCGGCCCACAGAGAATGCACCACGCGATCAGCAGACCGCCGTTCATGACTGAGCGCCACCGCGATCGCCGCGCGCAGGCCACGATCAGTCCTGCAGCCCACAACGGTGCGGCGGCATCGAAAAAATGCAGCGCGAACGTAAACGGCCAGGCCCACGTGCCGACGACAAACTGCAACACGCCCGCCAGCAGCGTCGTCACGGCGGCCGCATCCAGGCCTACGGTCACGATCCTGCGTATGCGGCCGGGCGGTCGCGGCTTTGTGGGCGTGCGGCTCAACGTCGTCGATTCAAAACTGCAGCGGAACTAGGAATGTGCTGCATGCTCAGGGGCGGCCGCCGCTCGACTGCGTCCGACGAACACAGCGGCGACGAGGAGCGCGATCCCAAGGGTGTGGAAGAATGTGGACGCGAGTGCAACCACGCTCATGCGCGTCGAAAACACCTGTGAGGTCAATGTCCCGTCGTTGTGCAGGCTCATCAGGTAGGTGTGCACGAGGGGAGAGATGATCGCCACGGACGACAAGACGAAAGCGGCAAGCAAGGTGAGGATCGCTGCGGCTCTGGAACGACTCCAGAACACGATGGCCAGAACGGCTGCCACCACGTACACGAGCAGCGCCGGAGCCATGTGCGCCAATTGCGAAGCGAAGTAAGCGGTCTCGGTATTCTTCATCACGCCACCTCCAGTGCGCGGTCAGCATGACGACTCGTCGTATGGCAGTCCAACGCCGTGGATGCTCGCCGCTGGAAGTGGCTGATTCTCCACGCGGATTCGCAGAAGGTCGGGGTCAGCGCGCCGCGACGGACTTCGAGCGCTGCGCTTCGCACAACTCGCGGAAGCGCTGGAACAAGTGCGCGCTGTCGAGCGGACCGGGCGCGGCTTCGGGGTGGTATTGGACGCTGAAAACAGGGGCGCGCTTGTGCCGCATGCCTTCGACCGTCTCGTCGTTCAAGTTGATGTGCGTCAGCTCCAGATCAGCACCCAGCGTCGTCGGATCGACGGCGTAGCTGTGATTCTGCGACGTGATCTCGACCTTGCCCGTCGTCATGTCGCGCACCGGATGATTCGCGCCGTGGTGGCCGAAGGGCATCTTGTGCGTCTTCGCGCCCAGCACGATGGACAGGATCTGGTGTCCGAGGCAGATGCCGAAGATCGGCTTCTTGCCGATGAGCTTGTCCATCGCGGAGATCGCGGGCTTGACCGCAGCCGGATCGCCCGGGCCGTTCGACAGGAACACCGCATCGGGATCCATCCCGAGCACATCGTCGGCGCTAGTCCCAGCCGGCACGACGGTGACGTCGAAGCCGCAGTGCACGAGGCTGCGCAGGATGTTGCGCTTGGCGCCGAAGTCGTAGGCGACGACACGGATCTTGCGCTTGTCCGCGGACAGTGTGATCAATCCCGGGTAAGAGGCGTCGTAGCCTTCCGTCCAGGCGTACGGTTTGGCGCACGTCACGCCGACCGTCAGGTCGCGACCGTCCGTCGCCGGCGCGTTGCGCGCCTTGTTCACGAGCGACTTGGGGTCCGAATCGGTCGTCGAGACGAAGACGCGCATCGAGCCTTCGTCGCGCACGATGCGCGTGAGGCGGCGCGTGTCGACGCCTTCGATCGCCACGATCTTCTGCTTCACGAGATAATCGGGCAGGGTCATGTTCGAGCGAAAGTTGCTCGCGATCGTGCTCATTTCGCGGATGACGAAAGCCTCGGCCCACGCGCGACCGCTTTCGGCGTCTTCATCGGGCACGCCGTAGTTGCCGATCAACGGATAGGTCATGATCACGACCTGACCCGCGTACGACGGATCAGTCAGGATCTCGTGGTAGCCCGTCATCGCCGTGTTGAACACGAGATCACCGCCCGCGTCACCGCGCGCGCCGACAGCACGGCCTTCCAGCACCAGACCGTTTTCGAGCGCCAACCACGCCTTCGATTCGCTCATCGCTTGCCCTTCTCGGCGCGCGCGTTGATCAGCGCGGCCATGTATCCAGCTCCGAATCCGTTGTCGATGTTCACGACCGCGACACCCGACGCACACGTGTTGAGCATCGCGAGCAGTGCCGCGATCCCGCCGAACGAAGCACCGTAGCCGACCGAAGTCGGGACCGCGATCACCGGGCGATCGACCAGGCCGCCGACGACGCTCGGCAAGGCGCCTTCCATCCCCGCGACGACGACCAGCGCCTCGGCCGATTGCAGCAGTTCCGTGCGCGCCAGCAGTCGGTGCAACCCGGCCACGCCGACGTCGCGCAGTTGTTCGACGCGCGCGCCGCACAGACGGGCGGTGACGGCGGCTTCTTCGGCGACCGGCAGATCCGACGTGCCGGCGCACACCACGAGCACGAGACCGGTGCCGGCGACGGCCTGCTCGGGTTCGACTGTGATCGTGCGCGCAATCGCGTTGTGGCGCGCGCGCGGCACCTCCAGGAGGCACAAGCGGGCGGCTTCGTCCGACACGCGCGTGACGAGGAGTCGCTCGTGATGTTCCAGGATGGCGCGCGCGATCTCGACGATCTGAACCGGCGTCTTGCTCGCGCCGTAGACGACCTCGGGATGCCCGCAGCGCAACTCGCGATGCGTGTCGAGCGTCGTGTGCCCCAGATCGACGAAGGCCTGAGATTTCAGGCGCTCCAAGCCTGTTTCGATGTCGATGCGGCCGTCGCGGACGGCCTCGAGCAGCTCTCGCATTCCGTTTTTCAACGCGAGCAGTCTACGCGTTGAAAGCGCTCAACGCGATGCAGCGTCGAGCGTCAAATCGGCCGTCCGACCGGCCGCGAGGGCCTCGTAGCCGAGCCCGGCGATCATCACGGCGTTGTCGGTGCAGTACGCGGGGGAGGGGAACAGCGCCCGCACGCCGACCTCGTCCGCGCGCAAGGCCATTTCGCGGCGCAGGCGCGAGTTGCACGCCACGCCGCCGGCGACCAGCACCGTGGTCAGGCCTTCGCGCGCGGCCGCACGCAGCGTCTCGTCGATCAGCACGTCGACGACAGCGGCTTCGAACGAGGCTGCGACATCGGCGCGTCGCGGAATGTCCTCGGGCGCAGGCGTCGGCGCGCGCGCGTCCTGACCGCGCACCTGGTAGAGCACCGCGGTCTTCAGTCCGCTGAACGAGAATCCGGGCGTCCCGTCCTTGGAGCGGAAGCGCGGGAAGTCGAACGCCTGGGCGTCGCCGTCCACGGCCAGTTTCGAGACGCGCGGACCGCCTGGGTAGCCGAGGCCGAGGATGTGCGCGACCTTGTCGAACGCTTCGCCGGCGGCGTCGTCGCGCGTCGTGGCCAGGACTTTCATCTCCAGCGGAGATTCGGCGCGGTACAACGCCGTGTGTCCGCCCGAAACGACGAGCGCGAGGCACGGATACACGCCGATCTCGTGCTCCATCGTCGCGGCGTACACGTGCGCTTCGATGTGGTGGATGTCCAGGAGCGGCACGCCGCGCACCCACGCGAGCGCCTTGGCGGCCGAGACCCCGATCAAGAGCGAACCGATCAGGCCCGGCTTCGTCGTCACCGCGATCGCGTCCACGTCTTCGAGCGTGACTTGCGCATCCAACAACGCCTGGTCGATCACGGGCATGATCTTCTGCAGGTGCGAGCGTCCCGCGACTTCGGGGACGACGCCGCCCCATTGCGCGTGAATGGCGGCCTGGCTGTGCACGGCCGACGACAGGATCTCGCGGCCGCCGCGCACGAGTGCCGCTGCGGTTTCGTCGCACGACGATTCGATGCCGAGGATGAGCGAATTGGCGACGAAGGGATTGCGTACGGATTGCTTCACGACGAACTGGGTGCTCGCTTGGGTTCAGGGGTGTCGCTCGTGAGGTATTCGAGCGCCGATTTCAACTGCGCATCCAGCGGAATCGGCTCGACCAGAGTAGCGCCTTCGGTGTTCTCCCAGGCCGCGATCGCCGCCCTGCATTCGCGCGGCGGGCTGGCGCGTGCGAGGCGGTCGCGCAGAGCGACACGCTCTTCGGCGGTCATGGTCACGCGCACGTCAGCCTGCAATCCGCGCGGTTTGCTCGTGTCGGCGCTGTGTTCCAGGTTCGTGTGCGAGGGCGTGAAGTAGTACGACGTCGACACCTTCATGACCGGACCCGGATCACCGAATCGGTGCAGAGTCTGCACCAGGCCCTTGCCGTACGTCGAACTGCCGATCAGCGTGGCGACTTCGTGCTCGCGCACGGCGGCGGCGAACACTTCGCTCGCGCTCGCCGTGCTCTCGTCGACCAGCACGACGAGCGGCATCCCAGCGCAGATCGCGGCATTCTTGTCGGCGGTGTAGCGCACCGGCTCGCCACGACCTTCGGTCGAGACGATCAACCCCTCGGTGACGAACATCCGCGCCATCTCGACGGCTGCGTGCAGGACGCCGCCGGTGTTCTGGCGCAGGTCGATGATGAGCGAGCGCAGGCCGTCGCCGCGCATACGCTCGATCGCGGCGGCGAACTCACCGGGGGTTTCGCGGCTGAAGGTCGTGACGGCGACGTAGCCGACTTTGCGTTCCGGATCGAGCATGCGCTCGTGGCGTACCGAAGGCTCGATCACCTCCGCGGTCCGGACGGTCAGCGTGCGTTGCGTGCGATCGAGGCCTTCGAGCACGAGTTCCACATCGTGGGGGACGTTGCCCGAGATCAACGCCCGGAACTCGGCCTCGTCGATCTCTTCGAACGGCCGCTGCTCGATCTTGACGATGCGATCTCCGACACGCACGCCGGCGGCCATCGCCGGTGATCCGCTCAACGGGAACAAGATGCGCCCTTCGCGGGTGGGCGGCTTGAGCACGATGCCGAGGCCGAAGTAGCGGCCTGAAGTTTCGCGCGCGAGCGCTGCCGATTCGGCCAGATCGTAGTACTGCGAGTAGTCGTCCAGGCCGCTCGCCAATCCACGCAAGGCCCAGCTGAGCATCTGCTCATCGCTGACGTCGCGCACGAAGGCGCTCTTCGTGTAATCGCGGACCTCGCGGTAGTGAGCCACATCCGGCTCGGTCAAAGCCATGTAGCGCGAACACAGCACGACGCCGAGGACGGCTCCGAGGGCCAGTCCGACCAGAAAAACAGGAAGCCGCGTCGGGGCAGTCATGAGGGGAATGATAGACCATCGCGGGGCCAGCGACTGTCCCCCTCGAAGGACGTTCGTACTCCAGGGTTCAACCCGCGCGCGACGAAGCTACTCTGGGGGCTCTGGTTGGGGACGCCGGGCGTTGGCACGCCGTTCGATGATGCGACCGCCCGCAGTCCGCTTTGCCCGAAGGAAATCCGTCATGAAATTCGCCCTGTACACGAGCCTGCTCGCCCTGATCGTGATCGCGGAGTCCGCGTTCGCGCAGGGATCCGACCCCGTCAACTCTCTTGCCCGCGCTCGTTCGACGTTCAGCGCGGCCGACAGCGACAAGGACGGCAAGGTCACGGCCTCCGAGTTCGCACGCCAGCGCCTCGCCGTCACCAAGGAGGAGTTCGCGGCGATGGACGCCGACAAGGACGGCACGTGGTCGCAGGAAGAGTTCCTCGTCTACTACAGGCGCTTGCTCCTGAACGGCGGTCAGCGCGCCGCTCCCGATCTCGAAGCCGAAGTCGCGCGGATCCAGGCGCTGCGCCGCGTCAAGGACGAGGAAGAGGCCAAGAAACGTCCGGTCGCGCCGCCCAAGGTCGAAGCGCCGCTCGCGCCCGACATCGCGCAGCGATTGCGCGCCGCCATCGACGATCTCGAGAAGAAGGCCGCCTTGCGTCAGGCGACGCGCGCCGATTTCCAGAGCGTGCGCGATGCGCTGATCGACCGCGCCAAGGTCGTCAAGGCGCAGGACCCCTCTGGCGGCGCCGACCTGGTGGCGAAGTTCGAGGCGGCCGTGAATGCGCTCGAGGAAAAGGCTCGCGCTGGGAACTACAGCCGCGCGGACTACACGGCGTTGCGCGACTCCCTGATCGTGCGTGGACGCGAGACGACGAAGGTGCCTCCGACGGCTGAGCCCGTGAATGCGTCCGCCGGTGTCGAACAGCTTCAGGCCGGATTGGATCGTGCCTTGGATGAACTTGCGACGAAGGCGGCAGCCCGCAATGCGACGCGCGCGGACTACGACGCCGTCAAGGCGGCGTTCGTCGCGCGCGCCCGCGCCGCCGCACCGAGCACGGATCCGGCCGTGGTCGCGGAACGCGGCACTCTGGAACAGCGCTTCGCCGCTGCGATCGACAAGCTCGAAGACGACGGGCGCGCAGGCAAATTCTCGCGCGAAGAGTTCAACGCGGTGCGCGAATCGCACATCGCGCGTGTGCGCGCGCTCGCTGGCTCGGGAGCATCGGCCGCCTCTTCGGTGCCGGTCCCGACTGTTGCACCCGCGCCCGCGAACGACCTCGCCGTCAAGCTCGACACCGCATTGGACGACCTCGCCAAGAAGGCTCAGGAGCGGCAGGCCACGCGCGACGATTTCAATCGCGTGAAGGAAGCCATGGTCGCGCGCACCCGCGCCCTCGCGAGCACGAATCCGGCTGCGGCGAACGAGCAGGCCAAGATCGACGAATTGTTCCTGCGCGCGATGAATGCCTTGGAGGAGGACGCGCTGGCGGGCAAGTTCTCGCGCGAGCAATTCCAGACGATGCGCGAAGGGTACGTGCAGCGCGCGCGCGCCGTCGTGAGCGCGGGCCAGCCCGTAGTCGCGCCTGCACCGGCCGTGCCGCCTGTCCCGGCTGCGACGCCGGAGGGCATCGAACAGCGTTTCGACGCTGCGTTGCGTGAATTGGAGCGCAAGGCGCTCGCGCGCGGAGCTTCGCGCGAGGATTTCCAACGCGTGAACGACCTGCTCGTCGCGCGCGCGCGCGCAGCGGTCCAGAAACATGTCGGTGTTCCGGTGGCCGACGCGGACCCGCGCGTCTCAGCGCTCGTGACGAGCGTGCAGAGTGCGCTGACGCGACTGGAGAGCGCGCAGGCCGACAGCGGGACCAGTGCAGCGGACTTCGAGAAACTGCGCGAGATGGTGATCACGCGGGCGCGCAACGCGGTCGAGCGACCCGCCGACCCCGCCCCGGGTCGCGGCGCGGTCGATACGACGCCAAAGCGTGACGAGGCGAAGCCGGTCGAGGCACCCAAGCCGGTTGACCCACCGAAGCCAGCGGATGATCCTGCTCCGCGCGGCCGCACACGTCCGGTGACGGAGAAGCCTGTCGAGCCGCCGAAGCCCGTCGATCCGCCGAAACCCGAGGAACGTCCCAAGCCGACCGAACCGCCGCATGATCGCGGCGAGAAGCCCGGCCGTCCGAGCGTCCCGCCGCGCGTTCGCTGACCGCGATTCGCAGCGCGTTCAGTTCATCTGGAGCTTCTCGTCAGCGGGGCTCCAAGCGAAGCTCGCCTTTCGGTTCGCACCGGAGCTCGGGATCAAGACGCGCATCGGATAGTCGGCATCGAGTTCGCAGCCCAGGCGTTCGAGTTCGCGCCGCGCGAAGCGCAGTTCGCGCTTGTGGACTGCGAGTTCGGCCTCGAGGTTTGTGCGCTCGGCCGTATCGACCGCGCCCTCGATCGCCATGAGATGCGCTGTTGCGCGATCGATCGCTGCCTCACGCTCCTGGATCTCGTTCGTGATCGAGCGCAGCAGCGGGATCAGACCTTCAGCGTGGTGTGCGTCGTAGACCTTGCGTTTCATGGGCAGCCTCCTGACCCACTGATAGCCGCGCAAGTATCGAAATCGAGGCCTTGAAATTCGGCGGTCAGTCCGCGGTTAGCTTGATCACTTCGACCGGACACGAATCAGCGGCGTCCTGGATCTTGGCCTCCATCTCCGGATCACCGGTGAGGTGCACGGCGGCATCGGCCTTCACGTTGCAGAATTCACCCAGGGGGACTTCGAAGACTTCGGGGCAGATGTCCTCGCAGAGGTTGCACGAAATACAGCCTTCTTCGATGGAAATGTGTCGGATCGCCATGGTGTGGAGCTGCGGATCCGCTGCTCACACCCGAAGAATAGCACCCATTTGGCGCGCGAATGGCGCATGGATGCGAGCCGCGTTAGGTTTATGATTCTCCGCCCATGCCCCAGCCCTACGTCGAGATCACGCGCCGCGAAGAGTTCAGTGCGGCGCATCGCCTGCACAATCCTGCGCTTTCGCCCGAGGAGAACCGGCGCCTCTACGGCATCTGCAACAACGAGCACGGGCACGGACACAATTACGCGTTCGAGGTGACCGTGCGTGGGCCGGTTCCGGACGGTACGGGCATGGTGATGGACCTGAACCGCCTGATGGTGATCCTGCGCGAAGAGATCGTGTCCGTCGTCGATCACAAGAACCTGAATGTCGACGTGCCCTTCCTCGCCGGTGTCATTCCGACTGCCGAGAACGTCGCCGTCGCCTTCTGGCGGCGCATCGAGCCGTCATTGAAAGGATTCGAAGGATGTCGTCTTCATCGCGTCCGGGTGTACGAGAGCCGGAACAACTACGTGGACTACCTCGGGACGACCTCATGAAAACACCGGAGCTGGTGCGCCGGCTGCTCGAAAATCTGGGCGAAGATCCGACGCGCGAGGGTCTCTTGCGCACGCCTGAACGTGTTGAGCGTTCGTTGGCGGAGCTCACGCAAGGTCGCACCCAGACGATCGAGGAAGTCGTCGGACACGGCGTGTTCGAGGAAGATTGCTCGGAGATGGTCGTGGTCAAGGACATCGAGTTCTACTCGCTGTGCGAGCACCACCTGTTGCCGTTCTTCGGCCGCGTGCACGTGGCCTACATTCCGAACGGCAAGATCGTGGGCCTCTCCAAGCTCCCGCGCATCGTCGATGTGTTCGCGCGCCGCCTACAGGTTCAGGAACGCATGACGGTGCAGATCGCCGAAGCGATTCAGCAGGTGCTTCAGCCCAAAGGCGTGGGCGTCGTGGCCGATGCTTCACACCTGTGCATGATGATGCGCGGCGTGCAGAAGCAAAACAGCTCGACGATGACCTCATGCCTCCTGGGCTCCTTCCGCAGCGACTTCCGCACGCGCAGTGAGTTCCTGGGTCTGGTGCGCAGCATCGGCACCTGATCCCTCCGCCGATCTGTTGAATACGGTGCCAGAGCAATTTCATCACACTTCGCCGGCCGCCGTTGCACGACAGTCACCTGGTTCCTCGCGAAGTGTGATGAAACTGCTCTGGCACCGTATTCAACAGATCGGCGGAGGGATCAGGCGCGCGGCGGCACGTCTAGATCATCGACATTCGTGCCGGCGGGCGTGTTGTAGGCCTTCCACACGACTTCGGCGACGTCCTCGGGCTTGTTCATCTTCGAGCGATCCCATGGGCCGGGGACGTTGTCGAAGATCGTCGTATCGGTGGCGCCCGGATAGACGGTCGAGACGCGCACTTTTTTTGCCGCCAGATCGATGCGCAGTGCGTCGCTGAAACCGCGCAGGCCGGCTTTCGTCGCGCAGTAGGCGGTGTTGCCGGGGAAGCCCTGGCGCGCGGCGATCGAGGCGATGTTGAAGATGTGCGGCTTGGGGCTCTCGTACAGCGCATCGAGGGCCTCGAGTGCGACGAAGAACGGACCGTCCAGGTTCACATGCACGTGCCGTAGCCACAGTGCGATGTCCATCTTGTCGAACGGCCTGATCTCGAAGATGCCCGCGTTGTTCACGACCACATCGAGCGCGCCGCCGGCGAATTCGACCGCGCGGTAGACGGCGGCTTCGACCGAGCCGTGCTCGGTGACGTCCATCTGCTGCGCGCTGCCGTGTCCGCCGGCGGCGTCGATCTCGCGCACGACGGCGTCGACTTCGGCCGAGGTGCGCGCGGCGACGGCGACCTTGGCGCCTTCGCGCGCGAAGCGCAGGGCGATGGCGCGACCGATACCTCGGCCGCCTCCGGTGATGAGCACACGCAATTGGGTCATGATTCTTCTCGAGTTGGGTCCGTGCGAATCGCGCAGGATACCGTGAAATCAGCCTCGGATCTCGGCTTCCAAAGCCCCGGCGTCGTCAACAGGTGCCTGACACGCGTAGTTGCGGCACACCCAGACGCGTTCCGCACCGGCGCCCGCGACCTTGCCTTCCAAGAGCGGCATCAGCTTGGAGTCGCCTTTCGAGTCAGCGAGCGCCACGACGCGCTGGGGCGTGAACGTGCTGCGGATCGCGCGCAGGAATTCCTGGGTGCGCGGCGCGTCGCGCTCACCACCGACGACGATTTCCCGAGGGCCAACGGCCAGCCAATCGACCGACAGGAGCAGCGAGCTGAATGCCGCCGGATAGCGATTCGCCAACGCACCGACCGACCGAATCGTCTTCTCCGCGCGTTCCGCCAGATCGCGCCGCCCGGTGAACTCGGCGAGACGCAGCAGATTTCCGGCGTGTACGCTGTTGCCCGAGGGCAGCGCTCCGTCGTGCGGGGCCTTCAAGCGCGCGAGCAGCTTCTCGTGGTCGTCTGCGGTCGTGAAACAACCGCCGTTGTCGGGGTCCTCGAAGTGATCGCGCACGACCGCGTCGAGCGCGACCGCGGTCTCGATCCAGCGCTTGTCGAAATCGGTCTCGTACAGATCGATCAGACCCTCGATCACGAACGCGTAGTCGTCCAGGTAGGCCTCGAGGTGCGCGCGGCCGTGGCGCGCCGTGGCGAACAAGCGCCCGTTCTCGCGTCGCATGCCTTGCGTCACGTAGCGCGCCGCGTCTTGAGCGGCACGCAAGTAGCGCGGCTCGTCGAGCACTTGCGCCGCGCGCGCCAGCGCACGGATCATCAGCCCGTTCCAAGAAGCGAGCACCTTGTCGTCCAATCCGGGGTGCACGCGAGTCTCGCGCGCCTCGAACAGTTGTGTGCGCGCCGTCTGCATCGCGCGCTCCAACTCGTCCAGCTTGACTCCCAGCTTGGAGGCGACGACGGCCGGCTTCTCGTGGCGCCACAGAGCACTCGTGCCGTTCTCGAAGTTGCCTTCGACCGTCACGCCGAACCACGCTGCCGCCCACGCACCGAGCTTCGCACCCAGGACGGACTCGAGTTCGCGCGGCGTCCAGGCGAAGAACTTGCCCTCGTGCCCTTCGCTGTCGGCGTCTTGCGAACTCGCGAAGCCGCCTTCCTTCGTCGTCATCTCGCGCAGCACCCAGTCACAGCACTCGCGCGCGACGCGCGCGTAGCGCTCGGACCTGGTGGCGACGAAGGCGTCCAGGTAGGCCGGCACGAGCAACGCGTTGTCGTACAGCATCTTCTCGAAGTGCGGGATCAACCAGCGCTCGTCGACGCTGTAGCGGTGGAAGCCGCCGCCGAGCTGGTCGAACACGCCGCCCTCCGCCATGCGGTCCAGGCTGGTCGTCGCGATCGCGAGCGCCTTCTCGTCGCCGGTGCGCTTCCAATGGCGCAGGCACAAGGAGAGGTCGACCGCGTGCGGGAACTTGGGCGCGCTGCCGAACCCGCCCCACAGGGGGTCGAAGCTCTGAGCGAGGGCGTCCAACGAGGCATCGAGCACGGCCGGATCGATCTCGGCCTCGCCCTGGAACCGCGCTTCGTCGGAGATGTGCTTCGTCAGCACACCCGCGCGCTGCACGAGGCGCGCACGGTCGTCTTGCCAGGCCTTGGTCAGCGCATTGAGCACCTCGGCGAACCCCGGGCGCCCGTAGAGGCCGCGCGGGGGGAAGTAGGTCCCGCCGTAGAAGGGCTGCAGGTCCGGCGTCAGGAAGACGCTCATCGGCCACCCACCCGAGCCGGTCATGGCCTGGACGGCCTTCATGTAGATCTCGTCGACGTCCGGGCGCTCCTCGCGGTCGACCTTCACGTTCACGAAGCCCGCGTTCATCAACTCGGCGATGGCCGGGTCCTCGAAGGACTCGCGCTCCATCACGTGGCACCAATGGCAGGCGGAGTAGCCGACCGACAAGAAGATCGGCTTGTCCTCGTCGCGCGCGCGCTGCAGGGCTTCGGGGCCCCACGGGTACCAGTCGACGGGGTTGTGGGCGTGCTGCAGCAGATACGGACTGGTCTCCTGCGCGAGGCGATTGGGGGCGTGTTTCTTGGGCGAGGAGCTCATGGGCGTGCAGGATCGGGCAGGAGAAAAAGAAGAAGGCCTCGCGACGCGCGCGAGGCCTTCCAGAATTCGTGGCGACCGTCAGGTCCGCGACGCGCGCGGCCCCGGGATCACCGATTTCGGATCAGAAGCTGACGGCCACGCCGACACCGAATTGATCGATGTCGTCGAACGCGTCCGACTTGAGACGACGCCACTGACCGGTCCACTTGATGTCGTGGCCGCGGATGTAGCGGTTGACGCCGATGGCGTAGCCGACGGTGTCGTCGCTGTCGTCCGCATCTTCGTAACGCCCCATGATCTCGTACTCAGGCGTGATCAGGTAGCTGACGGTGACGTCCCACGGGGTGGTGTCGGCGACATCGTTGCCGCTGAGGCCGTGAGCGAGACCGAACACGCCGGCGTCACCCTTGTCGAAGTCCGCGAGCTCAGCCGAAGCCGAGAACGGACCGGCCGTCATGCCGGCTTCGACCGCGATGATCGTGCCCTTGTCGATGTTGGCGTCGTCTTGGAAAGCGACGCCGACCGTGACGCAAGTCTCTTCGCCGGCGCCGTAGGCACCTTCGTTCTTGCCCGCGCTCGCCTTGCCGACCACGTTTGCCGTGGCGCGCAGGGTGAAGCGGTGGTCATCGGCTTGGCCGTCGCGACCGTCTTGACCGGAAACCATCCAGTCGACAACGTCGAAGGAGCCGTAGACCATGACGCCCAGGTCGCGCCGATTGAGCGTGTCGCCAAGACCCGTACGGTCGAGGAACAACAGCTTGCTCTCCGACGTCAACGACGAACGGAGCATCGGATCCTTGTAGCGGCCGATCTTGCCGGAGATGCCCTCGTAGATGTGCCAACGCACATAGGCGTCTCGGAGGGTGACGTTGCCGTTCGACGACTCGCCGTGGAGTTCGTCGTTGTCGGCCTTCAGGTCCATCGAGATCTTGTACGAGTAGTCATTGCCGGCATCGCCTTCGACTTCGAGGCGGACCGTATCGAACTGGAAACCGCTTTGATCGGGCGTACCCGCTGCGGTTCCGTTGGCATCGATGTCACTCGAGTGACGGTAGCTGGTTCGAATCCAGCCTCCGATGCTAGGGGCGTTGGGATTGGCGGACTGCAGGCTCGACGACAGGCTTTCGATTTCCTTGTCGAGACCGGACCAACCACTGTCCGTGGCCAGAGCGGGCACGCCAGTGAGTGACAACGCGAGAGCGCTGTACACGAGCTTCTTCATGAGGAATGCACTCCAATAGGGACTGAAACAGGAACACAGAAGGGGATGGGGTGTATCGCGCGCTGAGGATGCCGCGCAAGGGGCGCGAGGGAAAGGCCCAGCCAGAGAAATCTTTGCTGACCCACATCCCCCCAGGTCGATCGGCGGGTGGCTGCAGGCCTTGACCTGCAAATGCAGAATTCTCACATGGCCAGGCACAAGCATTTGCTCATGCGGAGCTTGCTACAAGAGCGTATTTCGCTTTTCGGGGCATGAAGCACCTCGCTGCGCGCCGGCACAGGGCGGGTCTGCGGCACGCGCCATTCAGTTGCACGTTCGTAGAAGGTGCCGAAAAATCGGGCGCTAGTGTGGTGTATCTCGGGGCCCGTCGCGGTGCGCATCGAGAAAAGGAGCGAGCAGCTCGTCGGCGCGTTCGATCTGATCGAGCAACGCGCCGTCGGCGCCCAGATCCAGGGCTTCCGCCGCGCGCAGGCGAGCTTCGAGCCGCGCCCGCGCGTCGACGGTGTAGGGGAAGTCGTACTTGGGATGCCGCAGATAAGCCGGGTCGCAGGAGCGGACGTGCTCGGTCACCGCCAGCGACAATTCGTCGTCGACGGCTCGGGCCCAGCTCTCCGGGTTGCGGGCGATCAGGGCGCGGACGCGCTCCAAGGCCGGTCCTGCGGCCGCCTCGTCCTCGAGCAGCTCCGCCCCCAACGGCACGAGCAGCGCGCGCACCTGAAAACGGTTCGGGCGCGGGAGCTTGCCGTCCTTGCGTTCCTTGGAGAGGTCCGCGAGCACCGCTTGGAAATCAGGGTCCTCCAATATATCCATCTAGTTACGAGCTCCAGGCGTGGGCCGTGCCATCGAAGACTTCCAAAGCGCCGCTGCGCGAGTATCGCGGCGGGGCGTTGACGCGCGCCTCGAACCCGGCGTGCGCCACGAACCCTCCGCGCAGGACGCGCAGCTTCGGTGACCGCTCATTCCATCCCTCCGCCGCCGCGCGTGCGCTTCACATCCGATCGGCGGCGCTTGCCCTCCAGCCGCCGGCGCTGCGACCCGCGCGTGGGCTTGGTCTTGCGCCGCGCCTTGGGTTCCGTGAGCGCGGCGCGCAGCATCTCGGCCAGGCGTTCGCGCGCCTCCTCCAGGTTGCGTCCCTGTTCGCGCCGGCTCGATGCGTGGATGACGATCTCGCCCGCGACGGTCAGCTTCGAGCGCAGCTTGCGCAGCAGGCGCTCGCGTTGCGTCGGCGTTAGCGCCCCGGATTCGCGCACCGAGTAGCGCAGGATGACCTTGGTCTCGACCTTGTTGACGTTCTGTCCGCCCGGGCCGCCGGCGCGAGCGAAGTCGACGACCAGTTCGTGGGCGGGAATCGAGAGGTCCGCTCGAACCTCCAACGGTTTCGCGGCGGCCACGGCTCACACCCCTTGCGGGTCGTGCTTGCGCAGGAACGGGAAGGTGAAGATGCCCGTGTGGTGCCCGTCGGAGAAGGTCATCGTCAGGGCGTAGTGCCCGACCATCCGGGTGTCGCGCTGTTCCAGATCGGCGGGAACCGAGCGCGCGTCGTGCACGCGCACACCGCTCAGCTCGTTCACGCACACGGCACAAGGGCAGAGGCCGCGCAATTCGGCGGCCGTGAACGAGGTCTTGTGGCCGTCGTCCCACTCGATCTCGAGGCGCTTGGGGTCGCTGCGCGTGATGACGACCGGCGTCGTGCTGGACATGGCGCGCTCCGTTGGCGGCGAGGAGAAGGAAAGGGTGGTGGGCAGAGCCGGGCTTGAACCGGCGACCCCTTGATTTTCAATCAAGTGCTCTACCGACTGAGCTACCTGCCCGAAGAACCACGGATGCGAAGCGTTGAACCGCCTCGCCAAGGGGGCGCGGATTATGGCCGCGGCCTCGGCGAACGTCAACGCGCCAGCGGGAACCTCTTCGGCCTTGTGGCGTGCGAACTGAATGCGCCGCTCAGGATTGCGCCAGGACTTCCCGCGCGCGCAAGACATCCCGTGCGATCTGGGCCTTGAGCGCCTCCAGCGAGGGAAAGCGCTGCTCCTCGCGCAGGAAAGCGACGAACTCGAGCTCGATGTACTGGCCGTAGAGGTCGCCTTCGAAGTCCAAGAGGTGCACTTCCACGCGCGGGGACACGGGCTTCTCGCCGGTGATCGTGGGCCTGAAGCCGATGTTCGTCACCGCGTCCAGGGCGCGTTCGACGACCGGCTCCGGCGTGTAGCGCACCCGCCGCGCACGGCAGGCCCACACGCCGTTGGGCGGGCGCAACTCGTGGTGCAGGTCGAGGTTGGCGGTCGGAAAGCCGAGTTCGCGACCCAGGTGATCGCCCTGGACGACCTCGCCGTAGACCGCCACCGGACGCCCCAGCATGCGCGCGGCGCCGGCCAGGTCGCCGAGTTCGACCGCCTCGCGGATGGCGGTGCTCGAGACGGCGCGTTCGCCGACCTGGACCTGGCCGACCACTTCGACGTCTAGACCCATCTGCATCAGCAGTTCCGGCGTGCCCTCGCGATCGCGCCCGAACTTGCTGTCGAAGCCGAGCACGAACGCGCGCGCGTCCAAGTTCTCGACCAGGAAATCCGTGACGAAGCGAGGCGCGTGGATCGCGCGCAACTCCTCGTCGAAGCTGAGCGCCACGGTGTGTTCGATGCCCGCGCGACGGAACAACTCGAGGCGGTGCTCCAGGCTCGTCAACGTGCGCGGCGCGCGACCGAGCAGGAGACGTTTGGGGTGGTCCTGAAACGTGACGACCGTGGCTCGCGCCTTCAACGCGCGCGCACGCTTGCAATTGCGGGCCAGGATTTCCTGGTGCCCGAGGTGCACGCCGTCGAACACGCCGATGCTCACGACGGAGCCGTTCGGCGCGCGCGGTAGGGGTGCAGTGCGGTCCGTCGTGAGGATCACGCGGTTCGTGTCAGCGCTGCGCGGCTGACTGCTTCTTTTGTTTGCTCAAGTACGCGCCGACCAGTTCGTCGAGCGCGGCGCGATTCTTCAACTTGTCGGCCGGAGACATCCGGTCAACGAGCAGCACGCCTTCGAGGTGGTCGTACTCGTGTTGGATGATGCGGCTCACGAAGCCGTCGAATTCGCGCTCGATCTTGTTCCCGTCGCCGTCGAACGCCGTGACGGTGCAGCGATCGGGGCGCTTGATCTCGGCATAGATGCCGGGGAAGGACAGACATCCCTCGTCGAACATGGTGTCCGGACCGCCGCGCGCGGTGATGGTCGGATTGACGAGGACCAGGTCGTCGGCCTTCTCGCCCGTCGGGTTCAGGACCAGGATCCGCAGCTTGAGACCGACCTGAGGCGCGGCGAGGCCGACGCCCTTGCTCGCGACCATGCGCTCGAACATCGCGGCGATCGTGGCCTTCAAATCGGCGTCGAACGCCGTGACCGGATCCGCTTGTTTCCTGAGGATCGGCTCGGGGTAGAGGGTCAGGTCGAAGTGGAGTTCCGCAGCCATGATTGCCATGAAGATAGCTCGCGTTGACCGATCTCTCCCGTTCCACTAGGATTTTCGCCCCAATGCGCGCCGTGCCTCGCTCCCGACCCGGGATGCTCTGAACGGTCCCAAGACCGTGGACTTCACCAAGCAACTTCAAAAGGCCGACGAGGCCCAGCGTCGGCGCAACTACGACTTCGCGGTCGAGCTGTACCAGCAACTGCTCGAGATCTCGCCCGATCTCGGCGAGGCGCGCGCCGGCTTGCGACAGGCGCTGAAGAAGCGCCTCGAAGCGAAGGGCGGCGGCTCGAAGTTCCTGCGCGCCCTCGGCGGCGCCGCCCCGCTCGCCCTGGCGAAGACCTTGAAGAAGGCCGGCAAGAACGACGCGGCGGCGAAGCAACTCGAGAGTTACCTGGCGTCGAACCCGCTCGACGAGGACGGCAACCTGCTCCTCGGGATGGCGCTCGAAGACGCCGGACACTTTGCTTCGGCGCAGGCGGTGTACGAGTTCCTGGCCGAGATCGCGCCCAAGAATCCCGAGGGACTGAAACGCGCGGGCGCGATGACGTACCGCCTGGGGGATCACGAGAAGGCGCTGCAGTACTACGAGCGCGCGCTCTCCGCCGATCCGCGCGATCAAGAGGCGCTCAAGGCGCGCAAGGATCTGGCGGCGGAACGGGCGCTGTCGGGCTCCAACTCGCCGAACGTCCAACACAGCCGCGAGCAGATCAAGGACAAGGACGTCGCGCGCGAACTCGAACGCTCCCAGCGCCTGCACCGATCCACCGAGGAACTGCGCGAAGACCTGGTGCAGCTCGAGGCGCGCTACGCCGACGAGCCGACGCCCGAGACGATGATCGAGCTCGGCGAGACGCACGAGCGCTTGAAGGACTACGACACCGCGCTGGAGTGGATCGAGCGCGCTTTGTCCTACAAGAAGGATTCGTTCGAACTTCTGTGCAAGGCCGGCGACTTGCGCGTCAAGGTGATGAAGAAGGCCATCGCGCAGGCCGGCAAGTCTCAAGACGACGCTCAGGCCGGGGCGCTCGAGCGTGAGTTGTGGGCCTTCGAGGCCGACGACTACCGCCGTCGCGTGGACCTGCGGCCATCGGATTCGAACCTGCGACTGCAACTCGGCCGGCGCCTGATGAAGATCGCCGACTTCGAGGGCGCGATGGCCGAGCTCCAGAAGGCGATGAGCGATCCGCGCACGAAGCGCGACGCGCAGTTCGGGCTGGCCCAGTGCTTCCAGGGCAAGGGTTACGCCGATCTGGCGCGCAAGGAGTACTCGAAGTGCCTCGAAGGCACGCCTCAAGTCGACGATCGCGCCAAGGAGATCCTGTACAATCTCGGCCTCATCGCGGAAAGCGCGGGCCAGAGCGCCGACGCACGCGGCTATTTCGCACGCATCTTCGAAGTCGACATCGGCTACCGCGACGTCGCAGAGAAGATGGAACGCTACAAGTAACTTTCGTCAATCGACATTCCGTACCGACCGCTACCTTTCGAACCGAACGATCAGAACTGAATCCCACGATGGCTCACAGCAAGCAGTCCGCGAAGCGCAACCGCCAAAACATCAAGGCCCGCGAGAAGAACAAGGTGCAACGCACCGCGCTCAAGTCCGCCGTCAAGCGCGTGCGCAGCGCCGAGACGCCGGATGCCGCCAAGGCGCTCCTGCCGCTCGCGATGAAGAAGGTCGACAAGGCCGCGAAGAACGGCGTCCTGCACAAGAACGCGGCGGCGCGTCTCAAGAGCCGCCTCGCGAAGAAGATCGCGAAGGCCGGCAAGGCCGCGAAGTGATCGCGACTCGGTCGACCTTCGACCGAGACACATGCGCGCGTTCTTCGAAACGAGCGACAACCACTCGCAGCAGCACTTGAGGCCGCTGCGCGTGGCGATGCGTGTCGATGCCGTCTGGGAAGAGGCCAAGAGTCAAGTCGCGGATCTGCCCGGGTGGAGCATCACGAGCGCAGACGACAAGCAATTCGTACTGGTGTGCAAGCGCACCAAACGGTTCTTGTCGGGCGACGCGACGATCACGATCCGCTGCGAAGGACCGACCGACATCCCTTCGGCGACCGTCCACGTCAGATCTGAATCGGCGGGCGGGATCATCGCGCGCGACAAGGCCAACATCATCGAGTTCCTCGTGCCGTTCGAACGGCGCGTCTGCTGACGACTAGAGCGCGATGCTGCTCCTCTCCAGCGTAGTCACCGCCGCGGCGCTTGCGAGCACGACCTTCGGCACGGACCCGACCGAGACCTTGACGCGCGTCGAGGTCACGTTCGACCAGTCGGAGTTGCGCCGTGATGCCATGCGCACGGCGCTGAAGACGCGTTTCGATCTGGGCATCGTCGACGTCCTTGCGCTGCGCGCCGAAATGCCGTTCGCACGCCTGGATCCGAGCGACGGTTCGGCCGAGACCGGCGGCGGCGATGCGCGCGTTCAACTGGGTTGGCGCGCCTTCGACGACCCCAGCTTCTCGATGTTCTTCGCCGGCGGCGTCGTGTTGAACACGGCGAACGACCGCGTGCTCGGTCAAGGCGCGGATCAAGTCGTGCTTCAAGCTTCGGCCTCAGCGGCATTGCCCGGAATTCGCTCGCGCCTGTTCGAGACGATTGAACACTTCGTCTCCTACGACAGAGATCGCGACCGGGACGGTGTGGCGCTCACGAAGATCGATCTGCACTTGATGACCGAGTGGTCGCAGACAGCCTGGACGCAGAGCGGGGCTGAATTCTTCATCGATTGGAAACGCGGCGATCAGACCGGCTTGAACCTCGACTTCGAGATCGGGAAGCAGACGAACTCGGGGTTTGCGATCTGGTTGAAGCCTGCGGTCGGCCTGTTCGGGCACGATATTGAGGGCGTCGTCGACTGGAGCGTGACCGTCGGCGTCCGTTGGCTATTCTGATCTGCACGCAATCCGCAAGAGCACAAGAGGATCCCGCTCATGTCGCTACTCAAGTCGTCCGCACTCGCATTGGCCCTCGCGTTTTGCGCGAGCTGCTCCGCTCCGCACGCAGCAGGTGATGGGAATCAGGCACGCTATCTCTACGAACATCTGGGGTCCCACAAACGTGTGGTGACGACGAGTTCGGCGCAGGCTCAAGCCTTCTTCGACCAGGGCCTCGTGCTGGCGTACGCCTTCAATCACGACGAGGCCATCCGCTCGTTCAAGGCCGCCACGGAACTCGATCCGAACTGCGCGATGGCGTGGTGGGGGATCGCGTTGGCGCACGGGCCGCACATCAATTTCAATGCGATGACGCCGGAGGCTTCCGCTGCGGCGTGGGATGCGCTGCAGAACGCGCGCCTCCACGCGCCGCGTTCGTCGCCCGTCGAACAAGCCTTGATCGCTGCGCTTTCGGAGCGCTACGCGTCGCCGCCACCGGATGACCGCGCGCCGCTGGACGCCGCCTACGCCGATGCGATGCGTGCGACGTGGCGACGCTTTTCCACGGACGCCGATGTCGGCGCGTTGACGGCCGAGGCGCTCATGGATCTGCATCCGTGGGATCTGTGGACGACGGACGGCGAGGCCAGGCCGTGGACGCCCGAGATCGTCGCGCTGCTCGACACGGTACTCGCGCTCGACGCCGCGCATCCGCTGGCGAATCACTTGTACGTGCACGCACTGGAAGCGTCGAACACACCAGGGCGCGCCGATGCGGCGGCGGATCGTCTGCGCGCGCTCGTGCCCGATGCCAGCCATCTGGTGCACATGCCCGCGCACATCGACGCGCGCATGGGTCGCTATGCAGCCGCCTCACACGCGAACGAACTCGCGATCGCGGTCGACAAGCGGCACGCGGACCGGACCGGGCGCGCCGGCTTCTATCGCGTTTACATGGCGCACAACGTTCACTTCCTCTCGTTCTCGGCGATGATGGAAGGTCGGCGAGAGCGCGCGCTGTCGGCGGGGCATGCGCTGGTCGACGGCTTCACGCCTGAGTTCCTGGAGAGCCTGGGGCCGTTCATCGACGGGTTCCTCCCGATCGTATTGGAAGTCCAAGTGCGTTTCGGGATGTGGGAGGAGATCCTGCGCGAGCCGCCGTTCCCGGATCTGTTCGGCGTGTCGAATTCCGTGCGTCATTACGCGCGCGGCGTCGCGTTCACTGCGCTAGGCCGGTTCGACGAGGCGCGGCGCGAACTCGCGCTGCTCGAGGAACTCTGCGGCGTGATGGACGAGCGTCCGATCGGCAACAACCCCGCACGCACCGTGCTGCGCATTCCGCAGCTGGTCCTGCGCGGCGAACTCGCGTTCGGAGAAGGACGTCAGGCCGAGGGGATCGAGCACTTGCGCGCTGCGGTCGCGGTCGAGGACACGCTTCTGTACGACGAGCCGCCGGATTGGATCATGCCGGTGCGCCACACCCTGGGGGCACTCCTCGTCGCGGCCGGCAAGTACGAGGAAGCCGAGCAGGCCTATCGCGAAGACCTGCGTCGTTTCCCCAACAACGGCTGGTCGCTGCAAGGGTTGCTGTTGTGCTACGAGGCCCGCGGTGAAATGGAGCGAGCGGACGAAGTACGCGCAGCCTTCAATGAGGCCTGGGCGAATTCCGACGTGAAGTTGACTTCTTCGTGTTTCTGTCAGGCGCGTCGTTGAGCGCACAAGTCGAATGCGGATGAGTCGCGGTCTCACGCTGCGCGATTGAGGTTCGGCGCTGAACTGGTTAGAAGAGTGGCCACTTTCATCCCCATTCGCGCGGCGATGAACCTCGGATCGAAATCCGCCGCGCTGCATTCCGCTCGATCCCGCATTCTGACAGGAACAAACATGGCCAGGCAGCCGAACGTCAACGCCGAAATTCAGACCCTCATCACGAACTTCACGAATGAGCTCGAACTCATCGTGCGCGAGTCGACTCTGCAGCAGGTTCTCGCCACGCTCGGCGAGCAGCTCTCCGTCGGTACGCCGAAGCGCGGACCTGGACGCCCCAAGGGTGCCGCGAAGACCGGATTCAAGCAGTCCGTCAAGCGCGGCCCCGGCGGTCGCCGTTCGCCCGACTACTTGATCAAGATGAGCGAGAGCCTGCTCGCTCACGTCCAGTCCAATCCCGGACAGCGCGGCGAGCAGATTGCGGCGGCGCTCAAGACCGACGTCGGCACGATGCGCCTCCCGATGCAGAAGCTCATCGCGGCGAAGAAGATCAAGACCAAGGGCAACCGCCGCGGGATGACCTACACCGCAGTCTGAACGCAACGCTGAGTTGCGCACGCGCGGCGCGAAATCCGGTCCGAAACGGGGCGGGTTTCGCGCCGCTGAATTTGCTTGCGAGCGTGCGGCGGATGACGAGCGGTGAGCCGTCGCGGGTGGAGGCGGACGGTCGCTGGGGGCGGGCGCTGGAGTCCGATCGGCCGGCGCGTGGGGGATCGGGGCTCAAAAATTGACAGGGGAGTCCGCTGAAGTATCGTTTTCAGCATCATGATCCGACTGATTTGCCTGCTGCTCTGCTTGTGCACGCTCGCTTGCGGTCGTACCCCGAAAGGTGATCGCCGTGCCTTCTTGATCGCCGCCGAGGCCGGCGATGCCTTTACGGTGGGCCAGGAATTGGACAACGGCGTCATGCCCGACGACGTCTTCCAGATCGGCGATCGGCCCGCGCTTTTCCTCGCCGCCATCAATGGACACCCGCAAGTGGTGAAACTGCTCTTGGAGCGCGGGGCGGACGTGCATCACCAGCACAAAGGGGCCAGTCTGAAAATGGAGGTGCTCGCGCAGTGGGGGCACGTGCGCGATGCGCACGCCAAGCCCGATTCGGCGAGCACCTACAAGAAGGTCGACGGCACCGTGGTCCCGATGAAAGATCTGAAGCTCGACAATCTCGACTACGAGCGCGTGATCAAGCTGATCGATACTGCGCTCGCTGTGCCCTCGGCTAGGTGACTCGACGGCGGGCTGATCTCGCAAAGCTTGCTTGTCGCTGCTGCGGCGGAGCCCAGAAGCGGAAAATGATTCTCGAAGTCGCAATGGGAGTCCCTGCACGCGCTTCCTAAAGAGGTCGTCTGAAAGGGCCGACTGCACGGCCATTGCCTAGGAATTCCCAAAAAGATCAAGACCTGATCTGAGGCACGCCGATCCTTTCCAAAGCCAACGGGCAGGTTGGCAAGGCAATGCAGGCAGGAACCAAAAGGTGGGGGCTACCCATGCGTCAATTGGGTCGTCGATCGCACCGGTCAAACGGCAAAGCGGGCTTGTCGCTGCTCGAGATCACCATCGCGATGTCCGTGATCATGACGATCATGCTCGCCTCGGTGAGTGCGTTCGGGTCGAGCATCGGGGCCGTCAACAGCGCCCGGCGCACGACGCGCGCGACGGTGTTCCTCGAGACGGTGATGGAGGATCTCTCCGCCCAGCCGTACGACAACCTGCTCACGTTCAACGGCAATCGCATCTTCGATCAAGCGACCGCAGCCGCTTCGGATTTCGCCGTGGATGTGGCCACGTTCCAGACCGCGGTCGGAATGCGGCGCGTCGATGCCGTGCTCACCGATTTGCGCACCAACCGTGAACTCGGCCGCCTGGCCACCATCAGGTCCGATCAATGAGGACACCCTCCACAACTCGGCGCGCGGGCTTCACTTTGCTCGAGTCGATGATCTCGTTGTCGATCTTCGCGGTTCTCGGCTACTCGATCGCAGTCGTTGTCGGAACGGCTAACGATTCGCAGCGCACCGTCTATCGCGTTGCCGCGGAAGGCCGCTCGTTGCGCGAATCCAGTTCACTCCTGACCGACGAACTGCGCACGAGCACGAACAGCCAGATCACTGTGACTACGCTGGCCGACGGCAACTCCAGTCTCACGTTCAGGATGCCGGTCGAATCCGGCGGGAATCTGCTGTGGGGGGTCTTCGACCGCAAGCTGGGCGCCGACTACGCCTCACAGAACAATGTGGATTGGTCGCTGCGCTACACGGTGGTCAATGCCGTCGGTCCGGACGGTGCACTCGATCGGCAACTCGTGCGCCAGATCCTGGACGCCGGATCGGTCGTCCGCGACGAGCAGGTGATCGCTCACAGGCTCAACAACGGCACGGGCGCACACCCAGGATTCAACGTGGTTCAAACGGGGGCGATGTGGGTCGTCACGGTCTCTTCTGAGGGGCATTCGGCGGGTACGCCGGGGATGAGGGCAGAATTCCATGTTCAAACTCGCAACTGAAAACGGTCGGAGCCACGGGCTCGCCCAAAGACTTCACGCAGACGGCGACTCGCGCCGAGGCAGCGCCTTGCTGAGCACGGTCGTGATCATGGTCAGCCTGATGGGCTTGATCTTCGCGGCCAGCTCGATGTCGGCGGTTGAGGTCAAGGAGTCGCGTCGCAGCATGAACGACGTGAAGACCAAGTACCTCGCGCAGGCAGGGGTCGAGCGGGGAATGAACTTCCTCTCGCTCGCCGTGAAGAACACCAAGGTGCACGACCCGCTCAGCGGACTGAAGTCGCTCTTCGCCGGCGGTAACGTCACGACGCCGATCATCGGCGAACCCGTCATGGACGGCGCATCGCGCACGGGTGCCTACACGATCAGCCTGACCGCGCTCGAGCAGACCGCGACGAGCATCACGATCGCGATCGACGCGTCCGGCTACTATCCGGACGTTCCCTCGGCGCTTCCGCCCGGGCGCCAGGTCGAATCGTGGCACGCTGTCCGCAGCACCGTGCGCTACAGCCTCGCGCCCAGCGAAGTCTTCAACTACGCGTACTTCATCAACAACTGGGGCTGGTTCTACGGCAACACGATCATCTGCAAGGGCAATGCGCGCAGCAACGGCCAGTTCGACGCAGCCGGCTACTCGCCGACGGTCACCGGCCAACCCATGTACGACTCGGTTTCGTGGAACGGCGTAACTGCGGCTCTAGCCGGGTACCACGACGACAACCTGGACGGCCTCAAGGACGGCAACGACGGCGGCATTTTCTCAGGCTGGGACATCGTCGGTGCCCAGAACGTTCAAGGCAACGGCGGGCAGTCGCGGAATCAGCACGACTTCGACGGTCAAGTCGAGATGCCGAACCTGGCGGACCTCAAGCAGTACGAAGACAGCGCCATTGCGCTCGGCAGCAACATCACGATCGACGGCGTGACGGTGTGCGACGGCATCCAGGGCGACGGCGTGGGGGAGAAGCAGAACCTCTTCCTCATCGGCACGGCAGCGAAGCCGATCGTGCTCAACGGCCCGGTGGTCGTGCGCGGCAACGTCATGATCAGCGGCGTTGTCACCGGCAAGGGAGCGATCTACTCCGGCGGCAACGTCTATATTCCCAACTCGGTCAGCTACAAGAACGCGCCGATCACACCGCGGCCGGTGAGCAACACACAGGCCGCGACCGAAGCATGGTTGTCGACTAACTGGAACAAGGACTTCTTGGGCCTGTTCGCGCGCGAGAACGTCGTCGTGGGCGACACGTCGCACTCGACGTGGCAGTACTACACAGGTTGGTGGATGGGCGATCCGCTGAACATGTCGTCCGAAGACGCGGGCGAGGACGGAATCCCGAACACACGCGCCGGTCGCGACGGAATCCTGGGTACGGCGGATGACGACGTGCTCGAAGGCGACGGTGTGTTCACGATCGAACGCTACACCGCCGCCGACGCCGCGCTCGGACTCATCCCGCCCGGCAAATCCATCGGCGACACGATCAACGGAACGGGCGAGGACATCGACGGGGACGGCGTGTACGACCCGAGCACCACGCTCTCCGACGTCGTCATGAACATCCCGCTGAATACGGCCAACTGGGCGGGAAACATGCCGGCAGCCGGTTACTCCGCCTACAACAAGATCGCGACGCTCTACGCGAGCCGTCTGGACGCGACGTTCTACACGAATCACTCGTTCTGCTACGTCGTGCTCGGCTCGACGGCGGCCAGCATCAACGGCGCCGTCGTGAGTCGCAATGAAGACATCATCTACGGCACGCCGTCGATCACGATCAATCACGACAGCAGGCTTCTGGGCAGCAGCTCGAGCCCTGCAGCCAACTTGTTGCCGCGCCTGATCAGGCCTCCGGAGACTCTGCGTTGGACTACGCTCGACCGGGATCCGAATCGGCTCTCGAGCGAGGCCGGGCACGCTGTTTACGCCGGAGCTGCTTCGCCGTGAATCGTTTACGTCCCCAATTCGGCGCGCGGATCTCCACGCTCGCCTTGACTGCGACGATGGCACTGCTCACGGCGTCGCCGGGGCGGTCGCAGGACGCCACGACAGGTCCTGACGCTCAGGACGGGAGTCTGTCGAAGACAGAACTGAACGAAGCTCGGGCGAGGCTGCGAGAGCGCGATCGGGCGACCATGCACCCGGGTTCACCGCTGACGATCGTCGGCGTCGAACAAGGTGACAACGACATCCGCTCGCGTACGCCGGCGCTGATGAACAGCGACTTCAAGCCTGCGTCCGTGAACCTCGACGACGCCTACCAGCGCAAGCTGCAGATGTACGAGACAGGCGCGCGTTTCGGAGCGCCGCTGGCGATCGCGTCGGCTGCTTCTGCTCCCTCTGCTCCGCGGCCCGTTGTCGAAGCCGTACAGCCGGTGATCGCGGAGGCGCCGGTCATGGACAAGGCCGCCTCCAGGCAGGTGTTGCAGTGGGCCGTGAGCATCTTGGTCGCGGCCGGCATTTGCCTCTGGGGTTACAAGCGCTTCGCCAGTCGGGCGGAAGACGTCGAAGCGCAGTCCTGAATCTGCTGCGTGCTCTTCAGGGGCTCGATCAGCAGTTCGTGTACTTCCAATTGCGCTGCTTGCCTTCGCTGATCCACTCGATGGCTTGATCCAGCCGGCGTTCGCGCGTCGCCTCGGTCTTGGCGTCGGCAATCCACTCCAGGTACTCGCGCTGCGCGCTGGGGCTGAACGCGTCGAAGACCTTGCGAGCCTTGGAATTGCCGGCGAGCGCAGCCTTGAAAGTCGGGTGCATCGGCACAGGCTTCTTCGGTCTGGTCTTGGTGCGCACGGCCTTGACGCCGTCGTCGTTCAGTTTCATGGCCTTCTTCACGTAGCGAGACAACACCGCTTTGGAAGGCAGGTCGGACAACTGCGTCAGACGACCGAAGCTGCCCATCGCTTCGCGTGCCTTGCCAGGCCGGTCTTCGACGACTTGCTCGTGCTTCCAGAATCCGAAGGAACAGTGCGCCTTGAACGCCGCCATGCCGCAGAGCATGCCCTTGTACTCGAACGAGGGAGCACCCCACTTGATCGTCTCGATCACGGAGGGACAGGCCGCGTGCACGAGCGCACGCAGGTGCGTCATGATCGGACGGGAGAACTCAGGGGACTTCTTGATGTAGGCGTCGATGCGGGGATCGCGAGTGACCATGAGTCGTATCCTACCAATGCTTGCGCGCCACGAAATCAGAAGCGCAGCGTGTAGCCGAGCTTGAACGCGAACTCCTGTTCGGTGGGGGCCAGCGAACCACCGGAGCGCCGCAGTGTCTCGTTGAACACGACGAAGAAGTCGCGGCCGGGCTTCAGGATCCAGCGCAGGCGACTATTCAGTCCCAGCGAATCGGACTCGTTGTCGAATTGAACGAAATTGGACCAAGAAACGTCGGGCGAGAAGGAGATGTCGCACCGCACACGCC
Source organism: Planctomycetota bacterium (assembly GCA_016795245.1). GTDB lineage: Bacteria > Planctomycetota > UBA1135 > UBA1135 > JAEUIA01. The sequence goes on along the minus strand of JAEUIA010000091.1, from coordinate 72,032 downwards.
CGACATGGGTCGTGAAACGGCCTTCCGGCAGATCCACGTCGCTGCGTTCATAAGCCGTCGAGAGGCTCAAGTGGGCGCTTGGACGCCACGCGAGTTCGATTTCGTAGTCGTCACGTCGGCCGTCGAAGAATTCGCCGGTTTCGAACACCAGGTCGGCGGACAGCGGCCGCTTCAGTGCAGATTCGAACTCTGCGCGATAGCGCATGAACGTGTAGTCGTCGACGGGGATCGTCACGCCGTCCTCGATCTCGAAGGGGTCGTCCAAGCGCTCCACGGTCGGCTTCACTTGCAACTTGAGTTCATCGCCGCTGTCCCACACGACGCCCAGGACCTGTGCGTCGGCCTCGAGCGTCTGCAACCGATCATCGACGCCCGTGACTGCATCTGCGCTCAACTCGAATTCGAGGCGACGAATCGAACTGTCGATGCGCGGCTCGACGCCTACGTTCGCCGAGTACTGACGTACGCCGCGCCGGGGCACGAATCCGAGCTTGGGGTCGAAGTTCTCCTGGACCTCACGTGCTGAGGCCGACGCGCTCCACAGGTCGTTGGGAAAGGAAACCGAAGTGCCGAAGGCCGCGTCGTCACCATGTTGTTCTTCGTTGCTGGTCTTCAAACCCCACACATTGACGTTCACGTTCTTGTCACCGAATGCTGAATCGGTCCGATAGCCCGCGTCCACGCCGTACAGCTGTGCGGTGCGGTCCGAACTCGGATCGCCGTTCGTGAAGACTCCGCCGACCGTCCATTCTTCGCCGATGTTGCGCGAGATGCGCGCCACGGAGAGATTGCGCGCAGGGAGCGAACTCGTGCGTTTCGTTTCCACGTCGAGGAGGCCGATGCTCCAGTCGTCGACGCGGCCCGTGAGCTTGGCGCCGACCAGGATGGGGACTTCGTCGCCGGACTTGTCGAGGCCGATACGGCGACTGAAGAACGGCACGAGTGAAGAGCCCAGGTCGGAGAATTCGAAAATGCCGGCGTCCTGCAGGAAAAACGCGCGCTTCTCCGGGAAGAACAGCGGGAAGCGTGTCAGATTGATCCGGCGATCATCGACTTCCGTTTCCGCGAAGTCCGTATTGACGGTGAAGCCGGCCTGGAACCCGGGTGTGATGCGATAGAAGGCATCGAAGCCCACGCTGCCGAGCAAGGTCGAATCGTCGGAGGTGCGGTCAGAGGACCAGTTGGCGCTGACGAACGGCACGACGTCGAGTCCGATGCCTTGTTGCAGCCCGACGAGCCCGCTCACATCCCCGGCCGCGTGAATGTGAAAGAAGCTCGCGTCGCGCGACAGCCCGGACCAGCGACTGTTCTCGAGCTTGCGCTTGATGACGCGGTTGATGTTGAAGCCCCAGGTGTCGTTGCTCGGATCGAAACTCAAGGTCTTCAGAGGCAGCGCGATCTCCATCGACCAGCCCAGGTCGTCGATCGTCGCCTTGCCCTCCCAGATCCCGTCCCAAGGCTTGTTGAAGCTGCCTCCGTTGCGCGCGATCAGCGCATCACCCTTCGATCCGGCCGGACTCATCTGAAAGAAGAATGCGTTGCGACGATCATGAAACGTATCGATCACGATTTCGATGCGATCATCCGGATTCAACTCGGCATCGCGCGTCATCTGCGTCGCCACGATCTCGGACGGCGACGAATCGAAACAGCGCACGCCTATGTAAAAGTGATCTTCGTCGTAACCTAGACGCACGTCGGTGCGCTCGGTCGCGGGAACGCCGATCAGCGGCTCCATCTGCACGAGCGGACCGATGGGCTCGCATGTGATCCAACACGGATCCTCCAATCGGCCGTCGACGACCGGGGGGATCGCGAATCTCACAACTCGGGCACTGGGTCTCTCCGTGTCGCCGGCGTGAACCAGGCCACAAAGTGCCAGGGCGCTGAGGTGTCGCAATACCGCGCACGCGATTCGCGAGTGAGTGCTCAGGGTGGAGCGCGGCATGCGCGTCGCAGGTTCAGCGCAAGATGTGCCTGGTGAAGTTGCGACCCTCGCGCACGATGTCGTGCTCGATCACGGCGAAGCCCAACGGATTCGAAGCAAGGAAAGTCTCTTCGTCGTCGGAGAGCGCGCTACGCTGTGCATTCTTCCACCCGATGACGATGCGAACGCGACCCTCGGGGAGCCCCGTGAGCACAGCCTTGCCCGAGGCATCGCTGCGCGCGTAACAGCCGTCGTAGTGTCCATATCGATCCTGAAGATCGAGGAGTTCGCCGGCGAGCGTCGTGGCACAGACTTCGACTTCCGAACGCGGCGTCCCGGCCTCGTCCGTGAGAGCGACGGTCAATGTGCGGGCCGGCTTCAAACGCACTTCGACGAACCGTTGACCCTCATCGAAGTCGGTGAAACGATCGGGGAGGAAAGCATAGCCTGCAGCGCTCACGTGAACCGACCAGCGTCCGGCGGTGTGGCCGCGCAGTGTGCACAGGCCGTTGGCACTCGTGCGGCCACGTCCACCGCGCCTGGCCAAACCGAAATCGGATCCGCGCAATTCGACTTGAGCGCCCGAGATCGGCGCACTGGTGGTGTCGTCGACGACGCGGCACAGCAACTCCAGGCCGCCTTGCAAGCCGCTTCCAAGTTCGATGCGGACTGTTTCGTCACCGGCGCGCACGAGCGCGCGTGCCGGAGTCGTGACTCCGTCGCTGGGATCAATCCACAATTCGTACTCCCCGGCCGTCAAGTTGCGCAGCCTGAATGCGCCGTTGTCGTAGGTTTCGTGCGGCTCGCCGGGCAACGATCCCGGGAGCCAGCGCCCGGCAGGTGGAATCTCCGGGCGGGCGAAGCGCGAAGTCGGAGAACTGACCACGAGTCGCGCTTCGGCGTTGGGCGTCAGCCCGTTCACTCGCCCGGCAATCGTCAGACCCGGTGACAACACGATCTCCAGGTCATCGCGTTCCCTTCCTATGGCGATGGGGCCTATTCCGGCGCTGCCGTAACCGGTCGCCTCGGCGAATACGTAGGCGTGTTCGTGATTGGCCCAGAACTCGTTCGATGTCAGGCGGAATTCGCCGCGTGCGTTGGTCGACGTGAACTCGAAATGCCCCATGTCGTTCGTGCGGAGCAATTTGATGTTTGCCGCGAGCGGCTCACCGCGTTCATCGACGACTCGGCCGGCCAGCGCATGCGCGGGCGGCAGGTCGCGCGGACGCAACTCGAGAGTGAGCTCGCTGACTCCGTCCGTGAGCGGTTGCAGCGTCGTCTCGAAGCCCTTGCAACCTGCGCGTACCGTCCACTGTCCCACGCGTGGCAGACCCAGTTCCCAAGTGTCGCCCACTCTGCGGGCGTGCATGACCTGTGTGTCGCGCACGCGCTCGACGGAAACTCCCATCTGCGCCGGACCGGAAGGCCAAGGCAGGTCACAAAGTCCGCCCACCCAGGCGTCTTCAGGTCGAAACGCGACCGCGCTCACGACGCGCACGCGCACCGTGCGTTCCCGAGTCGCGACGAACAGATCGACTTCCGCGCTGCGCGTCGGCGGGTTGATGCCCACACGGGCGGAATCGGCGATGGGTACTTCTGCCGCGGAGGCGGACAACGAGAACCATCCGCTGATCGTGTCGAAGCGGAATCTCGCTTCGGAGTCGGTGTCGAAGGTCTCGTCCTCCGGAACGAACGTGCGCACGCCGCGCTCGTCGGCAGCGACGCTGCGGCTGTCGAGCAGCACGCGAGCACGCATGCGGATCGGCTGCCCAGCGAGGTCCAGGACTCGCCCGCGAATCGTAACCCGTTCGGGATAACGCAAGACGACCTCGGACTTCTGATCCACGGCGAACTCGAACGGACTCCGAACGCTGACGCGTCTACCGTTCGGCATGGACAATTCGACGTGCTCGATTTCCGACGGTTGCCTGGCTGACAAACGCACGCGTCCGTCGGAATTCGTGACGAGCCGTTCTTCGATGTACTTCTCGGGGTGCGACTCACCCAGCGTGAGCCAGAGCTCCTCGGCGACAGTCAACTCGACATACGGCTTCGGGTGATCCTCCGCGTCTATCAGCCGCAGCCACAATCCGTTGCCGGCCAGGCTCGCGAGCAAGGCGGACTGCGTACTCGTGTCGAAGTCGAGTCCGCTACTCGAGCCGTCTTCCGGATCGCTCGTCGCGACGGCGCGTTGGGCATCGAGGCCAGTGAGGTCGCCTGCGCCTGCCCCGTCACCAGTATCCACGACGGGAATCGAGACCTTGGTGCGAGAACCTTCCCACCAACGCAGCGCAACGACGCCTGCCACCAAGGCGACAACGAACAACAACAGCGCGCGACTCTTGGGATCACGGACCATCTGGGTGTGCGAATGTAGCGGAGATCCGTGTTCAGTTCGCGGGGGACCTGCGTTCACCGACGACGCTTGCTCAGCCGGATGCCCCAAGACGGCCGGAATCGAGAGTGAATCCCCCTGGGTGGAGCGTCAGGATACATCAGGAATTCGTAGTAGAAGCGAACGCGTCCTGCAGTCCGCGCGGACCTTTCGTACCCTCGCAGCATGTCCCTGGACGCTTCCGAAGAGAATCAGGCGGAGCACGTCGGTCCGTATCGGCTGGTACGTGAACTCGGCCGTGGAGGACAGGCGATCGTCTGGCTCGCTGACGACACGCGCATCGCACGTCAGGTCGCGCTGAAAGTCATGACGCATCTAGGCCCAGGCGCCAAGGTCGCGTTGCAGCGCTTCCGGCGGGAAGCCGAAGTCGCGTCGCGACTCGCGCACCCCTGCATCTGTCCCGTGTTCGACGCCGACCTGGCCGGCGGCACGCCTTACATCGCGATGTTGCATGTCCCCGGCGAAACTCTCGCGCACCGCCTGGAAGTGCAGCGTGAGCGCCGACTTGGGCCTCCGGACCGCGACGGACTGCGCAGGCTCGTCGAGCAGTTCGAGCAACTCGCACGCGCATTGCACGCGGCGCACGAGGCCGGGATCGTCCACCGCGACATCAAGCCCGCGAACTTGATGATCACACCTGAGGGCGCGCCCGTCATCCTCGACTTCGGCCTTGCGCGCGAAGATGACGGCACGGCCAACGCGCTCAGCATCTCGGGTGAAACCTCGGGCACGCCGGCGTACATGAGCCCTGAGCAAATGACGGGTCGCTATCGATCGGATCGCCGCACGGACGTGTGGTCGTTGGGTATCGCGCTGTATGAAGCCGTCACGCTCGCGCATCCGTTTTCTTCGGTGACGCGAGAAGGACTGTTTCAGGCGATCCTGTCTCAGGACGCGCCGGATCCCAGGCGCGTCAATCGTGCCGTCGATCGGGACCTGGCGACGATCCTGGCGACAGCGACCGCCAAAGAGCGCGATCGCCGCTACCAGACGGCACTCGACATGGCGGAAGATCTGCGTCGTTGGAATGCCAACGAGCCGATTCGCGCGCGGCCGGTCGGGCGCATCGAGCGCGCCGGCTTGTGGATCCGTCGCAAACCGGCGTTGGCCGCGAGCTTGCTGGCGGCTGCGCTGCTGCTGATCGCAGCCGGCGGCCTCTTGGCCTACGGGCTGGTGGAGTCTGGGCGTGCGCGCAGCGAAGCTGCGCTGCGGTCGATCGCTGAACGCGAGCGTGAACGCGCCGACGAAGCGCGCAGCTTGCTGGAGCGCGCGGAACGCGAAGCGCGTCTGGGTGAAGAGCTCGACCTCATCAACATGCAGTTCGGCACACTGGTGTTCGGATTCGATTCCGAGAGCACGACGGAGGCGCTGGTGCCGCGCTACACCACGGCCTTGCGCGCGGCTGGGATCGACGTGGAACAAGGCGCGGACCTGGCCGTCCTGCGCGCCTACATCGACGAATTGAGCGTGCGTGATCACAAGCTATGGTCGGTCGTCGTCGAGTCCCTGCGCAACCTGGGCTGGGCGCTGGCGCGCAAGCCGGACACCAGGACGGAGGACTTGAAGGGGAGGGTGATCGCGCTGCTCGCCGACGTGCCGGGTGCGAATTGGCCTGAATTGGACGAGGCCAAGACGCGCTGGCGGCAGGATGCCGTCGACACCTTCGACCCGTTGATCACCGATGAGGTGCTCGCGACCCGATCCATCGAGCAGATCGACGAACTCGCGGGCGCGCTCGTCACGATTCCAAGTCGATTGGGCGATGCACAGCGGATTCTCGAGCACGGGCTCGTCAACGATCCCAGTTCGTTTCGACTCCACTACCTCGCAGGCGCACTCGGATTCATGCGCGTCACACGAGCGGACGCAGATCCCAAGCAGCAACAGGAAGCGGCCGCGAATCTGCTCCACCACATCCGGGTCGCAGTCGCACTGCGCCCCAAATCGGGTTTCGTGCGCGCGATGCTCGCCAGCGCATTGGCGCTGAACGCGCGCTTCGAAGAGGCCGTCGCCGCCATCGATGCGGCGACAGACCTCGAGCCGGACAACGCGTTGATCTGGCTCTTCAAGGCGCGCTTCTACAACTACGGTCCCAATCCCGCGCCTGGTATCGCGGCCTGCAAGCGTGCACTCGAACTCGATCCCGATCTCGGCGGAGCGAAAGAAATGCTGGCCGAACTCCAGGCCAAGGCGCGCGGCAACTGATCGCCGCTGATTCGCAATCCGCAGATTTCGGAACCTGGGTGCGAAACTCGACCCAGCGTGAAGGGTTGCAGTGTGAGTCAGCGCGGCTGTGAAGCCCGCACGCGGTACTTCCTTCCACGGTGCGGTTCGTAGCGCGTTTTCTCGAGGCCCCTCCATGCCCGTCACCGATCCGCAAGTGGTCGGCGCGCGTCGTTCGCCACGCGGACGTCTCGCCGTCGACATCACGATTGCCATATTGCTCACGCCGCTCGTGCTGTATTTCGCTGCGCGGCACTTCCACAAGACCAACGGTGTCGTCGATGTCGCAGACGACGAGGTCGCGGTCGTCGTCGACGCGCTCTCCGGAGAGCGATCGATCTCGACCGTCCCCGGCTACCGGTTGTTCATGCCCTGGAAGCAGGATGTCTACAAGCTGGACAAGAGCCCGGACGAGCTTGTGTTCGAAGGCGTCAAGTACGTCTCGCCGAACGTCGTGCCGTTCATCGAACTGCGCGGCAAGGACGGATCACGGTTCAACTTCGATCGCTTCAGTCTGCAGTACGCCTTGATCGCAAGCGCGGCCGATCGAGTGCTGGAGGACTCCGGACCCGAGGACGGCTTCAAGCAGAATCTCGTGCGCGTCTACGCACGCGCCTACCTGCGCGATCAGATCAATCGGCTCGATCCGGATGAGATCCTGCGCCCCGATGTCGTCCGCGCAGCGATGACGTCGGTGATGGAACGCCTGAATACCGCGCTCAATCCCCACGGGATCGAGGTATTGGAGGTCGCGACGCCCAAGCCGACTTTCGACAAGGGCTTTGAAGACCTGCTCAATCGACGCAAGCACGGCGACCTGGAAGTGGCTCGACTGCAAACCCACTTGACGCTCTTGCCCACGGAACGCGACCGACGTCTCAAGGCGATTCGCGAGGACAAGGCGCGCGAATTGAGCACGTTGCGACTCAACCTGTCCAAGAACGAAGCCGCTGCCGATCGCGAGTTCATGCGCCTGACGACCGAAGCCGACATCTACTACGCCAATCGGGTTCGGTCGGGAGAGGCGGCTCTGGTCGAACTCAATGCACGAGCCTCGGGCTTGCGTGCCCGTTACGCCGGATTGATGGAGGATCGGCAACGCGAGATCGAGAACCTGGAAAAGTACGGCGAGTTCGCTGTCCGTGCCGCACTTGTGCGCGGGCTCGCCGACGTGCGCTTCGAGATGCTGCCGTACAGTCGCGACCCGGTTCCGAAGCGCGTCGAGCACGAAGATCTGCCTGTGCAACGCGAATCGCACGCCCAGAGGAATTGAGGTCGGCACATGAAGTCATTTCTAGCCAAAGCCGGTCGTGCACTCGTCATCGCCCTGACTTGGACAGGTCGCGTGGCGGCGCTCGTCGTTGTGCGCCTGTGGCATCAACTCAGTCGCGCCGTGCGGTCGCAGTCGGCGCGTACCGTGGGACGCGGATCGTTGCGCGCCGTGCGGATCGGAACTCTCACCGCGGCCATCAGTGGGCTGGCCTTGTTCGTCGCGTGGGCTGCCTTCCAGCGCGTTCCGCCGGGCACGATCGGAGTCAAGCAGGTCAATTTCGGCGGCGGGGGCGTCGTGCACGAAGATTACGCGAGCGGCCTGCACTTCGGATTGAAGGTCTACCACTCCTGGCACGCGATCGACGGGCGTACGCAGCTCATCTCCTACGGTTGGAGCGCCGAACCGTACGATGCCGAGCACCTCAAGGTGCGCACGGCCGACGGCAACTACGTGCGTATTGGCCTGGCCGTGCCGTTTCGCGTGATCCGCGGTGAGGCGCACAAGCTGGTCGAGGACGGACTCAAGAGCACGTATCGCCAGCGGGTTCAGACGGCGATCGAGAAGGTCCTGACCACGGAATTCGGCCGCCTCAAGACGGAGGAATTCTGGGACACGGACAAGCGCGACGCGTGCACTCTCGCTGCGCTGCCCAAACTGAATCGTGAACTGTCGCCGCTGCACGTCGAGGCGCAGGCGATCCTGGTCGAGAACTTCCGCTTCAACCCGGAATACGAAGACCGGCTGCAGCAAGTCCAGATGGACGCCCTGCGGACGATCGTCGACACGACCAAGGCGGCCGTGGACGTCGAACAGAACAAGATCGACGAGATCCTGCGCGAGATCGAGCGCGCCGACTCGGACTTGACGATCGAACTCAAGAAGCAGATCGACGCCGAAAACGACGCGGGCCGCAAGCGCATCGAGGCCCGTCTGGCCGAAGCACGCTACTACGACCAGACGCGCAAGGCCCAGGCGACTTCCGAGTACGAGCGCCTGGTATCCGAAGGTGAACGATCCGTGACCCAGGTCGAGCAGGTCCGCATCGCGGCGGAGAACCAAGGGTACGGTTCACTGGGCGGCAAGCTGCTCCTGGCACGGCAAGCGGCCGAAAACCTGAGGATCAAGCAAGTCACTCTGAACTCCAACGATCCGCGCAACCCCAGCGTGCTCGACTTGGACGAACTGGTGCGGCTGCTCGTCGGCGACACGCAGTAGTTGGCAGTCAACGGACCTGGTGAGCCACGGTAATGCCTGTGTCGCGCGCAGGTTGGACGAGCGGAAAACGCGCGGGCCGAGTACTCTCGGTTCAGGGATTCGGATTCCGAATCCCGAACCCACCAGACCGTCTCACCCTGAGGATCTGCCCATGCTTCCCCGTCACCTGGCGATCAGCGCGATCATGTCGATGCTCGTTCCCGCCTCCGGCTTCGCTCAGACATTCGTCGAGATCGAGCCCAACAGTCAGAAGTCCGAGGCGACTCCGATCTTCGGAATCGTCAACGGCGACACGATCGGCGGGACCATCACCGGCACGGACACCACGCTCGGTTCGACGCTCATCACGACGGCCGATTACTTCCGCGTGCGGACGGCAGCGCTTCCGATCGGCATCTACAAGCACCGTTTGTCGCAGCCGCACACCGGCGTCGTGACGTCGATCCGTGGCCTCGATCAAACCGGGACCGCAGGCGTAGGCGGAACGCCGGGCGTGGCCGATATCACTGCCCAAACCGCGACGATCACGAGCCCGCAGCTGTTCAATCAGTGGTACGGGTTCGGCAAGCAAGAAGAGGTCTACTGGCGCATCCTCGGGGATGCGACGACGACCTCGCCCTATCTCGTGACCTTCACGACCATCCCGGTCACGGCGACGAACATCACGCCGACGTTCGAGGCCGGGCCGATCACGATCAGCACCGTCGGGCTCACGACGAACGACACGATGGTGCACCTCTACGACGCAAACCTGGATGCGATTCCGGGCGCGTCCAACGACGACGTGCACCCTGCGAACGGCGTCAACTGTGAACTGACGCGCACGCTTGCAGCCGGCGTGTACTACATCGCCATGGCGCGGAACAACACGGCCTGGAACCACCCGGCGCCGGCGGACGACGCGTACGTCACCGGGGCGTTGATGGACTTCCCCAACTGTCTGGTGCGCAGCATCAACTTCCCGACGGGCACGCAAGACTGGACGTTTACGATCAACGGCGCGAACGGACTGCACAACCAGCCGAATCTGATCCCGGCGTTCTCTCCTTACGAAGTCTCGTGGTGGAAGATGACCGTTGTCGTCGGCGCTCCGCCTGTCGTGACGCCCAACAACACGTGCGCGACGGCGATCAACGTGGGCACCGGAGGCACGCACACCGGCAGCTTCCTCAACGCGACCAACACGAGCCTCGCGAGCTGTGACCCGGGCGGCGCTGCCTCGCGCGACGTGTGGTACTCGATCACGAATCCCAGTGCGGTCGTCAGAACGCTTCACGCGGACACCTGTGGGAGCGTCGCGGACACGGTCCTCTCGGTGTTCAGCGCGTGCGGAGGAACCGAGTTGACTTGCAACGACGATTGCGGCGGTTCACCGTGCGCCGCGACATCGTCTTGCGTGACCTTGCCCATGAACCCGGGCCAGACTGTACTCATCCGAATCGGCGACAAGGGTACGGGCGCCGGCACGACGTTCACGCTGCGCACGCGGATGCTCTACGATAACGACGAGTGCACGTTGCCCATCAACTTGCACGGCCCTGGAACCTATCCGTTCGACACGACCGGCGCGACGACCGGAGTTCAGGGGCAGAACGAAGGTATCTGCCTGTTCTCCGGCGCGACTGGAATCGGCAAGGACCTCTGGTACACCTACACCGCGATCTCGAACGGCACTGCGACGATCACGACGTGCGGCCTGCTGACGTCGCCGACATTCGACACCAAGATCGCGATCTACGCCGGCAGCGGTTGCCCCACCGGTTCAGCACTCGCCTGCAAGGATGACGACGGCGCTGCGTCGTGCGCGCAGTCTGGTCTCGAGACGACGCTGTCGTGGCCGGTTTCGTGCGGGTCGGTTTACGCGATCCAACTCGGCGGCTTCAGCACGACGGCAAACCTCGTCGGCAGCTTCGCGATCTCCGAGGTCGGAAGCACCTGCAGCACACCCTCGACACCGTTCTGTCTGGGTGACGGCACGGGCGCGCCGTGCCCGTGCGGAAACACCGGTGCCGCGGGGCACGGTTGTCGCAGTCTCGCCTACGCGGGCGGCGCGATCTTGACGAGCAGCGGCGTGGCCGGCGCATCGCCCGGCACCGACACGCTCGTGTTGACGGCGACGGACATCCCCGGACCGGGCCTGTTCTTCCAATCGAACGCTCTGCTCGGTGCTCCCGCCAACTTCGGCGACGGACATCTGTGCGCCGCAGTCGGGATCATCCGCCTCGGTGTCGTGTTCCCGTCGTCCGGTGTTGCGACGTATCCGGGTGGCTTGACTCCGAACCCGATCCACTTCCAGGGTGGGACGGCGAACGGTCAGACGAAGCACTACCAGTGTTGGTATCGATCGGTGCCCGGTCTGTGCGGGCCCAACAACTACAACCTCACGCAGGGCTTGACCCTCGTGTGGGGGCCGTGATCGCGGCTTGAGTCGAATCGGCTCCGCGCGATCTTCCTCGCGCGGAGCGACTCTTTAGTTCTCCGGCATCAACGTCAGCAGACTGACTTCCGGCGCGCACAGGAAGCGCACACGCGGCGCGTGCCCGTGCTCCCAGCCGATGCCGCGGCTGACGTAGATCCTTCGGCCGTCCAGGTCATGCAAGCCGCCGGCGGCGATGCGGCGCGGCACGTCAGACAGCGTGATGAGCGGCCCGATGAACGGCAATTGCACCTGCCCTCCGTGCGTGTGTCCGGCGATCACGAGATCCACGCGTGAATTCGAATTCAATGCCAGGATCACGTCCGGCCGATGCGCGAGCACGATGCGCACGTCGTCATCCGCGGTCGAGCTTTGGATCTCGCGCAACACGACCTGGGCCTTCGCGCTGGAGAACCCCAGACCCACGCCGCACAGCGTCACGCGCGCACCTTCATGTTCGAGGTGCACGATCTCGTCGTCGAGGATCCGAACACGGGTCCCGGCGAGCAATTGCCTCGCTTCCCAGGTCGTTTCGGTGTTGCCTTCGACGTACCAAACGCCCAGCGGCGCCGAGAGGGGAGCGAGCAATTCGCGCAACTGTGGGCCGATGACGTGGGCCTGGTCGAAGCCGGACTGTTGCAGATCTCCCGGAAGGACGATCAGGTCGGGCTTCGCGGCCAGGACGCGCGCGACGGCTTCGCGCTCGCGGTCGGTGACCGCTACGCACTGGATATCCGCCAACACGCCGATCGAGAGCGGTCGCGTGAGAGATCGCTCCTTCGCGATCATGATCTCCGCGGACTCGGTGACGAGCCGGTACGGCTCGACGAAAGTCGCGTACACGAAAACAGGCGCGATCAGCAGTCCGGCCCAGGCGGTGCGCCGTGCTCCGCGCGTGATCTCGAGCCGTAGAGACAAGCACAGCACCACTGCCGCGATCACTGGAACGAGCACCAATAGGTGCGCGTATACCACGGCGACCACGAGGAAGAACGACCTCGATACGAACAGCGCCACGATGACGTGCAGCGCGCACAACCCTGCCGCCGTGCAGGCGACCAGGCTCACGCGTGGCATGTCGATGGGTTTGTGGCGCTGTCGGAGCAGGATCCACGTGAGGATCGCTGCGTCCAGAATCGTCGCCGTGGCAACGAGTGCCAGCGCCTTCGTCGTCATCGCGAAACGTGCTTCCAGCGCGCGACGCTTGGAACAGAGTCGGCTTCGAGCAGCACAGCGGGCGAAGTCATGCGGCAGATATCCAATGCCCGCTCACACGGGAACGTGTTCGGAGCTTCGGCTCGCCCGCGGCGTGCTCACGGCGACGCAACCACGGAGCCCTTCGGCGGCCAATCGAGCGTGTCGTCCATCGCTGCGATCTCAGCGGCCGAGAAATTGGGATACATGAGCTTGCCCTCGGCACGCAACCGTGCGATTTCGGCCTCGGCCGCCTTGCCGCGTTCGAGGTCCAGCCCACCGTCGCGAGCCAGATAGGTCGTGTTGGAGGGGAATGCAAAGCCGCTGCCGCTCTGCGCGACGACATCCATCACGCGCAGGAACACGTCTTCGCGCACCGCGTGAAACTCGTTGATGTCTTGGGTGTTGACGTAGGCGAACATCTCGATGTCCAACGAGTACGCTCCGAATCCGACGAAACGCACGCGCAACGGTTCCGGCAGCACCTTGGGGTGCGAGAGCAGGATGCGACGCAGGCCCGCGATCACATGGCGCAACTGGTCCGGCGTCGTCTCGTAGCGCAGACCCAAAGTCGTGATCAATCGGATGCGATCGCGCGGGGCCAGGTTTTCGATCTGGATGTTCGAGAACTCGGAGTTCGGAACGGAGACCACCGTTCGATCCAGAGTGCGGATGCGCGTCGAGCGCAGTCCGATGTCTTCGACCGTGCCGGACTTGTCGCCGAACTTGCAGAAGTCGCCGGGTCTCACCGGCTGATCGATGAGCACCGAGACGCCGCCGAAGACGTTTTCCACCGTCTTTTGCGCAGCCAACGCCACAGCCAGACCGCCGACACCCAGACCGGCGATGAGCGCAGTCACGTCGAATCCGAACGTGTCGAGTGTCGCGAGCACTGTCAGCAGGAACACCGTGACCTTGATGGCGCGTGCGCCGACCGGCACTAGGTGCGCAGCGCCGGCTTGACCGGCACTGATGAAGCGCTCCTTCATGATCGTGCCGAACAGGTCGATGACGCGCATCACGAACCACGCGATGCCCGCAATCACCAGGAACTTGCTCACTTCGCGAGCGAAGTTGTTGGCAGGCACGGACAAGCGCAGGAAGTGCAATCCCGCGTTGAAAACGCCGATCGTCATCAGCAGCCGTACAGGCCCGACCATCAGCGCCAGCAGACGATCGTCGACGTCGGTCTCCGACTTGAGAGTGAGCGGCTTGAGTACGCGCACGACGACCGACGACGCCATCCAGGCCACGAGCCATCCGGCGACGGTCAGCAGAATCAGCCCGATCCACTGCCACAGCGCGATCTCGAGCAAGCGCACGTCCACGAAGACTCTGGGCAGATCTTCGATGACCTTGGGCAGCCCGATCTCGTCGTACAGGCTCGGGACGCGGCTGATCGCTGCACTCGACAGCATCCAGATGAGCACGCCGTCTTCGCGTGGGACGCGCTCCATGAACACGTTGAAGTCACCGCGTTCGCGCGGGATCGTCCCGACCAGTTCGCGCCCCTCGGGCAGACGATCCTCGGAATTGCCGTGAGGCTCGTCGCTGACTTCGTCGAGGTTCACCCACAGTTCACGATCGAGGATGAACTTCAGCTGCCGCGCCAGCACCGGCCCGCGTTGCGTACGTGCGGTCGCTGCGATCTGCGAAAGGTCGAGGTAATTCGCCGCGTCCGCCCAGCGTGCTTCGCGACACGCAACCAGATAGCCGTACAGTGAGCTGCGCGGTGTACCGCGATTCCACGGGTCCTCCGGCGGCTTCTCTCCCGTCGGTGACTGAGCTGCGGGCTCCGTGCTCCCGCTGCTCGCGGCTTCGGTGGTGTTCGGATCCTCGACGAGGGCGCTCGCCGGCGTCAGGATCAAGAATGCTGCGAGAGCTACACGCAACCACGCGAGCAGCACAGCGGCGGCCGCGGGAGTGGTTCGACGATCGATCATGGGGTCCTCCGAAGCGGGGACCGTAACCGATCTCGAGCTGATGTTCAGCCGTGCACTGTCCCGGAAGTTGTCCGGATTGTCTGCACGCCGATGGTCGATTCCCTAAGCTGACCCCACGCCGTCTTGGCGCGAGGCTTTTCGATCATGGAATTCATCTGGTTTCTGCTCATCGGTGCGACCGCCGGTTTCCTGGCGGGGATGATCATGAAGGGCGGCGGCTTCGGCCTGCTCGGCAACCTGGTGCTGGGGATCCTAGGAGCCATCTTCGGTGGCTGGCTGTTCGGTGCACTCGGGATCTACCCCGACGGTGGGTTGATCGCGTCGCTCGTCACGGCGCTGGTCGGCGCCATCGTCCTGATCGCAATCGTGCGCGTGTTCAAGCGCGCCTGATTCACGGTGCAGGCGGGAGCGCTCACGCGAAAACGGGCAGCCTGACCGTGTCGCAGCCAAGCCTTGCGCACGGACGGTTCGGCACAGTGCTCGAGGCGCGCCCCATCAGCTCGCCGCGCGCCGCAACCTGAGCGCGTTCGTGATGACCGAGACCGATGACAAGCTCATTGCAAGGCCGGCGATCATCGGGGAGAGCAGCAACCCGAATACCGGGTAGAGCACACCCGCGGCGATCGGCACTCCGAGCGCGTTGTAGAGGAACGCGAACACCAGGTTTTGACGGATGTTCCTCATCGTCGCGTGCGAGATCTGGCGCGCGCGCGCGATGCCGCGCAAGTCGCCCTTGACCAGCGTAATCGCCGCACTCTCGAGCGCGACGTCGCTGCCGGTGCCCATCGCGATGCCGACATCCGCGCCGGCGAGCGCAGGTGCGTCGTTCACGCCGTCACCGGCCATGGCCACGCGGCGGCCGGATTGCTTGAGCCGTTGGATCAGCGCGGCCTTGTCGGCGGGCTGCATCTCGGCGTGGACCTCGGTCAAACCGAGTTCGCGAGCCACGGCCTCCGCCGTCGTGCGTGCGTCACCGCTGGCGAGGATGACTTGAATTCCGCTCTCTCGCAGACCTTCCAGCGCGTCGCGCGAGGACTCCTTGATCGGATCCGCGACACCGAGCAAACCCGCAGCGCGCGCATCGACGGCGACGAATACGACGGTCTGGCCCGCGCGCCGCAATTCCTCGGCGCGCTCGGCCAAAGTCCCGAGTCCGATACCGAGCTCGTCGAACAAGCGCGCGTTGCCCAGTGCAACGGAGCGCCCGTTGACAATCCCGGTGACGCCGCGCCCGTGATGCGCGGCAAAATCCTCGGCGTCGGCGAGGGGAATGCCGCGTTCGCGCAGCCCGGCGAGGACGGCCGCCGCGAGCGGGTGTTCGCTCGCGCGCTCCAAGGCACCCGCGGCGGAGAGCAGCGTGTTCTCGTCGCTGCCGCCGGAAGTCACGATCGAGATCAGCCGCGGCTTGCCTTCCGTCAGCGTGCCGGTCTTGTCGACGACCAGCGTGTCGATCTTCTCCAGTCGTTCCAGCGCTTCCGCATCGCGCACCAGGACCCCGAGCTCTGCACCCCGACCGATGCCGACCATCACCGACATCGGAGTCGCGAGTCCAAGGGCACAGGGGCAGGCGATGATCAAGACCGCGACGGCGTTGACGAGAGCATGAGCCAGGCGCGGCTCAGGTCCGACGAACCACCACACGGCTGCGGTGATGACGGCCACGGCGACGACGGTCGGCACGAACCAGGCCGAGATCTTGTCGACCAGCTTCTGCACGGGCGCCCGACTGCGCTGCGCTTCGCCGACTTGTGCGACGATGCGCGCCAGCAAGGTCTCGGCACCCACGAGTTCGGCCCGTATGACGAAACTGCCGGAGCCGTTCAGCGTCCCTCCCGTGACCTTCTCGCCCGTGTGCTTTTCGACGGGGATGGGTTCGCCGGTGAGCATCGATTCGTCGACCGAACTGGCACCCTCGGTCACGACTCCGTCGACCGGCAAGCGCTCACCAGGGCGTACGCGCAGCCGATCACCGAGTCGGATGTGTTCCAGCGCGATCTCCTCTTCGCTGCCGTCGTCGCGCACACGTCGAGCGACTTTCGGGCTCATCCCGAGCAGCGCGCGAATGGCGCCGGATGTCGCTGAACGCGCGCGCAGTTCGAGCACTTGCCCGAGCAGCACGAGCGTGACGATGACGGCCGCGCTCTCGAAGTAGACCGGCG
Source organism: Planctomycetota bacterium (assembly GCA_016795245.1). Taxonomy (GTDB): domain Bacteria; phylum Planctomycetota; class UBA1135; order UBA1135; genus JAEUIA01. Next base: position 55,287 of record JAEUIA010000091.1, on the reverse strand, counting down.
AGACTCCATCGTGCTGAAGCGCATGCGGAATCCAGGCCGGAAACAGCAGCACGAAGAGGCTGAACAGGTACGCCGCGCTCGTCCCCAGCGCGATCAGCGTGAACATGTTCGCGCTGCGCAGCCTGATCGAAGCCCAACCGCGCACGAAAAACGGCCACCCGCCCCACAGGACGACCGGAGTGGCCAAAGCGAACTGCCACCAGGCGGACGGTCCGGCCGGAATGCGTCCGGCGAGCCCTGGGATCATGTCCGCCATGGCGAGGATCAGCGTCGGCAGTGCGAGCGCGAGGCTGATCCAGAAACGTCGCGACATGTCGCGCAGCTCGGAATCGTCTGGAGCTTCCGCGCTGACGAATTTCGGCTCGAGCGCCATGCCGCAGAGTGGACAATCACCGGGACCGACTTGCTCGATCTCCGGATGCATCGGGCAGGTGTAGATCGCGCCCGGTGCTGCACTTGGTGGAGCAACTGGAGTCTCGGACTGCTTCTCGTCCGCGTCCCTGCTTGGAGTACTGCAGCAGGAATGACTCGCGGCCGACGCGGGTTTGTGGAACTGCGCCGGATTCGCGTCGAATTGCGCCCTACACCCGGCACTGCAGAACGCGTACTCGACGCCTTCGTGCACGAGAGCGCCGCCGCGCGCCTTGGCGGGGTCGACGGTCATTCCGCAGACGGGATCGGGCGCCGTGCGTGAGGGTGACGGAGCGTGCGCGTGTTGGTGGGACATGTGTGTGCGGTCCATGGGTTCTACAGGCTCAGTCACGCAGACGGAGCGGCCCACGAATCCTTACACCTCACTTCGAACTTGTCTGATCCTACCGGCGCGTGCCTTTGGAGCCACACGTGCAGTCCAGGCACCCGTGGTCGGCGCAGGTGCGGCAGGTCGCGCCGACGCGCTTCTTCAGCGCTTCACGCGCGCGGTAGAGGCGCACGGCGGCGTTGTTCGCGCTGATTCCCGTTTCAGCGGCGAAGTCCTGCACGGACAGTCCTTCGACTTCGACTCGTCTCAGCGCCAGCGCGTATTCGGGTTTCAGTGTGTCAGCCAGACCGAGGATGCAGCGGCAGATTTCGTTCGTCGTCTCGTCGTCGGGCTGGGCCGGTTCGCGTTCCGGGTCCAGGTCCGCAGTCGCACGACCGGAGATGTCGGCGCGCCGATGGTGATCGATGATCGCATTGCGCAGCACGCGAAAGAACCATCCGACTGCTGACTCGTTCGAACGCACGGAGCCTGCGTGTTCGATGCCGCGCACGAACGCCGCTTGCAGGATGTCCTCGGCCAGCGCGCGATTGCCCAGGCGCTTCTCCAGATAGGTCAGGAATCGCCGATGGTTCTCGACGAGCGTGGCGACCACTTCCGCGTTCGATCCCTCGCGTGCGTCGGCCGGATCGGAATCAGCTTCCAACGTCATGGACCCAGGCTAACAACTAGCCGGACCTCCGTAGTCGAACTCGACCAGCAGGTTCAGCGCAGCCGCACGCGACAGACGATATCTCGGGCGTCGTCGAATCTGCGGCCCGCTTGTTCGGGCTCTCCAGCCTCCGAAGAACCGCCATCGTCGATCTGATCGGGACCGATGGACCACAGCACGAGGACGCCATCCTCTAGACGCGTTCGCAGCGGTTGACCGTCGAAGGGATCGCGCAGTATCGCCGCCAGTTCCTGCGCGGCTGCTGCCCCGTGCTCGTAGGCTTCAAGCGCTGCGCGTGTGACGCGGATTTCCGCGTCCAACACCAGGGCGAGCGCGCGCTGTCGATCCAAATTCGGCACGAGCAACTTGGACATCGGAGCCCACCACGTGAAACGCGCGGGATCGACGGCGTCCGGCATGGGGCTCCATTCTTCCGCGCGCGAGCGCGCTAACGCCGTTTCGAAGATTTCGAGGTACAGCGCCAGGTCGTATTGGTTCGAGATCTTCCAGAACAAGGGCATCTCGCCCGGCGCGATGAAGTCGTCACTCTCGGTCGAGAGCGTGCCGTCGGCCAGAGCCTGAAACAACTCGATGGTGAAGGCGCGCTCGCCGATCAGCGCACGTTCGAAGTTGGCGCGCGAGTCGAAGTCAGCCAGCAACGCGCGTGCACGGCTCCAGTCGAGCGTCTCGGCGCGCGAAGCCATCACGTATCTGCAGCCGATGAGGCCGTGATGCACGGTGTGCATCCAGAATAGGTGAGCCATCACATTGGGAATGCCGCGCGTGTTCCAGGCGAGCGTGAGGATGCTGTCCGTTCTGGCGCGCGCTTCCTCTGTGCTCGAGTCTTCCAGTAGCGCCGGGATCGTGGCCGAGAGGGTGATCGTGGTCGAATACAGGGCCGGCGCGTCGTCCATCTGCAGAAGGCCCAGGGCAGGTCGCCACTCGCGCGCGGCGAACTCACCGGTCTCGCGCGTCGCGGCGCAGACCTCGAGCGCAGCGGGAACGCAGGGTTCGTTCAGCAAGCGCAGCGCAGCGAGTCCACGGCGCTCGCACTCACTCAGCTGATCGAGTCTGCGTGGGTCCAGACAGGCCTCGAGGAGGTCGGACCACGAGTACTCCTCGGGCGCCGGCTTCTCCTTCCATATGCAACTCAAGAACTCCGCGACGATCGGCGCGGCTGACCGTCCTTCAGGCCAATGCTCGAGTTCCGTCAGTTCGTCGGCCACCGAATCGTCGCCGAGCGAAATCGTGACCGACCGATCATGGATGGAACCGAATCGTTTCAAGCGTTCGTGCAAGTCGCTGCGCGGCACTTCCGCATCGAAAGCGATGTCTGCGACACGCGTCGGCTCACCCAGCGCACGAATCTTCTCCAGCCCCTCGGTCGCGCGCCGCGTGCCGCCGATGATGATGCCCGCGAACACGAAGCCGAGCAGCAACACGAGGAACCCGAGGCAGAGCAGGAGCTTGATCTTCAGTGACAACTGAGGGCCGGACTTTCTCGTGGCGAAGCGCGGATGCGTACACCACCCATGGGCGACGAGTGTAGCGAGCAAAACCCATCTACAGCAGGTTGCGGTCACGACACGCAGGGCGGCGAGTCTTGCGACCTCGCGGACCACGAACCTGCCACGAAGAAGTAGAACCTCCGTCGGCGAGCACGATGAATTCCGGAACCAACCCCACACAGACCGTCGCTGCGCAGTCGCTAGCAACGGAACGCCTGCGCGTGCTGCAGCTCTTGCGGCGACACGGCTTCAACACCACTTCCTTTCAGGTACTCGAGGACGGGCTGTCGTACTGGTGGGATTCACCCGAGGCGTGCGTTGCGTACGCCGACACCGGACGGGCATGGGTTGCCGCCGGAGCGCCGCTCGCGTCTCCTGAAAATTGTGGTGCTGTGGCGGCGCGCTTCGTGGAAGCGGCGCGAAGGGCCGGGAGACGCTGCGTGTTCTTTGCGTCACAACAGCGCCTGGCCGAACTGCCCGAGATGGTGAGTACGCAAGTCGGGCTTCAGCCGATCTGGGATCCGAGCACCTGGCACGCAAACGCACAGGCTTCGAGTTCGCTGCGCTATCAGCTCAATCGTGCGCGCAACAAGACTGTCGTCGTGCGTCGGTTGGCTGCGACCGAACTGACCGATCCGAATTCCTCGATGCGGCGCTCCATCGAGCGTCTGATCGAGCGCTGGCTCGGAAATCGGAGGATGTCGCCGATGGCGTTCCTCGTGCATGTCCAACCATTCTCGTTCGCCGAAGAGCGTCGGTCCTTCGTCGCCGAACGCGCGGGCGAAGTCATCGGGTTCGTGTCCGCTGTCCCCGTGTACGCGCGCAACGGGTGGTTCATCGAGGACTTGATTCGCGCTGCCGATGCGCCGAACGGAACCGTGGAGTTGCTCGTGGATGCAGTGATGGAACAGGCGGCAGGGGAGGGCAGTACCTGGGTCACGCTTGGTCTCGCGCCTCTAGCCGGCCCTGTTCCGAGTTGGATGCGACGCATCGGCAACGTCGGCAAACCGCTCTTCGATTTCGCCGGGTTGCATCGCTTCAAAGCCAGGCTCGCGCCTGTTGCCTGGGAGCCGGTGTTCGTGACGCACCCGCGCGACGTCAGCACGCCGCTCGCCGTGCTCGATGCGCTGCGCGCGTTCGCCGGAGGCGGCATCGCCAGCTTCGCCGTGCGCACGTTGATCGAGGGACCGGCCTTGGTGTTGTGGATCCTGGCTTTGATGCTGATTCCATGGACCGTCGCCTTGGCGTTGTCCGACGGCGCGCTGTGGTTTCCGTCTCCGGAGATCAAGTACGCTTGGATCGCTTTCGATGTCGTCGTGTGCGCGGCGATGATCAGCCTGGCGAACCGTTTCCAGCGAACACTGGCAGTGGCGACCGCGATCGCCGTCAGCTGCGATGCAGTCTTGACCCTCGCACAAGCGGCATTGTGGAACGTACCGCGCCTGCGCGGGACTGGCGATGCGGGCATCGTGATCATCGGCTGCGCGGCTCCGCTCTTCGCGGCAGCAGTCCTGTGGCGCGGAGTGCGGCGCGAATTCAGGCGACGTCCATGACCAGCGTATCGGGCAGAGCCACGGTGCGGGTGATGCGCGTGAACACGTCTGTCGCCATCGCGCGCTCCAGCCTGACGTCGATGACGTAGGCCTTGACCGTGAAGCGGGTCGCGCGACGACGCTCCGTGCGATCTTCAACGATCACGAAGATCGGCGACTTCAAAAACACGTACGGCGAACACGCCGCTGCCTCTGACGCCAGCCGGGTCACCTGTGCCACGTCCACGTCTCCGAGCACGGTGAACTCCACCTTGACCAGCTCATGGACACTCCCGGAATTCGAGTTCAACAGCGCTTCTTGACAGGCCAGGGCGTTCGGAATGGTGACGATGCTGTCGTCGAATGTTCGCAGGCGAATGGCCATCAGGTCCATGCCGACGACCTCACCGTAGTGACCACCGGCGGACACCATGTCGCCGACGGTGAGAGGGCGCTGAAAGATCATGACGATCCCCGCGAGTACGTTCTTGACGATGTCTTGAATGGCGAGACCCAAAGCCAGGCCGAGCGATGCTGCGACAGCGATCAAGCTCTCTTGCGGTGGCTTCAGCACTCCGAACACCGCGATGAGAGTGGCCAGGAGCCAGGCGATCAGGCGCAGTATCGGTACGCTGCCGAGAATCTGGAAGCGCCACTTCGGAAGCTTCCTTGCGACGAAATCCGCCAGGCGCCTGTAGATCGTCACGCTGAGCAACGTGGCGACGAGCAGGGCTGACAACGACAGCGCGTTGGCAACCGAGAACAGCTCGAGGATCTTCTCGTCAGGCATGGTCAGTAGAGCAGGTGTGCGCGTGAAAGCGCCGGATAGACATGCGGGCCCACGAGCGGGTTGAGCGTGTATTCACCGTCATCATCACGCTCGACGAGCCCGGAGCGACGCAAGCGTTCGAGGTATTGGCGCGCTTCGTCGGTCGAAACCGGGAAGATGTCGGCCACGTAGTCGATGACGAGTCCGCCGTGAACGCTGAGCTCCGCAAGGATCAGCCGCGGAAGCGTCGCGATCGACCCGATGTCCCCCAAGACCAGCCGCGGACAACGCGTCAGCATCAGCGCTTGGTCGGACTCACTCGCTTCGACCGACATGCGCCAGTAGTAGATGGCTGTCGTCGGATGGCCGCCGCACAGGGTGTGCAGCTTGCTGAAGTACTCTGCCAGAGCCTTTTCGTATTCAGGCGTGGGCGGAAGCAGCGGCGGCTTGTCGGGGCCGCCGGCCACGTGGAGTTCCAATCCGCTCAGTGAGTGCCGCGTCAGGACGATGGCTCGCAACTCGTCGGCGTCCGGAGTTTCGCATTCGATGACCTCGGACATCACCGACGACAAGCCTCCCAGTGCGTCAAGTCGAGACCACGCCAGGCTCCCGGCGGACACGACCCAGAGGCACCGCCTGCGTGTGCGTAGGATCAACTCGACGAGCGTGGCCAGCGCCGCGCGCACGCCCATCCGGCGCACGAACCAGCGCTGCGCATCTTCGATCAAGACCACGCGCTGCTGATCACGAACCAGTTCATCGACGAGTTCGTCCAAACTTGCGATCGCAGGCGGCAGTGATAGTGCATCGACCAGCTGTGCAATCAGTGCGGCCGCCGAATCGACGCGTGCTTGCGGCACGACCGTCGTCGCGCGGAGTCCGCGCGACTCGACATCGGTCGCGAAGGCGGCGAGGGTCGATCCAAGGCCGCTGCCCGAGGGACCGATCAAAGCCAATGTGGTCGGCATCCCACCCAGCCACGCGAGCAGCGCGTCGTCCAAGGTCTTCAGGTTGGACTGCTGAAGCTTGATCGAAACCTCGGGACCGCTGCGCTCTCGCAGGAACAGGTCGGCGTACTGCGCAGGCAACTCCGCACAACCCGTTTGCAACTCCTCATACGAAGGCAGCGCGGCCGCCTCGAGCGCCACATCCTCGGAAACGGGGGTCACCTCCGCGCCGACCAGGCCACGGACCCTGGACCAGAGTGCGTTGAAATGCCGGCTTTTTCTTGAGGGCATGCCTGAGTTGTAACCGGAATGGGCGCCGCGATTCCGGACGCGCTCAGGGTACGCGGGGATACGCGGCGATTAAGCGCCGAGAACCGCGTGCGCCGCGGCCGGGGCGAGCTGCCGATCAAGAAGCGAGCCACGCCGCCGTGCAGGTTGTATAAACCCCGAACGCGCACTCTTGATCGGGGCGTGGGATCACCCTGCAGAGCACCGCACATGTCGACCAGCCCCCAAGACGAAACCATCGAAGGCCACGTGATGCGGCTCCTCAGCGACCCGATCGTGGCCAAGCTGGTCGCGGCGGTGGTGGGAGTGTTGGTGATCGTCGTGATCGTGCGCTTCGCTCGTCGGGCGGTGGTCGCGCGAGTCGAAAACGTCGACACGCGCTACCGGATGCGCAAGCTGATGACGTTTGCGGCCTATCTCCTGGCGCTTTTCTATCTGGTCGTGGTGTTCGACTACAGGCTCGGAGAACTGTCGGTCGTCTTCGGTGTCGCAGGCGTGGGTATCGCCTTCGCACTGCAGGAGATGATCGCCAGTATCGCCGGTTGGGTCGCCATCTCGTTCGGCGGCTTCTACCGAACCGGTGATCGCGTGCAACTCGGCGGCATTCGCGGCGATGTGATCGACATCGGCGTGTTGCGCACGACGCTCATGGAGCTCGGACAGTGGGTGAACGGCGACCTCTACAACGGCCGCGTCGTGCGCATCGCCAACAGTTTCGTGTTCAAGGAACCGGTCTTCAATTACTCGGGCGACTTCGAGTTCCTCTGGGACGAGATCACCGTTCCCATTCGCTTCGGCAGCGATCGCGCCGAGGCGCGCCGCATCCTGGAAGTTGCTGTGAAGGATGTGGCCGGCGACTACGTCGACAGTGCGCGCGAAGCCTGGCGCGGGATGGTATCCAAGTTTCGCATCGAAAATGCGTCGGTCGATCCACTCGTCACCATGGTCGCGAACGACAACTGGATCGAATTCACGGTGCGCTACGTCGTCTATTACCGGAAGCGGCGGCTCACGAAGGACCAGTTGTTCACACGGATTCTGGACGATGTGGAGCGAACCGGGGGCCGTGTTGCCCTGGCGTCGGCGACGTTCGAGGTCGTCGGTCTGCCGCCGATCGAGCTGCGGAATCCGAAGTAGGCGTATCGCGTGTTGAATGCGCGCACGGCGCGGAAGTAGGCTCACTGAATGGCAGGCGGGGGACAAGAGCGCGGCGCGGAGGGGTGGCGCGCCAGGTACTACCGGATCATCTTCGAGGCCGACACGCCGGCGGGCAAAGCCTTCGACGTCATCCTGATCGCGGCGATCTTGCTCAGCATCCTGACGGTGATGCTGGAGAGCATCACCACCGTGAGAGAGCGACACGGCGAGCTGCTGCGCGTCGCCGAGTGGGCCTTCACGATCCTGTTCACGATCGAGTACGCGCTGCGTCTCATGTGCACGGAACGACCGCTGCGCTACGCGCGGAGTTTCTTCGGTCTCGTCGATCTGCTTTCGATCATCCCGACCTACGCGAGTGTGCTGGTCCCCGGCGCGCAGGCCTTGCTCGTGATCCGCACGCTGCGGATCTTGCGCGTGTTCAGGGTTCTGAAACTCGCTCACTATGTGCGTGAATCCGAGACCCTGCTGCGCGCGCTCGTCGCCAGCCGGCGCAAGATCTCGGTGTTCATCTTCGCGGTGTTCACGTTGGTCGTCGTATTCGGCTCGCTGATGTACTTGATCGAAGGTCCGGACAGCGGCTTCACCAGCATCCCGCGCGGCGTGTACTGGGCGGTGGTCACGCTCACGACGGTCGGGTACGGCGACATCGCTCCGCAGACGAACCTGGGCCAGGCTGTGGCGGCCGTCATCATGGTCTTGGGCTACGGCATCATCGCCGTGCCGACCGGCATCATCACGGCGGAGCTGACGCAAGGCGGCGATCGTTCCCTGTCTGCGAGAGCGTGCCGCAGCTGTGACGCGACGCGGCATGATGCCGATGCCTTGCACTGCAAGCGCTGCGGTGCGCGCCTGACGTAACGAATGGGCTCCGAGTCAGCGCGGCGAGTCGGGCGGCTTGGCCTCGACCGTAGTCGGCTCCGCGTGACCCACCGCGGAGCGCGTGAAATCGACAGTGATGCGCTCCACGCCGAAACCCCGCGCCATGTACTCCAAAGTCTGGCGCGCCGAACTCTGGGCTTCCGTCTGCAACTGTTCGACGAGGGTACGTGCCTTCGTGTCGGCCTCCGCGCGGGCGGCGTCGAGCAGCTTGTTCTTGTCGGCTTCCTTGAATCCCGGCCCCAACGCTTCAGTCATGTCACCGAGCAGCCAGGGCAGGACGCGCGCGTTGCGTTCGTCGTAGAACTTGATGTCGCGAATGTGCGCCTGGTAGTCGCACGGCGGCATGACGAGGCGAACCGTGCCGTCTTCCTGGGCCTCGATCTTGAAGCGCGAGTCGCGCAGGTTGTATTTGAAGTCGATCCCGTATTCGATGATCACGGCGAGCTTCTGCGTGGATACCAGCCACTTGAAGAACTCCTTGTAGCGGCCCGCTACGTGCTGTTCAGCCGTGACGATCTGCTGCGTGATGAGTCGGAATACGATCAACTCGCCGACGGCCCGCATGCCCTCGATCGAGTGGTGCACGTCGACGCGCATCCCAGACCCGGCCTTGTTGCGCAGCGTCCAGGCGAGAATCAGCGCTACGACGGCGCCGATCACGATTCCGATCAGAATCTCCATCATCCTGGAATTGTACGGCCCCGTGAGGGCGAGATGGGCTTCTGCTGGATTCCTGGCGATCAGCGGCATCCAAGCGAATCTGGGCGACGAAGCCATACGTGAGTGAACGCCGTTCCGATGCTTCGGGAAGCCATGCTGCGGGAAGCGTCGAACGCCTCACCTTGGGATGTGCCCTGCGCAGGAGCCTCCCGTGAGCCGTGCAGTTTGTACGGCTCAATCAGATCGAGCGGGTTTGAGATTGGAGCAAGATGAAGCGATACAGAGTCCTGAGTTCGGCGTGTCTGGCCCTAGTGGCGGGTTTCTGCTTGTTCGCGTTTCCTGGGTGCGCGAGCAGCGTTGCGAATGTAGATCCGACCGGAACGCGGTTCCCAACCGTCAAAGGCGAGTCGCTCGACGGCGCGTCGCAGACGCTTCCCGACGGCCTGGCTGGTGCCCCAGCTGTTCTGCTCGTCGGGTATGCGCAAGGGGCCCAGTTCGACATCGACCGTTGGATCATGACGCTGATCCAACAGAAAACACCTGCGCGCGTGTTCGAAGTCCCGACGATCAAAGGCCTCGTGCCGACCATGATCTCTGGGTGGATCGACGACGGTATGCGCAGCGGCATCCCCGATGAGGACTGGCCCGCCGTGATCACCGTCTATGGCGATCAGGCCGCACGCATCGTCGCGACAACCGGGAACGAAAAGCCCCGCAACGCGCGCGTGCTCCTGCTTGATGAGGCGGGTCGCGTGGTGTGGTTTCACGACCGCGGCTTCTCGCCGAGCCACGCGCTCGCCCTGGATGCGATGGCGCGGAAACTGGCCCCCCATTAGGTCACTGGTCGTGAACCGGCCGGCGAGCGGACCGAGCGTGTCGGTGAGAAGCGACCTGCGAATGACAGGATTTGTGGATCTGCACGCCTCGATCCAGCGAACAACACGGTGAAGCAGATCGTGGAAGTCTTGCCGCCTGTCGGTACGGCCGCCTGATCGACACAGTGATGACCACACTCAAGAAGGCCTGATCAGGAGATGCAATGTTCAAGAAGTCCGATGTGCTGATCCTGGGAGCCGCGCTTTTGTCGCTCTTGTTCTCCATCTCATTGTGGTTCGGCCTCGGCGCCGCACCCGACAAGCAGGCCGGGATTTTCGTCGGCATCTGGGTTCCTTCCATCTTGGGCCTGGGCATCTACTTCAAGCAGAAAACGGGAGGGCGGTAGCATGAGCACGGCAGATCTGGTGATTTTCGCCTTCGGTGTCTTCGCGACGCTCTTGCTGAGTGGCGGGCTTCTCCTCACCGTTCGCGAGTTTCGTGCCATAGACCATGCGCCTAGCAAGCGTCCCGAGCAGCGACGCTGACCGATTTGCGGCACGCCCGCACGCCCCTGGCGCTCGGCCTGCTGTTAGGCTCCGCTCCTGACTCTTCGCCGAAGGAGCGCAGGAATGTCTGACAAGAAAAGCACGGCCGCACGAGCAAGTTCGAAGGCCATCTCGCACGGCGTGAAATCACAGGTCGAACATGCACTGGCCTGGCTCGAGCGCAAGAGCACCAAGCGGGACCGCGAGAACCTGTCGCGCTTCGCGATCACCACGACGCAATCGTTCGGCGTTTCGATGGCGAACATGCGGGTCCTGGCGAAGGAGTACGGACGTAGTCACGAATTAGCAGCTGCGCTCTGGGACACCGGGTGGTACGAGGCGCGCATGCTGGCGACGCTCGTGGACGAGCCCGAACGGGTCAAGGCTGCCCAGATGGACCGCTGGTGCAAGGACTTCGACAACTGGGCGATCTGCGACACGGCCTGCATGCACCTGTTCGACCGCACGCCGCACGCCTGGCGCAAGATCGAGCAGTGGCGCAGACGGAAACCCGAGTTCGAAAAGCGCGCCGCGTTCGCGCTGTTGGCGAGCGTGGCCCTGCACGACAAGAGCACGGACCAGGCTCCGTTTACATCCAGCCTGAAGTGGATCGAGGAGGCTTCCGACGACCCGCGCAACTTCGTCAAGAAGTCCGTCAACTGGGCCTTGCGCGCAGTGGGCGGTCGATCTGCGATCTTGAATGCAGCCGCGATCAAGTTGGCAAAACGGCTGGCGCAGTCGCAGGACTCCACGCCGCGCTGGATCGGCAAGGACGCGCTCAAGCAGCTCACCGGACCGGCGCTGATCAAGCGCTTCTCCAGTCGCGATCGCCGCTTGCGCGACCAGTAGCCCTGCTCGCAGCCGGGCTCAGAAACCTGGCCTGGCCGGCGGCGTGCTGTCGAGGCAGTTGGAAAAGGCTTCCAACACGATTCTCCCTGAACGACCAAGAATCGTCCGGTGGCGAGCGTCTTGTGGTCGAACCTTCCAAGGAACCACACGAGATTCACGCCATGTCCGAGCAACCGTCGAACGCCAAAGCCAGGCTCCAAATCAAGACTCCGTGCCCCATGAGCTGGGACGAATTGGTCGGAGGCGACAAGCAACGCTTCTGCTCCGCCTGCTCGCTGCACGTGCACAACGCGTCGGAACTGAGCAGGGATGAAGCGCACGCGCTGGTCACGCAGGCGGATGCACGCGTCTGCATGAAGGTCGAATACGACGCAAGCGGCGCACCGCTCTTTCGCGACTCACAAGCAGTCGTCGCAAACGCGCGCAACGCGCCCAAGTCTGGTCTGGCCCGCCTGTCACGCTGGGCCGCCACCGCCGCTGCGGGAGTGCTCGCCGCGTGCCACGGCAGCGTGCCGGAATCCACGACAACGGATCCTGCGGTGGTGCCGAATGCAGGTCAGTCGTCCACGTTGATGGGCAGGGTGTGTCCGACGACCCTGCTGGGGGATGTCGTCGAGGCACCGATGATGGGCGCAGTCGAACTAGGCGAAGCCCAGTTCGTCCCGGATCCTGTCGTTCCGGCGCCGCCGGACAAAGACCAGTAGCGCGCGCTCGACTCAGGGATTCGGAGCGGCTTGATCCGAGCTGAACATGTCGCGCGACTTCAACCACGAGCCGTCAGACTGCTTGCGGTGAATCTCGAGGTACTTGCCCGTGTCGTGCAGAGTCCCGGCACCCGGAGGCGAGAACGCAAAGCGGTAGGTGCCGCGCACGTACGCCACGTCGCAGCAGCCTTCGACCTCCGTCTCCTCGACGTCCATCGAAACGATCGGCGGGAAGGCTTCGAACCAGGTGCGAATCGTCGCGCGACCGGAAACCGAGGGCTCGTTCGGCGGCAAGAGCATGGCGTCTTGCGTGTACGTCGCAGCGACGGCCTTCCAATCGGCGGCGCGCACGGCTTTCAACCACGTCATCGTGTTGGCCGTGATCGCGGTGCGGTCGGCCTTGGACAGCGAAGTCGAGCAAGACGTCGCCGCGCCTCCGTCCGTGCACTTGCATGCGGCCAGGGTGACGAGGAGCAGCGCTGCTGCGGATTGGATCAAGGACAGGCGGAGGATGTTGTTCATGGAGGCGAAGTTTGCACAACGTCCCGCTCGCAATCTAGGGCGTCGGTGCGCGATCTCACTCGGATTGCTGGAGGGAGCGCGTAGCGCACGCGCAACTCCACTGGTTGCGGATGCGGAGGCAAGCCCACGAATCATGGCGCCCGCGCGTCGATCAGCGCGGCAGCGAGAGCCGAAACGTTGCGCCCTGCTGCGCCGGCTCGAGCGTGAGCGAGCCGCCCAGTTCACGTGCGAGGGAGCGCGCCAACGCCAAGCCCAATCCAACGCCCGGCGCACGATCCGATGAGTCGCGACCACCGCGGTCGAACGGCGCGAAGATCGAGCGTGCGATCGCAGGCGGGACGCCTGGGCCCTGATCGACGATGTCGAGGTGCACGAACTTGCTGTCGCAGGATGCGCGCAACACGATCACCGCTCGTGGTGCGCCGGTCGATTCCGCGGTCGTGAATCCGTACTTACACGCATTCTCGACCAGGTTCGATAGGATCTGCTGTACGGCGTCGGCATCTGTCGCCACCTTGACGTCGCGCACCTCCACCTGCTGAACTTCGAGTTGCGTGCCGGCGGCGGTGCAGGTGCGCGAGAGTTCGGGCACGCAACGCTCGACGAGCTGTCCGATCTCTGTCACCGTCCGCGGCGGGCCGGAGCTGCCGTCTTCCAGGCGAGCGTAGCGCAGCACGTTGTCGACGAGCCTGGACAGCCGAGCCGCTTCCGACTCCAGCGTCGCGAGGTATTCTGCGCGCGAGGCTTCGGGCGCCATCCCGCGCGCAAGCATCTCGCTGTACATGCGAAACGTCGTCAGCGGCGTGCGCAGTTCGTGCGTCACAGCGTGCGTGAAACGGCGGTGTTTCTCGGCGTAGTCGTAGCTGGAGCGCAGCGCCAACGCCCCGGCGAAGAGCGCGAACAGCAGCGCGGACCAGGCACCCGCGAGCGTCCACAGATGCCCGCGCGGCAGTCCTTCCACAGGTGTGGGGCGCGGAGCCACGAAGCGCGCTGGAATCGTCGCGAGGCGCAGTGCGCGTCCGTCCTCGGGCTGGATCTCGCCTTGATCGACAGGCATGAGCTGCGCAGTTGGAAACAGATCGCGCACCTCGCCGAGCAGCGTCTGTTGAAGGGCAGTCCATTCGAGGCGGTAGCTCTCATGCCAGGCAGATCCACCATCTTCGACACGACGCGTCATGTGCAAATTGAGCGCCGATCCAGCTCGTTCCCAGACAGGTGCAAGCGGACCCACGCTGCACGAGTCTGGACCCACGCTCGCATTGGAGATCTGCGACATGACGTTCGCCCCTTGTCGGCGTTCGTACTCGTTCAGCGTACGCTGCTCGCCGCGATCCTCGATGCGCGTTTGGCTCAGGGCCGAGGGAGCGCTCGGCGCGTCGATAGCCGATCCCGTGCTCGGCGCCAATTCCGCGGCGCACGCCACTGCGTAGGCCTGGTCGGCGGCATCGATGACGCGCTGCTGGAGTTCGTCGGTCGGAGACGGCTCGGCGTTGACTCGATTCGACGTCGGGTCGATCCACGCGCCGTTGTAGGTCGAGTCCTTGCGGCTCGCTGCTCCCACGCGATTGGTCGTCGTAGCGAGCAGGCTTCCGACGCGCGTATCCATGCGCCACAGCGCGGTTCGAACGTCCTCGTGGTAGAGCGCATCTGCGACTGCGATTGCATGCGCGCGCTGTTGGCGCACGACCATCAGCGTGACGATGCACAGTGCCGCCACGACGACGATGCTGCCGAGGGCGTACAACAGTACGAGCGGTCGACGGCGCAGGTTCATCGCTGCACCTCGAGGCCCTGCCCCAACATGTAGCCCTTGCCACGGACGGTGCAGACGATGTCGCCACCGGCAACGCCCAGTTTTTCGCGCAGTCGCACGACGGCCATGTCGATCGTGCGCGTGTCGACGCCGCGCGGATCCAGGCCCCACACGCCGCTCAGTAGCTCCGCGCGCTCGATCGCGCGCGTGTCGTTGCGGGCGAGATAGGCCAGCAGCGCAGCCTCGCGGTCGGTCAGTTGCTGCTTGTCGCCGCTGTCGAACACGATTTCACGCCGCTCGAACTCGACACGTCCGCCCGCGAAGATGAGGGTGCGCACGTCGCTCGGCCGCGCCGGACTGCGCCGCAGCACCGCTTCGACGCGCGCGAGCAACTCGGTCGAACTGAAGGGCTTGACCACGTAGTCGTCCGCACCGTTCTGCAGTCCGCGCACACGATCCTCTTCGGCGCCGCGCGCCGTGACGAGGATGACGGGCAACGTCGGGCGTGCCGCGCGCAAGGTCGGCAGGTACTCGATTCCGTCGAGTCCAGGAAGCACGACGTCTAGCAACACGAGGTCGAGGTCCGTGTGCGCGAGCGTACGCCGCGCCGAATCACCGTCGGCGCAGGCGTGCACGGTGAATCCGGCAAACGTCAGGCTGTCGACCAGGCCGCGTCGAATAGCCGGGTCGTCCTCGATGACGCAGATGGAGCGTGCAGGCTGCATGGACTGTCCCTGACGAGTCTAACAGGTCCGCAGGTGCGGCCCTGTGCGACGCGCTCGCGATCAGCACCCGTCATCCACCGGAGCTTGCGCCTCAACAGGCTCGACCGCCGCCGACGGCGGACGCACGAGGATCGTCTCGTTGCCGTCACGCAACAAGATCTCGCCGCCGATCGACAATTGGCCGGCCTGGCCACGGGTGCTGAGATGATTCACGAGCGCCATGTACTCCGGCGTGCCGAACTCGATCACGCGATCAGGCGCGGTGACACCCTCAGCGAGCGCCAGGCGTCCGTCGATCCACTGCGACCCGCGCCGGAAGAACGTCCGACCTTGCACCGTCTGTACGGCGTTCGTCGTCTGCATCACCCCGTCTGCGCCGTACTGGCAGTTGGCGCCGTTGACCCAGGCCTGGCTGCGGTTGAGGGCGATGTTCTGTTGCGAAACGACCGAACCCAATCCGCTGCGCGCGTCCGCTTGCTGCAGCGCGCTCGAGCAGGCCTCGGCCAGCAATGCGCTACCGTTGCCGAGCTGTGTTCCTTCGAGCGCGAGAAACGCCGTGGAATTCGTGAGGATTCCGAAGCGCGTTGCGAGGGTGAGCATCTCGCTCGCGATCTCACTGAAGCGCGCGTCGTCCTTCAACGCAGCGAGCTTGCTCGGATCGGCGCCGGCGAGCCGCAGTTCGTCCTCCAGCCCCGCGATGCGGCGCATGGCCCACAGACGCCTCACGAAGTCGTTGCGCGGCAGCGCGCGCGCGAAGTCGTAATCGAGAGTCCAGGTCGCCTCGACGCCGGCGCGCTTGCCTTTCAATTCGAAACGCGCGCCTTCAGCGGCCGTGTAGCGGCCGACGACGACCAGGCGATCGCTGCGGTACAAGTCCGGCATGACGCGCGGGTAGATGTCGCGCACGATGCGCGTGTCCGCGTTGCCCGAAGCGCTGCGCACGGCGAGCGCGAGATCGGTCACGGTCGGTCCGCTCAAGTCCTTGAACACGCGTCCGACGGCGACTTCGACATCCTCGTCCGGACGCACGTAGGTCGCGCGCGCACGACTCTGCACCGCGACCGCGTCGAGCAAGGAGGCGTTGACATCGTTGCCCACGCCGAACGTGAACACCCGGCGCCCGTGCGCGTTGGCGGTCTCGACCTGCGCGCGGATCATGTGCTCGCGCTTCTCGCCCACAGTCGCGAGTCCGTCGGTCAAGACCAGCACGACGGGGAATCGTCCGGCGCCCACGGGTGCGGCGAGCGCGGCCTCCAGAGCGCCGGCCAGGTTCGTTCCACCGTTGGTCGTGAGGCCGTCCAAATAGGCGCGTAGTGCCGGCAACGTGTCGGCCGATTTCACGACCGGTTCCGCGGCGAAGCGCTCGACGGTGTCGGAGTAGTCGATGATTTGAATGGCTTCGCCGACGGCCAGTCCTTCGATCACTTGTCGCGCAGCGGCGCGCGCTTGATCGAACTTGTTGCCGGCCATGCTGCCGGAGCGATCCAACACGAGCGTCACTTCGCGCGGCGGCAGGACTGCATCCGCGCGCGCTTCGCCGATCCCGGCGAGCAGCAAGAACCATCCGCCGGGGCCTTCGGCGTCCGCACTCGTGAACAAGGTCGTCGAAAGCGGGCCCTCGCCGAGCAGCACGGAGACGCGCAGCGGGCCGGCCTCCATGGGCATGCCGGCGCGCGCGCGCAGACTCACGCGGTGGGCATCGCCGTTCACGCGCGGCAAGTCGTGCGTGGGGGAGTAGACGTCGGCGATGGATCGTGCCGAACGGACTTCGACCGTCACGTCCCACTGAACGTCGCTCGCGAGGCTCTCGCTGCGCGGCAGGACGTAATCCCAGCGCGAGCCTTCGACGGGCATGATGTGCTCGTAGCGCACGCGCACCATCTGCGTGCCGAGCTTCGGCACCGGAAGCACGCTGGAACGCACCAGCGCCGCGCCGGCGAATTCGAGCAACGCCGGATCGCGCAAGCGCGCGACGATCGAGTCGAAAGTCGAGCGCGCTTCGTCGCGCGCCAGAACGACCGCAGTCGAGTCGGCGGCCTTGCCCTCGAAATCGAATCCGCTGACGACGGCTCCGTCCGGCACCGGTAGCAGCAATTCGGCCATAGAATCGCGGTCGCTTTGGTTTACGACCGCCACGTCGAGCGTCGTCGTGGCGACGCCGTCGACGAGCAGGATGTCGGCTCGGACATGATTCACGCGCACGGCCGGGGCCTGCCTGTCGACGTGAAACGCGCGCGATTGCGGCAGAACGATGTTCGAAGACCAGGGTCGGTTGCGCAGTGCGCTCGAGGTGCTCGAGGTGGGGGATTGCGCTGCCCATGCAGTCGCGGCGAACAGTGCGATGAGCGGGATGGAAAGTCGCATGAGTGTCCTCGTGAAGTCGGCGTTGCGAGGCACAGCGGGCCTCGGAAGGGTCAGATCGAAGGTACGCCCGAGCGCCGCAGAACATGGTCACCGGTTCGTAACGGGCACTCAGCGCCTCTCAGCGGCACCGGCACGGGTTCAGGAGCACAGCGCTACACTGCGATGGTCTCCGGAGGGACCTGCAAATGGCGCTGCGCGATTCACTGCTGAATGAGCTCGATCAAGAACTGCCCTCGACGCGGCGTCTGGTCGAACTCGTGCCGGAAGCGCAGATCGGATTCCGGCCGCATGCGAAATCCTGGACGCTAGGCGAGTTGTCGTTGCACGTAGCGCATGTGCTGACGTGGTTGCCGCTGACGTTGCAACACACCGAAGTCGACTTGTCGCCGCCCGGCGGCCCTGCGTTGCCGTCGCCGAAGTTCGAATCGGCCGCGGCCACCCTGCGCGTGTTCGACACGAACGCGCTGGCGGCGCGTGCTGCGCTGGCTGACGCAACCGATCTAGAGCTATCGGTCGCGTGGACGTTGAGGCGCGGCGGACAGTCCTTGTTCACGCTGCCGCGCGCCGCGTGCGTCCGGACATTCGTGATGAATCATCTGATCCACCACCGCGGTCAATTGACTGTCTACTTGCGCATGTGCGATGTGCCGCTCCCGCCGATCTACGGTCCCACCGCGGATGTGACCGGCGCGATGCTCGCCGCGCGTCCGCACTGAACTTCGACAAGAGTTACAGGAGTACGAATCATGGAAATGCCCAAGCCCGGTCCCAATCACAAGAAGCTGGAAGCGTTCGCAGGATCATGGAGCGGTGAGGAGACGATGTACCCGTCCGTCTGGGATCCGAAGGGCGGCGTCGCGACCGCGACGACCGTCGCGCGGGTGATCTGCGACGGCTTCTACGTCGCCGGCGACTACGAGCAGAGCCGCGGCGGTCAGGTCACGTTCCGCGGGCACTCCGTGTTCGGGTTCGACGAGAAGAAGGGCGAAGTCGTTTCGCACTGGTTCGATTCGATGGGGATGGGCGTCGACATCTTCCGCGGTAAGTGGGAAGGCCAGACGATCGCGTTGCTGAGCAGCAGTCCGATGGGCCAACACCGCCTCACCTACGATTTCCGTGAGGCGGGGATCATGCGCATGAAGATGGAGATGTCCCAGGACGGCAAGGCGTGGAAGGCGATGTTCGACGGCGTCTACCAGAGGAAGAACTAGCCCAGGTTCGCCGCCGCGAAGTCCCAATTCACGAGGTGCTCGAGATACGCCGTCGTGTAGTCGGCGCGCTTGTTCTGGTAGTCGAGGTAGTAGGCGTGCTCCCACACGTCGATGACGAGCAGCGGCTTGACGCCGTGTGCGATCGGAGTGTCGGCGTTGCTGGTCTTCTGGATGGCGAGCTTGCCGTCCTTGACGACGAGCCAGGCCCAACCGCTGCCGAACTGACCCAGCGCGGCTTCAGCGAACGCCTTCTTGAAGCCCGCGAGGCCGCCGAGGTCGGACTTCAACTTGTCCGCCAGCTTGCCCGTCGGTTCGCCGCCGCCCTTCGGTTTCATGCTCTGCCAGTAGAACGTGTGGTTCCAGGCCTGGGCGGCTGAGTTGAACATCGCAGTCTGTTCGGGGTCCTTGACCGTGACGACGATCAACTCGTCGAGTGTCAGGTCGGCGTACTTCTGCCCTTCGACGGACTTGTTCAGCTTGTCGACGTAACCCTTGTGGTGCTTGCCGTAGTGGATGCCCATCGTCTGCGCGCTGATGTGCGGAGCCAGCGCATCCTCGGCGTAGGGGAGCGGCGGGAGAGTGAACGGGCCATCGAGCGACGGGATCGGCCCGCGTGCAGCCGCGGTCTCCGCGCTTGATACGCCCTTTCCGCCTGCGATGGCCTGAGCACCGATCGCAGCGGCCGTGCCTGCTAGGAAAATTCGGCGCGAGATCGACGAGTGAGTGTCTTTGAGATTCATGTTCGTTCTCCGTTCGAATCGGTGATGGGGACGGGCAGACGGCGGCTCGGCTGCGCCGCGGTCAGATGCGCTTCACAGTGGGGTCTGCACGCGGGTGGCCGCAGCACTATAACTCCAACCGTGCGCAATCGTGCCGCGCAGCCCACGAAACGCTGCGGCGATCAGCGACTGCGGTCGTGACAGGCCATGTCGATCACGACTGCGCTCGCGAGAAGCAGCACGTCGTCTACACCGCGCGCGATGTCGATTCCATACGTGTCTGTCCAGGCGAACCAACGCTTCGAAACCCTCGCGATGGTCTGGCCTTCGCGCTCGAAAGCGTACTCGTGATCCAGGAAATCACCGACGGCCTCGATGTCGCGTGGGCCCGGGACGTCGATGTCGAATCTGCACTTGAACAAAGTGAACAGCTCCTTCTTCACGAGTGCGAGAACATCGCCGTCGCGCAAGATCTCGTAGGTCGGGCCCCAGGCCAGGAGCCGCTGGCGGATGTACACCAATTCGTTGCCGCGGAGATCTTGGAACGACAGCTTGTCGCCAATGCTGAAGGCCCGTCCATCCACGAAGTAGCGCGCTTCACCCTCGGCATCTTGGACCGTGAAGTCTTCGCCGAAGGCGAGCCACTTCTGCTTCATCACGTAGCGCATCGTGCGGCGACGATTCTAGCGCAGCGCGAGGCTGTTCAGCCCGGCCCGTCCAGTTGCTTCACCCGGCGCTTCATGATGAGGCCGTGCAGTCCCTTCCCGTAGGCAGACTGTGCCAACTGCGAGCGCTTGAATCCCAGCGACTTGTACAGCTCGATCGCGGCCAGGTTCTCGACTTGCACCATGAGGGCATAGCCGTGTGCGCCGCGTGCCTCAGCCCGTTCGAAAAGCGCGTTCATCAAGCGACGTCCGATACCGTTGCGCCTGAAGGGGGTGCCGACTGCGACGGCGTTGATCCACAGGCGGCGCCGCACCAGGCTTGGATTCGAAGCCTCAGCGCAGACGAACCACGAGCCGACGACGAATCCTGCTACACCCTGCTCGGCGACCGCAACGAGCCGAACGCCTGGGTCTCGCGCGCGACTTCGTTTCACCTCTTCGAGCTGCTCGGCGTTGATCGTGAACGCGTGCGCCTCGAGTTCGGCGATGGACTGCGCATGGCGAGAGGCGGCGTATTCGATGACGACGGCAACCACTGCGTTCTCCGAAACGAGCTGTCATTCGACGGGAACAGGCCGCTCTGGGTTCCGTGGTCGTCAGAGCGATTCGATCTCGACGACCGTTGTCTTGTCGTCTTCGATCTTGATCTTGCCTTGGAAAGGCTTGAACAGCGGGCTCTGATCGGGAGCGCCACCGAAATACAACGTGCCGACCCTGGCATCGTACTCGCCCGGGGCCAAGGCGCCGATCACGCAACGATGGTCCTTCCAGATGTCCTTGCCGATATGGAAGGCCGATTGCGCGGTGCTCCAATTGGTGTGCTGGAACATGCCGTCCGGGTCGTCGCTCGCCTTGAGGGTCACACTGAATCCGCCCTTGTCCGGGATCTTCATCGTCGCCGGGAACAGAACCACGAGTTCGCCGCTGCGCACCGCGATCTCCGTCTCGTACAGCGCACCCGCGACCAGATCTGCGGTGACGGTGCCGCGCCCGATGAGGAACTGACTGTCGGCGCGCGCAACGAATTGCGCTCGCATGCCACCCGGCAAGCTGCCGGTTGCGATGCCGTCAGCCCCGGTTGTTCCCAATCGACCTCCGTCGTGCAGGACTTCTCCACTCTGGACCCGGAAGTCGACGGTGACGCCGGCCTCCGGGCGTCCCCCGCGAGTCACGCGGACGCGCACGGTGCAGGGTGCCTTCGACGAGATGTCGACGACGAGTTCCTTCGTTTCGCCCGCAGCGATATCGAACGGGACCTGCTCGACATCTCCGCGGCCGCTTCTCACGTGCAAGACGTGTGCACCGGCTGCAACATTCTTGAAGGTGAACGCGCCGGTCGCCGACGTGATGGGGCTGCGCGCAGTCCAATCGTCGTCCAGGTGGAGTTCGATCTCGGTCGCAACCTGGCCCGGGCCGAGCACCACTCGACCGTTCACCACACCGGCGTCTTCGAGCTCGATCACACCGAGATCGCGCGTGGCTCCGTCCTCGACACGCAGCGCACCCAGGGTGCGCGGAGCGCCCGTCCCACCCGAGGCCGTCAGGCGATACGTGCCGGGCGGCAGATCTTCGATGCGGAAAGTGCCTTGTTCGTCCGCGGAACGCATGCGTGGACGGCCAAGGAAGTCACTCAGGTCGTGCGTGAAATTCATGCTGAAGATGTCGTCCGGATCGTCTGCTTTGGACGGGTCGATCTTGATCCGGTCGCGCTCCAACTTGAGGGTCGCACCGGGGACCGGTTGCTGCTTCTGGCTCACGCGTCCGTGCAATGTCGCGCCCGTTTTCAGCCGCAGCGTCTGGCGCGCAACCGCAGGTTCGTCGTAGCGGACATCGGCTTCGGAGTCCGCGTAGCCCGGGGCCACGATGCGCACGACATGGCGAGCGGGATCCGCGGGCGCCGTGCATTCACCTTGCTTGCGCTGTTTGATTTCAGGTTCCGTGCGCGACGATCCGAACATCTGGCCTTCGCGCGGACGATCTTCGATCAAGATGCCGTAGCGTTCGATCGCCTCACCGCGCGCCGCATCGACCACGACGAACGTCACGCTGGCCACGCGCTTCAGGCTCACGACTACGTCGCTGGTTCCAGGCCCAAACGTCTTGTCGCTGCCGTGGCCTCCCCAAGGCTCGAATCCCTTGCTCTGCACTTCCAGTTGATAGGGCTCATTCTGCGGTAGGTGAATCGTGAAGGACCCGTCGCTCTTTGACCGCGCGCCGGCACCCTGACCTGAACTCACCGGCCAGCCCCACATGCGCACGCCCTCGATCGGGTTCCCGTGTTCATCGAGGACTCGCCCCGAAATCTGCGGCGCGGGTTCGAGTCGGAACGCGATGCCCGGTGTCGTCGCGCGCTTCTTGACTTCGACATTGCTCACTGTCGCGGACAGGTAGCCCTCGGCCTTGGCACCGATCGCGAAGGTGCCCTCCGGTACGTGCCCCAACACGAAGCGGCCATTCGCGTCGCTCACGGTCTGAACGCTGAAGCCCCCAGGAAAGCTGCCTTCGAGTCGCACCTCGGCCTTGGGGATGACTCCGCCGTCAGCCGCGCGCACTTCACCGCTCACAGCGCCCGTGACGGCGAGGATCAGATCACCCACGTCATTGTCACCCGCCTTGAGCGGCGGTCGATTGCGTCCGCCGGCAGTACCGAAGTCGCGCCCCGCGATGCCGAGGAAATCCGGCGCATCCGTGTGCAGCGAGATCCAATCCGAAGTCGGCACGGGGACATCGAATTCGAAGCGGCCGTCGTCATCGCTCTTCGTCTCGAAGCCCGACATCTGGTAGCGACCGAGCTTCACGGTGGGGATCTTCTGCCCCGGCGCCCACTCCTTGCTGACGGAGCTGAGGCTCAAGTGGAGCTTCGCCACCGGTTGACCTTCGTCGTCGACCGCGCGGCCGAAAACGCGGGCACGCGGCCAGGCCTCGGAGTCCGCGACGTCGGGCGGCGCCTCCGCAACGGAACTCGTCGGCGCGAGTTCGCGGTCGATCTCGGGCGCAGGTGCGAGGTTGGGCGTGGACTCCAGCACGCTGGCAGTCGAGCTCGTAGATGCGGGCGAGGGGATTGCGACCGGGGCGCGTACCGGACGCTGTCGGCTGAAGAAGAAAAACGCCGCGAGCGCCAGCACGCACCCCACGAAAACGAAGACCAACGTTCCGCGCATGGAATCTCCTCCTGGACCTCAGCCATCATGTGAATCAACCAGGAAGGTCGCACGCGTTTCGCCGAATCTGCTCCAAGATCAGGGTGCCAGGCGCCTGTCCAGCGCCCACCGCCCGCCGCCACGCAGGACGAGCACGATCGACAGGGCGATCACGAGCAGGTGGTATTCGAATCCTTCGCCGGCTTGCGCGCCGGACCAGTTCATGAAGAAGCCGAACTGCGCGTGCACGCTGAAGATCGCGCCGAGCATGATGCCGATGAAACCCAGCGCGATGGGACGCGTCAGCAGTCCCAGCAACAGCAAGACCGAGCCGACGGACTCGAGCAGGATCAAGCCGGCCGCAAGCGGCGTCGGCAGGCCGATCTGCCCCGTCATGAAGCCCATCGTTCCTTCCCAGCCGTACCCGCCGAACCAGCCGAAGAGCTTCTGCGCCCCGTGCGGGAACATCACGAGCGCGAGCATCACGCGTGCGACGGTCGGTGCCGCGTCAGGCGAAGTGTCGAGCACGCGGCTCCAGAGAGAAGGGCGTTGTGCGGCAATCAGTTGTCCTGTCATCACTTGACTAGTCATGTAATTACTCCGTGGTATCGAGTGGTTGTCGGTTGGGAAGGTTTCAGCGTCCCGCACACGCGGGCCGTGAGTTCAGGCGAAGGCCGCACGCACGCGGTCGAGCAGCGCGATGAGCTGTTTGGTCTCGGCGCCGTTGAGCTCGCGCCCGGGCAGGTCGTCCAGCTCGTCCATCAGCGGATCGAGCTTCGCCAGCAGCTTGAGCGCAGTCTTCGTGGCGCGGCACAACACCTGGCGTCGGTCGTCGGCCAGGCGCTCGCGTTCGATCCAGCCCTTGCGCTCCAGCCGGTCGAGCAGGCGCGTGATGCCCGGCGTGCGCTCGATCATGCGATCGGCGATGGCCAAGGTCGGCAAGCCTTCAGGCCCAGCTCCGCGCAGGATGCGCAGCACGTTGTATTGCTGCGGAGTGATGTCCGCGACGCGCGCCAGTTCGGTCGCCGTGCGCGCGAGCACACGGTCGCTGGTCAGGATCAGGGCCAACAGGGCTTCCTGGGCAGACGAGCGAAAGGGGCGGGTCTGCTGGATCTCGTCTGCGACCCGCGGGACGGGCGAGGCTGCGGTCTTCGACTTTCGGGGGCTCATGAGATCACTATCGACGACAATGATTGACTAGTCAAGTAAAATCCTGAGCGTGGCCCAGCGTGGATTGCGGTGGGGCGGGGCCCGCAGCCAGGTGGCCCGGGGTGTGACCCGCGTGATCGGTCCAGAGCGACCCCAAGCTGCACCCCGTCGCGCTTGCGCTCGGGCATGAGGGCCGCCACAGGTTGGCCCCATCGGTCCATATCGGGGATCGACCGCCGTGGCCCTGCGCGGTCATTCTCACGTGGCAGAACGCGCGGGCGAAAAAGTTGGAGCGGGCGAAGGGACTCGAACCCTCGACATCAACCTTGGGAAGGTTGCGCTCTACCAACTGAGCTACGCCCGCATTTGTGGGGGAGCAGCTTAGCGGGCGGGCCGGGGCAAAGTCGACGGGGAGGCGGCGGTATGGGGCCGGGGCGCGTCCGCTACGATGCGGGCGTGCACCATCTGATGCGTAGCAGTCTTGGAATCGTCCTGGTTGCCCTGCTCCAAGTTCCGCTCGAGGGCGCCGAGCGCGTTCTTTCGGCGCCGCGCAAGCTCTGGCCCACCGCCGTGGGAATCGTCGTCGACACCGACACCGCACGCGAACTCGAGCCCGAGATCCGTGCCTGGCGCGACGCGGTCGAAGCGGACGGTTGGGCGACATGGCTCGTCGTCGATCGCTGGACGCGTTGCGAGGACGTGCGCGAGGTGTTGATGAAGCTCGCGCGTGAGGCGCCGGCGATCGAGGGCGCGGTGCTCGTCGGCCAGGTTCCACACGCGGAGGTCGTCGGCGTCGAGCACCTCGTCGCGCCGACTACGCGCGAGTTGCTGACCCAGCGCGGCCCATGGTTAAAGAACGCCGCGATCGTCGGCGATGCGTACTACGCCGATTTCGATCTGCGTTTCGATGCTCTGGCTTCTCCCGCGGGTGCAGGCGACGTGCAGCGCTTTGCGCTGAGTCCCGAATCGAGTGCGCGCATCGAGCGCGAACTCTTCGTCGCGCGCATTCAAGCGGGAGCGCCGGCAGCGGAGAGGATCGAGCGACTGCGCAGGTTCTTCGCGGCCGCGGCGCGTGCGCACGCCGAACGGCGCGAACTCACGCATATCGTTGCGGTCGGTCCGCTATCTGAGCAGCAAAGTGTGTTCGAAAGTTGGCTCGATTGCGCGCGCGAGTGTCTGCCCGATTTCCGCCGTCCAGGTCGCGCGCTCGTCAACGTGTTGCCCCGCAGCGAGCGCGAGACGCGATCAGGCATCGCGCGGCAACTCAGCGGCCCTGACCTCGACGCGGTTCTCATCCGTGGGCAGTCCGGCTTCAGCGCCGCACTCGCGGACGTCATCCTGAGCGCCGCGACACGCGCAAGGGTCGTATTGAACTCCGACGTCACGGGTGAGGCCGGATGGTCCAACCCGCTCCTCTTCGGAAGCAGCGCGACCGTCGCGACGGCGGACGGCATCGGCGGCGACGTAGAGAGTCCCACGGCGCTAGGCTTGCTCGCGCTCGGCGAGGCGATCGGGCGCGTGCAGCGTCGTTCACCGTATTTTGAAGCGGGATTGCATGGCGACCCGACGCTGGCGTTCGCGACCGGAGCGCTGTCGAAGACCGGCAGAGGGCTCCTCGATGTGCGTTCACAGGATGACGAAGTCATCGACGCGCTGTGCGGTCCTTCTGCGCCCGCCGTGCTGCGTGCGCAGGCGCTGGTCGAACGCGCACGGCGCAGTTCAGCGGGCGGTGACAGCGGCCTCGTACAGGCGGTGAAGAGCGACCCGTCGATGGTCGTTCGCCTCGCTGCATTGGAAGCGCTGGCGCGCAGACGATCGGAGCTGTTGCCGGGCGTCTTGCGCACAGCACTCTCGGATCCGGCGGAGGTCGTGCGCGCGAACGTCGCGCTGTTGATGGGCGAGATCGGCAGAGGCGACTTCCTCGCGCCGCTCTTGACGGCGTATCTGAACGACGCCTCGCCGCGTGTGGTCGCGTGCGCGCGTGCGGGCTTGCTGAATTTCGACGTGACGCTCATCACGAACGCCGTCGACGACTGGTCGGCGCAGGCCGGCGAATCCGCGGCACTCTTCGGAACCGTCGAAGCACTCGACGCGCTCGTCACACTGGCGCGCGCGCCCATCGACGCACGCATCGCTCTGCTCGCCGACCCGCAGGCCGACCAGGCAGCGCGCGCCCGCGCCATCTACGAGTTCTGCGAACAGCGCGTGCACCGCGCGTTGGAACCGATCCTGGCTGTGGCGACATCCGCCGACGCGCCTCAGGCTGTGCGGGCGGCGGCAATCGATACGCTGTCCTGGTACGCGTACTCGCCGCGTCGCGCTGAAATCACGCGCGCACTCCGCTCGCTCAGCGTGGACGAAGCGACCCCTGCGGACGCGCGCCGCGCGGCGCGCGTGGCCGCGGATCGTCTCGACGCCGGGCCCAATGCGCCCCTAATGTTCTGAGCGTTCGCGCTCGCGCGCTTGGACGTCGGCCAGCAATAGATCCAGCGCCGAAATCACTGCGCCGGAGTGCGAATACAAGAGCTGGTGTCCGGCGCCTTCGACCGGCACGAGGCGCGAGCCGCGCACTTCCTCGTTCAAGCGATAGCTGTGGAAGCGCGCGTACGTGATCTTGTCGCCCAGGCCGGTGACGATCGTCACCGGGACCTTGATCTCACGATAGTGCGGGCTCTGCAGGCGCAAGGCGGGCTTCAGCGTACGCAGTTCGGCCGCCGTCGCGAGCAGACTCAACGGACGCAGTTCGAGCGCGACCGGCGAGCGTGCGAAGCGCGCATCGACCATGGCCGGGTAGAAGGCCTTGCCGACTCCGCGCTCGACGACGAGTTGTCCGGCCGGCATCGCGAAAGTGGCGGCAAAAAGCGGTCCGACGACCGGCAGTCCGAGTGCGGCGTCCGACAGACTCGAGATGTTCTCCCACTCGTACAAGGCGCCGTTCAACGTCATGACGCCGGCGGTCGACTCTTCGAATTGCAGTGCGTGCGAGAGTGCCAACCCGCCCGACCACGAGAAGCCGACCAGCACGGCGCGCTCGATCCCCAACTCGCGCAGGAACGCGTGCACGAAGCGCGCTTGCGCAGCGGGAGTCAGCAGGTCGTCGTCGCTGCGCTCGCTGTAACCGTGACCAGGGCGATCGAGAGCGATCGCGCGACCGCGCGCAGCGACCTCGTCGAAAATGGTCGCCGTCCAATCACCTAGCCCGCCGTACGCGCCGTGCAGCAGCACGATCGGCATGCCGGCGCCCTTTTCGATGTAGTGGACGCGGTGTCCCTCGACGGTGATGAACTTGCCTTGCGGCGGAAAATCACGCTCGGCCCGGCTGACCAGCGTGCGCGTCCAGGCCAACGCGATCAGCGTGACGCCGAGCGCGAAGAGCGTTGCGCGTCCGGGCCTGAATCTGGTTGGCTGTGACATGAATCGGCAGAGCGGTGTCGTCGCGGATCCTAGCGTCCGAAAACGGGACTAGACCGTGCAACTCATCGGACCATCGGACCTACGATCATGCACCGCACTACGGATTCAGCGGACGCACCCAGATGTTCCGAAACCAGGCGTAGGCCTCGCCTTCGATGCCCTCGGGCGCGTGGCGTTGCAGGCCGATGAAGCCGCCAGCCGACCGCCTGGCGAACGGCAGACGGCCTTCGGGAACGCTCACCGTGGTCGTGTCGACGTCGTACAGCTCGACGCCGTTCAGAACGGTCTTGAGGCGCGTGCCGGCGTACTCGATCTCGAACGTATTCCATTCGCCGAGCGGCTTGAGTGCCTTGGCTTGCGGCGCGACCGATCCGTACAGCGAGCCTGTGAATTGCCAGGGCTTGAGCTTCGTCTTGGTGCGCTCTTCCCAATTGAAGTCATCGATGATTTGGATTTCGCAGCCGGTCCAGGCCGGATCACCGCCGGCGCGGTCGCCGCGCAGAAACAGCCCGCTGTTGGTCATCGCGGCCAGCTTGAAGTCGAGGCGCAAGGCGAAGTCCTTGAAATCGTCATTCGTGCACAAGTGCGTGCTGTCGCCCTGCGTCAGCAGTGCGATCTCGTCCGTCCGCACTTCGAACCCGGTCGTGCCTTCGGCCGGTTTCCAGCCCGCGAGTGACCGGCCGTCGAAGAGCAACTTCCAGCCGCGTGCATTGCCCCACGGAGTGCGGGCGAGCCGGCCGCGGCTGTCGGCGACGAACTCGTCGACCTGCGTGGGTGAGAGCTCCGTGATCATGATGTTCCTGAAGCGACACGCGTTCTGTGCCGGGTCATCGCGATCACCGTGCACCTGCAGGCCGATCAACCCTGTGGGTGCGAAGTCGCTCGCGTCTTCGGGCAGCGTGTAGTCGACGAGCAGCGCATCGTTCAGGTGCACGACGACACGCAACTGGCCGGCCAGGCCTGTCGAACGCACGACGACCTTGTTCCACTCGTCGTGTTTCCACAGCTTGATGCCGTCCGGATTGTGCTTCAGGAATCCGTCGGAGTAGATCGCGCCGATCTCGCCGCCATCGCGGTAGTCGAGCGTCACCTGCGCGCCTTTGCCCTTGGGCGCCATGCGCAGGAAGATGCCCGAATCGAACGGGCGGTCGAGCTTGCACTCGAGCGTCAGCAGGAATTCGGTATAGGGGCGCGCCGTGTAGATCAATCCGCCTTCGCGCTTTGCGTTCTGTCGCCCGACGAGCGCGCCGTCCTCGACTGTCCACTCGGCGTTGCCGTCGTATCGTCCGCCGCGCGTGACCCAGCCCGCGAGCGACTTGCCGTCGAAGATCGAAACCGGTTCGGTGATCCGCGTCTCCGCCGCCGAGGTGGCGAGAAACGCGAGCAGAATGGGGCTGAGCATGTGCGGATACTCCAGGATTGACGACGGGCGCCGAAGCGCAGTTAGGATATCAGACCCCATGGCCACCATGCCGAAACTGCCGCGCCGCCTGGGCGTCTGCTCGTGGTCGTTGCAGCCGCATTCAGTCGAAGAACTCGTGCGCAGCGTGCGCGCGTGCGGAGTCGAGTGCATTCAGCTGTCCCTCGCTTCGCTGCGCACGCGATCCTTCGATCGTGAACGAACTTCGGATGCGCTGTCCGATGCCGGCATCACGATTCGTTCGGGGATGACGGCGATGCGCGGCGAAGACTATTCGAGCTTGGAGTCCATCCGTCGCACCGGCGGCATCCGGCTTGATGCTCACTGGCGTGAGAACCTCGCGATCGCGCGCGCTGATGCCGACAATGCCAGTGCGCTCGGACTCGAACTCGTGACCTTCCACGCGGGGTTCTTGCCGCACGACCGCACCGACCCCGAACGACCGAAATTGCTGGAGCGACTGCAGACCATCGTCGACGTTTTCGCCGACCGCGGACTGAATGTCGGTTTCGAGACCGGGCAAGAATCCGCTGCGACCCTGCTCGAGTTCTTGTCCGATCTGGACCGTGACACAGCCGGTGTCAACTTCGATCCGGCGAACATGATTCTGTACGGGATGGGCGATCCGGTCGTCGCGCTCGAGGAACTCGGTCGCCTCGTCGCCCAGGTCCACGTCAAGGATGCGCGTGCCGCGAAACAGCCGGGCGCATGGGGGCAGGAGGTCATCGTCGGACAGGGCGAAGTGGACTGGCCGCAGTTCTTCGCGGTGCTCGACGACGTGGCGCCGTCCGTGGACCTGATGATCGAGCGCGAAGCCGGCACGCAGCGCATCGCCGATGTGAAGCAGGCGCGCGATTTCGTGCGCTCCGTGACCGGAGCCGCGCGCACTTGAGCGATCCGGCCGCGAAGTCTCCGCGCACAATCGGAGTCGGAGTCGTCGGACTCGGTCTCATGGGGCGCGTCCACATCGAGGCCTACGCTGCGGCGGCGCGGGAGGGACTGCCTTGTCGTCTCGTCGCCGTCAGTGATCGTCGTCACGAACGCCTGACAGGACGCGCCGCTCCGGGGGGCAACGTGCAGGCGGACGCGGCGGGCAAGGTGCTGTTCGACCCTGCTCGAGTTGCAGTCACGGCCGATCCGCGTGAAGTGTTCGCGAACGATGAGGTCGAACTCGTCAGCATCTGCACACCGACGGACAGCCACGTCGAACTGGCGATCGCCGCGTTGCGATCCGGAAAGCATGTCCTGGTCGAGAAGCCCGTGTCACTCGATCCAGACGAGATCGATCGTCTGGCAGCCGTGGCGATCGAGACGCGGCGTATGTGCATGCCGGCGATGTGTATGCGCTTCTGGCCGGGCTGGTCCTGGCTCGCCGATGCGGTGCGCGATGCACGCTACGGTCGGGTGACGAGTGCCGCATTTCAGCGACTCGGCAGCCGTCCGACGTGGGGGGAGGGGTTCTACTCGGACTCGTCGCGCTCCGGCGGCGCGCTGTTCGACTTGCACGTTCACGACGTCGATATCGTGCGAAGCCTCTTTGGCGACCCCGACGCGGTGCACTCGTCAGGTACGCGCGACCATCTCACAACCTTGTTTCGCTACTCCCACGGCCCCGCACACGTCACGGCGGAAGGCGGCTGGGATCACGCGCCCGGGTTCGCCTTCCGCATGCGCTACGTCGTCAACTTCGAGCGCGCGACCGCGGAATTCGATTCCAGACGCGATTCCCCGCTGGAAATCACGGTCGGGGGCGCTGTCGAGGCCGTCGACACCGGAGCGGGTACCGGATACGATGGCGAGATTCGTCATGCGCTGAAATGCGTGGCGGAGGGGCGGACGCGTGCTGCGGTCGACCTCACAGACTCGGCCGGTGTCACGCGCATCCTGCTCGCGGAACTGGCATCCCTGAACCGAAAATAGCGAACACTGAAGAATCGAGAGGAAGTCCCTTGAGCGACATCGTGATCATCGGTGGCTGCGGCCACGTAGGTTTGCCGTTGGGTCTGGCCTTTGCGGACGCCGGCAAGAACGTCATCGCGCTCGACCGCGACGCGAAGAAGGTCGCTGAGACGAATGCGGGCCGGATGCCGTTCCTCGACAAGGGCGCGGATGAGTTGCTGTTGAAGGTCTTGAAGAACAAGACCTTCTCGTGCTCGACCGACCCCGACGTGGTGTCCGGTGCCGACACGGTGGTGACCGTCATCGGTACGCCGCTCGATGAGCACTTGAACCCGCGCCTCGACGTGTTTCGCACCCTGGTCGGCGAGTTCGGGACCTTCCTGCGCGACGGACAATTGCTGGTGCTGCGCAGCACGGTCTACCCGGGCACGACGGCGCTGGTCGCGCGCCATCTGAAAGACGCCGGCCTGAACATCGACGTGGCTTTCTGCCCCGAGCGCGTCGCGGAGGGCGTGGCGCTCGAGGAAATCCACTCGCTGCCGCAACTCGTCTCGGGCGTCACGCCGAAGGCGCAACAGCGTGCCGACAAGCTTTTCAAGCTGCTCACGAAGCAGACCATTCCGCTCGAGCCGATCGCCGCCGAGCTGGCCAAGCTGTACTCGAACGCGTGGCGCTACATCCAATTCGCCGCGGCGAACCAGTTCTATCAGATGGCGAACGACTACGGCGTCGACTTCTACGCCGTGCACCACGCGATGACGGAGAACTATCCGCGCACGAAGAGCTTCCCGAAGGCCGGATTCGCCGCCGGTCCGTGCCTGTTCAAGGACACGATGCAGCTCTCGGCGTTCAACCGGAACACGTTCTTCCTCGGACACGCCGCGATGCTCGTGAACGAAGGTTTGCCGAGCTACGTGGTGCGCCGCGCCGCCAAGCGCTGGGACCTGCAGAACATGACTTGCGCGATTCTAGGCATGGCCTTCAAAGGCGACTCCGACGATCCGCGCGACTCGCTTTCGTACAAGTTGAAGAAGGGCCTCGAAGTCGAGTGCAAGAAAGTCTTGTGCTCCGATCCGTTCATCAACTCGCCCGGGTTCGTCACGATCGAAGAAGCGGTCAAGCAAGCCGACCTCATCTTCATCGGGACGCCGCACACCGCTTACAAGACTTATGACTTCGGCAAGAAGCCCGTCGTCGACATTTGGCATGCCACGAAGGAAGGCATCACGGTTCTATGAAGACTTTGGTTACAGGTTCGAACGGCTTCATCGCCGGTTATCTCGTCGCGGAGCTGCTCGAACACGGGCACGAAGTCGTCGGTGTCGACAACTTCAGCAAGTACGGCCGCGTTCAGAAGTCGTACGACAGCCACCCGAAATACAAGCTGGTCGAGGGAGACGTCAAGGACATCGACCTCCTCAAGAAGCTCAGCGCCGACTGCGATCATTTCGTCGCCTGCGCGGCGATGATCGGGGGCATCAGCTACTTCCACAAGTACGCCTACGACTTGATCGCGGAGAACGAGCGCATCACTGCCGCTTCGTTCGACGCGGCGATCTGGGCGTACAAGGAAAAGAAGCTCAAGAAGGTCACTGTCCTCTCGTCGTCGATGGTGTACGAGTCGACGACCATCTACCCGTCGCCCGAAGGCGCCGAACTCAAGAGTCCGCCGCCGCTCTCGACGTACGGGTTCCAGAAGCTCGCGACCGAGTACTTCGCACGCGGCGCCCAGATGCAGTACGGGTTGCCGTACACGATCGTGCGCCCCTTCAACTGCGTCGGCATCGGCGAAGGCCGTGCGCTCGGTGAGGCCGAAGTGTTCTCGGGCAACGTCAAGCTGGCGATGAGCCACGTCGTTCCGGACCTCGTGCAGAAGATCGTGAAGGGGCAGGACCCGCTGCGCATCCTCGGCGACGGCAAGCAAGTGCGTCACTACACCTACGGCGGCGACCTCGCCAAGGGCATCCGCGTGTGCATCGAGCACCCGAAGACGATCAACGAGGACTTCAATATCTCGACCGCGCGCTCGACGACTGTGCTCGAACTGGCCGAGATGATCTGGAAGAAGATCCACGGCCCGAAGAAGCCCTTCAAGTGGACGAGCGACGACCCGTTCGAGCACGACGTGCAAAAGCGCGTGCCGGATGTTTCGAAGTCGAAGCGCGTTCTCGGCTTCGAGGCCACGACGCCGCTCGAGGAAATCCTCGACGAGGTCGTGCCGTGGGTGACCGAGCAAGTGAAGCTCGGGAACATCTGAGCCACGGGCACGCGACGGAGTTCGCGTCACGCTCGATCGCATACGAGGGAGACCGGCGCGGTCTCCCTCGGTCATTTTCCCCGACACACACTCAGCGGAAGTAGGTGTCTCCGAAGAAGACCCAGTCCGTTTCCCGAACTGCTTCCTCCGGGAGTTCCGCGGGCCACGTCACGCTCAACACGACCTGGCGCTTGCGCGCGATCGGCTTGATTTCGACGTCGAATACCTGGCCGATGCGGTCGCCCGGAACGTTCAAGGGGTCCAGCGTCCTGTCGACCAGGAGTTCGCGTGCACCGTTCGGGCCGTAGGACACGAACACCTGCACCCGGACGCCGTTCGACGTCATGACCCGCTGCCACGCCGGCGGTACACCGAAGCTGCCGGCGAGGTGATGCAGGCTCTGCGGGACGTCGAACGTGATCTCGCTGCCGGTCGGCACGACCAGCACTTCCCAGGCACCGTTGATGAAGCGGCGCGACACGGGCACGGGCGACTCGATCTTCGTCGGCGGCAGATTGAACATCCACCACGTGTACAGATCGCGCGCTTCCGCCGGCATGTCGTCGAAGGGCTTGAGCTGCATCAATGCCATCAAGCGCAGCACGTAATAGAGGCGTCCCTCATCCGGGTAGATGCGATCGGTCCAGCGCTCGATCAGCACCCCCGGCGGAGTGCCGCGCGCGACCTCGCCCATCAGGTCTTCGCCGAGTTGCTTGCGCGCGACGGCGAATTCGGCGCCGTCGTGGACGTTCACGGTCCAGTTGGCGATGCCCAGCGTGAGCGCCAGCGCCGCCGGCACCGCCCAGCGCGCGATGCGGCCGCCGAACAGGACCCACGCGAACACGGCCGTGGAGATGAGCGGCGCGGGCAGCGTGATGTAGCGCAGCGCAAAGCCCGCTTCCGGCCCCGCAGCCGAGCGGCCGTAGCCGATCGACAGCACTAGGGCGACCGTCGCACCGAAACAGAAGAACAAGGCTGCGACGCGCCAACGCTCCTCGCGCCGATTGAACCAGGCCCACACCAGCAGGGCCGTCGTCGCCAGCACGAGCAGCACGATGCCGTAGCCCGCCCACGGCCACCATTCCTTGCCGGCGGTTCCGAACGCGAGCGACGCGACGCGCGTGGCGGCACCGAGGATCAGGCTCGGGTCCGACGAGCGCAACGAGTTGTTCGGGTAGACGAATCCGATCAGATAGAGCACGAACAGGGTGACGGTTCCGGCGACGAACAACACAGTCAGCGCGGCGCCACTCTTCAAGCCCTTGCGCTTGCTCCACAACGCCGCGATCACGGCTGAGAGCAGCGCGATCACGAACACCGGGGACTGGGCCATCCCCATGCCGCCGCACAAGGGCAGCATCAGGACGCAGACTCCGATGCCGATCGCGGCGATCGGTCCCAAGCCCGCGCGCTTCTTTGCAATGGCGATCAAGAGCACCGCCGACACGAGCAGGGTCGGCAGCGTCAACGCGATCTGAAATCCCATCAGCAGGTTCTCGGAATTGCCGGTGTGCAACCACAAGAACGGGAACACGACATCGACGAGGCTGGTGCGACCGCGCACCTTGCGCGCGACGAGCATCATCGCGAACGCCAGACCGATCAGGAGCGCCGCGTTGAAGTACATCACCGTGCGGATGTCGTGCGTCCAGCCGTAGATCTGTGATCCCAGCCAGCGTGGGAGCGGAATGCGGTGTTCGTTGTGCAGCGCCCAGGCTTCGTCAGCCGTCCAGTGGAAGTCCGGCTGGATCAGCGGCACGTATTCCAGGTCGTCCCACATCGGGAACGGCGACGAATTCGTGTGCACGTAGCTCACGAGTTGCACCGACATGATCAGCGCGACGAGCCCCACGAGCAGCGGTCGCCACGCCGCGCGGAACCACCAGCGCAGGTAGTTCGGCATCCATTTCCAGAGGCGAAAGCGGCTTTCACCCGCCGTGCGGTCGGTCCAGGTCGACGGCACTTCGCCGACGCCCCGGCCTTGCAGGTGGGCTTTGACCGTCAATTCGAGCGCGATCTCGAAACCGGTCTTGTCCTCTTCCCAGGCGTTTTTCAGGAACTCTTTCGAGTACGCGCGGAAGTTGCTGGTGGCGTCTTTCGTGCCGACACCGGTGATCCAGTTGAGAGACACGCCCGCGATGTGCGAAAGCGTGCGCTTCAAGAGCGGTCCGCCGGTCTGCGAACCACCGCGCATGTAACGCGAGCCGGCGACGACGGCGAGCTTTTCGCGCCGCATCAGCTCCGCCATCTTGATGATGTTCTCGGGCGGGTCCGACAGATCGCCCATCGTCGTGACGACGACATCGCCTTGCGCGGCATCGAACCCGGCGCGCAGTGCGTTGGCCGCGCCGCGACCGCGCGTGTTCTTCACGAGCCGCAAGGAGGGCGGCGCATCACCCATCTCACGGATGCCGACAAGGGTCGTGTCCTCGTCGAAGTCGTAGCACACGAGGATCTCGTGCGGCACCTCGGCCAGCGCCTTCCACAGACCGCGCAGACACGCACCGATGTTCTCGCGTTCGTTGTAGACGGGAACGACGACGCTGATCTTCGATGCCTGACTCGAGGCAGTGTTCGGCTCAGGACTCAAAGCAGGGGGGGGGCGAAGAAACGCCCGAACAAGATAACGTCTGCGCGCTCGTGCGGACTACGCCGGATCAGTCGAAGTACACGTCGGCCCAATAACCCCAGTCCGCGACGTGCGGGGCACCCTCCGGCCAGGTGATTTCCAGCACGAGGCGCTGCACAGCCCCGGGCTCGAACGTGGCCTCGAATCGCTGCGGACCGCGGTCTTTTTCGACGCGCACCGGATCGATGACGCCGTCGAACAGTACGGTTCCGCCCGGTTCAGCGCGCACGATCGCACGAATTCCGGCGGTCGTTCCGCGCTCCACCCAGATCGGCGGGACCCCGAAGACGCCGGCGAAGCTGCGTGCGCCGGCCGGCACTTCGAGGAACAACCGGCTGTCCGTCGGCACCGCGAGCACGTCGCACAACTCGTGGAAGAAGCGCCGCAGCGGCGGCACGGGCGCTTGGATGGACGCGGGCGGAAGATCCAGGATCGATTCGGCGTACTTGCGCCGCAGCGCGACGTCACCGCCGTCGAACGGGTAGACCTCGGCGTTCGCCATGTAGCCGAGCAACTGGTACAGACGCTGGCGATTGGGGTAGGCGATGCCGGTCCACTTGTTCACGACACGTTGTGCCGGCAGCGGACCTTTCAAATCGTCCGTGAACTGCCTTCCGATGTTGCTGTAAGCGCCGCCGTATTCGCGCCCGAACGGTGTGTTGATGGTGTAGTTGCCGGCCCACAGCACGAACGCGAGTGCAGCCGGAACGAGGACACTCGTGAGCCGACCGCCGTAGAGGATGCACGCGAACACGGTGATCGCGATCCATGGCCCAGGCAAGGTGATGTAGCGCGCCGCGAAGCCGACTTCGCTGCCGCCGCCGCCGCGGCCCCAGCCGATCGCGAGTGCGAGTGTCGCCACGGCGCCCATTCCAGAAAGCAGCGCGACGATGCGCGGCCTCTCGTCGCTGCGCTCGCGCCACGCCCGCAGGCATAGAATCGTCGTCAAGATCGCACACAGGCCGCAGACGACGCCGGACCAGGGCCACCACTTCGAACCTGCGATGCCGAAGGCGAGGCTCACGACGTGCGCCGCAGTCTCGAACATGCGCGCCAGATCATGCGCCGGAGTCTCGGTGTCGGGCCTTCGGTAGCCGACCATGTACAACGCGACGACCGCGAGCGCAGCGAGGAGCAGGCCTGCGAGCACCCACCGCGCGGCACGCGAGCGCGGCTCCGTCGTCCCGCGCAACCAGATCAAGGCCGCGACGACGCCGGCGGCGAACGCCGGCAATTGTGTGATGCCCGGCCCGCCGCACAGCGGCAGCAGCACCAGGCACAGGCCGATCACCAGCGCTTCGGCCCGCGTGAATCCGGATCGCGCGCGCCGCAACACGATCAACCACAGGGTGCACGCCAGAACGGTGGGGAGGATCAACGCCACCTGAAACGACATGAGCAGGTTCTCGGCGTTCCCCGTCGAGAGCCACAAGAGCGGAAACACGGCGTCGACGACGAGCGTACGGCCGCGGATCTTGCGCGCGACGAGGATCATCGCGGCCGCGAGCAGCGCTAGCAGCACGACGTCGAAGAACATGCCCGCGCGCACGTCGTCGAAGATCCCGAACAAGCCCGAAGCGATCATGCGCGGCAACGGCACGCGGTGTTCGTTGTGCAGCGCCCACAAGAGGCCCCAATCCCACGGCACGCCGGGCCGGACGAAGGGCACGAGCTCCAGGTCGTCGCGCAACGGGATGCGCGCGGCGTGCGTCGCGACGTAATTCCAGAGCGCAGCCGACATCCACAGCCACACGCCGAGGACCGCGAGCGGTTGCCACACCGCGCGGATTCCGGACTTGGATTCGTGCGGCGCGCTCAGGAGAACTTCGTGTGGCCCGGTCGCGGGACCGCTGACGTGGTCACGTCACCCATGGCGTACACATCGGGCCCGAGGCGTTCGACCGAGGCGAGAGCCTGTTCCCACGTGACGGCTTGCCCTGTGTACGCCGCCATGCGGCCCATGATCGCCATGAGCGTGCTCTGGTTCATCCACGCACTGTCGTTGCGGTGTTTCCCGCTGCGAATCCCGGCGAAAAACTCCTCGTGTTCGTGGACGTACATGTCGCCCGCGGATTCAGCCGGCGCGTCGTAGCGCCAGTTGTTCTCGCCGCGGATCCAATGCTCCGGACCCCAGCCGTTGATGCGCGCGATGCCTTTCTCGCCGTAGACCCAGTCGCTGTTGTCGCTGGGGCAGTTGTCCCACTGGCGCGCCATCAAGTATCCACGCCGATCCCCGCTGTACTCGTACGTGACACTGAAGTGATCGAAGATGTTGCCCGGTTCGGTGTCCAGTCGCTGCGCGCGGCCGCCGACAGCCCAGCAGCGCAGCGGCGCTTCGTTGTTCATCGCCCAGTTGATCTTGTCGACCGAGTGACACGCTTGTTCGACGAGGTGGTCGCCGCCCAGCCACAGGTAGTGGTACCAGTTGCGGATCTGGTACTCCATTTCACTCCACTCCGGCTTGCGCGCGACCGGCGTGAGCGGCGAGCTGTTGTAGGTTGCGTAGACCGTGCGCACCGCGCCGATCGCGCCCTCGTGGATCTTCTGGTAGGTGGCGCGCTCCGGCTTGGACGAGCGCCAGCAGAAGCCTGATACCACCGAGAGCTTCTTCTGCTCGGCGCGCTTGCACGATTCGATGATCGCGCGCACGCCAGGCGCGTCGACGGCCATCGGTTTTTCGGCGAAGACGTGCTTGCCGGCCTTGACCGCGGCCTCGATCTGCGCCGGGCGCCAATGCGGCGGCGTCGCGAGCAACACGACGTCGATGTCGGTCGCGAGCACGCGGTCGATCGCGTCGAAGCCGACGAAGCGCTTGTCGGCGTCGACCTTCACCCGCTCGGGATGACTTTCGACGAGGTGCTTGTGACTGATCTCCAACCGATCCGCGAGACAGTCGCCGAGCGCCGTGATGACGACTCCCGCGTCCGCTTCGAGCGCATTCATCGCCGCCCCCGTGCCGCGTCCGCCGCAACCGACGAGTCCGACCCTGATCGGGTCGAGTTTCTTCGTGGTGCCGGCGCCTTGGGCGGACAGTCGCGACACGATCAGCGCACCGGCCGCCGTGGCGGCGGAAGCCTTCAGGAGCGAGCGACGATCGAGGGGGGCGTGAGTCATGACTGGTCTCGTTTCGAAGCGTTTGCAGGCAGAAATGGACTGGATCAGTCTAGCAAGGCTCAGCGATCCGGCTCGATCTCGCACAGCACGCGGAAGCCGATGAAGCCACCGTCGGCGAGCCACCACACGCTGCGTGGGATCTGCGGATCGGTGCGGTTCAGGGACTTGTCGTCGGGGCGGCGCGCGATCGCGGTCACGGCGTCGGCCGGTTCCTTGAACGAGCCGCCGCGCGCGACGCCGGTGCCCGCCGCGCTCGTCGTCCACTCCGCAGCATTGCCGAGCATGTCGTAGAGGCCCAGCGCATCGGGTGATTTCGTCGCGATGGGGTGCGTCGTTTCGCGCATGTCGACGGCGCTGTTCTCCTTGAACCAGGCGATGTCGTTCAGGTTCGTGATCGCACTCGTGCCGGCGCGACAGGCGTGCTCCCACTCGGCCTCGCTCGGCAGGCGCAGACGCTTGCCGGTCTTGTGCGCAAGCCACTTGCAGAACTCGCTCGCGCCTTTGTAGCTGACCGAGATCGCGGGGTAGCCGGCGTGACCGAACCCGCGATCCATCAGGATGTACGGCTTGCTGGGTCGCGCCCACGCATCGGGCGGATCGACCTGACCCTCGGCGCGGTCCATCGCGAACACGAACGCGTCGTACATGTCCCAAGTCGTCTCGGTTGCGGCCAGGTAGTACTCGCGTGCACCTGGAGTGCGCTCGTCCCGCGGAATCGGGACGAATTCGAGCTTCACGGTCGTGCCCGGCACGGCGATGTGAAACGGAACTGGATTCGGCCGCGTCGGCGCGGGTTCCGCTTGCGCAAGCGGCCCTTGTGCCGTCTGCTCGCTCGCGCACGACGCCAACAAGGCCATGAACAGCGCGAGACGAATGCCGTGGTTCGCTTTCCTCATCTGCTCGATTCTCTGGAATTCAGCGGCTTGCGCCGTGTCGCGTGTCGAACTCGATCGTTTCGAGTACTCGCGTCTCGCCATGGGGGTCGAGGCGCGCATCGTACTCTACGCGCCCTCGGCGCTCGCTGGGGACTCCGCCGCAGACGCTGCTTTCGCTGCGATCGCAGACCTGGACGCGACCCTCAGCGATTGGAATGCGAACAGCGAACTCGAGCGCCTCGTACGCGCGGCTCACAGCGCCCCCGTCGCGGTCTCCGCCGATCTGTTCGAGGTCCTGCAACGCTCGGTTGCGATCGCGCGACAGACCGACGGAGCTTTCGATCCGACGATCGGACCGCTGGTCGCGCTGTGGCGTGCGGCGCGCACGTCGCACGTACTGCCGGCGCCTGAAGCGCTCGCTGCAGCGCGGGCGCTGGTCGGCATCGACGGTTTGGAACTCGACGAGCGCGCGCAAGCCGTGCGGCTCACGCGCGCCGGCATGCGCCTCGATCTGGGCGGCATCGGCAAGGGTTACGCTTGTCAGCGCGCAATCGAGACTCTCGCGCGCCTCGGCATCGCGAGCGCACTGGTCGAAATGGGCGGCGACATCGTCTGTTCCAGAGCGCCGCCGGGGCGCGCAGGTTGGGACATCGACCCGGCCTGGGATGATGCAGCGGGCCACGACCGCCTGAGCGTCGAGCACTGCGCCGTTTCGACTTCGGGCGACCGCGAGCAGTGGGTCGAAATCGACGGCCGGCGTTACTCGCACGTCGTCGATCCGCGCACCGGTCTGGGGCTCGAAAATCGCGCGCACGTCGTCGTCCTCGCGCGCGACGGAGCGACGTCCGACGCGCTCGCGACCGCACTTTCCACGCTGGGAGTCGAGCGCGCACTCGAGCTGCTGCGGCGCTTCGAAGGCGTCGAGGCGTGGTTGTCCGAGGAATACGAATCTAACCGTCACGTCAGGATCACACCCGGGCTCCACGCGCGCTTTCGAAAGAACAGGGATCGCCTGTAAGGACCATTGGCGCGGTCGCGAGGAGCGATGCGGGTGACTTGCGCCGGGATCTTCCCGGCCCAACGCAGGCCACCCTTCGCACGGGTAACTCGCGTACACCTTGATGGGCTCGCTCATGATCGTGTCTCACGGGTTACCCTGGCGGGGTGCGTCCGCGGACACGGGCGTACCCCGCTTCCTCTTGTCCAAGGAACGAATACAATGACGACTCACATGTCCGAAAAAGTGTCCGGCCGCAGCGACGGCGATAGCCCCCTGGGTACCGATTCCTGGGGCGGGGAGACGGATTGGGGCCTGATCCGCCAGGCCTCCGGAAGCGCGCCCGAGGTCGACCGCGAAAAGGCCTGGCTGACACTGATCCACCGCTACCAGGCGCCCGTGCGCCGCATTCTGAAGCGCCACCTGCGCGGCGATCCGTCCGTCGAGGATGCGACCAACGACTTCTTCAGCGACCTGTTTCAGAAGCAACAGATCCTGCACCGCGCCGATCCCGAACAGGGACGCTTCCGCTGCTACATCCAGGGCGTCGCCCGGCGCTATGCGCTGCAGTGGAAACGCGGGCACAGCGTGTCGTTCGCCAAGGACGTCGAATCGCTCGACGTCGCGGCCGCGGACGAGAACGAAGTCGAGCACGACGAGGAGGTCGCCTGGGCCTTGGCCATCCTGACTCACGGGCTGGCGCGGTTGCACCGCGATGCGCCGCGCGACGCGGATCTGATCCAGCGCTTCTACGGCCTGTCAGGGCACGAACGCATGAGCGGCGATGAAATCGCGCGTTCACGCAACATCGCGCCCGGCACTCTGCACGTCGCGTTGCACCGCGCGCGGCTGAAGCTCAAGGCCGCGTTGCTCGAGGAATTGCGCCCGATGGTTTCGACGCGCGAAGACCTCGACCAGGAAGTCCAGTTCATGATCACGCGGCTCTGCGCCGCGCACCCTGAGCTGGACCTGAACGAGTGAACCTCAGACGCGCGCGGCCTTGTTGTCCTTGCGCGTCTGCTTCTTGCGTTCCATCTCGGACAGGACGCGCTTGCGCAGGCGCAAGGTCTTGGGCGTGACTTCGAGCAGCTCGTCGTCCTCGAGGTATTCGAGCGATTCCTCGAGCGACATGACGTGCGGCGGGGGCAGCTTGACGTTGTCGTCCTTGCCGGCCGAACGGATGTTCGTGAGCTTCTTCTCGCGGCAGACGTTGACGCCCAGGTCGTTGTCCTTGTTGTTCTCGCCGATGATCATGCCCTCGTAGACGGGCGTGCCGGGCTCGATGAAGAACGTGCCGCGGTCGAGCAGGCCGAACATGCCGTAGGGGATCGAGTCACCGGTGCGGTCGGCGATCAACACGCCGTTCTGACGCATCGGCAACGGACCGCCGTCGGGGCGCCAGCACTCGAACACGTGGCTCAAGATCGCCATGCCCTGGCTGAGCGTCATCAACGCCGTGCGCGCGCCGATCAGGCCGCGCGAGGGGATCAGGAACTCGATGCGCGACGAGTTCTCGAACGGCTCCATGTGCGTCATCTCGCCGCGGCGGCGGCCGAAGTATTCGATGATCTTGCCGGCGTGCACGGTGGGCACGTCGATGCTCGCGCGCTCGTACGGTTCGTGGGTCTTGCCGTCGATCTTCTTGAGCACGACGCGCGGCTTGCCGACGCTGAATTCGTAGCCTTCGCGGCGCATGTTCTCGATCAGGACGCCGAGGTGCATGACGCCGCGCCCTTTGAGCTCGTAGCCCTCGCCCGCGATCGAAGCATCGGGCGGCATCAGCACGAGCGCCACGTCGCGCTGCGCGGCCTTCTCCAGTCGTCCGAGGATCTGGCGGCTCGTGACGAACTGGCCCTCCTGTCCGGCGAACGGCGAGTTCGAGACGAAGAACTCCATCGCGATCGTCGGCTCGTCCATCACGATCGCCGGCAACGGGTCTTGTTGCTCAACGGGGCACAGCGTGTCGCCGATCATCAAGTCTTCGATGCCGGCCACGACGGCGATGTCGCCGCAATGCACCTCTTCCGTGGCGACGCGGTTGAGTCCCTCGTAGCGGAAGAGACCCTTGATCGGCAGGAACGTGGCCTTCGACCGATCGGGGTGGCACACGGCGACGCGCGCGCCGTTCCTGAGCACGCCGCGCTTCACGCGCCCGATCGCGATGCGTCCGAGGAAGTCGTCGTGATCGAGCGTCGCCGCTTGGAACTGCAGCGCGCCGGCGTCGTCCTGCACGGGTGCGGGGACGTGCTTCAGGAGCATGTCGAAGAGCGGCTTGAGGTCCGACTTCTCGTC
This sequence comes from Planctomycetota bacterium, assembly GCA_016795245.1. Taxonomy (GTDB): domain Bacteria; phylum Planctomycetota; class UBA1135; order UBA1135; genus JAEUIA01. The sequence continues at coordinate 12,078 of JAEUIA010000091.1, read as the reverse complement.
CTTCATGTCCGCCATCGCGTAACCGTCGCGCCCGGAGCCGTACACGACCGGGAAGTCGAGCTGGTCGTCGTGCGCACCGAGTTCGATGAAGAGCTCGAAGACCTCGTCGAGGACTTCGTTCACACGCGCATCGGGCCGGTCGATCTTGTTGATCATCACCAACGCGCGCAGGCCGTTTTCGAAGGCCTTGCGCAGCACGAATCGGGTTTGCGGCATCGGGCCTTCGGCTGCGTCGACGAGCAGCAGCACGGCATCAGCCATGCGCAGCGTGCGCTCCACCTGGCCGCCGAAGTCGGCGTGGCCGGGGGTGTCGACGATGTTGATGCGATAACCGTGGTAGTCGATCGCCGTGTTCTTGGCGAGGATCGTGATGCCGCGCTCGCGCTCTTGCGCGTCGCTGTCCATCGCGCGCTCTTGAACCTGCTGGTTCTTGCGGAACGTACCCGCGAACTGGAACATCGTGTCGACGAGCGTCGTCTTGCCGTGGTCGACGTGTGCGACGATTGCGATGTTGCGGATCTGTTTCTTGGAGTTGGGCATGGGGGCTTTCGGCGTAATTTCGGGCGAAAGAAGGTATCCGGGCGCCTGCTCGGCGACAACCCGCAAGGCTCAAAAGGCGCCGCTAATCGACCAGGCGCTGCACGCGGTCGAGACGGTAGGTCTTGAGCGTGCCCGAGCGGACACATTCGGCTTCGAGGTAGTCGCGCGCCCCCAGTTTGAAGAGCAGTCGCGGTGCGACCGGCAAGCGCGCAGGGGCGCCGTCTTCACCGTACAAGAGCGTCACCGCCGAACGGTCGCGGCACGCGTGCGCCAGACCGCGCAGGCGAGTCGGGATGCGCGGCGTTTGCGGTGCCGCGGAAGCGAGAGTCAGGCGGCTGCTGCCGCGCGCGAGCAACTCGAAAAACAGCGCCTCGCCGCTGCACGCCGCATCGTCCGCGGTCATGCGTTCGATGCAGGCCTCGAGAACCCTCGAGCACGACACGGCGTCCGCCAGCGCGCGATGGTGGACTTCGACTTCGATGTCGAGGTGGGCAGTCAGCGTGTCGAGCTTGTGGTCGCTGGCTTCGGGCAGGTACCGCCGCGACAGCTTGAGTGTGTCGATGAGCGGCGAACTCGGAAGTGTCAGTCCGTAGCGCGCCGCCTCGAACGCGAGGACACCCGCATCGAAGGGCGCATTGTGCGCGACGAGCCAGTCGTCGCCGGCGAAGGCCAGGAAAGCGGCGATCACCTCCTTGGCCGGGCGTGCATCGCGCACCATCTCGTCGTCGATGCCGTGCACGTGAAAGGCGAACTCGTCGATGCGGACTTCGGGCCGGACCAGCGCTTCGAAATGGCCCGTGATGTCGCCGTCCTCGATGCGCACCGCGCCGATTTCGAGCAGATGCGGAGCACCCCGCGTCGTGGCGGTTTCCGTATCGAAGACGACTAGAGGGCGCGGCATCGGCTGCGGATTCTACGACTCCGCGCGGCGGTTCAGCGCAGCTTCCAGCTGCCGGAGGCCGTATCGTGCGTCGCGCGGACGAGCTGCCAGCCACTCTCTGCGTTGGTCAGCGTGCCCCGCAGGCCGAATTCCCAGGCCACGCGTTCGGCACCGCCGCGCGTGTCGGTGATGCGGATCTTGAAGGCGATTTCGGCGGTCTCGGCGGCGGGTCGGGCGACCTGGATCACGAGCGAATCGGGCACGACGCTCGCGCGGTAGGGGAACGCCTTGGTTTCAGGATCGCGTTCGCCGAAGAAGGCACTCGCGATCGCTCCGCGCACGTCTTCGCGCCTGAAGCCTGAGGTTTCGTCGACGAAAGTCGGCGCCAGGAATTCGAGGATCGGATTCATGCGCGTTGCGCCGAACCCCTCGCACGCCGCCTCGAGTCGCGCTGTGATACGGTCCTCGTCGGACGCGAAGGCTCCGACGATCGCACGCACGCCGATCCACAACAGCGCTCCAACGACGAGCGCGAACGCAATCTTCCTCAGCATGACTTGCGACTCGCTTCGTAGCCCGGACGGATCACGTGACGAGCTGCTGGAACTCAGGCATTCCGCGCAGGATGTCGAGGTCCGTGTTGCGCACCAGTTCGCTGTGGATGTAGAAGCCGCGATGTTGGGCTTGCGTCAGCGCTTCGACGGCTTCGGGCAGGTCGCCGACGATGGCGAACACGCAGGCGGCATGGAACGCGGTGTAGCCGTCCTTCGGCGCGAGTTCGCGCGCGCGCACGGCCTGCGAACGCGCTTCGTCGCCCAGGCCGATGCGTCCCTGCAACATGGCCAGGTGCAGGCGCGCTTCCTGGCTGTCGGGGACTTTGGACAGGTGCGCGCGCGCAGCCGCGATGCCCTGGTCGGCGATCTCGATCGCTTCCTCGTAGCGGTTCAGGCGCTGCAGGACAGAGTAGAGATGGTCGTAGCTGCCGATGTGCATCGGCTTGAGCGCGATCGCGCGCTGCAGGAGCGGCGAGGCGTTCTTGAAGTTGCCGGCGCGCGCGAGGCTCGCACCCAAGAGGCGATGCGCAAGCCACTCGTCGTTGTTGAACTGGATCGCGAGACGGTACTCGCGCTGCGCGTCCGTCGCGTGCCCAGACATGTGCCACGCGAACCCGAGCGAGGTGTGGGCCTCGGCTGAGTGCGGGTCGAGCACGAGCGCGCGCGCAGCGTTTTCGCGCGCTTCGTCCAGGAACGTGTGATCGCCGTCCCAGTACAGATACTTGCGCACCATCGCCTCGGCCAGGCCGGCGTAGGCCACGGCGCAGCGCGGATCGGCGTCGATCGCGCGGCGGAAGCTCGAGATCGCGGCCAGAAGATGCTTGGTCGTGCCACGGTGCAGGATCTCGTGCGCATGCGCCGCGTGCAATGCACTGGCCTCGACGTTGCGCTTGACGGTCTCGATCGGGCGAGTCGCGATGTCCGTCAGTCGCTTGCGCACCGTGCGTACGGCGCTGCGCACCAGACCCGCCTGCAGGTCCCAGTCGTCCTCGCCCTTGTACGTGACGCGATCCTTCCACATGTCGCGCAGGCGCGGAGCTTCACCGTTCTGGCGGTGGTACTGCTCGAGGTACATGTCGAGTTCGCCGGAGTTGTCGACGACGGACAAGCTCAGGCGCAAGGCGTAGTCGAAGGCCGAGTCCGCCGGCAATTCTTCGTGTTCGGAAGTCGTGACCGTCAGCCCCTTCACGCGCCCGAGTTCGGATGCGAGATCGCGGCGCAACGAACCGGCGAGGACACTGCAGCTGTCGGGTGTCGAGCCGCCGCACGTGATGCGCGGGATCACGATCGCGCCGGACAAATTCGCCGCGGAGGTGGCGCCGTTGTTGGCGCCCATGCCGTCGGCGATCGCGAGCAAGGCGCCGTGAGCGGCAGCGGCGTCGGAGTAGCGGTCCTCGGGGCGCGCCATCAAGCAGCGCAAAATGTAGGCCTCGAGCGGAGCCGGGAAACCCAGGCGCACTTCGGACGGGCGACGCGGCTTGCCGTCCAAGATCGCCATGCAGACTTCGGGGAAGCTCTTGCCCGGGAACGGCAGCACGCCCGTCATCGCGTGATAGAAAACCGAGCCCAGCGCGAACACGTCCGACCGTACATCCAGATCGTCGCCGCGCACTTGCTCCGGGCTCATGTAGAGCACCGTGCCCACGAGCATGCCGTGCTGCGTGATGTTCGATTCGTTGTTGGCGCGCGCGATGCCGAAGTCGAGCAGCTTCACCGTGCCGTCGTCCTGCACCATGATGTTGCCGGGCTTGAGGTCGCGGTGGATCAGACCCGCCTTGTGAACGTGCGCCAGAGCATTCGTCACGGCGAGGGCGATGCGCATGCACTCTTCGTAGCCGAGCGTCTGATCCTTGATGATCTTGTCGAGCGTGCGCCCCTGCAGGAACTCCATCGCGATGTACGACGTGTTCTGGTCGCGGCCGTATTCGAAGATCGTCGCGATGGCCCCGTGCTCGAGATTGGACGTGTGCTTGGCCTCGCGCAGGAACCGATGGTCGGCGGCGGGGTCGATCTCGGCGTGGGCGCGCAGGATCTTCAGGGCGACCGTCCGGCCCAGTTGCAGGTCGACGGCCTTGTAGACCTCCGAGAGGGGGCCTTCCCCGAGCTTGTCGGTCTTGGGGTCGAACTCGAAGTGGGCGAATTGCATGACGATCAACCGGGGGGGGGAGGCCCCGGCCAAGATCCTATCGGAAGGATCGGCCTCGGTTGCGGTCTGACTTGTGCGTCTGGCGCGGACGGCCCACAGGTGGCACAAGAAGGGCATGACCCAAGCGGCCCGTCCCGAACCCGAACCCCAGGCGAAGGCGGAGCTCTTGCCGTTCGAGGAGGGCGATTTCCACTGCCTTTCGCCGGCCCTGGCGCGCGATCCGCAGTTCAACGACCGCCGGCTCGTCCTGCGTCGGAAATTGTTGTCCCTCGCCAAGGTTTTCGCCGCCGCGGAACTCGCGCAGGCCGTCGGGTTCGACGTGCGGACGAGCCTGCACGCGCCGAGCAGCTTCAACCACATGCAGGTGAAGCGCATGTGGGGCTACGCGGCGCGCTCGAAGGCCGAGAAGAAGCGCCTCAAGAGCGTGATCGGCGCGGACCTCGCGAAGGACCTCGATGCGGCCTACCGCAACGCCTACATCTGTGTCGCAGTCGAGAGCGATGCGCTCGAAGTCAGCTTGCGCATCCACGCGGACGCGTGGTTCGACGGCGCGAACCTCGTGAATCGCACCAAGCGCGAGGGGCTCGACGGTTGGAAGCGCGCGTTGAATGCGCTCGAGGGCTACCACCTGCGTCTCGCCGATTGGAAGGGCGAATGGCCGTGCGGGAATCTGGGGCGCGAGAAGCTCGAGGAATTCTTGAAGTACTACAAGCCCGCAGAACATGCCCTCGTCGTCGAACGCCGCTGGCCTGCACCTGCGCACGCGCGCACCCAACTCTTCGACGCGGCCGTCCCGCGCGAGCTCCTGTCCGAGATGCTGAGACTGATTCCCCTCTATCGCTACACGGCCTGGTCAGCCGAGAGCGACTTCCTGTTCTCGAAGTGAAGCGCGCCTCCACAGCCGATTCTCAATACGGCACACGGCTCTTTTTTCCCCGATTCGCCGGAGACGTGCCGTGCGACGGTGCGCGGCTCTACGCCGGCGAATCGGCGAGAAAACAGCCGTGTACGGTACAGCTTTCGTGAGCGCTCGACGGGGTCACGACTTCTTCGCGAGTTCGTCCTTGTACTGCTCCAGCGTCGTCTCGAGGTTCGCGTCGACAGCCGCCGCCTTCGTCTGCCACGCGACCGCCTGAACCAGATCGCCCTTCAGGTAGTAGATGCGTGCGATCGCGTCGAGCACAGGCGCTTCGACTCCGCCCGACAGCTCATTCGCGCGCGAGCAGAGTTGCAGCGCGTAGTCCAGGTCGCGCGTCTTGATCTTCGAGCCCGGATCGATGATTTCGAAAGCGACGGCGGACATCGCCATCCAATCGTTCTTGCCCAGTCCGGCGAAGTGAGCGCGCGCGAAGGCGTAGCCCTTGGCGCAGTCGTCGAGTTCGCGCACGTTGATGCGGAACTTGATCGCCGCCATCACGCCGAACTCGAACGGATCCAGGGCGAGCAACTTGTCCGCCAGCTCCAGGACGGTGGCCCAGTCCTTCTTGCGAAAGGCCTTGACGTACTCCGCCTGCAAGACCCTGGCTTGCTCCTCGATCGCAGTCCGCACTTTGTACTTCGCGCTCAAGGAGGCGAGGTCGTGCGTGCCTGCGATCACCTGCTCGAGCACGGAATCGACCTCCGACGGATGCCCGATGAACGCGATCTTGCCCTGGCGATCGATCAGGAACGCGGTGGGAATCGAGGACTTTCCGGCCGCCGCCATGTACGCGTCGGTGGTGACGCGCGCCTTGTCCCAAGCGACGGTGTAGCTCATCAGATCCGGCTGCGTCTGCAGGAGCGACTCGACTGCACGCAAGGTGTTGCCACGCTTGTCGGTCGAGCTGAGACCGATCACCGTGAAGCCCTTGTCCTTGTACTGCGCCTGCAACTCGTTCAGGTGCGGCATGCTGCGAATGCAGGGGCCGCACCACGTGGCCCAGAAGTCGATCAGATAGACCTCGCCGGCCTTGAACTTCTCGACGCGCGCGCCCTTCAACCAGACCTCGATCGACAGCTCCGGCGCAGCGTCACCGACACTCAACCGCGCGACTGCCGGCGAATCGGTCGATTCCGGCGCAACTGCGAGAGGACGGGCGAGTGCGGCGTTGTACGACAGGGCCAGGACAAGAAGAGCAGTGAACAACTTCCGCGACATCCAAATTCTCCGGTGATTCTCGATCACGAGCGCACAGTTTCGCCTCCACCGTGAACGTCCGCTCCGCTCGAGCACAATCGTTGCAAGGTCTGAACGAAACATCGGCGTGTTCGTCGTCTAATGGTCCCGACACAGGACACGCGCTCCGCGCTCCGGAGTTCGGGATCGCCTGAAACTTCCGAGTTGTTCTTCGACGCCGGAGGTCAGCGTTCTGGAGGCGAATTCGATTCCTGGAGCGCCATGAATTCGGGTGGCCCTTCGCGAGGGGCCGCCCGATTCTCGAGGGCCGCATTCGGCAGTGGAGGCTGGATGCGGCCCGTTTTCTACAATCCAGGGATGATCCGCCCCCTGCTGCTCCTCTCCCTGGTCACTCTTTCCCAGGCGAGCATCGCCGGCACCGACACCGTGCTGGAAGTGCGCGCCCGTGAGATCTCGAAAATGGTCGCAGCGGAGCCGACGATCGACCCCGCGATATTCGACAAGACCCTGCTCAAGCAGTTGCCGATCACGAAGCTCGCGCCGATTTTCGCGGGCTTCTTCGAGAAGCATGGCAGTGCGACCGGCGTCATTCTGAAGGGCCGGGATTCGGAGTTCTCAGGGCGCTTCGAGCTGTCTCTGGAACGCGAAGTGGTCATGCCCATGAGCTTGACGCTCGCGGCGCAACCCCCGCACGCCGTCATCGGTCTGTGGTTCGGGGCGCCGTCCGTCCCGCTGAAGGATTTCGACGCCGTGGTCGCCGAGCTCGCGAAGCTCCCTGGCCGCACCGGGTTCGAGTGTCGCGAACTCGGCGTCGAGAACACGCCCGTGATCGCGGCACGCAATGCTGAAGAGACGTTCGCGATCGGATCGTCGTTCAAGCTCTACGTGCTGGGTGCTCTGGCGCAGGCGGTCGAAACCGGCCGGCGCAAGCTCGGGGATGTGATCCAGCTCACGCCGGCCACACGCTCGCTGCCTTCGGGTCGCATGCACACCTGGCCCGCGGGGTCGCCGGTCACGCTGCACACGCTGGCGGTGGCGATGATCTCCGAAAGCGACAACACGGCGACAGACACCTTGATGCAGACACTGACACGCGCGGCGTGTGAAGCGATCCTCGAGCCGATGCACAACACTTCGATCGCGCAGAACAAGCCGTTTCTAACGACGGGTGAGATGTTCAAGCTCAAGCTCACGAACGGCGGCAAGTGGGCCGACGCCTACCTAGAGCGTGATGAGCTCGGGCGCAGAAAGCTGCTCGCGAACGAACTGGCTCAGATCGAACTGCGCCCGGCTGACCTCGAACTGCAGCTGTTGGCATCGCCGTCGCACATCGACACGATCGAGTGGTTCGCGAGCCCGCGCGACATGGTCGCCGCGATGGACGCCCTGCGCACGGCGACCGAACCAGGCAAACAGGCCGCCGGCCTGCGCGAGGTGCTGTCGGTGAATCCGGGCCTGCCGGCGATGAAGGACGTTTTCGAGTGGGTCGGATTCAAGGGCGGCTCGGAGACCGGCGTTCTGAACGCCACTTTCCTGCTGCGAGCCAGGAACGGGCGCACGTTCGCACTCTCGGCCGCCTGGAACGACCCGCAGGCCGCCTTGGACGAGGAACGCTTTTTCGCGATCGTCGGGCGTGCGGGTCAGTTGCTGGCGCGGCATGCCGCGGCCGAAGCGACTTCGAAGTGAGCTGCCTTTCGGGCTGCCGTCCGGATTGCGTAGACTGTCGGCCCTTTTCGCGTCCCGTTCGCCCTTTGCAGCCATGGATATCACTACTCAGAACGCCCCGACGAACGCCAAGACCGCCGCGCGCGAACTGATCCTCGGAATACCGGGGTTCTCGTTCCTGGATCTGCACAAGGCGGAACGGTTGGCCGACCTGCACGCGCGCTTTCTCGCGTACCTGCAACAGCGCGACGCGGCGTTGCACGCGACATGGAGCGTTCACAGCGACGGTACGGCGCCGCTCACCGGGCCGAAGGAATCCGAGCTGTTGATCGCGGTCGGGCGTCACCAGTCCGAGTTCATCGCACAGCTCTTTGCGATCGAGGGTGAGCACGGCTCGCGGCGCACGGCGCTGCTCGACCGGCAGATCGTGTACGCGGTGCGCGACCGCTTCGTGAAGAAGGCCGTGCGGCGCGTGCAACTCGCAGAAGGACAGACTGCCGCCGCCGTGCACGCACAGGCAGCGAAGATCCTGGATGCGCTGCCCGGTCGTCCCGCGGACGCCGACGCCGAAGAGCGTTTTTGCTCGCGCGTGCTCAGCCTGTTGGAGCGTCCTGCGGGCGAGCCCTACGCTCCGCAGGCGCAAGAGACGGTCGCCGAGGCGCTCGACGTGCTGGCACTTTCTCTGAAGCTCCAGCGCGAGGCCGGAGCGCCGGAAGTCGCCGGTTGGCGCTGCCTGCGCGAACTGAAGGAGCTCGATTTCGAGCACGGCTTGGTGCACCACGTGCGCCCGCACCCCGAGCTCCACGAAGCGATCGAGGGTCTGGCCGAACACATGCGTCTGCGCGACGGATTCAAGCTGACAGATCCGCGCGGCACCGACGGTCAGGTCTTGAGCGAAGTGCACCAGTGCATCTTCTGCCACGAGCGTGAGAAGGACTCGTGCTCGCGCGGCCTGCTCGACAAGAAGACCAATAAGGTCCAAAAAAACCAGCTCGGCATCGAACTCAACGGCTGCCCGCTCGACGAGCGCATCAGCGAGATGCACAAGCTGTACTCGGAGGGCGATCCCATCGGCGCACTGTCGATGATCACGATCGACAACCCGATGTGCCCGGGCACGGGCCACCGTATCTGCAATGACTGCATGAAGGCCTGCATCTTCCAGAAGCAGGAACCGGTCAACATCCCGTTGATCGAGACCAAGGCCTTGACCGATACGCTCGATCTGCCGTGGGGGCCGGAGATCTACCTTTTGCTCACGCGCTGGAATCCGTTGCGCGTGAAGCGACCGTTCGCCTTGCCCTACAACGGCATCAACGTGATGGTCGTGGGCATGGGACCGGCAGGCTACACGCTGTCGCACTACCTGTGCAACGAAGGCTTCGGCGTGGTCGGCGTCGACGGACTCAAGATCGAGCCGCTCCCCAGCCGCTGGACGGGATCGCTGGGCTCGGGCGAGCGCGACGTTCCGCCGATTCCGGTCGAGCACTACGAGAGCATCAAGGCCGAACTCGACGAGCGTGTCTTGCTCGGATTCGGCGGCGTTTCCGAGTACGGCATCACCGTTCGCTGGGACAAGAACTTCCTCACGCTGCCGTATTTGTCGCTCTTGCGACGCGAGAACTTCGAGCTCTACGGAGGCGTGCGCTTCGGAGGAACCTTCGACCTCGAAGAGACCTGGAAGCTCGGCTTCGACCACGTCGCGATCGCCACGGGCGCGGGCAAGCCCACGATCGTCGACATGAAGAACAACCTGTCGCGCGGGATCCGCAAGGCCTCCGATTTCTTGATGGCCCTGCAACTCACGGGCGCCTTCAAGAAGGACTCGATGGCGAGCCTGCAGTTGCGCCTGCCGGTGATCGTCATCGGCGGCGGGTTGACCGGCATCGATACGGCGACGGAATCGCTGGCGTACTATCCACTGCAGGTCGAAAAGATCGCCGCGCGCTACGACATCTTGTGCAAACGATTCGGCGAGTCGATCGTGCGCCGCTTCTTCAGCGACGAAGAGCAAACCCACCTCGACGAGTTCATCGCTCACGGCCACGCGGTCATCGGTGAGCGCGCGCGCGCACAGAAGTCTGGTACCAAGCCGGATTTCATCACGCTGGTGCGTCAGTGGGGCGGCGTCAAGCTCGTCTATCGCAAGCACATGGAGGACTCGCCCGCCTACCGCTTGAACCACGAGGAGGTCGCCAAGGCGCTCGAGGAAGGCATCACGTTCGTCGAGTGCCTGTCGCCGACAGAGGCGTTGCTCGACAAGCACGGCGCGGTACGCGCGCTCCTGTTCGAGCGCCAGAAGAAGCTCGACGACGGCAAGTGGAAGGGCACGGGTGAAATCGTCGAGATCAAGGCGCACAGCGTCCTCGTCGCCGCCGGCACCAGTCCGAACGTCACCTACGAACACGAACGTCCAGGCACGTTCCAACTCGACAAGTGGAAGAGCTTCTTCAAAGTCGGCCGCATGGATGCGGGCACCTTCCAGCCGATCGAGAAGGGTCGCGACGACCAGGGCGGCGCGTTCTTCACCTCGTACAACCAGGGCGGGCACACCGTTTCGGTTTACGGCGACAACCATCCGGCCTACGCCGGAAACGTCGTCAAGGCCATGGCCTCGGCGCGCGACGGCTACTCGAGCGTCGTGCGCGCGTTCGCTCACCGCATCGTGGCGTTGTCGAACACCCCCGCGGCGTTGGCCGAGCGCCGGGCAGCATGGCGCAAGCTCACGCAGAAGCTCGATTTCGAACTCGACGCTGTCGTGCACGAAGTCAATCGCTTGACGCCGACGATCACCGAGGTCGTCGTGCACGCGCCCGCGGCTGCGCGTCGCTTCGAGCCCGGTCAGTTCTACCGGCTTCAGAATTTCGAGGTGAACTCGGAAGTCGTCGCCGGATCCAAACTCGCGCTCGAAGGGCTCGCGCTCACCGGTGCGTGGACGGACCCGGAGAAGGGTCTGTTGTCGATGATCGTGCTCGAGATGGGCGCGAGTTCGCGTCTGTGCGCGCTCTTGAAGCCTGGCGAACGAGTCGTCGTCATGGGACCGACGGGAGCGCCGACCGAGATCCCCGAGAACGAAAAAGTCATCCTCGCCGGCGGCGGGCTCGGCAATGCCGTGCTGTTCTCGATCGGCCGCGCGATGCGTGCACGCGGGAGCGAGGTCATCTACTTTGCCGCCTTCCGCAAGGGCGAGGACCTGTTCAAGCGCGAAGAGATCGAATCCGCAGCCGACGTCGTGATCTGGTCTACCGACGGCGGGCACGAAATCGAGCCCAATCGTCTGCGCCCCTACGACAAGCATTTCCGCGGCAATGTGGTGCAGGCCATGCTGGCCTACGCTCGCGGCGAACTCTACGAGACGCGCGTCGGCCTCGATGAATGTGATCGCATGATCGTCATCGGTTCCGACCGCATGATGAACGCGCTCAAGGAGTCGCGGCGCGGCGTTCTCAAGCCGTATCTGAAGCCCGACCACATCGCGCTCGGCTCGATCAATTCGCCCATGCAGTGCATGATGAAAGAGATCTGCGCGCAGTGCCTGTGCAAGCACGTCGATCCCGAGACGGGCAAGGAGCTCCCGCCCGTCTTCTCCTGCTTCAACCAGGACCAGAAGCTCGACAACGTCGACTTCGAGAACCTGATGCAGCGCCTGAAGGCGAATTCGATCTCAGAGAAGTTGGCCAACCTGTGGCTCGACCACCTGGTCCACGAGGCCAAGCTGCCCATCTGGGCGACGCTTTAGCGGTCCGTTCGAACGGGAAGCCGATCTTGCATCGGCATGTGCGACTCAGGTGGACGAAACCTGGGGCCGACGAGTGCTGACTCGTGTTTTCGCCCGTTCGAGAAGTCGCTCGGAAGTGGCTGCGCGCGAGCCCACCGCAGAGGCACGCCTATCCACGCATCCAGGCCGGCATCGAACGCAACCGGTCAAGGCTTCAAGACTGACAGCGAACTCATCCCGCCACGCTTCCAGACCGACACCGAACTCCGCCCCTAAACGCTTCCAGACCGACACCGAACCCAACCCAAGTTCGCTTCGAGTCCGACACCGAACTCACCCCACCTGTCCCCACCCCATTGTTGACCTCCTGGTTCGCGATTTTTCCAGTGGCGTTCGTCCGAGTTTGACCGTACCGAGCCAGGCTCGTGTGGTGCATCTTCGCCGGCGTAGAGCCGCGCG
>JAEUIA010000088.1 GCA_016795245.1 Planctomycetota bacterium | reverse complement strand
CGCGCGGCTCTACGCCGGCGAAGATGCACCACACGAGCCTGGCTCGGTACGGTCAAACTCGGACGAGCGCCACTGCGCAAATCGCGAACCAGGAGGTCAACAATGGGGTGGGGTCTGGTTGGGTGAGTTCGGTGTCGGTCTGGAAGCGTTGCGGGGCGGGGTTTGGCGTCTGATTGCAAGTGTTGGGGGGTGGTCCGGTGTCGTTCGTGGAGCACTGCGACACGGACGAGTCTGTGCGAGTTTGGGAGTTGGGAACCGTCTGTCTCTGCGACGCGCGCCTTCGGTTACATTCCGCGCATGCGGAAATCGATCAGCCTCGCCATCGCTCTCGTGCTCACCGGTGTGTCCAGTGCGCAGAACATCACCCGTCCCGAGGAGTACTTGAAGCGGCCGCTGGCTGCGGATTTCGCGCTCGCCGATTGGGGGCAGGTGCGCGGCTACTTCGACACCCTTGCGGCGGAGAGTCCGCGCGTGACGCACGAGAAGATCGGCACGACTGCCGAAGGGCGGGACTTCACGCTGGCCGTGATCTCGAGCGAGTTCAATCTGCAACACCTCGCCGCTCTGAAGGGCTACAACGCGTTGTTGGCCGATCCGCGCAAGGCGACGCGCGAGCAGCGGATCGAAGCGCTCGACAACGGGCGCGTCTTTCTCTGCATCTCGAATGCGATGCACGCGACTGAGTGCGCGGCGCCGCAGTTCGCGATGCGCCTGGCGCACACGCTGGCCACCTCGGATGACGAGCCCTGGAAGACCGTGCGCGAGCAGTGCGTCGTGCTCATGATCCCGTGTACGAATCCGGACGGGTTGGATCACGTCGTCGACTGGTATCGCAGCACGGTCGGGACGCCGTTCGAGGCGAGCGAGCTGCCGAAGCTGTATCAGCTGTACGCCGGGCACGACAACAACCGGGATTGGTTCACGCTCACGCAGCCTGAAACGCGCGTGGTCACGAAGCTCTTGTATGAAACGTGGCGTCCGCAGGTGTACTGGGACGTGCACCAGATGGGCGCGCGCGCCGAGCGCATGTTCGTTCCACCCTTCCGCGATCCGCTCAATCCCAATCTCGATCCGGGCATCATCACGGCGATCAATCTGCTCGGTACGCGAGCGCAGCTCGACATGACGCGCGAAGGCCGGACCGGGGTCGCGCTCGGCGGCACGTTCGACATGTGGTGGAACGGCGGCAATCGCAACGTGCCTGTGCGCCACAACATCGTCGGGCTCTTGACCGAAGCGGCTTCGTGCAAGCTGGCCTCGCCCATCTTTCAGCAGAAGGGCGAGTTGAGAGCACCCGACGGTGTGAGCGAATATGCACCGTCGAATCGCTTTCCGGCGCCGTGGCCCGGCGGCTGGTGGCGCTTGAGCGACATCGTCGATTACGAGATGTCGTTCGCGAAGTCGCTGCTTTCCAGCCTGTCGCGCGAGCGCCGCTTCTTCCTGGAGAATGCACTCGAGGCGTCGGATCGCACGATTCTCGCCGGACGTGGCGACGGCTTGAAGGCCTGGATCATCCCCGCTGACCAGCGCGATCGCGGCGCGACGCGTCGCCTGCTGGACGTGCTGATCGCGACCGGCGTCGAAGTGTCGGTCGCCGACAAGGAAGTGACTGCAGACGGCCGCACGTATCCGAGCGGATCGATCGTGATCATGCGTCACCAGCCCTACGGCGCGCACGTCAAGGATCTCTTCGAAGTACAGCGCTATCCCCAGGGTGAGCCGCCCTACGACGTCGCCGGTTGGACGCTGCCGCTCTTGTTCGGTGTGCGCCGTGTCGAAGTCATGGAAATCGCCGAAACGCGCATGCATCGCGTGCCGTCAGCGGCGGAGGCTGTGCGCGACATCGGCCCCGACCCGCGCGCGCCGGACGACGACACGCGAGTGTTGTCGGCGCGCGACAGCGACGCGTGGAAGAAGGTGTTCGAGGGCCTCGCCGCCGGTCGCGCGTTCGCCTTCGAGACGAAGGGTGATTCGGTCGGCCGATTCACGCGCCTCGCGCGCGGCGAGGCGGATGTGGCTTCCTCCGACAAGATCAGGTTCACACGCATGCCGCGCGTGGGGCTCTATTCGCCGTGGACCGGCAACATGGACGAAGGTTGGATGCGCTGGGTGTTCGACACCTTCGGCATCCGGTTCACCAGCGTGCGCAACGAGATGCTGCGCGCGGGGAAACTGGCGGATTTCCTCGATGTTCTCGTACTGCCCGGCATGGGAGCGAACGATCTCGACAAGGGTCGCGCGCCGGGCAGCGCGCCGGAGAAGCTCGTCGGCGGGCTCGATCCCGAAGGTGCTGTCGCGGTCGAGGAATTCGTGCGCGGCGGCGGCACGCTCATCGCGGTCGACAACTCGGCGCGTTGGGTGATCGATCTGATGAAGCTGCCGATCGTAGACACGACCACCGGGCCCGAGGCCAAGGAGTTCAGTTGCCCAGGAAGTGTGCTGCGAACTGTCTCGAGCAGCACGGGGCCTTTCACGACCGACCTGGACGAATCGGTCGCGGTGTTCTTCTCGCGCGGGCAGGCGTTCCGCGAGATGACCGACAAAGAGCGCGCTGACAGTGGCGCCGGAAAAGGCGGCGTCGAGACTCTGCTGCGCTTCGCTCCGACGCGCCTCTTGCTCTCGGGTTGGATCCAGAAACCGGAAGTGATCGCCGATCGCGGCGCATGGTTGCGCATCAAGCACGGCCGCGGCAACGTGCATGTGTTCGGCTTCAGACCGCAGTACCGCGGCTGGTCACAGGCTGCGTTTCAGCTGCTTTTCCGCGCCATTCTGTTCGAATCGGGGGCTGGGTCGAAGTCATGAACATACGAGCGCTCGTTACGCTGGTCGTTCTGGCGAGTGTGCTGCCGTCGTGTCTGACGCAGCGCAACCTCGACCAACCTCCGCCCGGAGTGGCGGCCCGCCCCGAGCCGCGGCTGGAGGCGTCGCGCGACAAGGACGCGGACGGTCGTGTGATCCGCGAGCGCTTCCTCCTCGTGCAGCAGGACGAAAAACCGATAGCACACGGCGCGGATGTGGGGTGGTACTCCGACGGCAAGAAACGTTTCGAACGTCGCTTCGCGCACGACAAACCGACCGGCACGTGGCGCACGTGGCACGCCAACGGACAACTCGAATCCGAGGTCGAGTTCGGTGGACCGGACAAGGAAACCACGATGCGGTTCTGGTACCAGGACGGCCACTTGAGCGCCGAGGGTCCGGCACGCGACGGTTCGCGCTGCGGCACGTGGCGCTTCTACCGACCCGACGGCACCTTGCGCGAAGAGGGCACGTACGTCGATTCTCAGCGCGACGGAGTCTGGTCGTTGCGCGAGGCCGACGGCAGGGAATTGCGGCTCGTCTATGCGCGCGGCGTGATCGTCGAGCGCCGCTGAGCGTCAGTATTGCGTGCGATCGGGCTTGTCGAGCCACGCCTGAAACGCGGCGAGACCCTCGTCGCGCAGCATCTGACCGAACGCCAGCTTGCGCTCCGGCATGGCCTTCGCGACCTCGTCGTACAGCAGCGAATCATCGAATCCCGCGCGCGCGGCATCCGCGCGCTCGCACGCGTAGTGCACGCGATCCAGGCGTGCCCAATACGCGGCCGCGAGGCACATCGGGCATGGTTCGCAGCTCGTGTACAACTCGCACCCGTGCAACTCGAACGTGCCGAGCTTCCGACACGCCGCGCGAATCGCGCCGACTTCGGCGTGTGCCGTCGGATCGTTCGTGGCTAGCACGCGATTGAAGCTCTCGCCGACGATGACGCCGTCCTTGACGATCACGGCGCCGAAGGGGCCGCCTTGATTGCCGCTCACGCCTTCGAGCGCGAGCGCGATCGCACGGCGCATGAAGTCGGCCCCGGAACTTTCAGTCTTCGTCTTGCGCCTGGTCACTGCGCACGAGAGTAGTCCCTCAGCCCAACGCCGCCAACAACTCCGCTTCCTTGGCGGGGTCGAATTGCCGCTTGATGCGCGCGCGACGGTCCTCGGGCAGCGTCTTCCACCACGCGAGCGTGTCGTCGACCGTGCGCTGGATCGGCGTGAAATCCAGGCCCGCGGCTACGGCGGCCCGATTGCTGACGGTGTGAAAACCCTTGGAATCACCGGCGTACGGCGCCCAGATCGGGAATTGGACGCCCTTCGACTCCAGGACCTTCTCGGTCGACATCCACTTCAACTCGATGTCCTTCTTCGAGGAGGCACGCTTGCAAGCGTCCAGCGTCTCGCCCCAAGACAGGCGCTGCTTCGGCCCGCAAGCGTTGAACGCGCCGAGCCGGCGTCGTTCGCCGCAGCGCAACATGAATGCCGAGAGATCGCGCACGTCGATCACTTGCAGCGGATCGGTGGGCGCGCCGGGCACGAGGATCTTGCCGCCCTTGTCGAAGCGCACGGGCCAGTACGTGAAACGGTCCGTCGGGTCGCCGGGCCCGACGATGTAGCCGGGACGGATGATCGTGGTCTTCTTGGGCATGGCGCGTTCGGCGGCCTCCTCGCACAGGACTTTCAGCGGACCGTAGTACTGGTACTGGTCGCCCATCGTCTCGATCGTCGGATCATCCATGCGCGAGTTCGGCCGTTTCGTCCGCGCCTTCGACGTCGTTCTTGGCGTAGCAAGAGATGCTGGAGACGTACACGTAGTGCCCCAGACCGCCGCGCGCGAGCATCTCGGCCGAGGCCGTCACGTGGCGCGGGTAATAGCCGCAGTCGTCGAACACGACGTCGAACTGGCGACCTTCCAGACCTTGGATGCCGTCGCCCTTCTTCGGGTCGCGGTCGCCGACGATCTTTTCCAGATCAGGGAACAAATCGGTGTTGGTCTTGCCGCGGTTGAAGAGCGTGACCGTGTGTCCGTGCTGCAGTGCGAGTTCGACCAGCGCCGGCCCGATGAAGCCCGTGCCGCCCAGAACCAGGACCTTCAGCTTCGGCGACTTCTCCGGCCGCGACTTGGAGTCGGATGCGCATGCAGCGCCGGTGAGCAAGGCGCCTGCGGCCAGTGACAACTGCAAGAACTCACGACGATCGGACTGCATCAGGAGGGCTCCGCAAGGAGAAAGGGGGGCGGTCGTTCGCCCACATCCTGCCGCCCCGCGAGCCGACCTGCATGTTCGAGGCTGGTTTCCTTGCCCAAACGAGACGAAGCGTGCAGCGCGCGATTTCTTTGAGCTCGTCGCCGACGCACAATCAGCAAGCCATGAGCGCGCGCGAAAACATCGCACCCTACCGCGAACCTCCGCAGGTCGTCGTCGACGTCCTGGATGCGCCGCCGACGCCGCTCTTGTCCCTCTCTCCGGACGCGCGCTGGCTGGTGTTCGTCGAGCACTCGGCCATGCCTTCGCTCGCGGACGTGGCGCGGCCGATGGCGCGGCTGGCGGGGTTGCGCATCGATCCGGCGACGAATGCGCACCACCAGACCGTGTTCGGGCTGGCCTTGATGCTGCGCGACTTGAAAGGCGAGCGCGAGCGGCGCGTCGTGTTGCCGGAAGGACGGCGCGTGTCGTCGATTCGCTGGTCGCACGACGCGCGGCGCTTCGCGTGCCTGTTGGTCGACGATGCGGGCACGAGTCTGTGGGTCGCCGATGTGAACGATGCCGAGCTCACGCTCGTGACCGCCGGCATCAACGCAGTGCTCTCCGGCGGGTTCGAATGGATGCCCGACGGCGTGCGCCTCCTGGCGTCGCTGGTGCCGCCTGCGCGCGGGGAGCGTCCGGCGGAACCGCCGCTGCCGCGCGGGCCGAAAGTGCTGGAAGCGCGCGGTGACACGACGCCGTTGCGCACTTACCAGGACCTGTTGCAGAGCGAGCACGACGAGCAGTCGTTCGAGCACTTCGCGCGCTCGGAGCTCGTGTTGTGCGATCCGCGCGACGGCTCGGTCGAGCGCCTGGGCGAGGATCGGATGTTCTGGGAATTCGAGTCTTCGCCCGACGGCGAGTGGCTGCTCGTGAGCACGATCGAACGGCCGTTCTCGTTCCTGCACCCGTACTCGGGCTTTCCGCAGCGCGTCGAGTGTTGGGGCCTGCAAAGTCGCGCGCGCGTGTTGATCGCCGACGTGCCCACGGCGGAGAACGTGCCGATCGAAGGTGTCCGCACCGGCCCGCGGCACGTGATGTGGAGCGCGCACGGCGGCGCGCGGCTCGTGTGGCTCGAGGCGCTCGACGGCGGCGACCCCAGGCGCAAGGTCCCGCACCGCGACCGTTGGATGCGGTTCGATGCGCCGTTCACGGGCGAGGCGCGCGAATTCCTGCGCCTCGAACACCGCGCGAGCGGATTGTCGTTCTTGAAGGACGCCGACCGCGTGCTGGCGCGCGACTACGATCGCGATCGGCGCTGGACGCGGTTACGCACGTTCAAGTGCGGAGAGAACGAGCCCTCGAGCGTGCTCGACGATCGCTCGGCACGCGATCGCTACGGCGACCCCGGGTCGATCCTGTTCGAACCGGCTGCGCGCGGGCGGCGCATCGTGCGCCAACGCGGCGAGTGGATCTTTCGATTCGGCAACGGCGACAGTGCCGATGGCCCGCGCCCGTTCGCGGCGCGACAGAGCCTCGCGACGCTGGCGACGGAACGCCTGTTCCAGAGCGGAGCGGACGAGATCGAGTCGCCGGTCAGCTTGGTGGACGACGAATCCGGCACACCCGTGCAACTCGTCACCCGGCACGAAAGCGCATTGTCTCCGCCGAATTTGCGCCTGCGGCGGTTGGGCAGCGACGCCTTCGACGCGTTGACAGCCTTCACGGATCCGGCACCCATCCTGCGCCGGATCGAGAAACGCATGCTCTCGTACGAGCGCGCCGACGGCGTGCAACTGTCGGGCGAGCTGTACCTGCCGCCGGGTTGGAACGGCGAGCGGCTGCCGATCGTCCTGTGGGCCTATCCGCACGACTACGTCGACCAAGACACGGCGTCGCAGAACACGGCGTCGAAACACCGCTTCACGCGTATCGGCGGTCCGTCGCATCTCTTCTTCGCGCTGCTCGGCTACGCGGTGCTCGACGACGCGTCGATGCCGATCGTGGGGGACCCGGAGACGATGAACGACACCTTCGTCGATCAAGCCGTTTCGTCGGCGCGTGCGGCGATCGAGCACTTGGATGCGATCGGTGTCGGCGATCCGGCGCGCGTCGGCGTGGGTGGACACAGCTACGGGGCCTTCATGACGGCGTGTCTTCTGGCGCACAGCGATCTGTTCAAGGCGGGAATCGCGCGCAGCGGCGCCTACAACCGCACGCTGACGCCTTTCGGGTTCCAGGCCGAGCGGCGCACGTTGTGGGAAGCTCCCGACAGCTACGTGAAGCTCTCGCCGTTCTTGTCGGCCCACACGATCAAGGCGCCTTTGCTGCTCGTGCACGGTGAGAAAGACGAGAACCCGGGCACGCACTACCTGCAGACCGAACGCCTGTTCCATGCCATCAAAGGCACCGGCGGCACCGCGCGCTTCGTGTCGCTGCCGCACGAGGGGCACGGCTACCGCGCCCGCGAGTCGATCTTGCACGTCTTGGCGGAGCAGATCGATTGGTTCGACACGTATCTAAAAGCGCGCTGATGCGCTCGCTACGATGCGCCGAACGAGGAATGAGCGATGAAGAAGGACCAACAGCGCGACCCCGCACTCGAGCCGGAGCGCATTCCGCGCGATGCTCAGGACGACTATTCACCCGCCGCCGTCGAAGCGCGGCGTGCTCTGTGGGAAAGAGTCGCCGGTGCGCGACCCGCGCACGTCGCGGGCGAGCCCGTCGCGTTCGAGGAAGCGCGCGGAAAGATCGAAAACCTCGTGGGTTTTGTCCAGGTTCCGATCGGCATCGCAGGGCCTTTGAGGCTCGACGCGACTCTCGGGTTTCGCGACGTGTACGTGCCGATGGCGACGACCGAAGGCGCCATGGTCGCCTCCTATTCGCGCGGCATGCGCCTGCTCGCCGCGGGTGGCCGTGTGCGCGCGCGGGTCCTGTCGGAAGGCCTGACGCAGAACCCGATCCTCGTGTACGCGTCGGCCGAACAGGCCGCCTATGCCGCCGGTTTCGCGCTGCGCCTGTTCGAGGACTTCCGCGTCATGGTGCGCCGCACGACGCAGCATGGTGCCCTCGTCGCGATCCGTCCCGAGCCCATCGGCCGGCGCCTCGTCGTGAGCCTGGTCTTCTCGACCGGTGACGCGATCGGCATCAACATGGCCGCGCGCGCCGCGGACATCGTGTCGCAGAATCTGGCCGAGCGCACCGGCGCGGTCGAGCGCTACTTGCACGGGCAAGACGTCGAAAAACGCGCCAACGCGCGCGCCTTCGTCGAAGGCCGCGGTCGACGCGCGATCGCAGACGTGACGATCCCGCGCGCTGAATTGCAGCGCATCACGCGCGCGACGCCGGAGGCACTGGTCGCCTTGTGGCGCAGCTACACCGTCGGTTTCGCCGAACTCGGCACGCAGAACTGGCTCGTGCAATCCGCCAACGGGCTCGCCGCGGTGATGCTCGCGTGCGGACAGGACATCGCCTACGTGACCGAGAGCGCGAGCGGCATGCTCGACCTCGACGTCACGACGGCAGGCGACTTGTACGCCAGCGCGCACCTGCCCTGCCTCCTGGTCGGAACGGTCGGCGGCGGTAGCGGCCAGGGCACCGCGCGCGAGTGTCTGGAACTGATGGGCTGCGCCGGTTCAGGCAAGGCCAACCTGTTCGCCGAGATCCTGGCCGCGACCGTGCTGGCCGGCGATCTCTCGTTGCTCGCGTCGTTCGCGACGCACGAGTTCACGGCCGCGCACGAAGCGTTGGGACGAAATCGGCCGCCGGCCTGATTTCGCCGCCCCATTTGGGGTCCGGGTGCGGCCCCCGGAACTCCTTGCTTGACGCTGAACAGCGCTCGGATACCCTCTTCTGCCTCAAAATCCAGGGTTGGCCCTGCGTCCGGTGTCTGTAGACCGGCGTTGGAGGTCCGCCTGAGCCCTCCCGGGGCACGACTGCGAATCATGACCATGACCAAAGAACAAAAGACGGGTTCCCCGCGTACCTACAAAGTCAAGAAGGGCGCGTTCGAGTTCCATCGCAACATCGGCATCATGGCCCACATCGATGCCGGCAAGACGACCGTCACCGAGCGGATCCTGTTCTTGGCAAAGAAGATCCATACGACGGGTGAAGTCCACGACGGCGACACCACGATGGACTACCTCGAAGAGGAGCGTAAGCGCGGTATCACGATTCAATCCGCTGCGACATCCTGCGAGTGGAACGGTCACGCGATCAACATCATCGACACTCCGGGTCACGTCGACTTCACGGCCGAGGTCGAGCGCAGCTTGCGCGTCCTCGACGGCGCGTGCGCGGTGTTCGATGCCGTCGCAGGTGTCGAAGCGCAGTCCGAAACGGTGTGGCGCCAGGCCGACCGTTACGGCGTTCCGCGCTTGTGCTTCATCAACAAGATGGACCGCGTCGGCGCTGATTTCTGGACCTGCGTCGATCAGATCAAGACGCGTCTCGACGCGCGTCCCGTCCCGATCCAGATCCCGATCGGTGCCGAGAAGGATTTCCGCGGCGTCATCGACCTCGTGCGCATGAAGGTGTACGAGTTCCCGGACGAGGCCGAGGGCCAGTATTACCTGGAATCCGACGTTCCCGCGGACCTGCTGGACGACGCCAAGCTGCACCGGCACAACATGCTGGAAGCGGCGGCCGAGCACGACGAGAAGCTGCTCGACCTGTTCGTCGAGGACGCGGATTGCCCCGAAGACCTCGTGATCAAGGCGCTGCGTGCCGGCGCGCTGAAGATGGAACTTACGCCCGTTCTGTGCGGCTCCGCGCTCAAGCACAAGGGCGTGCGCTTCATGCTCGACGCCGTCGTCGACTACCTGCCGTCGCCGCTCGACCTGCCCGAGGTCGAAGGCATGGTTCCGCGCACGGACCGCAAGACGACACGCAAGCGCGTCGACACCGATCCGGTCTGTCTCATGGCGTTCAAGACGATCGCCGAGCCGACGGGCGACTTGACCTTCGTGCGCGTCTACTCGGGCGTGCTCTCGAAGAGCACGGGCCTCCTGAACACGCGCACCGGCAAGATGGAGCGCATCGGCCGTATCGTGAAGATGCACGCGAACAAGCGCGAGCCGCTCGACGAGCTGCGCGCGGGCGACATCGGCGCCATCCTCGGCCTGAAGAACACCTACACGGGTGACACGCTGTGCGACGAGGAGAACCCGATCGCGCTGAACAAGATCCAGTTCCCGGAGGCCGTCATCTCGATGTCGCTGGAGCCGAAGAAGTCTTCGGACCGCGACAAGGTGAGCGAAGTCATCCAGCGCCTGATGCGCGAAGACCCGACCTTCCGCGCCCAGACCAACGAACAGACGGGCGAACTGGTCATCTCGGGGATGGGTGAGCTCCACCTCGAGATCAAGGTCAACATGATCCAGAACGACTACAAGTGCGAGGTCACGACCGGCAAGCCGAAGGTCGCGTACAAGCAGCGCCTGCGCAAGTCGCTCGAGACCGAAGCCCGCTTCATCCGCCAGTCGGGTGGTCGCGGAAAATTCGCCGTCATCTGGGTGCGCTTCGAACCGGTCGCGACTCCGGACGGCGACCTCGAGTTCGTCGACGGCATCAAGGGCGGCTCGGTTCCGCGCGAGTTCATCCCGGAAGTCGAGAAGGGTCTGCGCGACGGCTACGCGAGCGGCGGTCAGACGGGCTTCCCGTTCGTGAACGTGCGCGCCACGCTGTTCGACGGCAAGTACCACGAAGTCGACTCGGACGGCCTCTCGTTCCAACTGGCCGGCGCGCTCGCGTTCCGCCAGGCGGCCGAGAACAACATCACGCTCCTCGAGCCGATCATGAAGGTCGAAGTGCGCGCGCCGGAGGAATTCATCGGCGGCGTGGTCGGCGACCTGAACAGCCGCCGCGGCGAGGTCAGCGAGATCGACTCGATCGGAAACCTGCGCGTCGTGCGCGCCTACGTCCCGATCGCCGAGATGTTCGCCTACAGCTCGTCCCTGCGCGGCGCGACCCAGGGCCGCGGCAGCTACGCGATGGAACTGCACGAGTACCGCGACGTTCCGCGCAACATCGCGGACACGGTTCTGAACGTCACTACCTGAACCGTGAGCGGGGCGACCCGCTCGATCTGAATCGACTGCAAAGCGCGTCCGTCGGTCGGACGCGCTTTCCTTTCCGGTCCGCACCCCGTTATCCTGCCGCTATGACACGCACCGCGCGCAGACGATTCACACGCGAGCTTCCGAGCGTCGTCGACGGCGTCGCTTTCACCGACAGCGGCCCTGTCCTCCTCCACGTCTACGATCCGCCCGCCGGAGGCATGTGGGTCGATGACGTGATCCCGGGCAAGCTCGCGGCGCTCGATCGCCACACCGGCGAGACGCTGTGGTTGTCTCCGTGCGAAGTCGGCTATGGACGCGGTTTCGGCGCCGGATTCGGCACGGAAAACGACGTGATCGTCCTCGGCCCCAGCGCCCAAGGCCATCGCATCGTGCGCATGGCGTTGTCTTCCGGCGAGTTGATCGGCGTCGGTGAGATCGAAGCGTTCGACGAAGCGCACGTCTCGGGTGACTTGTGCATCTGCGTCACGCCGCGGCGCATCCTGGCCTACTCGTCGGTCAAGATGGATGAGGCCTGGGAATACTCGCGTCCAGGCGAACGCTACCACCACGCCGCGCGCAGCGGCCCGCACGTGTTCGTCATCTACACGCACACGAATTCGAAGAAGCAGGGTGTGTTGCGACTCGACGCGAAGAGCGGCGAGTTCGAGGAAGTCGTCCTGGGCGCCAAGCAACCGACGATTCACGGCATCGCCGTCAACAACGACGGCATCGTGCTGCTGACGCGCGATCTGGCGACGGCATTGCCGCGCGAGGTCCTGCCGCAGTTCCTGGTGGATCTCTCGCGGCGCGACGACGACGCCGTGGGGGACTCGCTTTCGCTGCTGGCGCTGGCGCTCGATGCGACGGACGAGGACGCACCGCTCTGGTACGAGATCCTGTCCACGGCGCCCACGGACGAGATCCCGGAGGTCGGGATCGCCGCCGACAGCGGCAAGCTGTACCTCGTCAAGGGTGCACTGCTCGAGGTGCGCGACACGCTCACCGGCCGCATGCTCGGCGATTGGGCGGTGCCCGGGCTGGACGAATCGGTCGGCTGGCAAGTCAGCCAGGGCGCCGGCCTCGTGGCCGAGGAATCGCGTGTTTCCGTGTACGAATTGCCCGCCTGAGGCGGTGTCCGCCGCAAAGTGTGGCGCGCTTCGGCGGCGTCCGAGTAAACTCTTCGGCCCCCGCGCGACCCGGACCCTTCCGTACTCGCGTTCCCTGACTGCCGCAAACTAGAGGCGGAACCTGTGACTTCGACTCCGATCCTGGAGACTTTGGCGTACGACTTCGGCGTCAGCGTCGACCACGTACGCAACGCGTTGGAAATGCTCGACTCCGGCCTGAACGCTGCGTTCATCGGCCGCTACCGGCGCGCCCAAGTCGACCTCCTCAACGAGAGCAGCATCCGCCGCATGCAGCGGCGCCGGGCCGAACTCGAGGAACTCGACCGCCGCCGCGGCACGATCCTGCGCATGCTCGAAAAAGAGCCGAGCGTCACGCCCGCGCAGATCGCGGAGATCGAGCGCTGCACGGATCGCTTCGAACTCGAGGACATGTTCATCCCGCACCGACGCGCCGAGCCGGAAGTGCAACTGGCGCTCGACCGTGGCCTGGGCGCGCTGGCTGACGTGCTCGTCGCCGCGATTCCGAAGAGCGAACGCGCGGCGCTGCTCGGCAGCGACAACGAGGACAAGGACGAGAAGGACGAGGACACCGAGGCCGAGGCGAAGCGGCCCGCGGCGCTCGCTGATGTTGAATCGACCGAGCCCGAGTCCGCGAGCGACACGCCGCACGAAGTCGAACCGACGGCGGCTGTCGAAGGCGAAGTGCACGCTGAAGTCGAAGCCGCTCACGCGCCCGAGGCCGATGCGGCGGCGACGGAGAGCGCGGAAGACCACGACGAGGACAAGCCTGCCGACGAAGCGACGCTGGACGCGCCGACGCAGAGTCACCCGCACGTCGATCTGCGCGACGCGATGAACGCGCACCTCGCGCGCACGTGCGCGGAGTTCGTGCGTCCCGACAAGGGCATTCACAACGAAACCGAAGCGCTCTCGGGTGCCCTGCGCATCCTGTCCGACCGCCTGGGTCGCAGCACGCGCGTGCGCGGACTCGTGCGCAACCTGCTGCGCAAGCACGGCGTCCTCTCGGTGCGCGCGAACGGCGACGAAAGCCGCATCGGCCGCTACCGCTCGCTGCTCAAGCTCAAGCAGCCGCTGCGCCAGATCCAGGGTCACCGCTTGCTGGCCGTGCGCCAGGGCCAGAAAGAGCGCGCGATCCAGACCGTGATCACGATCGATCCGGCCCGCATCGTGCTCAAGGTGCGCGCTGCGCTCGGGCGATTCACGCACCCGGCGTTCAACGACGTCCTGAACGACGTCGCCGCGCAGGCCCTGCAGTACCGCCTCTTGCCGATGATCGAAGCCGATGTGAGGCTCGAATTGAAGGAACGCGGCGACCAGGAGGCGCTGCGCTTCCTGTCGCAGCATCTGCGTCAGGTCTTGCTCGCTCCGCCGCTCGTGAACCTGCCCGTGGCAGGCCTCGATGTGAACGCCAAGGGCGATTGGACTGTCGTGGTCCTCGACGTCGCCGGCAACGTGGTGGGCGCCGAGACGAAGATCGAACTGGGGGAGAAGACTCCCGAGCAGATCGGCGCCGAACTCGGTGCTGCACTCGCTCCCGCCGAAGTGCGCAACATCGCGGTCGGGCACGGCAAGAATCCGCGTGCAGCGGCGACGAAGATTCGCGCGGCGCTGAAGGCCGCCAATGTTCAGGGCGGTGTGTTCATCGTCAACGAGTCCGGGTTGTCGAGCTACGCCAACTCCGAACTGGCGCGGACTGAACTTGCGGACTACGCCGTGCCGACGCGCATGGCGATCAGCCTGGGACGCAGACTTCAGGATCCGATGCTGGAGCTCTTGAAAGTCGACCCGCGTCACCTCGGCCTCGGCCACGAACAGAGTCTCGTCAGCAAGGCCAACGCCAAGCGCATGTTCTCCGAGACGACCGAGTCGTGCGTTGCGCACGTCGGCTGCGATCCGAACAAGGCACCTGAGATCTTCCTGGCGCATCTCCCCGGTCTCGACCGCGAAACGGCCAAGAAGATCGTCGCGCGCCGGACGGAAAAACCGTTCGAGAGTCGCGAGGATCTGCGCGCGGAGGGCCTGCTCAGCGAGGCGCAATGGACCGGCGCGATCGCCTTCATGCGCATCGACGGATCCAAGGAACCGCTCGACGGCTCGAACCTGCATCCGGAACAGTACGAGCTCGCCCGCAAGCTCATCGAGACGACCGGCACGCCGTTCGAGCAGGCCTTCGGTCGCCCCGGCGTCACGCGCGGCTTGCGGCGTGTCGACTTCCAACTCGACGAGTTCACCTGGCGCGATTTGATGCGCGAGTTGGCCTTCCCGGGCCGCGATCCGCGTCCGCGCCAGTTCGCACCCGACCTGCTTGCGCCGGACACCGATCCGGTGCGTCTCGTCAAGGATCGCGTGGTCGAGGGTCTCGTGTCGAACGTCACCAGCTTCGGCGTGTTCGTCGACATCGGTCTGCCGGCCGACGCGATGGTGCACATCAGCGAAGTCTCCGATCGCTACGTGCGCGACGCGCGCGAGCTGTTGTCGGTCGGTCAAGTCGTGCGCGCGCGCATCGTCGATCCTTCAGGCGCGCGCCTCGGACTCTCGCTGAAGAACGTCCCCGCGCCGGTGCGTGAACGCCCCGAACGCGAAGGTCGTCCCGACGGACGCCGCGGCGGACCGCGCGAAGACGGCGCTCGCGGCGGTCGCGGCGGCAAGCGCGGACGCGGCCGAGACGAGCGCGATGAAAAGCCGAGCAACCTGCGTGCTGCGACCTCCAGGCGCGACGGGATCGGAGCCCGTTCGTCCGGTGGTTTCGGTCGCGGCGGCAAGGGCGGCGGCGGTCAAGGTCGCGGTGGCCCTGGTGCCGGTCCAGGCCGCGGCAAACGCGACGGCGATTTCGCCGGTCGCGGTGATCACGACGAGTTCGTGCGCCTCGCCGATGCGGCGCTCAACAAGAAGCCCGTCAACAATCCCTTCGCGAGCTTCTTCAAAGAGAAGAAGAGCGACTGAGCCCCGTACGCTCCGGGTCAGCGATTGCGCGCGGCCTCGAGTGCCTCGCGCACGCTCGGATCCGACATCAATTCGCGCAACGCGGCGAGCTTCTCGTCGACGTCCATGCCTGCGGTTCCGTTGCGTGAAGGCAGCAAGCCGGCCAGTGCATCGAGGTCGGTCGAGCGTCGCGAAGGACGCATGCTCAAGGACTGCTTGGCCGGGTGCGGGTGCCCTTGGTCGTCCATCTCGTCGAGCAAACCCAGGCCGAGTTCCAGCTCTTCCTCGGGGGACTCGTCGAGTTCCACGGTGACTTCCAAGTCGTCTTCGTGCGGCTCGTAGCCTTCTGCGATTTCGATCTGGCGCTCGTCGCTCAGGTCGTAGCTGTCGCTTTCGGCCCCCGTGGAGCGCGCCTGATCCGACTCATTGAGACCGTCTTCGATGCACGCGCGCAACCCGGCGACGTTGGCCACTGTCTGCGCGAGTTCCTCGCGCAAGAGCCCCAACTGCTCGTTCAGTGCCGCATCCTGCGTCTTCATGCGCACTTCGAGGCGGCCGGTGAGTTGGTCCATGCTGGCCGCCAGTCGGAACATCCCGGCCTGCGCGTCGTCGCCGTCGGACTGGGAGTCGAGCAGTTCGCGCTGCGCCACCGCGGTGGCAACTTGATCCTTGAGGTACACGAACTCGATGCGCAGCTCCTGCATGCCGCCGCGCGTCAGTGCGAGATCACTGGCGAGTTGCTCGAGCAGCAGCGCCTGTTCCTCACTCCGTTGCGAGAGCGCCGGATCGATGCGCTGCTTGTTCATGTTCGCGAGCACGACCAGGATCAGGCCGGTCAGGGCAACTGCTGCCCCGCTGATGCCGTTCTTCGCGAACGAGTTGGTGATCCACGAGAGATCGCGCGCGATCACCGGCAGCAGGATGAGTGCGCACCCCGATGCGATCGCAGCGATGCCCATGAACGCCACGAACGGATGTCCACCGGTTGCGGTCTTCGTCGTCGCAGTCTGCTTCTGGTCTTTCGTCCGCGCTGCGGCATTCGCCGTGCTCGCTTGCTTGTTCTTGTCCATGTCGCCGCCAGGGATCCGGGTGTGACTCGCGTTGTGGATGGCTGCCTGCGGGGGCTCCGGAGCCGCCCGCAATCCCGGAATCCCGGGACCCCCCTGATTCGGGTCGGCGCAGGCCCATTCTTGAGACTCGAGCGGATTTGGGATGTCGTAGGGGGATCCCTGGCCTGCAGTTGCCGACCCGACCCTCACCCCTAAACCCCCTGCCATCCTTTCCCAGGGCCGTTTTTTCGGACTTTCCGGGCCGCCTGACAGGCTCAACCCTATTGCCGTCTCAGCCGACTGGTTACATTAGAAACTCCTAACCCGGGGTGCGCGTGGTCGGCCGCGCGCTCGCCCGGGCACTTTTCACCCCCCCCTGTGACCGGCTCGCGCGCCGATCCGTACCCTACCCCCGAGGAGCCTCCCACCGATGGCGCAGATGAGGATCGTAAAGGGTGTATCCGTGGCCTCCGGTCTCGCACTGGGGCCCGTGCACGTCGTGCACACGACGCCGAACGTCGTGCCGACCTGGTCCGTGGCGGAGGAGGAGGTGCCGCGCGAGATCGAGCGCCTGCGCGAGGCGGTGGAGATCGCCACCGAAAACCTCAAGAGCCGCGAAAAGATCGTCGCGGCTGAAGTCGGCGAGCGCGATGCAGCCGTCTTCTCGGTCCACCGCACGATCCTGCAGGATCCTTCGACGGCCAAGGACGTCGAGAACATGATCCGCGAACAGCGCATCAACGCCGAGTCCGCGGTGCAGACGCTGATCGAACGCTTCCACAAGAGCCTGTCCGGCGTGCAAGGCGCCAAGGCGCGTGGGTTCGCTGCCGACTTCAGCGATCCGTGGCGTGTCGTGCTCGACGCGCTGATGAGTCACGAGCGCGAAGTGATGGAGCAAACGGACGAGCAGGTCGTGCTCGCCGCCGCCGAATTGACTCCGCAAGTCGTGACGTTCCTGCCGCGCGAACGCGTGCTCGCGGTCGTGGCTGAGACGGGCGGTCGCTACAGCCACGGCGCCGTCCTCGCGCGATCGTTCGGTTTTCCGTGCGTGGTCGGATTGCCCAACCTGCTCTCGCGACTGGAGCAGGGGATGCGCATCAGCGTCGACGGCGACGCCGGCACGGTTCAACTGCGGCCTGAAAAGGAAGACGTCGATCGGTTCCTGTCGCTGCTCGAGCAGCGCAAGGAGCGCGTCAAGAAGCTCAGCCAACATGCCGCGCTCCCGGCGCAGACTTCCGACGGCCATCGCCTCGAGACCATGGTGAACATCGAGAGCATCCGCGATCTCGACACGTTCAATCCCGAGCACACGGACGGCGTCGGACTCCTGCGCACCGAATTCCTCTACATGGAGCGCTCGCAGTTCCCGTCCGAAGAAGAGCAATACCGACTCTACAGACGCGTCTTGGAGCGCATGGGGCGGCGCCAGGTCACCCTGCGGACGCTCGACATCGGCAACGACAAGCAGCTCTCGTACTTCAAGACGCCCAAAGAGAACAACCCCGCCCTGGGCTGGCGCGGACTGCGCATTTCGATCGAGTGGCAGGACCTCCTGCGGGTCCAATTGCGGGCCGCACTGCGGGCCAGCGCGCACGGGAACATGCGCATCCTGCTGCCGATGGTGACCTCGATCGAAGAAGTGCGCGAAGTGCACCGGATCTTCGACGGCGTGCGTCGCCAACTCGCTGATCAGGGGTTCGAAATCCCCTCCGACGTCCCGGTCGGGATCATGGTCGAAGTGCCCTCGAGCGTCTTCGTCCTGCCGCATCTCGTGAAGGAGATCGATTTCGTCAGCGTCGGCACGAACGACCTCGTCCAGTACCTGCTGGCGGTCGACCGCGACAACCCGTGGGTCTCGAAGCTGTACGACGTCAGCCATCCGGCCGTACTGATGGCCTTGGCGCAGGTCGCGCGCGTCGCGGGCGAGGCAGGGAAGCCGTGCTCGGTCTGCGGCGAGATGGCGAGCGACTACGCGACGGCCTTGATGATGCTCGGGATGGGTTACGACGCGGTCAGCGTCGTTCCGTCCTTGCTGCCCGAGGTCAAGTACGCCGTCCGAGAAACCTCGCACGCGGAGGCCGTGCAGATCGCGGCGTTGGCGCTGGCGGAGACGACTTCGGAAGGCGTGCGCCGAGTGCTCACGCAGGCGCGCGAGCGCTTGCACGTGCGACAGACGGCCATGGTGCGCGGTGCGGCCGAGGTCGCTGCTGTTCCGGAGCTTCGCGGTGATTCCAAGAAGCGGGAAAAGGGCTGAAGAACTTGATGATGACGGCAAAACGCGAATCCAGATTCCTATAGGACCTTGCTAAGCTGACCCCGCGACACCGACCCAAGAACACGAAGACACGCGAGAGCGAACGAGAGGAGGAGACCAGTGCGCCGAACGACATGGGGAGCCGAGCGATCGACGACACCGCGCCGCGGGCGTTGGTCTCAGTCGGAAATCGCGCGCCTGCGCGAGCTCTACGGCTTGCGCGACGAGCGCGCCATCGCGCGTGAGTTGAACCGCCCCGTCGCCAGCGTCCGTCGCATGGCCGAGCAGATTTTCGCCGTCCCCACGCGCACCGGGCCGTGGACCGCGAAAGAGATCATCGAGCTCAAGAAGTACCTCGGCGGCACGAGCAACGACGTGATCGGTCGCATCCTCGGTCGCAGCGAGGACGAGGTCGGGGCTCAGATCGCCGAACTGCGCCGCATCCAGCAGACCGGCCGCTGGACGCAGGAGGAGATCGCCGAGTTCAAGCGCCTGTACGGCACGCGCACCGACGAGGACCTGTCGGTCATCTTCGGTCGCACGATCGAGTCAGTGAAACGCCTGGGTGCGCGCTACTGCCTGGCGAAGGACAAGGCCTTCGTGCGCAAACTGACCGGGTCGTCCGCGACGCGCATGCCGCGCTGGAGCGCGGCCGAGATCGAGCAGTTGAAAGAGATCTATCCCACGGTCGCGAACCTCGACATCGCCGCCCGGTTGAATCGCTCGGTGAAGAGCGTCGTTTCGAAGGCCCACAACCTCGGCTTGAAGAAGGAAGCGGATCGATTGCGGGAGATGGGCCGCGAAAACGTGAGCATGCGCTACAAGAAGAATCCGGTCTGACGTGTACTCACGCCAGACCGGATTCTTCTTGTAGCGCATGCTCACGGTTTCGCGCGTCCCGGCGAATTCGCCGGGCC
>JAEUIA010000079.1 GCA_016795245.1 Planctomycetota bacterium | reverse complement strand
CACCACACGAGCCTGGCTCCGTACGGTCACACTCGGCCAGGCAACGCAACGACGGCAGCGAAAACCGCGCAGGCGGGCCTGACTCCGTACCGTTGCCGTGGCGAAGCTCGTGATTCTGATCCAGGCACGGTAGCGCGGGATTCAGCCCAGGATGCGAGCCGCACCGAGCTTGGGATCGACGGCGCTCGTGAGCGAGCCGAAGACCTGTTCGAGCGTGCCGTCACGACCGGCGACGGTGCGCAGTTCGATCAGGCTGCCGATGCCGAGCAATCGGCCTGCGTGCAACACCGCGACGCGATCGCAGACGCGTTCGGCGACGTCGAGCATGTGCGACGTGTACAGGACCGCGCCGCCGCGATCGGCCCAGCCGCGCAGCACTTCCTTGAACACGGCCGTCGTCGGCGCGTCGAGTCCGTTCAACGGTTCGTCGAGGATCAGGAGCTTGGGGCGCGGGAGGATCGCGCAGGCCAGCGCCGTCTTCTGGCGCATGCCGCGCGAGAATTGTCCCACGGGGTCGTCGGCGCGCCCGGCGAGGTCCAGAGCCTCGAGCAGTCGCATCGTCTCGCTCGCGATGCGCGCTTCGTCGACCCCGTGCAGCCGCCCGACCAGGGCGAGGTGCTGTCGCGGGGTGAGGTTCGCGTACAACGGAGCTCCGTCGGGGACGAAGGAGAACTTGCGCCGCGCGCTCAACGGATCCGCGGCGACATCCAGGTCGTCGATCGTGACGCGACCCGCAGTCGGCGCGAGGAGTCCGCTCAGGATCCGCAGCGCAGTCGTCTTGCCGGCCCCGTTCGAGCCCAGCAGTCCGAAGACCTCGCCCGCGCGGACGTCCATGTCCAGCGCATGCAGAGCAGTCACGTCGCCGAAGCGCTGCGTGACCGCGTGAAAGCGGACGAGGCTCATCGGGCAAGTCTCATCGGGCCGGTCTCAACGCGGCGAGACTAACCTGACCGGAGCGCCGCGTCGTCCCTCAGGCGAGGAGCGAATCGCCGGTCACCACATTCGCAGGGATGCCGGTCTTCTCGGTCACGTCGGCGGCGATCTCGTTGAGGCGGGTCTTGGTGGCGACCTTGCCCTTCTTGGCAGAACCCTTGGCATCACCGCCCAGGATCGCGATCTCGCGCGGCTTGAGCTCGCCGATCTTCTTGATCCAGGCCTTGACCTCGGCGTCCGTGGAATTGTCCACGTCGCCGCGCTGGAAGCGCGCCTGGACGACCAGATGTTCGATGTGGCTCAGGTTGTCGAGGTAGCCCCCGAACTCGGTGCTCTTGCGGCCGGTCATCGCGGCGAAGGTCTTGGCCGTGCCCCACTCCATGCGCAGGTAGACGCGGTCGTAGATCCCGAGCACGTGGCGCAGTTCGGAGTCCTCCAGGCGCGGTTCGTCGAGGATCAGGCACAACTTGGCCTTGGAGAACCACTTGTTGCGCAAGTCGCGCAGGTTCTCAGTGATCTCGCGGAAGCTCGGGTGCAGCGTCGGGTCGGCCTTCGAGCCGTAGACCGCGATCGCCTCGATCTTCTCGCCGCCCTTGGAGATGCGGATGATGTGGCGCGCGGCCGTGGTCACGACGACCGAAGCGCGCGGCATGCGGTTGATGCGGCTGACCGCGAGGGCCATGTCCTGCGAGCCCAGGTCGACACCCAGGGTCGCACCCAGGCGTTCACTCTTGAGCGGGCCGGAGAAGATGGGGCAGTCCGTGACTGCCACGATCGGGCCCTGGACGACGGGTTCGATGATTGCCATAGGGTTTTCTATCCATCCCGCGAAATCCGCGGACAGGTATGCACCCTTCGATTCTAAAGCAGGGAGGCGAATCTTCCTAGGACGGTGCCTCCGCGACGCCGCCTTCCGGGCCGGGAACAGCCGCCGGCACCCCTCCTCCCGAGCCCCCCAAAGCCCAGAAAAGCAGGGTGCCGGCGACCATGACTCGCAGCGGATGTTCTGCCCAATTTCGTGTCAAACGCAGTGCAAATGCCTGATCTTCGGCAGTAGGTTGCGCCAGGTCGACCGCCGCGCACACGGCCCAGAGGGACACGCCTCCCAAGAGGTGCACGGGCTTCAGCAGGCTGGGCCCGCCGGGGGCTGACTCGCGCTCCGAAGTGCTCCCCGTCCGCTCTCGCTTGCGCCTGCCTGGGTCGAATTCGACGTCCATACAACCTGTCGACGAGCGGTCGTCCGTCCGGTTGCGGGTCTTGCTCGAAAAATCGGCGCAGGTCCGGTCCCGCACGGCGGGCGCGGGGCGCTCGCTCAGCCTTCGGTCGCGCGATCCACCGCAGCACAGGCCTGGATGAACGCGGCCAGTGCCGCCGTATCGGATTCCAGGAGCCGCGACTTGCGACTCATGTCGTCCACGATCGCCGGCCACTCCTCGGCTGAGTGATCGCCAATCCGCGGGAGCGCATGACAGCGTGCACACGACGAGCGGAACACTTCGCGTCCGCTCTCCAAGGTCGCCCGGTCCGAGCCGCGCGCCAGGCCGGCCGCCGCGACTTCCGCGCTGATCTCAGGCGCGCGGACCGCCGTGCTCGCGCACGCCAGGCACCCCGCAAGAAGGGCGAGGGCCGCGACCGCGCACGCACCCCGTCTCACAGGCTGACACCCACGATCAGGCGCATCTCGAACTCGGCCTCGTCATCCTCGCCGGTCAGCTGTTGCAGCGCCGAGGTCGTGATCCACCAACCGTGCGCGCCGCCGAAACGGTACGAGAGGTTGGGGCCGGCCAGCACGCGCTGGTGCGCGCCGGTCCTCCAATCCGGGAGCGGGATCTCGTGCACGGCTTCGACGCCCATCAAGAGGCGCGGCGACAGTTCGTAGGAGAGACCCAGCGAGTTGATGATCTCGCCGTTGTCCATCTCGTAGTCGCGGCCTTCCCACTCGGCCTCGAGCGTCAGGTTGTAGACGCCGACGAAGCGGTCGACGTTCTGCTGAACGATGAGCTTGTTCTCGAGTTCGATGAACTCGTCGCCGACCTTGACCTCGTGGTAGGTCGACACGCCCAGGCCCTCGAGCGCCGGATCGAGCCAGTTGACCTTCAGCACGACGGCGGAATCGTCGTAGCGCGTCGTGCTGGCCGAGCCGCGCCCCGCGTCCGTCCAGGACCAGTCCGCGAGATAGGCGCTGAGCTGCAGTCGATCGGTCAGGCCGTACTCGAGTTCGTGCCTGAACTGCACGCGCCTGAAGTCCGAGTCGTTCTTGGTCCCGTGCTTGTAGGTGATCCAGTTCTCCAACTCGAACTGGCCCTTCGGCACGGTCGTGGCCTCGTAGGAGTAGGCGAAGCGACGTTCGTTGGCGAAGGCGGGTGCGGTGAGGATCAGCAGGGCGAAGGCGGAGTGCAGGCGCATGTCGTGGGAGCTCTTGGGCAAGGGGGACGTGTGAGCCGCTCTTTCTATTGAGATTGAATCTCAAAATCAACGACTCGTACGGTTTTCTGGCCCAAACAGGCTCCAGCCGCTCGCTGGGAGCGTCTCCAAAGACCGCCCGGCCCTGGCTCAGCGCAGCGTGATCGCGGCGGACGGCGACAAGGACATGCCGATCGAGGCGGAATCCGTCCGGCCTTGCGCCACCACCAGGAACCCACGCGGCAGATAGCCCGGCAGTGGAATCGTGAGGCTGATCTCACCCGAGGGTGGGATCACGCCCATGTCGAAGAAACGGATCGGCGTCGTGAGGATGTCCTCCGCGACGAAAGGCACGTCGGTGATCGCGAAGTTGCGCCCGAACGAGAAACGCGCCGTCGCACCCGGCGTGCCCGAGAGCGTGAACGTCACCGGAGCTCCTGCGAGCGGCGTGCCCGTGACCCGCAGCGTGGGCTCCGGCGAGGATGGCACCGTGTACGCGCCGATCACCGGCAAGACCGGCGACCCGCCGCAGAACGTGCGCGGAGATTCACCCGAGACGGTCGCCCCCGAAATGCGCGCCGAACCGCCGGAGCTGATCACGATGCCGTTGCCGGGCGCGCCGTCGTAGGGGCAGTCCTGTCCGACCCCGCCGCTGCCGCCCTTGATCAACGACGTGCTCGAGCCGGTCAAGAGCAGATTCGCTGCCGGGCCGACGCGGATGCCGAACCCGCCCGGCGCCGCGACGAGGCAGGCGCACGTGAAGCTCGCGGGCAGGTCTCCGCCGACTCCACCGCGCGCATCCGTGCGTGAGACGTGTACGTCCGACGCACCGCTGATCACGAGTCCGTCGCCGCCGGGTTCAGGCGGTGGCGGGAAGAGGATCGCATGGTGTGAACGTCCCGCGCCGCCGATCAAGCGGCTCGTGCTGATCTCGACGCGTGATGAAACGACGGATGCCGCCGCGGCTCCGCGCTGGATCAGATCGACATCGACATTGCGCAGTCGCACGTCGATCGAGTTGCTGATGCTGACGAGCGCCGTCTGGCCCGGCGCGAAGGTTCCGGGGCGCGCGACGACGTCCTCGAGCAGCACGCCGCCCGTGCACTGATCGATGCGGATCGTCTCCGCCGTCAGGTTCACGAGCGCGGCGTGATTGCCGCCCGGCACGTTCGACACCTCGATGTCGCCGGTGACGAACACGCCGGTCTCACACAGGATCACAGCGCCGACCTGCAGCGTGAACCCCGAGTAGTTGCCGGCTCTCACGATGAACACATCGCCGGGAAGGGCGACGGTCATGGCTAGAGCGATGGAAGGGAAGTCGACTCCCGGGCCGGGTGTGTCGTCGACGACCCACGTGTTGGCGTGGGCCGACGGCACGAGCAGGGAGAGCGAAACGACGAGCGAAGCTGCGAGCGACCTCATGACGAAACACTCCTTTGGGTTGCGCGATTGTAGGCATCTGACGCACGCGCGGGGTCGGAAGGTCCGTCGATCTCGACTTTGCTCGAACGGCCGACTAACGAGCTCTTGAGGCTTCCGATCCACCGCGACCGCGAAACGAGCGGCGGGCCGCGCGAGATATCTCTCGCGCGGCCCGCCTGCTGTCTCGTCGAATTTCGAAAGTGCTCTTCGAGCTCAGTGCCCGTGGCCGTGTCCGGCGCCGGCGCCTTCCTTCTCCTTTTCGGGGAGGTCGGAAACCAGCGCGTCGGTCGTGAGCAGCAAGCTCGCGACGGAAGCCGCGTTCTGCAGGGCGGTGCGGACGACCTTGGTCGGGTCGATGACGCCCGACTTCACGAGGTCTTCGTATTCCTCGGTCGCGGCGTTGTAGCCCCAGTTCTTCGACTTGTTGCTCTGACGCACGTTCTGCACCACGACGGCGCCGTCGAGACCGGCGTTCATCGCGATCTGGCGCATCGGAGCTTCGACCGCGCGGCGCACGATCATCGCGCCGTTTGAAAGGCGACGAAGTAGCTGTAGGGCCGCCCGTAGTGACTGGGCGCCCAGAAACTTGCCCCATCAGTACGAGGAGTCGCAGAGCGTTTCGCAAGCGTCCGACCGAGTATGCGGCGTACGCGGAGTAGCTGTCGCTGCCTTCCTCGATCCAACAGCTTCATTTGCGCCCCGATGTTGCGGTTCTCGACAAGTAGCGGAAAACCAGCGCTCCAGCAACCGCTTCGCGCACGTGATGGATCCTGTTTGATTCCGCGCGTACCCACAGACATCGCGAGTAGTCGACTTCGCAGGCGGAACTCAATTACGTGGACCGAGCGTGCTGCTCGCTTTGGTGATGAATGACCGCTAGGCGCGAGAACTGCCTGGAGGGTGTCATCGGCGAGCCGTTCCTGCTTGTCCAGCTCCTTCTGAAGCGTGGACTTCCGTACACGAAATAGCCCGTCGTGCCGGACCTGATAGCCAACGAAGCTAAGCCAAGGCACGTGCCCATCCCGCTTGGGTCCCCAAGGGTACGTATTCTTGCTCTTTCCGGTCCAGTGCCCTGATGAGTAACCATCCCACAGCCGAGGCGGATGACAAGGCAGCCTTAGTTCATGTAGAACCCGAACGTACTCCTGAAACGCCGTGTCGCAGTCGCTGCGCGATGTGCTCAGAAGCACCATGTCGTCGCAATATCGAGCGTAGTGCGCGCTGGGCATGACGGTAGCTACGGCACGATCTGCTCGGTGAAGAACAAGATTGGCCACCAAGCAGGAGAGCGCCCCGCCCTGGGGAATTCCGACACGTTCGCTCTCAGGTCTAGAGTAGTAATTCTCTAGTGCCCTCCTCGGGCTCTTTAACTCGCCCTGAATGCCACGAGCCTCAAGCCACTCTCGTGCTTTGGGAGCTGCGGTCCCGAAAAACGTATAGGAATTGAGGAAGCTGCTAAATACAGCAACGGCTCTTGGATCGATCGCGACTCCACGCCGCGCCGCTGCCCCACTTGCATCACAGAATGCTCGCCACGCAACATCGTGGTGTATTGCATCAAAAAAAGACTGGATGTCGCACTCCGCAACCCAGAGCGGACCCGCGTTTTCCGACCTGAAGCGCTCCACGTCCCTGACCGCATCGTGGTGAGTGGGGGGCGGTTCCTTCCCTCTTCGTACTCGAAAGGCGTAGCTGCTCGACATGAAGTCAGGATCGAATTGGGTACGCAAATACTTCGCGGTCTGGCTGCAAATGACGCGGTCTTCGACATTTCGCAGGAGCGCAATGGGGCGATACAGCCCATCTCCTCGCGCGACAGGGACAATCGACGGGGCCGGCAGCCGGTAGTTCGCACTATTCAGTGCCAACTCCCGAATTCTGCCGATCAGCTCACGTAGGTTTTGGGCCCAGGCCTTTCCAGCTGAAAGGCTACTCTCCATCTTCCTGGTGGTCGTGAGCAACAGCTGAGAAGCCGCAACATCCTGTGAAGATTTCCCTTCACGGTAACGCTTACCCAGACGAATCCATTCCCTCCGCGGGGGGAATGCGGTATCAACGCTTTCCACGCGTTCCTCGCGGATCCCAGACCCGGAGAGATTCGCAAAGTACTCTCGGTCGTGTCTGTGAGCTGCTCGCTTTAGTCTAATTTTGATCAGTGCGCGAACAATCTCGCGTTCACTGAAGTAGCTGTCAAATGTGCGTGTCATTCCACATGCTTGATGTTAGATCGTTTGCGAGCGGACGTTCAGTGGTGCACGTCGAACAAGGACTAGCCGCGGAGTAAAGCATTGTGGCTTGTTGGCCTGTTGCTCGCATGGTGGTATCACCACGGGTCAAAGCAGAACTGTGCGGACTTCCCACCCTTGCGAATGGGAAATGCCGAACAGCATTGGAATCTGCTGGAACGAACGCGA
Organism: Planctomycetota bacterium; assembly: GCA_016795245.1. Classification (GTDB taxonomy): domain Bacteria; phylum Planctomycetota; class UBA1135; order UBA1135; genus JAEUIA01. The sequence continues at coordinate 49,526 of JAEUIA010000079.1, read as the reverse complement.
CTCGCAAACGCATCGCCGCGGCAATGCGTCTGCTAGTCCATTCGGCGCAACTAACCTTGTTCGACGTTCTTAAAGAACTCGGCGGACCCTAGCACTGTGGCCCGCCGCGTCATGTACTTCCTAGTGAGAGTGGCCGTGTCCGGCGCCGGCGCCTTCCTTCTCCCTTTCGGGGAGGTCGGAAACCAGCGCGTCGGTCGTGAGCAGGAGGCTCGCGACGGAAGCCGCGTTCTGGAGGGCGGTGCGGACGACCTTGGTCGGGTCGATGACGCCCGACTTCACGAGGTCTTCGTATTCCTCGGTCGCGGCGTTGTAGCCCCAGTTCTTCGACTTGTTGCTCTGACGCACGTTCTGCACCACGACGGCGCCGTCGAGGCCGGCGTTCATCGCAATCTGTCGCATCGGAGCTTCGACCGCGCGGCGCACGATCATCGCGCCGACGCGTTCGTCGTTGTCGAGCTTGAGGGCTTCGATGGCTTCGATCGTCGACAGCAGCGCAACGCCGCCGCCGGGAACGATGCCTTCTTCGACCGCAGCGCGCGTGGCGTGCAGGGCGTCCTCGACGCGCTGCTTCTTCTCCTTCATCTCGGACTCGGTCGCTGCGCCGACATTGATCTGCGCAACACCGCCCGAGAGCTTGGCGAGACGCTCCTGGAGTTTCTCCTTGTCGTAGTCGCTCTTCGTGACTTCGATCTCGGCCCGGATCTGCGCGATGCGGCCCTTGATCGCGTCCTTCGCGCCCGCGCCTTCGATGATGGTCGTGTTGTCCTTGTCGACGACGACCTTCTTGGCGGTGCCGAGGTCCTTCAACGTGACGCCTTCGAGCGTCGCGCCGGTCGCTTCCATGATGGCGGTCGCACCCGTGAGGGCGGCGATGTCTTCCATCATGCTCTTGCGACGGTCACCGAAGCCCGGAGCCTTGACCGCGACGCACGGGAACGCGCCGCGCAGCTTGTTCACCACGAGCGTGGCGAGCGCTTCGCCTTCGATTTCCTCGGCGATCATGACCAAGGGACGCCCGGACTGCGCGACTTGCTCGAGCAGCGAGATCATGTCCTTCACGGTCGAGATCTTCTTCTCGTACACGAGGATGTAGGGGTTTTCGTACACGGCCTCCATCGTCTGCGGGCTCGTGATGAAGTGCGGCGAGAGCCAGCCCTTGTCGAACTGCATGCCCTCGACCCACTCGACTTCGGTGGTGAGCGACTTGCCTTCTTCGACGGTGATGACGCCGTCCTTGCCGACCTTGTCCATGGCCTTCGCGATCATCTCGCCGATCTCGGTGTCGCCGTTGCTGGCGACCGTGCCGACTTGCGCGATCTCGTTGTGACCCTTCACGCTCGTCGAGAGCTTCTTCAAGCTCGCGACGGCCGAGTCGACGGCCTTGTCGATGCCGCGCTTGAGCGCGACCGGGTTCGCGCCGGCGGTGACGTTCTTCAGGCCTTCTTCGAAGATGGCTTCGGCGAGGACCGTGGCGGTCGTCGTGCCGTCACCGGCCTGATCGTTGGTGCGCTGCGCGACTTGCTTGACGAGCTGCGCGCCCATGTTTTCGTAGGCATCTTCGAGTTCGATCTCCTTGGAAACCGTGACGCCGTCCTTGGTGACGGTCGGGCTGCCGAAGGACTTCTCGATGATCACGTTGCGCCCGCGCGGGCCCAACGTGACTTTGACGGCGCGAGCGAGCTTGCGCACGCCGTCGCGGATCTTCTCGCGCGCGGTCGCGTCGTAGCAGATTTGCTTGGCCATGGTGTGTTCGTTGCTTTCTCTAGTTGTGTCGGATGAGTTGTGTAGGGGCGCGAGAAATCAACCGATCACGCCGAGGATGTCTTCCTCGCGCATGATCAGGAACTCTTCGCCGCCGAACTTGACTTCAGTGCCGGCGTAGGCGCTGAAGAGGATGCGGTCGTTGACCTTGACCGAGAACTTCGACTTCTCGCCGTTGTCGAGCGTGCGGCCTTCGCCGATCGAGATGATCGTGCCTTCCTTCGGCTTGTCCTTGGCGCTCTCCGGGAGGAGGATGCCGCCGGCGGTGCGCTCTTCGGCCGTCGCGCGCTTGACGAGCACGCGGTCGCCGAGGGGACGGATGGTGCCGGTCTTCTTGCTGGATTGAGTGGTGGTCTTCGTGGCCATGGTTGTGTGTCTCTTCTCTTCGATGGGGTGTTGGTGAGTAGTGGTTGTCGTTGGCCCCGACTCGCTGGCGAATCGGAGTGGATGTGGAGCGTGGTTCAGGCCGCGTCGATCCGCAGCACGCGGCGCACTTCGTCGCGCAAGAGGCGCGGCTCGAGCGGCTTGCGCAGCACGGCACAGGCGCCTTCGATCAGGGCCTGCTTGCGCACGGCTTCGCTGGCTTCGCCCGAGATCACGATGCAGGGGACCGTGAGCGTCTCGCGCCGCAGCGCTTCGAGCACCTCGAGGCCGGTCTGACCGGGCATGTGCATGTCGAGCAGCGCGAGGTGCAGGCCCGCGCGGCGGATGATCGTCAGCGCCTCGTCGCCCGACTCGGCCTGGAGGATCTCGAGACGAATCGGGAGCTGGGTCAGGAGCTCGACCACGCACGAGCGCAATTCGCGGTCGTCGTCGGCGATGAGGATACGGCGGTCGGGTTGCATGGGCAGACGGGTGGCGTCGCGCCCCTAGAGCAAGGCTTGTGCCGTCTGGGCCGGCAGCACAACTGTGAACATAACTCTATTTGCGGACGATGTTTATGGTCGGCCCGCCCAGCCGCCGATCGCGCGCCTCGGTATGCCAAGAAGGCAGCGTCGCCCAACCCTGCCGCCCCCGTCTGTCAGTGTGACATGGCCTCCAGGCCCCGGTGCGACCCTCCCGGACGCGGGCGTACCTTGCCCCATAGGCGCCCGTACCCGCACCATCTCCCTCCGGACCATGACGAACGCCTCGCTCTCACCCGCCACACAGTTGCTCGCCCGGACCCAGGTATTCGACGCGCATGTCGATTCCCTGCAGCGCCAGCTCGACCTGGGGCACGACCTCGGCACGGAAACCGTCGGTCACCTCGACCTCGTGCGCGGTGCGCGCGGCGGGTTGGGCACGGTGGTGCTCGTCAATTGGGTCGACCCCAAACACATCGCGCTCGGAGAGAACGCGGCGCGCGATCGCACGCTCGCGCTGCTCGGCGAGTTTCATCGCCTCGCAGCGCGACATCCGCAGGCGTTGCGTTGGGCCGGCAACGGTGAGCTGCAGCGCGCCGCTCACGCAAGAGGCGCGATCGCAGGCATCCCCGGCATCGAAGGCGGGCACTCGATCGAGGAGAACCTCGACAACCTCCACCGCTTCTTCGAGCACGGCGTGCGCGTGTTGACGCTGGTGTGGAACAACCATCTCTCGTGGATTCGTTCGTGTCAAAGCGGCGCGGGCGCGCACGTGCCGGACGGGATCAACGATTTCGGCCGCAGCGTCGTGCGCGCGATGAACGAACTCGGCATGGTCGTGGACGTCTCGCACGCGGGTGAGAAGAGCTTCTTCGACATCCTCGACACGACATCTCGGCCAGTGATCGCGAGCCACTCCGGTTGCAAGACGTTGCACGGACACCAACGCAACTTGACCGACGCACAGCTGCGCGCGCTGGCCGCGAATGGTGGAGTCGTAGGCGTCGTGTTCTGCACCGCGTTCTTGAAGGACGAAGCGCAGGCCGAAGACGCGCGCTGGCGTGAATCGCCTGAGTACAAAGCGATTCAAGGCCCGAACGACACCGACGTGTTCCTGCGTCAGGGCGAATATCTGCAACAGAAAGCAGCCCCGCTTTCGATCGAAACCGTCGTCGACCACATCACGCACGCTGTCGACATCGCCGGAATCGACCACGTCGGCATCGGCTCCGACTACGACGGGATCGGCCGCACGCCGCAAGGACTCGAGGACGCTTCCTGCTACGTCAACCTGGTCGAACGCCTTCTGGCGCGCGGATTTCGCACCGACGACGTCTCGAAGGTGATGAGCACAAACATGCAACGCGTGTTTACTGCCGTGACGAGCAGCGGCGCAGCCTCTACCGCCCGCCTCGAACCGCTGCGCACACCCGCCGCTGGATCGACCGCTCGCACCCGGCATCTGTGAAATACGGTGCCAGAGCAGTTTCATCACACTTCGCCGACAACCGTTGGCAGCCAGTCGCGCAACTCGGGGCGAAGTGTGAAAAAACTGCTCAGGCACCGTATTTCACAGACCGACATCCTCCCCGCCCCACAACGCTTCCAGACCGACATCCTCATACCCCGGCTATTTTTCTGACCTCGTGGCTCGAGTCACGCGGAGTACCGCGTGGCTCGAGCCACGAGGTCAGGAAAATAGCCGGGGTATGAGGATGTCGGTCTGGAAACGTTGCGGGGCGGGGAGGGTGTCGGTTTGGAAACGTTGTGGGGCGGGGAGGATGTCGGTCTGGAAACGTTGTGGGGCGGGGAGGGTGTCGGTTTGGAAACGTTGTGGGGCGGGGGTGCGTGTCGGTCTGGAAACGCTGTGGGGCGGGATTGAGTGTCAGTCCGGAAAGCTGCGGGAGGGGAGTCAGGGTTCGTTGCGAATCGTTGCAGTGCGCCGGGACGTCAACCGCATTCACCGCCAGCGAGCATGAAGTGACCCGTACGCCCATGGCGCCCATCTTCGACGCCCTCCGCGCGCGAAACTTCGCACTTCATCCGCAACCGCCGGCTGGGCCGTACGTCGATGGGTGTGGAGGTCGCGTAGTGCGGCCGCAACCCAGAGGACAATCATGCGTTTCGATTTCAGTGCCGTGGAGGACATCGAGTCCTACGTTTCCGTTCCCGCCGGTCCACACAACGTTCGCGTCGCCGAGGTGCGCGAGGGCCGCTCGCGCGACGGCAGCGTGCGTTGGTCGTTTCGATTGGAGGTGCTCGACGGCGACCTGGCCGGGCGCACCGCGGCGTGGGATTCATTGACGTGGAGCGAAAGAGGCGTCTTTCGCGTGAAAAAGGTGCTCGACGCCTTCGGGCTCGACGTGCGCGGCGAATTGGAGATCGAGTCGCAAGATCTCGTGAACCTGCGCGCGCGCGTCCAAGTCGTCCCCGAGGAACGCGAAGATCCCGCCACCGGCCGGCGCCAGGTGCGCATGCGCGTTCCGTACCTGGGATATGCCACCCTGGACAACGAGACCGCGCGGTCGAGTAATGGAGAACATCATGCAGCTGTTGACGATCGACACAGCTCAAGCGACCCTGGCGCCCATGGCGACGACGGGGACGAAGAGCTCGCGTTTTGATGCGGCAGACGACGAGCTCGTGAAGCGCGCTGTCGAAGTCCGGGCCCACGCCTACAGCCCGTATTCGAAGATCCTGGTCGGAGCCGCCTTGCGCGCCGCCGACGGGCGCATCTTCACCGGCTGCAACGTCGAGAACGCGAGCTTCGGGATGACGTGGTGCGCCGAACGGACCGCCATCGTCAAGGCGGTGTCGGAAGGCGCGCGCGAGTACACGGCGATGGCGATCACGACGAGCCTTCCGCACGCCTTGATGCCGTGCGGCGCGTGCCGACAGGTGCTGTTCGAGTTCGCGCCGAACCTGCGCATCATCGTCGCCGGTGCGGACGGAACGCGCTACGAGACCTTTCTCGAAGACCTCCTGCCGGAGGCCTTCGGGCCGTCCGACCTCTCGCAGTAGTTCACCATGAGCGGAGGTTCCTCGAGCGCGAAGCGAATCGGGGCGTTGCGCGCCGAAATCCTGCGCCACGATCGCCTGTACTACGTCTCGGGCACGCCTGAGATCACCGACGCGCAGTACGACGCGCTGTTCGGTGAATTGCGCGCGCTCGAAGCCGAGCATCCCGAACTCGTCACCCCCGACAGCCCGACCCAACGCGTCGGATCCGCGCTGCCCGAGGGCCAGGGTCTGGCGACGGCGCCGCACGCCGTGCCGATGCTCTCGATCGACAGCTTGTTCACCGCCGAAGAGGTGGGGGACTTCGAAGCCAAGGTCCTGCGCTTCCTGAACATGAAGGACCAGGAGCTCGAGTGGTCGGTCGAGCCCAAGTTCGACGGCGTGAGCGCGGCCTTGCTCTACGAGAAGGGCGTCTTCGTGCGCGGCCTTACGCGCGGCGACGGCGTGCAAGGCGAGGACATCACGCACAACTTGAAGACCGTGCGGAACATCCCGCTCGTGCTCGCCGGGCCGGCGAGTGCTCATCCGCGGCGCATCGAAGTGCGCGGCGAAGTGCTGATCGAGCGCGAGAAGTTCGCGCGCTTCAACAGGGAACGTTCGAAGCTGGGCTTGGAGCCGTTCGCGAACCCGCGCAACACGGTGGCGGGGGCTTTGCGCCGCAACGATCCGACGGAAGTCGCACGCTATCCGCTGGAATTTCATCCGTGGGCGGCGCCGCTCATCGAAGGGCCTGTTTTCACGACCCAGAGCGCCATCAGCGCTGCGCTGCGCGCGTGGGGTTTCGCGGATGCCGGATTGGGCCGGACCGTGCGCGGGCTCGCCGCGTGTCTCGCGTACCACGACGAGTTGGAGGCGCGCCGGGCCGAGATCCCGTTCGACATGGACGGCATCGTCGCCAAGCTCGAACGCCTCGATCTGCGCGAACGCCTGGGTGCGACCTCGCGCGCGACGCGTTGGCAGTACGCGCACAAATTCGCCGCACTCGAAGCCGCGAGCACGCTGCGCGCGATCGAGACGATGGTCGGCAACGGCGGTCGCTTGACGCCGCGCGCGCACGTCGATCCGGTGCAGGTCGGCGGCATCACGGTGCGTCATGCGACGCTGCACAACGCCGATTACGTCACGACGCTGGGGCTGAAGGTCGGCGACAGTGTTTTCCTGCGCCGCGCCGGCGATGTGATCCCGCAGATCCTGGGCGTCGCGCGCGCCGCGAGCGGCAAGGCGCCCGCCGGCTGGGACGAAGCCGTGCCCGCCGAATTGCGCGATTCAGCGGGCGCGGTCAGGCCCGGTGTCGCCTGGCGCTTCGGTGAAGTCTTCGCGATGCCCGAGCGCTGTCCCGCGTGCAACACGGCGAGCGTGCAAGAGGGCAAGTACTGGCGCTGTCCGAATGCGCGCTGCATTCCGCAAGTGATCGGGCGCACGCTCACGCTCGTCGGCGGATCGGCGTTCGAGATCGACGGACTGGGCGAGAAGCAGATCGCGCAATTGCTCGAAGCCGAGTTGATTCACGTTCCGGCCGACATCTTCCACCTCGACCGCGATCCCAAGACGCGCGCGCAACTGCTCGAGTTGGAGCGCTGGGGCGAGAAGAGCGTCGACAATCTATTCGCCGAGTTGGAGCGCGCGCGCAACATCCCGTTCGCGCGTTTTCTCGTCGCGCTCGCGATCCCCGACGTCGGTCCGGCGACGGGCAAGCTGCTCGCGAGCCGCTTCGCGAGCCTGGATGCTCTGCGCGCCGCGACGCTGGACGAACTGCAGCACATCGACGGCATCGGCCCCGAAGTCGCGGCGCGTCTCGCAACGTGGTTCCAAGACAAGTCCAACGCAGACTTCATCGCGCGCCTCTTCGCGGGCGGCGTCGTGATCACGCATCCCAAGTCGCGCACGACCGCCGGTCCCTTCGCCGGTAAGACCATCGTGTTCACCGGCACGCTCGAAGCCCTGGGCCGCCAGGAAGCCAAGCAGATCGTCGAAGATCTGGGGGGCAACGTCGCGTCCTCGGTCAGCGCCAAGACGAACATCCTGGTCGTCGGCGGCAAACCCGGCAGCAAGGCCAAGAAGGCCGAGGAACTGGGCGTGCTCGTGATGCTCGAACCCGAGTTCATGAAGTCGATCGGACGCGCATGACACCCGGCGCAGCGAATCAGCGCGTGCTGCACGGCGACGGCGCATGACATCGCGTGCCGGGCGCGGTTGGCGATGGCTCGCGAGCTTCGTCGTGCCGCAGCGCCTGGTGCGCCGCTCCAGCGCGCATCACGCGCGACTCGAGGTCACGCTCGTGCGCGGGCGCGCGATCCTCGACGGGGCGACGGTCAACTACAGCTACGGCGGCTTGCACGAGGTGTTCAAGCAGGCTTTCGAGCGTCTCGAGATCGCGCGGCGTGACTTGCATTCGGTCCTCGTGCTCGGGTTGGGCGCGGGCAGCGTCGTGCACCTTTTGCGGCGCGATTGCGGCGTGAAGGCTCCGATCACGGCGGTCGAGATCGACCCGGTGATCGTCGAACTGGGGCGCGATTACTTCGGGTTGTCGCACTGGTCGAACCTGGAAATCGTGACCGCCGACGCCGTGCAGTGGACGACGAATTCGACACGTCGCTTCGATCTGGTCGTCGTGGATCTGTTCGACGAAGCCGAAGTCCCGAGCGCATGCCGCACCGCCGAGTTCCTCGAAACGCTGCGCGAGCGCCTGACGCCTGGGGGAATGCTGGCCTTCAACGTCGTGGCGAGCAAACCCGGCGCGCGCGTCGAAGCCGACCGCTTCGCAGCCTTTTTCGAGCGCACGCTGGGCGGCACGCGTGTTTTGCAGGTCCGTGGGAACCTCGTGCTGGTATTCGAGCGCCCGCGCGCAGAATCCCTGGTAGCCGATGGCGATCCGCGTCGATACTCTCCCCGCTGATCATGAGTGCCGACGAACAGAAACCTGAGCCCACGAACCCCGACGAAAAGGCCGCGAAGGCGCCCGTCGCGGGCGAATTCCAACTGCCCGAGGGTTTCGAGAACGACCAGACGGCGATCCTCGTGACGCGCGCCAAGAACGGCGACGCGGGCGCGCTCAACGATCTCTTCACGCGCTACAACCAACTCATGGTCGAAGTCGCGCGTCGCCGCATCGGTCCGCGCTTGCGCTTGAAGGAAGACCCCGACGACCTCGCGCAGACGACGTTCCGCGAAGCGACGCGCGACTTCCACAACTACGAGTACCGCGGCGAAGGCTCGCTGGTGCGGTGGTTGATGCAGATCCTGCAGAACAAGATCCGCGACAAGGCCGAGTTTTATTCCGCCAGCAAGCGCGACCTCTCGCGCGAACGCACGATCGAAGCGCCGCACGATCCCGGCGCCGACGCGATGCCGACGGTCGAGCCGCCCAGCCAGGATCTGTCGGTGACGATGCAGGTGAGCCGCGGCGAGAGCTACACCCACCTGCGCGCCGCGCTGGAGGAGCTCTCGCCCGAGCACCGGCAGGCCATCACGCTCGTCTTCTTCGAGGGCCGCCAACTGCGCGAAGCCGGCGAAATGATGGGCGGTCGGTCCGAGGACGCCGTGCGGATGATGCTGCGGCGCGCCGAATCGCGCCTGGCCGAGATCCTCAAGACCTCGCTCGGCAAGGACATGCGGCCGTAGTTCGGGCCTCGTCTTGCCACCGCGCCCTGTTCGCGGCTATCCTCTCCGCCCCTTCGAGTGGGCTACTAACTCAATCGGCAGAGTGCCATGTTCACAGCGTGGAAGTTCTGGGTTCAAGTCCCGGGTAGCCCACCACTCGAAACTCTTGGCGGAGACGCAGTTGCGTACTTCGGTATGTGCGCGCAGCGCAACCATCGGAAGTGTGGATTCGTCAAGAATCCACGTTTGCTTCAACTCCGAGGACCTCGATGAAAACGAAGTCACCGACCCTGTGGTGCCTCAAGCGCTCGAGTCACGCGTACGCACGAACGGAAGGACTACGGGTCTGGTTCGATCTGTACGACTATCCGAGGCCACACGAGCGTTTCGCTCGAAAGTTCGGCGACTGAATCGCGTTAGGCCAGCGACTGCCGCCTGAGAACAAGGGCGCGGAATTCCGCTTGCCGATGCTGCGGCACCGCACATCACGTTCACCGAGCGCTACTCCAGCGGGCCCGAGGGCAAGCCGATGCGCGAGGTCGTGACCCTCTCCCGATGACGTCGGCACTTGGCTACGCCGCATTCGAGGCGCTGCTCGGCCCTCCGGGGCTCGCGGGACTCTCGGTTTCTCTTCGAGGGATGAACAAGGGCCGGCGGGAACCGACCCCCCCCGGACTCACGCCGCGGCAGAATGCGCATCTGGAAGACTACGCGTCGATTGACTCGGGCCCCAGTGGATGAGCTGCGTGCCCACCCGGAGATCACGCTGCGCAACAAACTACTGCACGTCGATGAGTAGAGCGTGGCTCGCCACTAGGCCGGTATTCCCGGGACATGTTCCTGGATTACGCCAGACAAACTGAGCCGCAAAATGATCGCCCCAATGCAAGTTCGTCAACGGAACCCTGGTCTCGACGAAGCCGATGTAGTCTGCCCGGACCGGGATTCGAACGATTCGTTGCGATGGATCGAGGAGTAAATTGGCACCCTGGATGATCATGGGTAGGGCCCTCTCCGTACCCAGCAGTAGCCAACCATTGCTGAAAGGAGGCGCGCCACTGCAATAGAATCCGAAGCTTGCCGATCCGGCTGTGGGGCGTTCAGTTGCGTTCATGGCACATTCGCCGAGGCACGTGTGTGCCGCTCGACCATGCTGTCGTACTCCCTGAAGCAGCAAGTCGGCAACCGCAACGAAGCCATCCGAAACACCCCCATTGTAGGTCGAATCATAGGCTCCCGAAGTCGTGAAAAAGCCGGACTGAGCCCACCCGCAAATCCCAGCCCTGTGTGCACTCAGCATTGCAATGTCGAAACCCACGTCCTGATTCATGCCAGGAAGCCATGTGGAGAAGTATGCACGTGAACCAATCGGGTCGAGCCGAGCGATCAAGACATCCCTCGATTGGGAAGTGATCGAGAGCGCACCGGGCGTGATCGGGAATTGTCCCAACCTGTCATTTCCGATCACCGTTGCAATGCCTGACGCATCGACGACGAGCCCAAGCATGTTGACGCCGAAGCCAACGAAGGTCGAATAGGCAAGGTTCGATCCTGACGCATCGAGGCGAGCGACGTACGATGAGGCAAGTTCACCTGGATAAAATTGGGGCAGGACCGGGACAAGGGCTCCTTGCGTTGTTGGAAACGTCGCCTCGCCGGTCTGCCCTACGATGCTCACGCCACCCAGTCCGTCCAATGCCAGATCCCAGACCCTGGGGATCGAAGCACTTCCACCAATCCCTCCGATCGCTGTTGCCCAGCGGAGGAGATCACCGTGTGCGGATAGTCGCGCCACCCACGTGGTCCCGGAACTCGAGGAGAATGCTGTTGCATAGGCACCCGGCGTGAATGGGAAGTCAGCGGAGCCTGTCGCGCCCGCAACCACGACGTCTCCATCGTCAGCCAGCTTCAGAGTGTGCGCGAAGTCGCCCCCGCCGCTTCCACCCAGCAGCGTGGACCACTCCAGCGTGCTGCCGGAAGAATTCAGGCGGAGGACGAATGCATCTCCGAAGCCATGATAATTATTGTCGAACGAACCTTGCGTGACAGGAAATGCGCTCGAGTAGGTCGTGCCACAGATCACGGTGGCGCCGGTGGGTGTGATGGCGACCCCTGTAGCATCCGGTCCGTCATTCACTCCTTCGATGTACGTCGAGTAGTCCAGATTGTCGCCCTGGGGTGAGAGCCGAAAGGCGAACCCTGTCCCACTAGGCGAACTAAGGACGGTGTCGAATGCTCCAGAAGTCGTGGGGAAGTTATTCGCAAAAGGACCACTGTGGACGATCTGTCCAACTACGGTTGCAGCGCCCGAAGGGCTCAGGGCGAGGGCGTGTGGCTCTGGTAGCGCATTCGTTGCTCCAATCAGGCTGGAGTACACTAGGCTTCCGGTAGAATCGAACTTCGACACGAACACGCCGAATCCGGAGTTCGTAGGGATCTGAACGGAACCGGGAGTCGTCGGGAAGTCCGATCCGTTGAATTGGCCCATGACCGTCAGGGCTCCTGCCTGATCCACAGCGCATTTCGCGCCGTACTCCGCATAGGATGTTGCGGCGCCGGAGCTACCCAGGTACGTGCTCCAGATCAAGCTAGGGTCGATGCGGACCGCAGCAGAGGGGCTCTCCTCTCCAAGAGCGAATCCGAAGCTAGAATCGCTCAACAGCAGGAATCGCACATCGGCAGCTGCTGAGTCTCTGCCCGCATGCTCGAACGCGCTGACGGGCGGAGTCTGGATCAACTCGCCGGTCTGGGTGTGCATCACCAGAGATCCATCGTTGTCGAGCGTCAGCCCCTGAGATCCCTGGCACTCGAATCGGAGCGACGCCAAATCAGCGCCAGGTTGCACGACGAGGTCATATTCGATTCGTCCCCGAGTGGCGTGCAGTACGAGGTCCACGCCGTCGACGATACACGGATAGGTGACTTTGTCGAATCGGCGCACGCCGCGGGTCCAGTTGGCAGGATCGTTTCCCAGGAAGTAGTGATTCAGACCTGGCAACTCATGATCGCAGCGAATCGGATCCGCTCCCGAGGCGGGGGGAAGGATGATCCGAATCCAAGCGCGCTTGGATTCGGCCGCAGCTCGCGCGAAGACGTCGACGGCCCCTCTGCGCGCTACCACCCTTACGGTGTCGGCACTTGCCTGAAACAGCACGCCCGAATCCCATTGACCGCGATTCTCCACCCATCCATCGAATCGCTCGTGTCGCCTCGGCGAGCCTCCATCCTCATGTTCGACGAGCTTGACAGCGGAACCAGAAATGGGGGGTAGCTGAGCGTGAGCCTCGAGCTCTTGAAATAGCATCAAAGGCAGTGCCCACGCGAGCCTGGAGGCTACGCGCGGCCCCCCCGTCACCCGAGTCCCAACCAGGGTCGCGTTCATGCTCGTCTGATCATAACAATGTGGGGTGTAATGAGACTTCCGCTTTGACGTAGTCCACCAAGCGGATGAGCGGCCGACTCCTGAGGCCTTCTCGGGGGCAAGGAGACGGCGATGAAAGGTACGAGGCGACCTGGACCCACGGCGGGCGCCGAGCCCGGCCATGAACCGAGAATCGAGTGTGTGGATCATCCACGCATCTGCCGCGCCCCAATGATCACGAGTGCTTGGAGGAGCGACTCGGTGTAACCACTTGAGACAGATCGTCTGCACGGCTACGATCAGGGAAGTTGCGTTCAATACTGACGGCTACGCTGGTTACAGATGCCCCCTCAAGAGGCCTTCACAGCGTGGAAGTTACTGGTTCAAATCCAGTGTAGCCCACCACTCGATCCTCCCCGCGCATGACGCTCAGTCTGCAAGATCGCTACGCGCCGCAGAATGCGTGCTTCGGTTGCGGCCCCGCCAACGCGCAGGGCCTGCGCATCAAGAGCATCGTTCAGGGCGATGTCGTCGTCGCCGAGTGGCGCGCGGAGAAGCATCACGAGGCCTTTCCGGGCATGCTCAACGGCGGGATCACGGGCGCTTTGCTCGACTGCCACAGCAACTGGACCGCGGCCTGGCACTTGATGCAGAAGAACGGCGCGAGCACGCCGCCGTGCACGGTCACGGCTGAATTCCACGTCAAGCTCAAGCGTCCGACGCCCAGCGACGCGCTGATCAAGTTGCGCGCGAAGGTCGTCGAGTCCACGGACGACCGCGCCGTGATCGAAGCCGAACTCGAAGCGGGCGGCAAGATCACCGCCACCTGTCGCGGTGTGTTCGTCGCCGTCAAGGAAGGACACCCGGCGTACCATCGCTGGTGATCGCGTGAGCGCAGAACAGCCGTCACGCAGACGCGTGATCGAATGGGAAGACCCGACGATCGGCGCGCGCGCGGCGCAGTCGCTCACGGGTTTGCAGTACCTCGAAGCGATGAAGTCGGGTGAACTGCCGGCGCCGCCGATCACGCGCCTCGTCGGATTCGCGCTCTCCTCGATCGAGCCGGGCCGCGTCGTGTTCGAATTCACCGCCGGCGAAGAACACAGCAACCCGATGGCCGGAACACACGGCGGGATCCTCACCACCGTGCTCGATTCGGCGATGGGTTGCGCGATCGCCACGAAACTCGCACGGGGCCAGGGCTACACGACGCTCGAATTGAAGATCAACTTCGTGCGGCCGGTGACACACGCCACGAGCAAGTTGTTCGGCGAAGGTCGTATCGTTCATTTCGGCTCGAAAACCGCGACGGCCGAAGGCTACTTGCGCGACGCCGAGGGCCGCCTGTACGCGCACGCGACGACGACCTGCCTGATCTTCAGCTGAAGAGCTGCCCTTGGCTGGGTCGCTGCAATTCCGGCCCGCGCATGCGCGTGTCGGCGACGTTCATCCCGTAGCGCTTGCGGTGGATCTCAAACAACTGTTCGACCGCGTTCCAACGCGGTCCTGAACCCGACATGCGCGCTCCGAAGGCACTTTGATTCATGGCCCCTGCGCGCATGTCGCGGATCGCGGACTCGATCTTGCGCGCGCGCTCGGGCAGGACCTGCTCGACGCGCTCCTGGAACACCGGCAACACTTCGGCCGGCAGGCGCAAGAGCGTCATGAAAGCGCTGATCGCGCCGCAATCGCGCGCGCGCTCGAGCAGCCGCGGGATGTCGGCTTCGTTCAAGCCCGGAATCACCGGCGCGATCGCGATGCCGGTCGTGATGCCAGCGTCCGACAGCGCGCGCAGCGCCTCGAAGCGCTTATTCGGCGCCGCCGCGCCGGGCTCGAGTTTGCGACCGACCTCGTCGTCCAGAAACGGAATCGAGACGAACACGTGTGCACCGGGCCCGCGGGCGAGGCGCGCGAGCAGGTCGATGTCGCGCCGGACCAGCGCACCTTTCGTGATCATGCCGATCGGATTGGCGCGCGCGACGCACACCTCCAAGCAGCGCCGCGTCAGCTCGTAGCTCGCTTCGAGCGGTTGATAGCAATCCGTATTGCCCGAGAATACGACGGTTTCGCGCTTCCACGACCGCCGCGCCAGCTCGCGGGCGAGCACTTCGGGCGCATTCACCTTCACCACGATGCGGCGATCGAAGTCCGTCCCGGCACCGAAACCCAGGTACTGGTGGCTGGGCCGCGCGTAACAGTACGCGCACGCGTGCTGACAGCCGCGATAGGGATTCACGCTCCAGCGGAAGCCGACGTCGGGGCTGTCGTTGGCGGCGAGCACGCTCTTGGCCTCCTCCTCGTACACCACGAGCTCCGCTTGGGGCGGCTCGTCGAGCCACTCCACGTGGCGCGAGAGCCACGGATTCGGGGGATTCGATACCGGGCGGTGCATCACCGAATCAAGGTACGCATCCGCGGGCTGCCGCGCTCCGGTCGTTTCTGAGGCGCGACCCTTGCGCGAACCGACGAATTCCGTGCAGGATGAGCGAGGCAGCGGGGATTCGGGGCTCGTCCGGTTCCCGCGGCTGTTTGTGGTCGGCACCTAGGAGAGATTTCATGACTTCCGTCGAAGGTGCGCCCCCCGTGGCAGCGGGTGAAGGCGCTGTTCCGAGGCGCTCGCTGCTGGGCCTCGGGTTGGGAAGCGCTCTGGCCATTGCGGCGCAGCGCTCCGCCGCCGCTCAATCCACCGCTCCGCACGTTCAGCCGCGCGGTTCGAGCGAGATCGGCTTCCTGCTGTCGCGGATCACGAACGGATTCGACCCGGTCCTCTTCGCGCGCGCGCACGCGCTCGGGTACGCGGCCTTCCTCGAGGAACAACTGCATCCCGAGACCATCATCGACGTGCGCGGCGACCTGATCGTGGCGCAATTCACTACGATCACCGCGACGACGCACGCGAACTACGTCGGTCACTACCTGCAGGGCCGCGCGGAGCTGCTGCGCAACGAATTGCGCACCAGCACGATCCTGCGCGCGGCCTACTCGTCGCGCCAACTGCACGAGCGCATGGTCGAGTTCTGGACCGACCACTTCAACATCGATCACAACGACTCGATGAACGCCGCGTTGAAGACGACGGACGATCGCGAGGTGATCCGCAAGCACGCGCTCGGAAACTTCTCGCAACTGCTCGGCGCCTCGGCGCGCAGCGCATCGATGGGGTTCTACCTGGGCAACTACCGCAACATCGCGGGCTCGCCCAACGAGAACTACGGGCGCGAGATCATGGAACTGCACACGCTGGGCGTGGGCAACTACACCGAAGCGGACGTCAAGGCGGTCGCGCGCTGCTTCACGGGCTGGGGCTTCAAGGAAGTCACCAGCGGCGATTTCGGCGCCTTCCTGTTCAGGCCGCAGTACCACGACAACAACCCCAAGGTCGTGCTCGGCCATTCACTGCCGGCCGGCGGCGGGTTGCTCGACGGTGAGTTCGTCGTGCGCCTGCTGGCGCAACACCCGGTCACGGCGGACCACCTGGCGCTCAAGTTGTGCCGGTTCTTCCTGAGCTACGATCCGCCTGCGGAAGTCGTGAGGCGTGTAGCCCAGGCGTACATGGAGACGAACGGCGACATCAAGTCCATGCTGCGCGTGGTCTTCGCGCTCAGTTCGATCGCGCTGGTGCCCCAAGCCACGCGACCGAAGTACAAACGCCCGTTCCATCTGCTGACGTCGATCCTGCGACCCCTGAAGTTCCAGATGACGGCGCCCGAGCAGCTCTCCGAAGCGTTGGGCAAGCTCGGACACCAACCGTTCCGCTGGCCGACGCCCAACGGTTACCCCGACAAGCTCGACTTGTGGGCTTCGGGTGAGCAAGCGCGTTGGGCCTTCGCCTCGGATCTGTTCGGCAATGCGATTCCCGGGATCAGCTTCGACCCCGCCACCGTATTCGCCGGCGTGCCTCAATCCGAGATCGCGTCGACCGCGAACCTGCGCCTCACCGGCGGCGCGCTCTCGCCGAGCGATCTCGCGGCCTTGCAGACCTTCGTGAGCGCGTACCCGGCCGTGACGGATGCGCTGTTGCGCGATGTGATGGTCCTCACCGTGTCGTCGCCGAGCTTCCAGCTCTACTGAGTTCACAGCCATGACGCACAACGACCAGACACACATCGAAGGACAGACCCGCCGCGAATTCCTCGTGAAAACGGGTCTGGCGGCTGCAGCGACTTCCGTCGTCGCGGCGGGATTGCCGCGCACGGCTTCGGCACAACCGCCTGGCGCGCAGCGCGACGTGTTGGTGCTCCTGTACATGCGCGGCGGCATGGACGGCGTCAGCATTTGCGTGCCGTACGGCGACCCGGAGCTGTACTTGCGCCGCCCGACGCTAGCGATCCGCCCGCCCGGCCAGACGAACGGCGCCACGAACCTCGACGGATTCTTCGGCCTCTCGCCGGCCGCGTTGCCGCTCATGGCGCCGTACCAGGCCGGACAGTTGTTGTTCGTGCACGGTTGCGGTTCGACCGATCCCTCGCGCTCGCACTTCGACGCGCAGAAGTTCATGGAGCAGGGCAACCCGAACCAACACGGTCCGGTTTCGACCGGTTGGGCGGCGCGACACCTCATGTCTTCGCCTCCCGCGGGATCGGGTGTGCTGCGCGGCGTGGCGCTCGACTACATGCTGCCGCGTTCGCTCGCCGGCGCACCTGCAACGCTGCCGATCGCGGAATTGGCGGGCTTCAAGTTGACCGGTCCGATCCAGTCCATGCGTTCACGCAGCCGGACCCTGGGCGCCATGTACCACGCGCACGGCGGCGAGCTGGCCGCGATCACGGGCAAGACCTTCCAAGCGATGAACTTGTTGGGGAGCATCGATTTCGGCAACTACACGCCGCAGAACGGCGCCGTCTACCCGGCGGGCGAGTGGGGCGGCCGCCTCGCGAACGTAGCCGCGCTCGTCAGAGCCGACATCGGCGTCGAGCTGATCGAAGTCGACATGCACGGCTGGGACTTGCACTCGAACCTCGGGCCGTTGCAGGGATCGCTGGCGTTCTTGATGGACCAGTTGAGCCGCGGATTGAACGCGTTGTGGACGGACCTGGGCGCGCTCAACAACCGCGTGACCGTCATGGTCATGAGCGAATTCGGGCGCCGCGCGGATGAGAACGGCAACCTCGGCGTGGACCACGGTCACGGCGGCATGATGATCCTGATGGGCGGCAACGTCGTCGGCGGTCGCGTGCTCGGACCTTGGCCGGGCATGGGATTGCCGCAACTCGACAACGGCGACCTCGCGATCACGGTCGACTACCGCGACATCGTGGCGGAGGTCGCGTACCGACGGCTCGGGAACCCGAACTTCCTGACGATCTTTCCGAACCACACGCCGACCTTCCACGGCGCGGTGGTCTGACTCACTCTTCGGGGTTCGCGAGCGGCCGCGGTTTGACGGCCAGGTACGGTTTCGGCCAGACCACATCGACGACGCCGTAGCGGATCGCCGCATTGTGCGTCAGGTACGGATCCGCGAGGTGCGGTCGCGCCAGCGCGCACAAATCCGCGCGACCGGCGGCCAGGACCGTGTTGGCGTGATCCGCGCCCTGGATCGCACCGACGGCGATGACGGGGATTTCGGCCTCGTAGCGGATGCGCTCGGCGAAAGGGAGCTGGTACATGCGACCGTACTCCGGCTTGGACTCGGGTGTGTTGCCGGCGGACGAAACGTCGATGATGTCGCAACCGCGCATCTTCAGCTCGCGCGCCAGCACGACGGAGTCCGCGACGGTCCAACCGCCGTCGTCGTCGAGCCAATCCGAGGCCGAGATGCGCACCGACATGGGCTTTTCGGCCGGCCACACCGCGCGCACGGCCGTGAAGACCTCGAGCGGATAGCGCATGCGATTTTCGATGGCGCCGCCGTACTCGTCGGTGCGGCGATTGGATTTCGGCGACAGGAAACTCGAGAGCAGATACCCGTGCGCCATGTGCAGCTCGATGATGTCGAAGCCGGCCTTGTGCGCGAGTCGGGCCGAATGCACGAACTCTTCGCGCACGCGATCCATGTCGCCGCGGTCCATCGCGCGCGGGACGTGCCAGCCAGGACCGAAAGGATCGGCGGAGGGGCCGAGCGTTTTCCAGGCGCGCTGGTCGCGCAACGGGTCGTCGCCTTCCCAGGGCAGATTGCACGACGCCTTGCGGCCCGCGTGACCGAGTTGCATGCCGATCTTGGCCGCGGTGCGCGCGTGAACGAATTCGACGATGCGCTTCCATCCGGCGCCTTGCGTGTCGTTCCAAAAACCGGTGCAGCCGAGCGTGATGCGGCCTTCGGAGGAAACGTTGGTCGCTTCGGCGAACACCAGTCCCGCTCCGCCCAGCGCGCGGCTCGTGAGGTGTACGAAGTGCCAATCGTCCGGCACGCCGTCGGTCGCTGAATACTGGCACATCGGCGACACGACGATGCGGTTTGCGAGCTTCATCGATCGCAGCTCGAACGGCGCGAACATCGGCGGAGGCGTGATGCCGTTCGCAGCCGGTTTCAGGCCGTTTTCGGCGCCGAACCATTCGGTCGTGCGCTGCACGAGGAGCGGGTCGCGCTTCGCCAGATTGTCGTAGGTGATGCGCTTGCTGCGCGTCATCAGGTTGAACGAGAACTGCACCGGGTGCTGGTGCATGTAGCGCTGTGAGTTCTCGAACCACTCGAGGCTCGTCTGCGCCGCCTTCTGCGTCTTCAGGACGTCGAGCCGGCGTGCTGATTCGTACGCAGCGAGCACGCGCGGCACGTCACGCGTACCGTGCTGTCTGAAAGCCTCGACGAGCGCGATCGAGTCCTCCATGGCGAGCTTGGTGCCCGATCCGATGGAAAAGTGAGCGGTGTGCGCCGAATCGCCGAGCAGGACTATGTTGTTGTGCGACCAGCGCTCGTTGCGCACGGTGGGAAACGTGCGCCAGATCGAGCGGTTCGTGAGCAGCTTGTGGCCTTCGAGATGATCAGCGAAGAGCTTCTCGCAGAACGCGACCGTCTCGGCTTCGGTCGCACGGTCTAGACCCGACTTCTTCCACGTCTCGTCGTGGCACTCGACGATGAAGGTCGAGAGATTCTCCTCGAAAGGATAGGCGTGGACCTGGAATACACCGTGCGGTGAGTCGCGGAAGATGAAGGTGAAGGCTTCGAGCGGCTTCGTCGTCCCAAGCCAGGTGAACTTGGCCTTGCGCCAGTCGATGGTCGGCTTGAAGTGCGCTTCGTATTTCTTGCGCAACATCGAATTGAGTCCGTCCGCCGCCAGGATCAAATCGCGTGGCCCCAGTTCGCCCTCGTCCTTGATCTCGCGGTTGAAGACGAGCTCGACGCCGAGGTCGCGGCAACGGGCGTGGAAGATCTGCAGCAGCTTCTTGCGCGACAGTCCGCAGAACCCGTGGCCGGTCGAGCGCACGCATGTGTCCGCGTGCCAGGTCTCGATGTCGCCCCAGTAGCGGAATTGTTGCCGGATCTCGGCGTAGCTCTCGGGGTCCGCGTCTTCGAAGTTCGACAGCGTCTCGTCCGAAAACACGACCCCCCAGCCGAAGGTGTCGTCCGCCCTGTTGCGCTCGATGACCTCGATGCGCGCGTCCGGAAACGCCTTCTTCATGAGGATGGCGAAGTACAGTCCGGCGGGTCCGCCTCCAAGGCTCGCGATGTTCATGGTGCGGAGAGGATAGCCTGCGACCTATCATTCATGGGCACATGGAAAGACCGCAAGATTGGATCGAGCACCTGTCGCAGCTGCGCGCCGAGCGTCGGGCCTGCGCGCTGGTCGTCGTGACAGGCGTCAAAGGCAGCGGCCCGCGCGAGCCGGGTGCGCGCATGATCGTCAGCGGGGGACAGCTCGCGTTTGGCACGATCGGCGGCGGGAATCTGGAGAAGCTGGCGATCGAGCACGCGAGCGCAATGATCGCGCGCGGCAAGGCAGCTTCCGAGAGCGTCGCGTATCCGTTGTCTGAGGCCGCGGGTCAGTGCTGCGGCGGCGAAGTCACACTGTTCTTCGAGACCTTTCCGTGGACGCGCCGCCGGATCGCAACCTTCGGCGCCGGTCACGTCGCGCAGGCGATCGGTGGGTTGGCGCACTATTTGTCCGCCGACCTCGTGCTGATCGATTCACGCGAGGAGTCCGAGGTCCAGCCGCCGCTGCCGCGCGCGCGTCCGTACCAGACCTTGTTCGTGGATGCGCCCGAGGAAGAAATCGCGACGTTGCCCGACGACACGCTCGTGCTCGTGATGACGCACAACCACGCGCTCGATCTCGAGATCATCGCGCGCGCCATTCAACGCGACTTCGCCTATCTCGGCCTGATCGGCTCGGAGCGCAAGTGGGCACGATTCCAGAAGCGCCTGGAGTCACGCGGATTCACGCGCGCACAGATCGAAAAAGTGCGCTGTCCGATCGGTGTGTCGAAGAACTCGAAGGAACCGACCGCGATCGCGATCTCGGTCGCGGCCGAATTGCTCGAAGTGCTGTCGCCCGTCTAGTGAGCCGTGTTTTTCGCGACGAGCTAGCCGTCGATCTTGTGGCCGAGCTTCCACGCCAGCGCGTCGAGTTGGCGCTTCAGGACGCGAACTTGATGCTCGAGGTCGTCGACGCGCTTCTGCAGCGGTTCAGGGTCGAACGCGGGCGCGCTGGTCGCGGGGGATTTCTCGATCGTGGCTGCGACGGCGGCGGCGGAGGCCGAGAAGGCGCGTACTGCAGGCGCGGCTTTCGTCTCGATCGGGTGCGCCGTGGGCGCGAGTGTCTCGGCGTAGCGTTCCGCGCGTGAGCCCGGCAAAGGATCGAGTCGCACGACGAGTCCGCGCTCCAGCAGGGGATTCAGGATCTCCATCAAGGCAGCTTGCGTGTCCGCGCTCGCCATGCGCGAAACGCGCGCGCGCAGTTCACCCGGTTGCTGGGGGCCGCGCATGAGCAACTCCGCGAGCAGCGCGGCTTGCGGCGTCGTGATCTTGAGCACGGCTTCGGCGTTGTGCCTGAACTTCTCGACGCGGCTGCCCATCGGGTGGACCGAACCCGCGAGTCCCTTCACGATCAACTTGCCGAGCGCGGCATTGACCTCGCCCTCCAACAGCTCCATCACCGGATCGCGGTTCGACTTCTGGTTGCTTCCCAGCGTCGCGCCGTTGAGGGTGAGCGGATACTGGTCGGGCGTCGTGAGCGATTTCTCGATCAGGACTCCCAACACCCGGGCTTCGATGGCGTCGAGCTTCAGTTCGTCGGTCATGGGCGCATTCTAGCCAGGCAACCGGCCGTCCAACGCAAGAGGACCCGATCGTCGGCCCGGATCCTCCTGCAGAGTCGATGCGAGCGGTGAACGCCCCGTTCACCTCGCATGGATCAAGCGTATCCGCTGCGCATCTTCTTTTGCGCCTGCGTGTTCGGCTTGTTCTTGATCTTCGGATCGAGTGAACGCACCAGAGTGTTGCTCGAGAGGTCATTCACGTGAACGACGTAGCCGTAGATGATGTCTGACGTCCCGGGGACAGCATTGTTGTCCGTCAGCACGATCTGTGTGTCCGTCTTGGCTGTGGAGAAAGTGCTGGGATCGTCTTCTGTACCTTGCTTCGTCAGCTTGACCTCCGCAAAGGTCCATACCTTCACGTCCTGACCACTGCCCATGAACGTAATCGTATTACCCGGGCCGTACTCCACATCCACGCTTCCATCGGGCTGGGCACCACGCCCTCCGACGCAAGTGACGGTCTTCGTGCCCGGGTCGTATGAGACCAGCACAGTTGCGATCGTAGTCATCTCAATCTCCTTCGGGAAAAGGGAGAGGCGCTAACGCGAGATCGGCAGAACGTCGGTCCCGGCGCATCTAGCGCCCAGGGTCTATGGGACTGTAACCAAGTGCTGAGAACCTGTCAAAAACCGGAGCAAGCGCGGCAGCTCCGTGCACAATTCTCGTCGCATCGACATAGGTTCGTGCGCGCAGCGTGCTGAATTCACTCCACATCACGGCGTCAAGTACGTCTAGGGCGGTTTGGCTTTCGCGACGAGCGTCATCCATCCGTCCATGTTTCTGGTGCAGTCGTGCACGCAGGAAATGTGCGCGCGAGCGTGGGTCAGCCGCAACCGCTTCGGGTTCTGCTGACAGATGTTCGGAATGCAGAATCGAGTCCGCCAGCGCGAGCTGTTCGGCGGCGAGCCCGTCTTCTTCGCGCGCAAGATGCAGTGTCACCATGTCGAGTCTGGCTTGTGCCAGGTGGCGCAGCCTCTGACGCACTTCGAGGATGGAGGGTTCCGCAGCGAGCAAGCCTATCGCGTCGCGCAGATAGGACTCGGCCGTGTCGAGATCGCGCAAGTCGATCATGTTGCGCCCCGCTCGAACCAAGATGACGGCCTGGTCGAGCTTCCAGTCGGCGTTGTCGGGCTCGGCCTCGCACAGATGACGTGAATTCGTGAGCGCTAGTTCGAAGTAATCGCGTGCCTCCGCGTGGCGCCCAAGCGTCTCCATGGCACTGCCCAGGTAGTTCTCGCAGATCGCGCGGGACCGCAGCCAGCTCATGTTGGTGGGATCGCGCTGTGCGAGTCCCACGCGCAGTTCGTACTCCTCCTTGAGCAGAGTGAGAGCGGTCACGACATGCCAGCGAGTGTTCTCACTGGTTGCCAGCCAAGACAGCGCATCGGCCAACTCGTACTTCCACGACGAATTGGCTGGATCGTAGAGCGTGAGCATGCGCCAACTGTCGACGGACTTCCGGAACTCGCGCCGTGCTGCATCTGCATCTCCACGCATCTGGGCCAGCGCTCCCAGATTCGTATGTGCGTACGCGACCTCGACACGCCAGTTCATGTTGTGGGGCTGTTCGTCGGTCAGAGCCTCGGAGATCTCCAGGTAGCGCTGCAACGGCAGTGCTGCCGCGTCGCGATCACCGAGTTCCAAACACAGGTTCCCGATCCAGAACTCGACCTGACCGGCGTGAAACCGTTCCTCGACCTGAGGCTTGGCGATGGTCGCGAAGGACTGACGCGCCCGCTCGAAGAAAGTTCCGGCTTCGTCGAGCCGGCCGCGTGCAAATGCGATCTCACCGAGCTTGGTCAGAGCGCGTCCTTCCCACGCCGCAGCCGAGAGTGAGTCCGGACAATCAACGGAATCGTCGTGCGGGAGCTCGCCGACCTGCCGGAAAGCCTGTTCCGCGAGCTCCAATTCGCCGCGTTCCTTGTGCACTTCACCGATCCAGACGAGCGCCTCCCGGCGCAAACACGCCTTGCGCGCAGGATGGACAGATTCAGCTGCAGCTCCGTCGAGCTGGCGTAGCGCCGTGTCGAACGCTTCGAGACTGTCGGTCAGGCTGCCTTCGTCCATGCGCACGAGCCCGACGTAGATCCAATTTTGCGAGCTGTTCACGGCCTGTGAAGGTCGCATTGATTCCGCTGGAATCGTCGCGTAGTAATCGCCTGCGCGGCGAGCCGCAGCGCTCAACAGGTCGGTACGCTTGATGGGTTGGAGCTTGCGGTACAAGTCGCCCACGAGAAAGCGGATGTTGTCTTCCGTTCGTTCGGTGAGCGCCTCGGCGCGCACGCGACCTGCGCGCATGTCGAGCGCGTACTTGGTCGCTCCGATCAAGCCGACCGCGATCACGCCGGCGATCAGCGCTCGCCGCAACCGGCGCTGCGGTGTCGCGCGGATCCAATTCAAACGCGCCAACGCTTCCACCGCCGTCGGACGGCGCGTCGGAGCGACCTCCTTCATCCGCGTGATCAGTTGCGCGAGATCGCGCGGCAAGCCGACCACCGGTTCAGAATCGCCCGCGCCGGCACGCATCAGGCCATCGCTGCGCTTGAGTTTGCGCGCCGGCTTGCCCGTGAAGAGTTCCTGGAGCACCAATCCCAGGCTGAACATGTCCGACGCAGGTCCGACCGGATCAGCGCGCGCCTGCTCGGGGCTCATGAACTGCACCGTGCCGAACACGCTGCCGGCCTCGGTATGGAACCCCGAGATCGAATCATCGGTGTCGGACCACTCCTCGTCGTCGATCGCAGTCGCTTGCACGCTCGCGACATCAGCGGGATCCGTCGCATCCCGCACGCACGCCAGGCCGAAATCGAGCACCTTCACGCCGCCCGCCGGCGTCAACATGATGTTCCCCGGCTTCAAGTCTCGATGCACGATGCCTTCAGCGTGCGCGGCTACGAGCGCACTCGTGATCTGCTCGGCGATCACGAGTTTCTGCACGTACGTCAGCCGACTGTAGCCTTCATGGAGCGCGTGCCCTTCGATCAGCTCGAGCACGATCAAGTCGCCTTCGTCGCCGACGATGTAGTCGAAAATGCGACAGATGTGCGGGTGATCGAGTTGGGACAGCACACGCGCCTCGCGCGTGAACCGGGTGCGCGCCTCGCTGCGCAAGTTGTGCGCGGCACGAATCGTCTTGAGCGCGACTTTGCGCTTCAGCGTTTCGTCCTGCGCGACGAACACTTCGCCCATGCCGCCCTCGCCGATCTTGGCGTCGATGCGGTAATGCGAAACAAGGTCACCGAGTTTCATCGCGGGGGGCGGGAAAGACTCCTTCGCTGCGGTCCATCCCCCAGGCTAAAGGCCCGGCCGCGCGAGCGCGAGCATTGCCGGCGAACCCGCGCGCGCCCCCGCCGCTCAGCCCGCGACCGAGTCGATCGCAGCAGCCAGGTCGAAATCGCGCTGCGACAGGCCGCCGACGTCGTGGCTCGTCAGGTCGATCACGACCTTGCCGTACGCGTTCGACCAATCGGGATGGTGATCGCGCTTCTCGGCCAGCAACGCCACGGACGACATGAATCCGAACGCGCGTACGAAGTCCTTGAACTGGAATTCACGGTGCAAGCACCCGCCCAACAGACGCCAGTGCGGGACCAGCTTCAACTGTTCCTGAATCTCGCCCTCGCTGAGCTTCGGTGCACGCATCGCGATCAGTGCTTCTTGGCTGCCTTGACCGCCGCAGTCAATGCCGGGACGACTTCGAACGCGTCGCCGACGATGCCGTAGTCGGCGACCTTGAAGATCGGCGCTTCGGCATCTTTGTTGATCGCGACGATGACCTTCGACGTGCGCATGCCGGCGAGGTGCTGAATCGCGCCGGAGATGCCGACCGCGATGTAGAGCTGCGGCGACACGGTCTTGCCGGTCTGGCCGACTTGCTCGGCGTGCGGACGCCAACCGGCATCGACGACGGCTCGCGAAGCACCGGTCGCTGCGGCACCGAACGCGGCGGCGAGGTCTTCGATCAGCTTGAAATTCTCGGGGCCTTTGAGCCCACGACCGCCGGACACGACGACCGGAGCTTCCTTGACGTCGAGCTTCTCTTCGGCCTTCTCGGCGACCGAGGTGACGATCGCCTTGCCGTCCGTCGACGCGGCGGCTTTGATCACTTCGCACTTCTTCTCTGCGCCGGAGGCCGCGAACACGTTCAAGCGCGTCGTCGCGCAGAAGACGGGGGCCTGGCTCGTCAGAGTCGCGATCGCCTTGCCGGCCAACCACGGACGCACCACGGTGAACGCGTCGCCTTGAGCGGTGATGCCGGTCACGTCGCTGAACAACGTCGAATCGAGCAAAGCCGCCACGCGCGGAGCGATGTCCTTGCCCGTCGCGGTCGCGGCGGCCATGAAGCCCTTGGCGCCGTTGTCCTTCACGAGCTTGGCGATGTCGCGTGCGAGCGCATCGGGGCTGTGCTGCGCGGCGCCGGTGAGTGCGACGGCCTTGGTCGCGCCGTGCTTTCCGAGCGTGGCGGCGGCTTCTTCCGCGCCCTTGCCGGAGACGACGGCGATCACGTCGTGGGACGTGGCGAGCGCGGCGCCGATGCACTGCGCGCTGGCGGCGCGAGCCGTGCCGTTGTGGTGTTCGACGAAGACGATGATGTTCGACATGTTCTGGTCTCTCGTTTCAGGCGCTCAGAGGATTCGGGCTTCGCCGCGCAGTGCTTCGATCAGCGCCGGCACAGCGGCAGCGCCCTCGCCGACGATGCGACCCGCCTTGCGCGCGGGCGGCAATTCGACCTTGCTCACGGTGACTTGCGCAGCGACGTTCTCGAACGCCTCTTCGGCGATCGTCTTCGACTTGACGGCCATGATGCCTTTCAAGCTCGCGCGGCGCGGCTCGTTGAGTCCCTTGTTGCACGTGATCACGGCCGGGAGCGAGAACTCGACCGTCTCGACGCCGTGCTCGGTCTCGCGCTTCGCGACGCCCTTGCCGGCGCTCAGTTCGAGCCCGATGGCTTCCGTGACGCACGCCCAGCCGAGGTAGGTCGCCAACATCGCGCCGACCGCGGAATGGTCGCGGTCGGTGGCGACGCGGCCGACGAACACGACCTCGGCGCCGAGCGCCTTGACCTTCGCCGCCAGCGCCTTGGCCGTCGCGCGCGGATCGCGCATGCTCGGATGGTCGTCCTTCAAGATCACGCCGGTGTCGGCGCCGCGCGCGAGGAACTCGCGCACTTCCTTGGACGCAGCCGACGGACCCAACGTCACGACCGTCACTTCGCCGCCGAGTTTCTCCTTGGTCAGGATCGCTTGCTCTACGGCGATCTCGTCGTAGAACGAAGCCATGTACTGCCAGCCGGCGTTGTCCAGGCTCTTGCCGTCGCCGGCGATCTTCGCCTGAGCTTCGGTCGTGGGGACGCGCTTGATGCAAGCGACGATTTTCATGGGGCACTGCTCCGTCGGTTCGCGAATCGAACACGCGCGACGGGCTGTCGCGCGATTCGGGGGCAACACGTTACTCGTGCGGCCGGTTTCGGACAAGGATCGTGACTGTTCGTACCCGCCCGGGCGTACGATTCAAAGCGGAGAAAAACGATGAAAAGCCTGCACCCCGAGTTCGATCTCCTGCTCGTCTCCGTCGACCCGATCCAAGGCGGATTGGCGCGCAATCTGCTGGAGGCGAAGGGCATTCCATCGCTCATGCACGGCCCTGATTTCGACATGGCCGAGCTCGGCGCCGCGTCACACAACGTGATGCGTCATCCTGACCTGTACGTCCCGAAAGGTGCACGCGACGCGGCGCGCAAGATCCTGGTCGAGGCCTGGGGCGAAGCGCGCGTCGCCGAGTCCGAACCCGCGGGCGAGTGACCTCAGCGCTTCGCGTGCGGCTCGACGTCGTCGTCGCCGAACGGGCGCTCGGGTTCAGGGTCGTCGGCCTCGGGCTTCTTGTCGCGGCCGAACAGTTCGCGTTCTTCCAGATTGCTGATGCCCGTCACCGGCGCATCGAAGCTGTGGCCGAGGTAGACCTCGCGCACACGCGGGTCGGCGATCAGTTCGTTCGAACTTCCTTCGCGCAGGATGTGGCCTTCGTGGATGATCGACGCGCGGTCAGTGAGCTGCAACGTCTCGCGCACGTTGTGGTCGGTGATCAGGATGCCGAGGTCGCGATCGCGCATCTGGCGCACGAGCCCTTGGATCTCCTGGACGTTGATCGGATCGACGCCGGCGAACGGCTCGTCGAGCAGCAGGATCGTCGGGCGCGTCGCCAGCGCGCGCGAGAGCTCCAACCTTCGCCGCTCGCCGCCTGACAACGTTTCGGCGATGTTGTCGGCGAGATGGCTGAGCTCCAGTTCGGCCATCAACCGCTCCGCTTCGTGCAAGCGTTCGCGCCGACGGAACGGCATGGCCTCGAGCACGGCGAGCAGATTGTCCTTCACGCTCATGCGCCTGAAGATGCTCGGCTCCTGCGGCAGGTATCCCATTCCTAGACGCGCGCGCTTGTACATCGGGAGCTTCGAGCACTCGGCTCCGTTCAAGTGCACTTCACCCGCATCGGGCTTCACCAGGCCGACGGTCATGCGAAAACTCGTCGTCTTGCCCGCTCCGTTCGGGCCCAGCAAGCCCACGATTTCGCCGGCGCACACGCGAAAATGCACGCCATCGACGACGCGGCGCTTCTTGTACGACTTGACCAGTCCCCGCGCCTCGAGGAGCAATTCGCCGCGCTGTTTGGGGTGGATGAGGACCATGTAGGGGGGACTCTAATCTGCGGGGACGCCGGGGCCCTTCACAGAACCCGTGGACGTCGCATTTCGGGCCCGAATCGGCCCCTTCAGATGCGAATTCGAAGGTGTGGAGAACTTGGGGATAGTGGGTTGGAGGCCGTGCTCGTCAAGAGCGATCCGATTTCTGAATGAAGCCGTCGGGACGCGGGCCCCGCTTGATCGAGTTTTCTGGGCGCCGACAAGCGGCAGTCCAAGGTAATGCTATTCAACGACTTGCGGCGATCCCTCGAATCCTGGCTGCGCCGACGATGGACTGGGCGCGCTCGCTGTGATCTCGGGACCGCCCGGTCGAGTTCCAATTCCCGACGCCGATTTGCGAATTCGGTGGTGTGGAGAACTTGTCGGGGGGGAGGCCCCAGCGCCTCTCAGTGGATCCAGCGCAACCGGGTGACCTTGGGCACCCGATCGTTGCCCCAATCCCCGGGCCAGATCCAGGTCAGGGGCCAGAACACGATCACGGCTCGGCCGGTGATGAGGTTGCGCGGGACGAAGGGGCCGGGCGTGCGCGCGCCTTCCTTCGCGTCCTTCTCCATGAAGTCGTGCAGTTCGCCCCATTCGTCGCGGAAGAAGATGCGCGGCCCCGCGGCATCATTCACGCGCACCGGATTCGAGCGGTCGTACCACTGTCCGCGGACTTCGCGTCCTTCGGAGCCCGGCCCCGACCAGGAGTAATTCGCGTACATCCACTCGCGGCTGTCGTGCGAATCGAGCGTGTTGTCGCCGAGCATGACGTAGTGGCCCGGCGGGATCCTGTAGTCGCGGCCCTTGGTGCCGGTCGTGTAGTAGATGTCACGCCAGATCTCGACGTCTTCGAAGTCGGCGCCTTCGCCTTCCACGCGCAGCACGTACGACGACGTCTGGTCGAGTGCGCGCGGAATCTCCAGTGTCGCCACGATGTCGCCGTCGATCTCGAGCTGGAGCAGATCGTCCATGTTCTGCACGGCGAACGAAACGCGCTTGCCGGCGGTGAGCTTCCAGTCCTTTTCGGCGAGCGCCTGCACAGCGTCGACGGGCTTCTCGTTGCCGAGTGCCGCGCTGATCTTCGGCCGCGCGTTCGCATCGGCGGCAGGCCCGGGCAATTCGAATGAGTAGCGGCGGGAGCCTTCGGTCAATTCCACGACCACGCGCTGCGTGCCGGCGAGAGCCGCCACTTCGCCCGACAGGCGCAGGTCGCCGCACGCGTTCAAGCCCGGAGCGGTGCGCGCGCGCGACAGCAGCGACCCCATGTTCGACGGATAGCCGTCGGAGTACATGTCGAGCACCGTCGCGCCGTCGGCCGGCAAACGCACCGCGCCGTCGCCGCGCGCCGTGATTTTCGAGCGGCCGTCGATGGACCAGCCGCGCGCAGAATCGATCGGCTTCCACGCCAGGTAGCGCGGGTCGGCGGGATTGATGCGCTTCCACACCTCCTGCTGGATCGGCCGCGGGCGGCGCAGGATCTTCCACTCGCTTCTCTCATCCGGCCGCGTCCACAAGTCGCCGTCGGCGATCTGGAAATCCTCGCCCGGCATGCCGCACAGACGCTTGATGAAGTTCTTCGAGCGATCGAGCGGGTACTTGAAGACGGTCACTTCCCAGCGTTCCGGGTCGCGGTAGTGATAGCTGAGCTTGTCGACGATGATCCGGTCGAAGATGCCCGTGTCCTCGTTGCCGAGCAACGTCGGCTGCATCGAGCCCGTCGGGATCTTGTAGGCCTCGACGATGAAGTACTTGAGCATCACCGCCATGATGATGGCCATCGTCAGCGCTTCGATGTTGTCGCGCGACAGCGGGTTGAAGCCCGTGCCCTTGGCCTGCTTGTCGTTGGCGGTCGTCACTGGGCGAAGAGAGTACGGGTCCAGGCGCGTTTCGCAATCATCGGCGAGCTTCGGACGTCAGAAGCGCGTCGGAAACCGATCATGGGGCCGCGTTTTCAGCGGTCAATCCTCGTCGTCGCCGCCGAGCACGGCCAAGAAGGCCTTCTGCGGGATGTCGACATTGCCGATCTGGCGCATCCGGCGCTTGCCGGCCTTCTGCTTCTCGAGCAGCTTGCGCTTGCGCGTGATGTCGCCGCCGTAGCACTTGGCGGTGACGTCCTTGCGCAAGGCGCTGATCGTCTCGCGCGCGATGATGCGCGCGCCGACGGCGGCTTGGATGGCGATTTCGAACAGGTGGCGCGCGATCTCCTTGCGCATCTTCTTGATCGCGGAACGACCGCGGAATTCGGCCTGTTCCTTGTGCACGATCGACGTCAAGGCATCGATCTCATTGCCGTTCACGAGGATGCGCAGCTTCACGAGTTCGCTGGGCTTGAACTCGGAGATGTCGTAGTTGAGCGTGCCGTAGCCGCGTGTCGAGCTCTTGAGCTTGTCGAAGAAATCGTAGATCAGCTCGGCGAGGGGGATGTCGTAGAGCAGTTGAACCCGCGTCGGCGACAGGTGTTCCTGGCGCACGTAGGTGCCGCGGTGATCGGCGGCGATCTGCATGACGTTGCCGATGAATTCCGCCGGCACCATGATGCTGACGCGCGCGTAGGGCTCGAGGATCTCCTCGTATTGATCGGGGTTCGGCAATTGCCCCGGAGAGTGGATCTCCGAGAGCGTGCCGTCCTTGAGCTTGATCTTGTACGTGACCGTCGGCGCGGTCTGGATCATGTCGAGGTCGTGCTCGCGCTCAAGGCGCTCCTGCACGATCTCCATGTGCAACAGGCCCAGGAATCCGCAGCGAAACCCGAAACCCAGCGCTTCCGACGTCACGGCCTCGAACGAGAAGGACGAGTCCGACAACGACAGCGTCGCGAGACCCTCGCGCAAACTCTCGAAGTCCCCCGAATTCGTCGGGAAGAAGTCCGCGTACACCATGTGCATCGGCGGGCGGTAGCCCGGGAGCATCTTCACCTTCGGCCCCTTGTAGAGCGTCATGGTGTCGCCGATGCGCACATCGCCGAGCTGTTTGATGTTCGAGATGAAGTAACCGACGTCACCCGGACCGAGTACGCCGGCACGCTTCATTTCAGGTGTGAAACGGCCGAGTTCGACGGCTTCGTATACCTTGTCGGTGCCGAGCATGTGGATCTGCTCGCGCTCCTTGATCGTCCCGTCGACGACCCGCATGTACACGATGATTCCGCGGTATTCGTTGTAGACGGCGTCGAAGATCAGACAGCGCAACGGTGCGTCAGGGAGACCGGTCGGTGCCGGGATCTTCTCCACGATACGATCGAGCAATTCGGGAACACCCAGCCCCGACTTGGCCGAGACGCGCGATGCGTCCGACGAATCGATGCCGATCGAGTTTTCGATCTCTTCGCACACAACTTCGGGTTGCGCGTGCGGCAGGTCGACCTTGTTGATCACGGGCAGCACGGTCAAGTCGGCTTCGACGGCGAGATAGGCGTTGGCGACAGTTTGCGCCTCGACGCCTTGCGACGCATCGACGAGCAGCAGCGCGCCTTCGCAAGCCTGCAGTGCCTTCTGCACTTCGTAGTTGAAGTCGACGTGTCCAGGCGTGTCGATCAGGTTGAGCTCGTACTTCGTGCCCTTGTACACGTGGTACACGGTCACGGCCGAAGCCTTGATCGTGATGCCGCGCTCGCGCTCGAGGTCCATCGAGTCGAGCAGCTGCGCCCGCATGTCGCGCTTGTCGACCGAGCCGGTCACCTCGAGCATGCGATCCGCCAAGGTCGACTTGCCGTGGTCGATGTGCGCGATGATGCAGAAATTGCGGATGTGCTTCGTATCCAAGATCGTGGTCCGCCCAAAATGGGCCGAAGAGAGTACCCGAAACGCAGCCCGCGCGAGCGGGGGAGCGTGCCGCGCGCTGCGATTCAGCGGCGAACCGGCGGCGCCGCCAGCAGTTGCGTGAGTGCGGCTTCCATTCGCTGCCTCCCGGTTGCGCCGTCCGCGACCTCAAGCGCGCTGAAACCACAGTGTGCCAGGTAGCGCCGGGTGAGTTCGATGCGCCGTTCGGCGTTCACGCCCGAATCGTCGGTGTGGACCAGGCGCACGATCGAGCCCGCGGCGGACGCGGCGCGCGCGCCGGCCAGGGACAAGGACGGATGGATGGGGCCGTCCGCGATCAGCACGCCGCGCACGATTCCAGGCGCGCGACAAGCGAGGTCGAAGGCTACCTGCGCGCCGCTATCGGTCGCGACCAGGAATACGCGCGTGCTGTCGATGCCGCGTCTTTCGATCGCGCTGAAGATCTCGGCGACCACAGGTTCCTCGTAGGCCCACGGTCGATTGGAAAAATCAGCGACCGAGTCGACCCACACTGCGCGCACGGAGGGCGTTGCGCCCGAGACGTGTCGGGGCGACGGGATGAGCAACGCGCAATCATGCGCACGCGCGGCGGCTTCCCAATCGAACGAGTCGACGCTCGCAGTGCCCGTCGGTTCGTCGCACAACAACACCACCAACGGCCGTCCGTCGACCGGCGGCGCGCCCTCCGGCAAGACGAGGCGGGCCGGAGCAACGGGCGCTTCTGCATCGCGGCGCATCTGTTCCAGCACCAGGACGCCGCGCGGATCGGCGCGCAGCAGCGCCGTTTCGTTGTCGCGCTCCGCCACAGCCAACAGCGTCGGCGAACGCCCGCCGCCGAACTCGGCGGCGCGCTTGAGCCACTCCAAGCCGCTCTCGATCGAGCCCGCGAGAGTGTTCACGCACGCCATGTTGTACGCGCAGACGGCGTCGCGCGGACGGAGGGTGAGGCACTCACGGAAGGCCTGCTCTGCAGCCGAGTGATCGCGGGCTTGCAGCGTCGTGATGCCGCGCTGGAACGCGCGGTCGTACTGGGACTTCCAAGGCGGCGCAAACAACGCGAGCAACTCGGCGGAGTCAGCGACGGTCCACTCGATCTCACTCGCCGCTGACGGTGCTGCTGGGGGGGCAGCCCCGGCTTCGACCTGCAGCGCTTCGGCCGCAGCGTAATGACCTTGGGCGCGAGCGACATCGGCCAGTGCGAGCAGCACGCGCCGACGGGCCTCCAGATCAGGAATGAGCGCCCTGCGCAGCGCTTCACGCGCCGCTGTCAAGCTGGTCGCAGCCTCGTTGAGCGCACCGGCAGCGAGTTGAGCGCGGCCCAATAGCTCGAGAACGCGCGTCAGCGAAGACTTGGACGTCGCCGCGTCCGCGCGCTCGATTTCGAGCGCGCGCGTGAGGTGGTGTAGCGCGAGTTCAATGTCGCCCGCGCGCAAACATGCATCTCCCAGATCGGAGCGCAGCAGTGCTTCGTCCGCCGGCGTCGCGAAGGGCGCGCCTGTGAGCGCCGCGAGCGCGCGTTCGAACAACCGCCGCGCGTGTCCGAGGTCGCCCCGTCGCAAGTGGATGGCGCCGATCGCATGCAGCGTGCGCGCCGTATCGGCGTGCGTTTCGCCCAACTCGCGCTGGCGGATCGCCAGCGAACGGTCCAAGAGCTGCAACCCCTTGTCCTCCGCCCCCGCATTCGCCTGCACACGACCCAACGCTTCCAGCAGAGCGGCGCGCACGAGCGGTTCGTCGGAGAAGTCGCCTTCTGCCGTCCGCGACCCGCGCTCGACGATCTCCGCCGCAGTCATCGAATCGGCGCGCGCGCCCGAAGTGCGGAACAGGTCGACCAGGAAAGCGCTGACTCGTCCGCTGATGCGTGCCTGGTCCGTCGCCTCGTCGGCGGCGTGCTCGGCGCGATCGCGTTCGTAGCGGATCGAGCGATTCGCGACGGCGAGACCAGTCGGCAATCCGATCGCGATCACCGCCAACAATCCGATCGCCGCTGCCGCCGCCGGTCGACGGCGAGCAAAGCGCAAGGCGCGGGTGAGCGAACCCGCGGGGCGCGCTCGCACCGGTCGGAATGCAAGAAAACGCTCCAAATCAGCGGCGAAATCGTCCATCGACGAATAGCGTCGCTCCGGGTCGCGGGCCAGCGCCGTAGCGCAGATCGTCTCCAGATCGCGCGACAATTCCGCATCGATGCGGCGCGGGGATGGGGCTTCGTGTTCGGAGATCGCAGCCAGAACCTGCGTCGCGTTCGGGCCGTCGAACGGCGGAGTCAGCGTCAACAACTCGAACAGCGTCACACCCAAGGCGAACACATCGGAGCGCGGAGTTGCCGAACGCGCGCTGCCGCGGGCGACTTCGGGCGCGACGTAGTGCGGTGTTCCCGCGAACTCGTTGCTGCGCGTGATGCGCGGGCCGTCCTCGACGTGGGCTAGGCCCAGATCGAAAACCGAGGCGCGCCCTGTGCCGTCGATGATGATGTTGGACGGCTTGACGTCGCGGTGCACGATGCCTTGGGCGTGCACATAGGCGAGTGCGCGCGCTGCGTCGAGTACAACTCGGCACGCGAACTCGATCCAAGTCCGGCCGGCGGTCGTGAATCCGTCGGCGTCCGGCTGGCTTTGGTCGGGAGTGAACCTGGCGATCCCGGCGCGGACGACGCGGCGGGCCTCCGACACGTCACGCGCCGCCAGTCCGCCTGCACCTGCGCGCAACGTGGCGAGAATCTCTTCAACCGTCGCGCCGGCGATGAAATCCATCGTGTAGTACGGGCGACCATCGATCGTTCCGACGTCGCGCACGCGCACCAGGTGTGGGTGCACGAGGCCTTTCAATGCCTGCATCTCGCGCTCGAAACGTGCGGTCGTCCGATCGCCGGCTTCGAGCGGAGCGGGACCGAGCTTGATCGCGACGCGCTCGCGCGTTCTTGGTTCGCGCACGAGGTACACGACGCCCATGCCGCCGCGCCCGAGGCGCGCCAGGATTTCGTAGTCGCCCAAAGTGGCGGGCAACGGTGCGTCGGGCTCGCGCGCCAGGAGCCCGCTCGCATGCAGGCGTGCGACGGCCTGCCGCAAGCGCGTTTCCGAAGCCGGATGGCGCGCACAGCATTCCTCCAGCGCCGACGGCCCTTCGCGCTCGAAGCGGGCCACGCACTCGGACAGCAGGCTCTCGAAATCGTTGTCCGTGTTCATTTGACGACCACGCCAAGGTACTCGACGGCCGAATCGGGATACGCTTTCACTGCATGGAGAACGTCGAATCCACGGAGACCGGGGACGCGGCGCGCGGCGATCCCGATCGCATTGCCGCGCACGTCGATACTCTGCACGCGTACGTGCGATTGCGCCTGGGACGGGCGTTGCGTGCGCGCGAAGGCAGCATCGACATTGCGCAGTCCGTCGTGCGCGAGGCGCTCGAGCACGCGGATCAGTTTCACGGGACCGACGAAGGTCTGCGCGCCTGGCTCATGAAGCGCGCGGAGAACAAGATCCGCGACCGAGCTAGATTCTGGAAGCGCGACCGACGTGACGTCGCACGCGAAGCCGCCCACGACGTCGATGTCGACCGCGGCGCAGCTGAGGCGTGCCGCACGCTCCTGACGCCTAGCCGCATCGTGTCGGCGCGCGAGGACATCGCCCGACTCGAAGCGGCTTTCGCCGAGCTCTCGGAAGATCATCGGCGCGTGATCTTGCTCGCGCGCGTCGCAGGTCTGTCGCATGCCGAGGTTGCGCGCACGATGGACAAGACGGAGCTGGCGACGCGCGCGCTCTTGTCGCGTGCGATGGCGAAGCTCGCGATCCTGCTGGAGCGCGATTGAAATGGGACCCGATCTTTCTCCACGAAGATCGGGTCCCGCGCTCCACACGCTCGCTTGCGCGATCAGGGAGTGAGAGAGACTCTCCACGCGTTCGTCGTGTTGAAGCCGCTTCCGCACGGACCGGAATTGTCGCGGTAATAGGCCTGGAAACTGCGAATCGAACCGGCGGTGAATTGAGAACCGGGCCCGAAGTTCGTCGCCGCGAACGCGCGCAGACCGGGGCCGTAGTCGAGTCGACCATCCTGACCTGAGTTCAACACCGGGAAGCGCACCAGACCTTGGCCGCTGCCGTTGACAGCGAGGCGACCGTCGCCGAACGCAACAGGGGCCATCGACGTCCCCATGAAGAGACGCCCGAAGGAATTGGGCGGCAGATTGAAAATCGACAGCGTGAGATCGTCGGCAGTGACACTCGCGCTGCCGCTGCCGCCCAGGTACGCGCCGACTTGCGTGCTGTTCGCGCAGCCTCCGAGCAAGTCGGTGTTGGCACACGGGCAAGCGGCGCCGAATGCCGCGCTCTCGCCCGGGTCGGTGCGCGCGACCGCGAGCGTGGCGATGTCGAAGTTCCACTGCATGGAGCCCTGTGACATGCCGCTCATGCGGTTCACGCGCAAGACGCGGCCGTTCGTGCCCGCGATGAGCAGCGATCCGCTGTGGACCGCCAGCGCCTTGCAGTCGCTGTCGACCGTGAAGAACGCATCGAGCGCGCCGCCCGTCATGTTCATCCTGAAGACCCAGCCGGATTCAGTTCCGACGATCAGATGCGTCGCGTCAGCGGTCATCGCCGAGATCGCGCCGGTGCACGACCCGAGCGTCGTCGCCGGACCGCCGGTGAGATCGAGTCCGGTGATCAGTCCCGTGGCGGACCCTACGAACAGCCTGTCACCGACGAGCACCGTGGCGGTGGCGGTGTGCGGCAGCGTGAACGATCCGAGCGCCGCGCCCGACGCTTTGTCGAGGCGGTGGAGGGTCGGATGGGTCCCGCCTGCGACCAGCAGTTCGTTGCCGCGAACCGACAGCCCGCGCACTTCGTTGAACACGGAAGCGAACTGCACCACCGTGCCGATCGTCACATCGATCAAGTAGATGTGTCCGCCCGAACCGGCGACGAACAACCGGCTGCCGTCGATCACGGACGCCTGCGGTATGCCGCCGCATGCCGTTACGATCTCGAACCCTCCGCCGGCGGCCTCGACTTTCGCCACGGCGGTGTTCGAACTCCCGACGAACAGCTGATCGGCGAACGAAGTTGCCGCCAACGCGATGACGCCTGCGAGTCGCAGGCCGGAATGCACAAAGTGCTTGGAATGTTGCATGGGTGTCCTCTCTGCCGACGATCGTGCAGGCGGCCGACCCGCCCACACGAGTTCCAGCGCCGGCGCGGCGAATCCGTGGCGCGGAATTGCGCAGAAAAGTCGCGTCAGCCCGCCGAAGAGCGGGCAAGCACACCCGGCAGCCGCTCCGCGAACTCCCGCAACGCGCGACCGCGGTGGCTCACGCGGGCCTTCTCGTGCGGCTCCATCTCGGCGAAGACGCGGTCGGTTTCGGCGTAACCCTTCTCGATAAATAGGAAGAGCGGGTCGTAGCCGAAGTCGTGTGTGCCGCGCGGGGCGTCGAGGATACGTCCATGCGCCGTGCCTTCGATCTCGAGTGCCAGCGAACCGTCGGGGCGGGCGAGTGCGAGCGCGCACACGAAGCGCGCGTTGCGCTGCGAGAAGGGCAGTCCGCGCAACTTCTCGAGCAGCAGCGCATTGTTCGCGGTGTCGTCGCCGTGCGCGCCGCCGAAGCGCGCGGACAGCACACCGGGTGCGCCGTTCAACGCTTCGACTTCGAGCCCCGAGTCATCCGCCAGCGACCACAACCCGCTCGCGCGCGCGGCGGAAACGGCCTTCTTGGCGGCGTTGCCGCGGAACGTGGATTGGTCTTCGACGACTTCCGGCAAGCCACCGACATCGCTCGGCGTCACGAGCGTCACATCCACGTGCAGCAACTGCGCCGTCAGCTCGCGCAATTTCTTCGCGTTGCTGCTGGCGACGAGGAGCTTCACGCGGCGGGTCACTTCGCCGTCGCGAGGGCGGCCTTTTGGGCCTCGAAAATGCGGCGAATCGCGGCCTCGCCGATCTCGAGCATGCCGGTCAGCTCCTCGCGGTCGAAGGGCGCACCCTCAGCCGAGCCTTGCACTTCGATGAACTTGCCTTCGCCGGTCATGACCAGGTTCATGTCGGTCTCGGCCTTGCTGTCTTCGACGTAGGACAGATCGCACAAGATCTCCTTGCCGACGACGCCGACCGAAACCGCGCCGATCGGGCTCCTCAACGGCCAACCGCGCAGCACGCGCTTCCCGTCCATGTGCATCAACAGATCGTGCAGCGCGACGTAGGCGCCGCTGATCGCGCACGTGCGCGTGCCGCCGTCGGCTTGGATCACGTCGCAATCGATCCAGATCGTGCGCTCGGTCATCTGCGTCAAATCCATGACGCCGCGCAACGAGCGCGAGATCAAGCGCTGGATCTCGACCGAGCGACCGTCCACCGAATGCACGCGATCGCGCGACTTGCGCGTCTCGGTCGACGACGGGAGCATCGCGTATTCAGCCGTCAACCAGCCTTTGCCGCGCCCTTGCAAGAACGGCGGCACGCCGTCCGTCGCCATCGCGGTCACGAGCACTTTCGTGTTGCCGAAGGAAGCCAGCACGGATCCGGGTGCGCGGTTCGTGAAACCGCGTTGGAATGAGATGGGGCGCAAATCGCCGGGATTGCGGCCGTCGGGTCGGGGCATCGTCGAATTCTCCAGGTGGGGGGGCTTCTAGTGTACGTGGTGGAGGGCGCTGATCTCGCGCACGACTTCCAGGAGCGCGGTTTGAGCGCCATGCGCGCGCGTTTCGAGCGTGACGCCGCGCTTCAGATCGAACTCACGAATGCGGCCGACGATCTCCGCCGAGCCCGTCACCACGCGCACATCACCGCTCATCAGGCCCGTGGCATCCAAGTAGTCGCGCGTGAGGGCCAGCTCGTCGCTCTCGATCTGCGCGAGCCGCAGGCGCAACGCCGCGAGCACGGCGGCGAGCACGGCCTCGACGTCGACTTTCACGCCACAAGTCGCGAGGCTCGCGACCGGACGCTCGGCGAGCAACTCGCGCGGGAAGTCTTGCTGCGCGACGTTGACGCCGATGCCGACGACATAGTGCGGCCGCGCCGCATCGAGTCCGCGCGTCTCGACCAGGATGCCCGCGAGTTTCGCCGCGCCGTGTGCTGCCGGCACGACGAGATCGTTGGGCCACTTCAAGCGCGCCTGCGCGAGACCGAGTTGCAAAACGGCATCGCGCACCGCCAACCCGGCCGCGATCGTCAAGCCTGCGGGTGACAACACGCGCTCGGGCAAGAGCACCACGCTCGAGTACAACCCTTCACCCGGCGCGCTGTGCCAGGCGCGGCCCAGGCGTCCGCGACCCGCGGTCTGCGCCGAAGCGACGTGCACGTCGCCGTGGCGAGCCGTCTCCGCGCGCAGGGCTTCGAAGGCGACGTCCGAGGTCGAAGGGATCGTTCCGTGGCGCTGGACGTGGAATTCCATGGGTCGGGCGGGGTTCGAGATCCGCGCGGGTGACTTTGTTGCAGACGCACGGGCGTTCGCAAGCGAAACTCGGCGCGATGATCCTCGAACTTGCGTTGCTCGCCGCGGTCGGACCGCTGCAGGCTCCTCCGCCGGCTCCCGACCAGCCTCCGATTTCCATCGAGGAGGAGGTCTTGCGCAACATCAAGGCCCAGCCGCTGGGGAAGGGGACGGTCGCCGACCTCGCGCTGCCGGACGAATTCCTGAAGCGCATGGGCGACCGCGTCATCCGCTCTTCGTTCGAGCAGCAGTTCCGCATCGTCGTGCCTGACCCGCCGCCTGTCAGCGCGATGCCGGATGCGCAGGCACAGAAGCCGCAGAAGGACGCGTCGTTTCAGCCGCCGAGCGCCGTGAACCTGCCGCTCGTCATCGGCACGATCGTGCTCGCCGGGTTTCTCGTCTACCTCTTCATCACCGCGCGCTCGCGCAAGAAGATGCCGCTGTGATCGCCGCACTCGCACTCCTGGTCGCCGCTTGCGGCGAAGTCACTGTCCTACAGCACGAGGTCGAGTTCGCGATCTCCGCCCGCCGAGCCGAGTACGCCGTCGAGCGACCGGCGCTGCGCGGATTCCGCGCCGGAATCGGCGCGAACGCGGACGACACGTGGCCGATCCTCGCACCCGCGGGCAGCACCGAGGTCGCGCGCGCGGCTGAACTGGTGCAGAAGCGGCTCGCGCACGACGGATTGCCGGCCACACTCGTGCGCGTCCTCGAGATCCTCGGTCACGCGCGTTTCCAGAGCGATGATCAGCTCGATCTGCTGCGCCAGACCGGGCTTCCGGTCGACTGGTTGACGTACTTTTCGCCGCCTGTCGGTTCCTCGGTCGTGCAGTACGTGGCGCAGCGACTTGCAGCCGGCGAAGCTGCGGACGCGGTGATCGCAGACCTTGCCCGCGTGACCTTCGCGTTTCGCCCGACGATCGCGGGCTTCGAGGTCGCGACGGAGAGCGGCGAGCACGACATCGAGTGCATCCGCTTGCAGATCGGCGCGGGGCACTACTACAGCGGCGAAGGCGACGGCGGCATCGTCGACATGCCACGCGAGCTGCTGACCAAGATCGAAAACGTCGCGTTCGTGGCTTCGATCCAGGACAAGGACCTGGAGTCCTTTCGCGCACTCGCGAGCGAGTGGAAATTCGCGCGCGGTTCGTCGCTCACGCTGCTGCCGCAGTTCCTGGCGGTCAGTCAATGGGCGCAGGACAACGGCAAGAACGGCATCGTCGAATCTAAGGGCACACGCTCGACGGCCACGCTGGTTCCGCGCTACGCGAGCCGCGGCGAGGACGGTGCGCGTTTCGTCCCGGGCGACACGTTCGCACTCGAAGCCTTCGCGGCGACCGGCCGGCGCGTCGAACAATCGCCGCTCCTGTTCCAAGGCGGCGATCTGATCCCGGTTCTCGATCCGAAGACCGGCAAGCGCCAGATGATCGTCGGCGAGGCCGAGTTGTTCCGGAACATGACGCTAGGCCTCACGCGGGCACAGGTGCTCGAGGCCTTGCGCATCGAGTTCGGCGTCGAACGGTGCATCGTGTTGCCGGCGACTTCGTTCCACGTCGACTACGAAGTGACGTTGCGCTCCACGCCCGACGGCCTCGTCGCGTTCATGAACGACTCCTCCGCCGCCGCGCGACTCGTGGTGGAGTGTTCCATCCCGGCGCTGGAGCGCGCCAAGGTGCTCGCCGCCGAAGACGTGACCAAGTTGCGCGCCGACATCGCCGCCGGACAGTGGCCGCTGATCCTGGAAGGCATCGCCGGCGTGCTCTCGTCGCGCGCGGTCGGCTTCGGCGCCTTTCCCGAGTCGTTCGCGAAACACTTCGCGGTATCGCCGGTCGATTCCGGCGTGGGCAACGTGCAGCGCTTCCTCTTGGCGCTCGACGTGCTCACGGCCGAGCGCTCCGACACCGAGACGTTCACCAAGATGGGCCTCGACCCGCACCTGGTCTCCTACTTGTCCTCTCTGCGCCGCCGCGAGGTCGAACGCCAGATGGTGGCGCGCGCCCTGGCCAACGAGGGGATTCGCATCGTCGGCGTCCCGAGCACGAGCGAGGGCATGCGCAGCCTGAATCCGATCAACGGCGTCCACACGAAAGGCGCCTACTACATGCCGGCCTACGGCGGTCTGTTCGCGGACTTCGATGCCGCCGCGCGCAAGGTGTTCGAGGACAACCTGGGCGCCGGGGTGAAGGTCGTGCCGATCCTGGCGGCCGAAAGCCTGCGCCGCGAGGGTGCGGTGCATTGTGCCGTCTCTGTGATTCCGCGACTTTGAAGCCAGCACCCCCGGTGCGAATGTAGGATCGCCGCGGGAACACGGTCGGCGTCGCGCCCGTCCAAGCGTTCCAAATCTGAGTCAAGGCCGTTCCAGCGCCCCAACCGTCGGGGGCAGGATGTTGAAGTGATCGTCCGCACCGCACTTCTCGCAGTTCTCCTTTCCACTCCTTCCTTCGCTCAATCCAACTACGCCTGGCAATCCGTCGGCACGCCGGCGTTGAGCGATTGGGCGACGATCTGCACGCGCATCGCGGTCGATCCGAACGGCAACGCGTACGTCGCGTACCAGGACCTCACGCCCGGACTGGGTGCGCGCGTCACCGTGATGCGCAACGTCGGCAACGCGTGGCAGGTCGCGGGTGTGAAGGGCGGCGCATCCACCGGCGCCGGCTACTACTGCAACATGGCGTTCGACGCGCAGGGCGGACTGCTCGTCTCGAGCCGTGACTACGGATTGGGCGGGCGCGCGGGAGTGCGGCGCTACGATCCGGGCACGAGCGCATGGAGCACGGTCGGCGGCGGAATCGGGCCGGGTGAAGCACACTGGGTCGACCTCGCGCTGACGCAGGACGGCAAACCGTGCGTCGCGTACGCCGACCTCGTGCTCGGCAATCGCGCGACGGCGATGCGCTACGACGCAGGCGCCTGGTCGCCGCTCGGGCCTGCGGGCTTTTCCTCGGCCAGCGCGGGCTTTCAGAAGATCGCCGTGGCTTCCAACGGCACGATCTACGCGGCCTACAACGACAACTCGTATCCCGATGCCGCGAACGTCGGGAAGGCGAGCGTGCGGCAGTTCAACCCCGCGAATGCGACGTGGGAATACGTGGGCGCGCCGGGGTTCACGACCTACGGTGCGAGCAACTTGACGCTGGCGCTCGATCGCACGGGCACGCCTTGGATCGCGTACTACCGCTACCACAGCTTGATCGAAGTCTGGCGTTTCGACGGCACGAACTGGATCAAGGCGCCCGGGTCGCCGACCGGAGCGGACGTTCCGACGGTCGACACCGAAGAATGGCGCCAGTGGTTGTCGCTCCAATTCGACTCCCAGAACCGGCCGTACATCGCCTACCAGCTCTACTACCAAGGCGGTCGCGCAGCGGTGCGACGCCTGATCGGGAACGATTGGTCGCTGGTCGGTCAGTGGGGCTTCACGCCGGGCGCCGCGGACTACCTGTCCATGGTCGTCGACGCACAAGACGTGCCCTGGGTCGCCTACCGCGACGGCGTGCACGGCCAGCGCGCCTCCGTGATGCGCTTCGTGCGGGTCGCCGAAAACTACTGCACCGCCGCGACCAACTCCCAAGGTTGCGTGTCACCGATGTCGAGCACCGGCGCGCCCAGTCTCTCGGGCGCCACGCCGTTCGTCTTGCGCGCGAACAGCATCCTCAACAACTCGAACGGTGTGCTGCTGTTCGGCTTCCAAGCGGCCGCCGTGCCCTTCGGATCCAGTTTCTTGTGCGTCGGTTCCTTCCAGCGCACCGCCATCCTGAACTCAGGCGGCACCGGGAGCTCACCGAACTGCACCGGCGTCCTGCAGTACGACTTCGCAGCACAACTCCAGTCGGCGATGCCAGGCGTGTGGATCGGAACGACTCTATACGCACAGTATTGGTACCGCGATACCCTCGCGGCGTCCGGGTTCGCGCTGACCGACGGCTTGCGGTTCACGGTCGGGCCGTAGTCTCGCTCGCAGACAGTTCCACCTTTTGCCGCGGAGCCTCTGCGATTGTTCGGGCCTTGCGGGGGCGGAATGGCAGCTGAACGCCTTGCGAGAACGGCACCGCGCCGTTCGATGGCCTACCCTGCTGCGCTTTCCATGGTCTCTGCGAAGACGTGAATGTGCC
Organism: Planctomycetota bacterium; assembly: GCA_016795245.1. Taxonomy (GTDB): domain Bacteria; phylum Planctomycetota; class UBA1135; order UBA1135; genus JAEUIA01. The sequence goes on along the minus strand of JAEUIA010000079.1, from coordinate 5,756 downwards.
TACGCCTGCTGATCGAGCGTGATCTCGTGCGCGCACAGGCCGACGAGTCACGCCTCTCGATCAGAGACAAGCACTACCCGTGGCTTCGCCCCGACGAGTGACGCCGCGAGACGAATGTCCGCCCTTTCAAGTTGAGGGTGAAACCCGGCCGCAGAGTGGCGCAGGAAAAACCGAGCAGAACCGCAACCGTCGCGCGCGCGGATCGTCGTTCAGGCGGAGGGATCGATGGCGCACGGAGGACAACAGTCGTTCGAATTCAAATCCTGGGGCGGCGCACGCAAAGGCGCGGGTCGCAAGCGCGTAGGTCCGCGCGCGAGCGTGCCGCACCGCAAGCGCGAGGCGCTGGCGGCGCGACATCCCGTGCACATCACGTTGCGCCGCGAGGCCGGGCTCGAGAGCTTGCGCAAACGTCGAACCTATTCGGTCGTGCGCACAGCGCTGGCGGCGGGGGCGGCTGGTCGCGGAATGCGGCTCGTGCACTTCTAGTTGATGACGAACCACCTGCATCTCGTGTGCGAAGCCCGCGACGGCCGTGCTCTCTCGAGCGGGATCAAAGGTCTGTGCGTTCGACTCGCGCGCGCCTTGAATCGCTTCTGGAAACGATCCGGCCGCGTCTTCGCCGATCGCTACCACGCTCACGTGCTGAAAACGCCGCGCGAAGTGCGCCATGCGCTCGCCTATGTCCTCAACAACGCAGCTCATCACGGCTTTCACTTGCGCGGTCTCGATCCGTGCTCGTCGGGAGCGTGGTTCGATGGTTGGCGCGGCGGCGTCCTGCGCGCTGCGGATCAGGTCGCAGTTTCCTTCCCCGCCGCGCGATCGTGGTTGCTCACTCGCGGTTGGCGGCGCCACGGCCTGATCCGGCTCGCTGGATAGGCCTGAACCTGGATGTTCGCGTTCCGCGGTCCGGGGCGACTGCAATTTGTTGCCGACCTCGTTGCGTGGTCCGTTCGCCCGTGACCGTACGGAGCCGGGCTCATGTGGGTCAAACTCGCCGGCGTGGAACCGCACGCAACCGTGGGACTTTGCGCCGGCGAGTTTGACCCACATGAGCCCGGCTCCGTACGGTCACGGGCGAACGGACCACGCAACGAGGTCGGCAACAAATTGCAGTCGCCCCGGACCGCGACCGCGACCGTGAATGGCGAGAGGCCACGCACCGCGCAGCCTCTCGTCGAGTCGGGGAGCACGTAGCCGTGTACCGGACGCCTACATCAACAGCGTGCCGGACTTCTGGCCCAGCAGGCCCTTCAAGCGGCCCATCACGTTCGAGTGGATCTGGCACACGCGGCTCTCGGTCAAGGCGAGCATCTCGCCGATCTCGCGCATCGTGTGACCGACCTGGTAGTACTGCTCGATGATGAAGCGTTCCTTGTGCGTGAGCGAGCGCGTGAGGAAGAGCATCATATCGCGGCGGTGCAGTTCGCCGATCGGATCGGTGGCCTTGCGGTCTTCGAGCACGTCGACTTTTTCGATCGAGGAATCGTCGTCGCGGTCTTCCCACTTCTCGCTGAGCGAGAACATGGTCTTGGCGCTGGCGCTCGAGATCTCGTTGGCGAGCTCCTGGTGTTCCATCTGCAGGGCCGAAGCCAGTTCGGCGTGCGTCGGCTCGCGACCGTACTCACCGGTCAGCTTCTGCAGAGCCTTGTCGATCTTGCCCGCCTTCAAACGCACGAGGCGCGGGACCCAGTCCTGCGAGCGCAGTTGATCGAGGATCGAGCCGCGAATCCGCGTGGTGCAGTAGGTCTTGAACTTGATGTTGCGGTCGGGGTCGAAGCCGCGGATCGCGTCCATCAAACCGAACAGACCGGCTGAGACGAGGTCATCCAACTCGATCGACTTCGGCAAGGTCTGCAGCAGACGCTCGGCGATGTAACGCACGAGCGGATAATGCCTCTCCATGAGCACGTTGCGCAGGCGCTCGAGCTCTTCGGCCGTCTTCGGCCCGCCCTTGCGCGCGCGGCGGTAGTGATCCCAGATGTCCTCGGTCGGCATCTCCTCGTACTCGGGCGCGTGCACCTTGGTCATCGTCATCCGCGGACGTTCGGCCTTGGGCGCCGACGAAGGCTTCGGAGCGATCGCCTTCGGTCCCGGAGCCTTCGCTTTCGCGACGCGCGTCGGTGCGGCTTTCTTCGCAACGGTCTTGCGCTTCGGCTCGGGTTCGGTTCGCTTTGCAGGCTGTTTGCGCGGACTCATGTGTGCAGTTTTCTCCGTTGCCGATCGCTCATCCGAGTGATCCGCGTGTGTTTCAGACTGTCATCAGCGAGTGGACGGGGATGTCGCCGAGGCGCTTGCGACCTTCGAGGAAGCCGAGTTCGATCACGAACGTACAAGCGACAGGCTTGCCGCCGATGCGCCGCACCAGCTTCAACGCCGCCTCCATCGTTCCTCCGGTCGCGAGCAAGTCGTCGACCATCAGAAGCCCCTGCCCCGGCTTGCATGCATCCAAGTGGATTTCGACACGATCCGTCCCGTACTCCAGTTGGTAACTCTCCGACGCCGTCTTCCACGGCAACTTGCCGGGCTTGCGGATCGGGACGAAGCCCTTGCCGAGGTGATGCGCGAGCGCCGTGCCGAAGATGAAGCCGCGCGATTCGACGCCGCAGACGAGGTCGAAACTCTTCGGATCGCACGCTGCGGCGAGCCCGGCGATCGCTTCCTTCAAACCTTTCGGATTCGAGAGGAGCGGCGTGATGTCCTTGAACAGGATCCCCGGTTTCGGGAAATCGGGGACGTCGCGGATGTAGCTCTGGATCAAGGACTCCTCCAGGGAACCCGCCACGCGCACGACTCGGAAAGGCTTTCCACTTCGTGTGCAAGAGGCGGGCAGTCGAAAAGGATCGGACGTTGGGATGCTGGGCTTGAGGCCTGCTCACATTTCGTCGGGTGCCGCCGGGCCCAGCAGGCGCAAGCCGTTGGCGATCACCGTCTTGGAAGCGCGCACCAGAGCGAGACGGGCGGCCGTCACGCCGGGTGCTTGCCCCAAAACGCGGTTCTGGACATACCACGCATTGATGTCGCGACCAAGGCTCAACAAGTAGGTCGCGATCTCCGACGGCTCGGCGTGGACGGCGGCTGACTGGACCACTTCTGGGAATCGACCGAGCGCGACGAGCAGCGGACCGGCCTCTTCGAAGGCAGTCCAGTCGGGTGCAGCGCCGCCTTCGCCGGCCTCGCTCGCCTTGCGCAAGATCGAGGCGAGGCGCGCGTGCGTGTACTGGACGTAGGGGCCGGTCTCGCCTTCGAAGGACAGGATCTCGGACTTGTCGAACACGACGTCGCGGATGCGCTCGCGTTTCAGGTCGTTGAAGATGATCGCGCCGATGCCGACCTGCTCGGCGATCGTGTCGGCGTCTCTTTGGGCCGGGTTCTTCTCGAGCACGACGCGCCGCGCCTCGTTGACGACGTCGTCGATCAGCTCATCGAGGATCAACACCTCGCCTTTGTTGCGGCTCGCGAGCTTCACGCGGCCGGGGCCGAGCAAGAGGCCGAAGTAGATGTGCTCGATGCGCGGTTCCCACTCGACGCCCATGCGCTTCAGCACGGCTTTGAGCTGGCGGAAATGGAGCTTTTGCTCGGCGCCGACGACGTACAAGCAGCGCTCGAAGTGGAATTCCTCGTAGCGCTGGAACATCGCCGCGAGATCGCGCGTGGCGTAGAGCGTCGTGCCGTTCGATTGGCGCAGGAGACACGGCGTCTCGGTCAGGCCCTTGTCGATCGCGCCCAGTTGCACGACCAGGGCGCCCTCCGACACCTCGGTCACGCCGGCCTGCGTCGCGCGCTCGACGGTGGGCTCGAGCAGGTCCTCGTAGAACGCTTCGCCGCGCACGAGGTCGTGGTGGATGCCGAGGCGCTTGTAGGTCTTGTCGAAACCGCGCAGCGAAACTTCGGTGATCCAGCGCCACAGCTCGCGCACCGGTCCTTCGCGGCCGGATTCGAGCTCCTGGTAGGCTTCTTTGGCCTCGCGCGCGAACTCGGGGTCCTCGGCGATCGCGGCTTTGCTGCGCTGGTAGAGGTCGAGCAATCCGTGAACCGGCTCGGTCTCGAGATCGACCGTGTCCTTCCACCTGCGCATCGCGACGACGAGCCCGCCGAATTGCGCGCCCCAGTCGCCGATGTGGTTGATGCCGACGGCCTTGTAGCCGAGCGACGTGAAGATCCGGTGCAGTGCCTGTCCGATGATCGTCGAGCGAATGTGCCCGACGTGCATCGGCTTCGCGATGTTCGGCGAGCTGAAATCGATGACGATCGTCTTGTTCGCGCCGACCGACGAGCCGCCGTAGCGGGCAGCGGCGGATTCGATCTCGCCGACGACGACGCGGGCCAGTTCGGCGCGCGCGATGCGGAAGTTCAAGTACGGGCCGGTCGCGACGGCGGTGATGCCGGTGAGGTCGGAGCTGAGTTTCTGCGCCAGTTCAGCCGCGATCGCGGGCGGGGCCTTCTTCAGCGCTTTTGCGACGGCGAAGCACGGGAAGGCCAGGTCGCCCAGGGCGGAGTCGCGCGGCAGTTCGAATTTCAGTTCGTCGGCCGCGAGACCGGTGTGGCGCGCGAGGGCCTCGCGAATCTGGAGCTGGAAGGTCTGCATGCGGCGTGGACGCGCTGTCCTCGCCGCGTCGAACGCGCTGTTTTGCGCCTCCGGAGCCTGTGATTCAAGCCTGGAGCGCCGGCGCTCTGGGTGCTGCTCCGCTCAGGGCTGCTGATTCAGACGCCGGTGGTACGCGTCGATGAACTCGCGGTAGCGCATCGGCAACGCGGCGCCGCCTTGATTGCGGAACACGTCCTGCGCGTAGACGGGCAAGTCGCCCCAGCGGTCCGTGGCATCCGCGCTGCTTTGACCGCCGGTCGCCGCCTTGGGCGGCAGGTTCGATGCGGCGTTCTTGGCTTCGGCCTTCGAAGCGAACGGATTCGACGGGTCGGTGCCGTCCTCGCCGGGCTTCGGTTTTTCGGCGCCCGGCTTTTCACCCTGCTCGCCCTTCGAGCCGCCGGGCTTCTGGCCCTCTGGTGTCGCTTCGCGCTTCGCGGTCGTGTCGCCCTGGCCGTCGAGCGGACTGCCCGGCTTGTTCTCGCCTGCAGATTGGCCCTGACCGTTGCCTTGTTTGGTGCCCGACGAACTGCCGGACTTCTTGGAGCCCTTTCACAAGCCTCCGCTTGAAGGTCATGTTCCGCCCGGCTCGTGCGGATGATCCGCCAGCTCGAGGATCTTGTCGATGTCCTCGACGGACTGGCGCGCGCGTTCGCGGCTGGCCTTCAGGATCTCGTCGATGCCCGACGAACCGACTGCGCCCAAAGCGTCGCGCTTGCCGGCCGCGGCGTCGTTCAGCAAGTCGTTGATCTCGCGCAAGCGCAGCTCGACCTTGCCGATCAGCTCGTTCATCTGCTGGTGCGGATCGTCCGTGAGCGTTGGACGCAAGACGGTCTCTTTGTCCTGCGCGCTGACCAGAAGAGTCGGGGCAATGACCAGCATCAACGCGCCGGCCAACCACCATCGCGGAACACTCGAGTTGTTCATGAGACTGACCCCGTAGCGGGTTTCGAGGCGGCCCCCAGAGTACCACCGTTGCCCCTCTGTGGAGGAATCAGGGTCTCAATCCCGCGTCACTGTGCCTGGATCCAAATCCGCGGACTGGCTGCCGCAACCCGTCTGCCCGGCCGAGTTTGACCGTACGGAGCCTGGCTCGTGGTGTGCAAACTCGCCGGCGCAGAGTCGGTCGCCGGCGCGCGGTTTCCGGCCGGCGAGTTTGCACACCACGAGCCAG
>JAEUIA010000068.1 GCA_016795245.1 Planctomycetota bacterium | reverse complement strand
GAAGAGCCGCGCGCCGGCGCGCGGCTCTACGCCGGCGAAGATGCACCACACGAGCCTGGCTCGGTACGGTCAAACTCGGACGAGCGCCACTGCGCAAATCGCGAACCCCGAGGTCAACAATGGGGTGGGGTCTGGTTGGGTGTGTTCGGTGCCGGACTGGAAGTGGTGAGGGGCTCAGGTTCGGTGTCGGTCTGGAAACGTTGAGGGTTTGCGTTCGATGTCGGACTGGAGGTGTTGAGTGGCAGGATTCGCCGCCTGACTGGAAGCGTCGAGGGGTTGCGTTCGGTGACGACCCAGGAATCGTCCCTCCATCCGGCTCCAGATCACTTCCCCGCGCGCAGCTTCTCGAAGTCTTCCTCGTAGAGCACATCCGTGACCGTGCCGCCGGCGACGCGGATTTCGACCGGCGTCGTGAACAGGCCCTCTCCGGGCGGCAGTTCGACCGTGGTGACGTGCGCGCCGACGGGCATGGCGTCCACGGCGCGACCGCTCTTCAGATCGTCCATCACCTGCACGAGCAGGATCGGTTGCGTGGCTTCCTTTTCGTCAGCCATCTCGCGCAGGTGCTTCGCGCAGTGATCGCAGCTCTGGCGCCACAACACGATGCGGCCGTCGGAGGGGATCTTGCCCTCGGGGACGAGGCGCGTGAACTCCGCCACGTCGTAGATGAACTTGTTCTTCCACTTGATCGGATCCCACTGGATGTAGACGCGCGACGGGCTCTTCTGCGGGTCGGTAGGCGTGCCGCTGATCTCCGTGCCGTTCGTCAAGGGAGGCACCACTGCGTCCTGCGGTTGGATGACGATCCACGGCAAGGCCAGCGAAGCGGCGATGCCCAGCGCGAGCAGCGGCGTCGACAACCCCGGCGGCGCGAGGCTCTTCCACGGTTTCGTCGCCAGGACGAACGCGAGCAGCACGCCGTCGATGCACATCATCACCCACGGCGGCAGCGAAACGCTGTCGCCCAGGCAGCCGCACGAGGCGACACCTTTCGCCATCATCCCGGTGAGCAACACGAGGAAGAATCCGAACGTGCCCGTGATCCACATCCAGCCCCAGTGCGGCTTGAGCACGGCGATGCACACGATCGAGAGTTCGACTGCGATCGCGACCTGGAACGTCAACGTCCAGGTCGGAAACGGCGAGTAGTCGCGCACCAGTTCCGGCAGCATCTTCGGTGAGCCGGCGAAGAGCTTGAACAGCGCTCCGGTCGCGAGCCACAACGCCGCGAGGCGGACGGCCAGAGCGGCGTACTTCTGCAATCCAGTTCGAGTGTCGGTCATCGCGAGGCTGCTTTGGTGCGGTGGAGTGGGGGAGGCAGGATAGCGGATCGGGCGCCGAATCCATGCTCCTACGGGAGCGCTTCCTGCCTGTGAGCGTTCAGTACCAGGACACGGTCGTGCCGTCGGCGAAGCGCACGCAGGGTTGTGCGCAGCGCTGTTCACGCCCGAACAGGCGGCGAGCGGCTGGACGTGCGCTCGCGAGCAGCGCGCGTTCGCCGTGAGCCCAGGGCTGCGCGCGCACCGTGTCGCTGAGCGGCGCGAAAATGCTGTCCCAGGCCGAATTGCGTGCGGCCTGGCGGAAGTGGATCGGATCGAGGCCGTACCAGCGGACGTCGGGCTCGATCCACGCCGCTCCGCGCGAGCGCACCGCCGCCGCGAGCCGCTCGTTCAGCGTGCGCGCAGCGTCCACGAGGCGCGGCAGGTCGATCTCCCGCCCTGGAAAAAATGCGTGCCGCGCGAGCGCAAAGCGGAACGACCCGAGCTGCATCAGGCCGGCGAGCGGCAGTCCGACGACGACGCTGCGCGCCTCCGCCGCTTGCAGTCGATCGAGGACACGCTCGATCCAGTCGGCGATCTGTCCAGGCGCCACACCGTACACGAGATCGTTGCCGAGGTCCGCGACCAGCGCACTCGTCGCGGCCGTGCGCGCCGCGAGTCGTGCCCACAGGCCGCACGTGTCGATGCCTTCGAGTTCGCGCGACCACAGGAAGCGACTGGGGATGCCGTACGAACGGCCGCGGCCGTGAGCCGTGAGGATCTCGACGGGCGCGGTCTGCGCGCCGCGTGCACGCGCGACGATTCCGCGCAGGTCGCGCGAGACGTTGCTCGCGCCCAGCACGACGAACCGCGGGCGTGTATCGGCGCTCATGCCTGGCTCAGGGCTCGAAGCAGTTCGCTCCAGAGCAGCTCGCGCCGGTCCCACACCGGATCGAACGCGCTGACGTACACCGCGCATTCCAACGCACGCATCAGCGCGGGGCTGACATCGTCCTCGAAACACTCGAGCTCCTCGCGCCGCGCATCGTGACCGGCGAAGGCGTGGAAGCGGCCGTCGGCGCGGCTGATCGGTTCTTGTATCGTGCTGCACTCGGAGTGACCGAAGAGCCGGACGTCGAGCTCCGAACTGCAGGTCTTGAGCTTCGCGGCCGTCGCCCCGAACGCGAAGCCGGCGACGAAGGCGCGTTGATCGGGGCGTGCCGGCTGCGAGGCCAGCGTCAGGAGACCGAGCTCGCACAGGCGCAAGAGCTGCGCGCGGATCTCGTCCGACTCTTCGTCGAGCTCGGGCGCGACCCAACCCGGGAAATGCGTGATCTCGCCCGCCATGAAGCGCGCGCCCAGGCGGCACAAGTCCAGTGGAGTGCGCGCTGCGCGCCACAAGGCGCGCGAGGTTTCTCTGTCGAGGCGCACGGGCACGCCGGGCAGTCTAGTGGCTCTAGCCGCCGCGCGAGAGGATCTCTACGCTCCGGCGATGAACTCGGGCCGCACCGCGCGCCTGCGGCTCTTCGCGGCCGCGGCACTGTTCTCGACCGGCGGCGCGGCCATCAAAGCCTGCGCACTCTCGGGGTGGCAGGTCGCGGGACTGCGCTCGTTGTTCGCGACGCTGGCCTTCCTCGTGTTCGTGCGGACGGCGCGCGCGTGGCCTTCGCGCGGCGAATGGGCGGTCGGTTGCGCGTACGCCGGCACGCTGATCCTGTTCGTCGTCGCCAACAAGCAGACGACCGCCGCCAACACGATCTTCCTGCAATCGACAGCTCCGCTCTACATCATGCTGGCCGCGCCGTTCCTCCTGGGAGAGCGCATCGGCCGCGCCGACATCTTGTTTCTGTGCGTGATGGCCTCCGGGCTCGCGCTGTTCTTCGTCGACGCGACACACGAGAGTTCGACGGCACCGAATCCGTTCGTCGGCAACCTGCTCGCGCTGGGTTCGGGCGTGTGTTGGGCGGCGACCGTGATGGGACTGCGCTGGCTGGGCAAGCGCACGAGCGGACGGGCAGCCGGAGGCCTGGGCGCGGTCGTCGCGGGCAACACGATCGCTTTTCTCGCGACGCTGCCGTTCGCGTGGCCGCTCACAGGCGGCAACGCCGTGGACTGGACGATCCTCGTTTACCTGGGCGTCTTTCAGATCGCGCTCGCGTACTTGTTCGTGACGAGTGCGATCTCGGCGCTGACGGCGTTCGAAGTGTCGGTGATCCTGCTCGTCGAGCCCGTGTTGAACCCGATGTGGGCCTGGATCATCCACGGCGAACAGCCGGGCGCGTGGGCGCTCGCCGGCGGTGCGATTCTGGTGGGGGCGACGACGACCAAGTCGTTGCTCGATGTGCGCGCGAAGCCGTTCTGAGAGGTGCCAGTATCGCATGGATGCTCGCGCGCAATCCGGCTAATGTCCTGAAGACGAATCTCTCCAACTCCTCCGCCCCCCCGCCTACACATGCACGATCTGATCGTCCTCTGGTTTTCCTGGGTCCGCGATTGGGGCTACGGCGGCGTAGTCCTCCTGATGGCGGCCGAATCTTCGATCCTGCCCGTGCCGAGCGAGATCGTGATCCCGCCGGCCGCGTACTGGGCTTCGCAAGGGCACATGAGCATGTTCGGGGTCGTCCTCGCGGGCACCGTCGGATCGTTGATCGGCGCGCTGGTGATGTACTTCGTGTCGCGGCGGTTCGGACGGCCGTTTCTCTTGAAGCACGGCAAGTGGTTCTTCGTCTCGCCCGAGAAGCTGGAGCGCGCGGAGAGGTTCTTGGCGCGTTATGAGACAGGTGGCGTCTTCTTCGCGCGGTTGTTGCCGGTCGTGAGGCACTTGATCGGTATTCCGGCCGGGATCGTGCGCATGCGGATCGTGCCGTACACGATTGCGACGACGATCGGGTCGGCGATCTGGTGCACGGTGCTCGTGTGGTTTGGGAATGAAGTGTTGGGATCGGAGCCGCAGCTGATGGAGGACCCGGAGGCGTTGATGCGGGCGCTCAAGGCGAAGTCCTTGCCCATCATCGCTGGAGTGCTCGTGCTGCTCGGGTTGTATGTCCTGGTCGTCCGGCTCACGGACAAGAAGGCGGACGTGCGAGGGGAGTAGCGGGGGCCGGGACTGCCGGCCTCAGGGTCGCGGTCACGTCGCAGCCGGATGCGCGACGAAAAAGGGAGGGGAGCGGAACTGAAGGACTCAGCTCCACTCCCCTCCCTGGTCTGTCGCGCGAAAGAGCGCGACGACGAGACGAGCGACCTCAGGACTTGATGCGCATCCCGTAGAACGAGCGCCACACGAACACGGTCGAGATCAAGAAGAACACGACGGCCAGGATGTGGGTCAACATGGCGTTGCCGTCGGCGTGGATGCCGACCGCGAGCTCGACCGCCAGCAGACCGAACAAGGTCGTGAACTTGATGACCGGGTTCATGGCCACGGAGCTCGTGTCCTTGAACGGGTCACCGACCGTGTCACCGACGACCGCCGCCTCGTGCAGCGGCGTGCCCTTCTGCTTCAGCTCGACTTCGACGACCTTCTTGGCGTTGTCCCAGGCTCCACCGGCGTTGGCCATGAAGAGCGCCTGGAACAGGCCGAAGAGCGCGATCGCGATCAGGTAGCCGATGAAGAAGAAAGGATCGAGGAACGCGAAGGCGAGCGTCGAGAAGAACACGGTCAAGAAGATGTTGAACATCCCCTTTTGCGCGTACTGCGTGCAGATCTCGACGACCTTCTTCGAGTCTTCCATCGAGGCCTTGTTGCTCCCCGACAGCTTGATGTTCTTCTTGATGAACTCGACCGCGCGGTAGGCGCCCGTCGAAACGGCTTGCGTGGTCGCACCCGTGAACCAATAGATGACAGCACCCCCGAGGATCATGCCCAGGAGGAACGGCGGGTTGAGCAGCGACAGCTTGTCGAGGTTGGCCTTGAGGCCCTCGCCCGTGACGGGATCGCGCGTCAACGTCATGATCGTCGCGAAAATCATGGTCGTCGCACCGACGACGGCCGTACCGATGAGCACCGGCTTGGCGGTCGCCTTGAAGGTGTTGCCCGCGCCGTCGTTTTCCTCGAGCGAGTGCTTGGCCTTGGCGAAGTCGGCGTCGAAGTTGAAGTCGCGCTTGATCTCGGCCTTGACGTCCTTGATCTCTTCGATCAACGACAGCTCGTACACCGACTGCGCGTTGTCCGTCACCGGACCGTACGAGTCGACAGCGATCGTCACCGGGCCCATGCCGAGGAATCCGAACGCGACGAGGCCGAACGAGAACACGGCCGGTGCCAGCATCAGCGTCGACGGGAACGACATCGAAACCCAGTAGGCGATGCCCATCAGGCCGGCGATGACGAGACCCATCCAGTACGCGCTGAAGTTTCCGGCCGTGAGACCGGCGAGCACGTTGAGCGAGGCACCGCCCTCACGCGAAGCTTCGACGCATTCGCGCACGTGACCGGACTTGGTCGACGTGAAGATCTTGATGACCTCGGGGATGATCGCACCCGCGAGCGTGCCGCAAGTGATGATCGTCGAGAGCTGCCACCACAGGTCGGAATTGCCGGCCAGGTCGGGGATCAACAGGTACGAGACGCCGTAGGTGATGCCGACCGAAACGATCGAGGTCAGCCACACGAGGAACGTGAGCGGCGCTTCGAAGTCCATCTTGTCGACGTTCTGGTACCTCGCCTTGGCGATCGCTTCGTTGATCAAGTACGAGACGCCCGACGCGATGACCATCATGATGCGCATGGCGAAGAGCCACACGATCAGCTTGGCCTGGATGTCGACGCTGGGAACGGCCAGGAGAATGAACGAGATCAGCGCGACGCCCGTGACCCCGTAGGTCTCGAAGCCGTCGGCCGTCGGGCCGACCGAATCGCCGGCGTTGTCGCCGACGCAGTCCGCGATCACGCCCGGGTTGCGCGCGTCGTCTTCCTTGATGTTGAAGACGATCTTCATCAAGTCGGAGCCGATGTCGGCGATCTTGGTGAAGATACCGCCCGCGATGCGCAGCGCCGAAGCGCCCAGCGACTCACCGATGGCGAAGCCGATGAAGCACGGATAGGCCAGGTCAGCCGGGATGAAGAGCAAGACGAGCAGCATCAAAAGCAGCTCGACCGAGATCAAAAGCATGCCGATCGACATGCCGGCCTTGAGCGGGATCTGGTAGCAGGGGAAGGGCTTCCCGCGCAGTGCTGCGAAGGCCGTGCGCGAATTCGCGAACGTGTTGACGCGGATACCGAACCACGCCACGACCACCGAACCGGCGATGCCGATCAGGCTGAACAGAATGATGACCGCGACCCGGCCGAACGACAGGCCCTTGACCATCTGCCCGGTCTCGGGATCGAGATGGTTCGCGAGGAAGCCGAAGTACAACACCATCACCGCGCCGATGAAGAGCTGCAGGACGATGATGAACTTGATCTGCGTGATCAGATAGGTCTTGCAGGTCGCGTAGATCAGCTCCGAGATCTCGAGCATGGCCTTGTGCACGGCCATGTTCTTGAGCTGGCTGTAGATGACGAGGCCGAACACGATGCCGAGGAGGCAGATGCCGAGCCCGTACATCAGCAGGTTGTGCCCGTTCACGCCCCCCAGGAAGGTGACCTTCGCGAGGTCAGGGAGGAGCAGGTCGATCTCGCTCTTGTGAGCACCGCCTTCGAGGCTGGCGGCTGAGGTGAGGGCGGCGGTCGCCGTGGCAAAAATGGGGGGGATCATCGGTCTCCTAGGAGCTGCAAGAGGCCAGAAAAAGGCGCGAAGGTTTTATGCGGCCCGACCCCCCCGGTGCAAGCCTGGAAGGCCGCAAACGGGGGCCCGCGCAGGATTTCCAAGCATCCCGAGGCCGTGCAGGATCGCGACGGCAGCGCCGGCGCCACTCCCGCGAACGGCAACTGCGACTTCCTGAACGACCGCGCTCCAGCTCCACTCGCCGGACCCATCGGGTGAGCCAAGACCCGCAGCCTGAACCCGAACTGCAGCCCAAACCGACCCCACCAGCCGCCCACGCCACCGCGGGCCCGCAGAGACGCCGACAGCTCCGCCCCCCCGAACGCCAGTCCGACGCCGCACGAATCCACCCGGCGACCGCAGCCCGGCCCAGCGTCACGCGATCACGATTCGAATTCAGCCTCCCCACCCGCCGTCCTCGCCCCCGTCGTTCGGATGCCCCTACCGTGCCCGAAACAAAACCTCGCGATTCGCCGCACTGGCGCAACTCACCGCTGTTCGCAACGCGGCAGCGAATCGCGCTGTCTCGATCCAGGCACGGCACCGCCCCCCCCCCAACCCCGCCCCTCACCACTCCCAGTCCGACATCCTCCTACCCCAGTCTTCCCCTGAGCCCGCGGCTCGAGCCACGCGGTACTCCGCGTGACTCGAGCCGCGGGCCGGCGCTGCGGAGCACGCCTGCGAATGCCGTTGCGCCTCAGCCTGCTTCGCCCTTCCTTCATCTGCCTCGCGCGCCAAATCTCACGGAGAGCCCCCCCCCGAACGGGTACCGGGGTACCAAGTCAGCCTCCACTCCCGCCGTCCTCGCCCCCGTCGTTCGGATGCCTCTACCGTGCCCGAAACAAAACCTCGCGATTCGTCGCACTGGCGCAACTCACCGCTGTTCGCAACGCGGCAGCGAATCGCGATGTCTCGATCCAGGCCCGGCACCGCCCCCCCCCCCCCCCCCCCCCCCAAACACCCCCGCCGACCAACCCCAACCCCCCCCGTAACCCGGGGCCCCCGGCCGCGGCCCCCCGGGCGACCCGGGGGGAGCGCCCCCGGCGCGGGGCGCGGGGGTGCTGGGTCTTCTGGGGGGTGGGTTGCTGGGGGGGGGGTGTTGTGGGGGGGGGGGGGGGGGGGGGCGGCGGTGCCGGGCCTGGATCGAGACATCGCGATTCGCTGCCGCGTTGCGAACAGCGGT
>JAEUIA010000078.1 GCA_016795245.1 Planctomycetota bacterium | reverse complement strand
CCGTACGTTCGTCCGTCCTACGCCGGCGAGTCGGGGAAGAATTGCACTGGCAACGTATTCCTCCGTCGACCGCGCTGGGCGAAGTGTGATGAAAGTGCTCTGGCACCGTATTCAACAGCAGATCGATGCAGCCGAACCCGGATGTGTCCGATCAGGCGGGACCGCGAATGCGTTGAATGAACCACCAGTGGTGGCCGTCGGGATCGGCGGCCTCGTAGCCGCGGTCTTCCCAGTAGCCAGGGCCGTAGTCGGTGTTCTTCGGTTCGCTCACGATCTTCGCGCCGGCGGTTCGCGCGTGCGAGCAATGTGCATCGACGTCATCGACGAACAGCATCAAGCCGATCGTGTTCGCGCCGCCGACCGAGAGTGGTGACTTGCGCTGCGTGCGCTCGGGGTGCGCGGAGTTTTGCGCCTCCTCGGAGACCATGATCAAGCCCTCGCCGTAGGTGAGCTGCGAGTGGTGCACCTCGCCATTCGGTCCCTCGACCAGCAGCTGCACTTCGAAACCGAAGGCCTTGCACAGCCAATCGATGGCCGAGCGCGCGTGCTTGTAGTTGATGCTGGGCGCGATGCGCGGCCAGCCTTGGGGCGGAGGTTTCATCGACTGTCACCCGCGTTCAGGGAACTCACTTTGTACGCCCGCAGGATACAAAAACACCCGAGCCAGGCGGCCCGGGTGTTTTCATGAACCTGGCGTTCAGGCAGCGATCAGCCGTTGAACATGCCCAGCTTGCCGTACTTTTCGGCGAGCAGGTAGTAGACGGTGACGCGCGACTTGCTGCGGTCGTCTTTCATCTTCTCGACCGCCCACTTGACCGAAGCGTCGAGTTGTTCGTCGCTGTCGGTGAGGCCCAGCTTTTTCTTGAGCCAGCTGTCGCGCACGCGCGCGAGTTCCGTCGGGTCCGAAGCGGAGACCAGCGACGCGTCCTTGCTCTGGAGCGCGATTCCGAGGTGCTTGACGATGCCCTTGACGGCGGCGTCGTTCACCTTCGGCGTGTACTTCTTGATGTCTGTCGCGTAATCGATGGTCTCGGTCATGTGCAAAATCCTTTCAATGCGGTGCGGCCTCTGCGGCGCAGCACCAATCTGCCGTGAACGCGGAGCATGATACTCGATCACAGCGCGGAATTCAAACACGCAACAGGCGCACTCATGACACTCAGCGCATCACACACGACGGTCACACGTGTGTCGACGCACGACATCAAGGACGATTGCGAGTGAGCGCTGCTGCGCGATCACGCATTTCTCCGGCAGCGACCGCGCGCTGCCAGATGCGCAACGAATCGACGGCACCGCAGTACGCTTGATTCTGCTTGAACCAGGTTCCAATGCGCAGCGGAACACCGGTCTGCAAGACGACGTTGCCGCGCACTTCACGCTGATCGACGACCTGGCCGTCGACGTACAAACGCGCCAGTCCATCTTCATGATCGAGTACGAGCGCAACGTGCTGCCACGCACCGAGTCGAACAGAGCCGCCGGTCAGCTCGAACTTGCCGCCGCTCGTGCGCAGGTCCGCTCGGAACTTCCAAGACGTCGGCAGGACGGAGATCGAGAAATTGTCGGAGTGGGAGACGATGCTCTGGATCCGCGCGCTGCCTTGATACGGATTCGTCCAGTTGTCGACTTTGACGTTCAGCTCCAGCGTCAAGGCTTCAGAGAGGGGCAGTTGATCGACGGGCTGGATGTCGACGCCCGCGCCCGAGCCGTCGAAGTGAATCGCTTTGCCCGTGACGCCGTTCTCGAATGTGATCCCCGTCGTCGTCGCTTCGTGTCGCACATCGACCCAGGCGGCCGGACCGGTGGACTCCTCGAAGTCCAACTGCAAGGCGACGCTGGGCGCACTCGGACGGGGCTGTCCACCGCACGCGACGAGCAGCAGTCCGCACAAACAGGAGGCGATCACCTGGGTCTGCATCCTGGTCTAGATCGGTCGCAGCCGCGTCCAAACTGGTGACTCCGGCCGAAACGATCGGCCCCCACGGGTCCTGGGGCCCTCCGCGTACACTGCAGCGCCCATGTCGGGCGCGAAAGAATCGTCGTTTACCCCTGCAGCCACCGCCGCGTTCGCCGAGATCATCGCGCGACACGACCGGGGCGAGGTCGTCGATTTCGAGCGCGAGTTCGCGGCGCACGAAGACATCGGCGACGAACTGCGCGCTCTACATCGGAACTGGAAGGCGATCGATCGATTGCTCGGCGGGATGCAGGTCAGCGAATCGGCGATCGATGAGCTCGAGCACGAGCTGAAGCACTCGCGCACGCCTCAAGACGTGGCGACGCGCGCCGATCTAGAACGCCTGTCGTCACCCGAACATCGTCGACGACGCTACAGCGTGCGCGAGCGACTCGCCCGCGGCGGAATGGGCGAAGTCTGGCGTGTGTTCGACGACGACCTGCAGCGCGACCTGGCGATGAAAGTCATTCGCATGCAAAACGCCGGAGCCGGCAGCGCTCCCGACGGACGCTTGCTGCGGCGTTTTCTGTTCGAAGCGCGTCTGACGGGTCGCCTGGATCACCCCGGAATCGTCCCGGTGCACGACATCGGCGTCGACGCCGATGGCCGCTTGTACTTCACGATGCCGCTCGTGCGCGGCCGCTCGCTGTCGGAGATCCTGGCGCTCACGCGCGACGAGAAAGAAGGTTGGACGCAAGCTCGCGTGTTGGAAGTCCTCTTGCGCGTGTGCGACACGCTGGCCTTCGCGCACTCGCAGGGCGTCGTCCACCGCGATCTCAAGCCCGCCAACGTGATGATCGGGCGTTTTGGCGAGACCTACGTGATGGACTGGGGCCTGGCGCGCGTCTTGAGTGAACTCGAGGACGGCGATTCTGGCGCCGTCGTCGGCACCGCTGCGTACATGGCGCCCGAACAGGCCAAGGGTACGGCGCACGACGTCGGGCCGCGTGCCGATGTCTACGCACTCGGCTCGATTCTCTACGAACTGCTCGCGGGCCGCAGTCCCTACGCCGAGCACGAAGGCGGCAACGGTCGTGCGCTGATCGATGCGGTGCGCGCAGCACCACCGCGCAAGTTGGAGGAATTCTCGAGCGCTGCGCCGGAGCTGATCGCGATCGCGAAGAAAGCGATGGTGCGCTCGCCCGACGGTCGCTACGCGAGCATGGAAGCGATGGCCGCTGATCTGCGCGCCTACATGACGGGCCGCGTCGTCGCTGCGCACGAGGGCGGTCGCTGGCCCGAGTTGCGCAAGTGGATCGCGCGCAACCGTGCCACGGCCACGACGGTCGTCATAGCGGTGGTGGCGCTGACTGTCGTCGCTTCGTGGTTCAGTTACTCGCAAGGCAAGAGCGCTGGCGAGCTCCAGCGGCTGGGTGATCTGCGGCGCTTGGATGAACTCGAACACCAGGCCGCAGAACTCTGGCCGGCGAGGCCGGAGCTGGAGCCCAAGTTCACGAGCTGGTTGCAGCGCGCCGAAGAACTCGCCGCGCGCGCTCCCGTGCACGCCGCCGAGTTGGAGCGTTTGCGTCACGCCGGCGAAACCGACGCCGATGCCCTGTGGCGCGTGGACGCGCTCTCCGAACTCGTCGATCGCCTCACGCGCTTCCGCGATCCCTATCCGGGCCTGGGCACGATCGCGAATGTCGCGCGTCGGCTCGAGGAATCACGACGCATCACACGTGCGAGCCTGATCGAAGCCGCGGACGCGTGGCGGACGGCGATCGCCGCGATATCCGATCCTGCGCGCACGCCGGCCTATCGCGGACTCGTACTGGAACCGCAGTTCGGTCTGGTTCCGCTCGGCGCCGACCCCGCGAGCGGTCTGCACGAGTTCGCGCACGTCGCGAGCGGCACTCCGGCCGTGCGCGACGCGACCGGCAGACTCGTGCTCGACGATGCAACCGGCATCGTGCTCGTGCTCGTTCCGGCCGGAACTTTTCACATGGGCTCTCAAGGACCGGTTCCCGGCCAACCGTCCGGACCGCGCACCGATCCGAGTGCGGAAGCGAACGAAATGCCGCTGACGCCGGTCACACTGGAGGCCTTCTTCATCGCCAGATTCGAAACGACGCAAGCGCAGTGGGCGCGGTTGCAGGGCGACGAGCCGCTGTCCGCGGACGCTTTGGCACCGGCGCGGTCGTTGTCGTGGACCCAGGCCGAGCGCGTCGCATTACAGGTCGGGCTCACATTGCCGACCGAAGCTCAGTGGGAATACGCAGCGCGCGCCGGAACGACGACGCGTTGGTGGTGCGGTGCCGAACCCGGCACATTGCGGGGCGTTGCCAACGGAGCGCGTGCGAGCCTGGACACGCGAGCCGCCGAGACGGAGCCCGTCGATGCGCTGCGCCCGAATCCTTTTGGACTCGTGCATGTGCACGGCAATGTCGCGGAGTGGACGCGCGACGTCTTTGGGCCTTACACCACACCCCCGTCAGGCGCGGAGGGCGAGCGGAACTTCAGCGAGAACGGCCTGCGCTGCGCGCGCGGAGGCAGCTATGCCAGTTCCGCCGCCGGTTTGCGCTCGGCCGCGCGCGAGGCAGTGGCGCGCGACAACGTCGACTTACGAATCGGTGTGCGTGCCGCGCGTGCGATCGAGCCGCCGAAGCGCTAGCTTGCTGGCGATGTCCACCTGGGCCATGCTCGTCGCCGCGTGCGCATTCGCCGTGATCGCGTGTGCCTGCAAGTCGTCTACGCCTGCGCACGCGCCGCGCGAGAACGCCGTGAACGTGGCGACGGCGTTGGATGGTGTCGCAATTCACTATCGCGTCGCAGGCGCCGAGCACGGCGATCCGACGGTCGTTTTCGTGCACGGATTCGGCTGCGATTCGACGCATTTCGAGACCGCGCTGAAGCACGCAGCGCAGCGCCGTCGAGCGGTGTCGATCGATCTGCCCGGCCACGGCCTGTCGGGCAAGAATCGCACGACCTGGACGATGGAGGCCTACGGCAGCGACGTGAGCCGCGTGTGCGATGCGATCGGCGCACAGCGCGTCATCCTCGTCGGGCACTCGATGGGCGGCCCGGTGATCCTCGAGGCCGCGCGCGAGATGCCCGGTCGCGTCCTGGCGCTCGTTCCGGTCGACACATTCCACGACGTCGAAACGAGGATGACCGCCGACCAGATCAGCGGCCTGATAGATCTCTGGCGTCGCGACTACCGCGGCTCGGCCGAGAAGATGGTGCGCAAGTCGTTCTTCGCGCCCAAACGCAATCCGAAGCTGGTCGAGTACATCACGGCACAAGTGACGTCGCTGCCGCGCAACATCGGACTGGCTCTGCTCGATTCGATGTTCCACTACGATGTCGCCGCTGCGCTCGACGTCACGACACTGCCTGTGCGTTGTCTCAATTCGAGCGAACGAGTCCCCACGAACCTCGAGGCGGGGCGCCGACACGCCAAGCGCTTCGATGCGCGTTTGATCCCCTCGGTCGGGCACTATCCGATGCTCGAAGACCCCGCCGCGTTCAACGCCTTACTCGATGCGGCGTGTGACGAATTGGCGCGCTAGCGATCTAGCGCGAACGATCTGCCGACGAGGCACTCCCACGAATGCCAATCGGGCAAGCACCGCCCTGTTTGCATGCGCCCAAAGTGCTTGAATCGCAGCTGCGATGGTTTGAACACCCGGTGAGTCCTCGCGTGTGAAGCGGAGACTCATACTGCGCCGTCAGTGCGACAGGAGCTCGTCGACCGCGGCATGTTGAGCGCTGGTCAGATGGGTGCGTATGCGGTCGCGCTCGCTGATAGCAGCTCGACTCCCTTGCGCCGCGCTCAGGCTATACCACAGGCACGCGAGGATCGGGTCCGCCGGCGTCCCACTTCCGTGCTCGTACATCATCCCGAGCTTGACCTGAGCGTCCGCCAATCCCTGCTCAGCAGCACGCTGAATCCAGGTCATGGCCATCTGCGGATCATGGTCAAAGCCGATGCCCTTCAAGTACATCAATCCCAGGTCGTACTGAGCTTCGGGCAATTTGCCCTCGGCGGCACGCAACATCCACTGGGCAGCGCGGGCGTCGTCGCGGACAACACCGTGTCCGGTGAGATGCATCCGAGCGAGCGTAGCGCACGCAACCGGCAGATCTTGCTCTGCTGCGAGCGTGATCCACTGCGCAGCAACAGCAGCTGATTCTCCGCCGGCCCGCAGCCAACCCATCAGGAATTGAGCGTCGCTGAGGCCCTGATCCGCTGCCCTTCGCAACCACTCCTGTGCGGTGTTGTCGTCGGCCGGGACGCCAGCGCCTCGGAAGTAGAGCAGGCTGAGCGAATACTGTGCTTGTGCGTCACCGTGTTCGGCGGCGATTCGATACCAGTGTGCGGCACCGGCGAGATCTACATCCGAACCGATGCCCTTCTCAAGCGCGGCTCCAAGCAGGCTCGCTGCTCGGATGTGTCCGCTGCCAGCCGCAAGCCGGAGCCAATGCTGACCCTCCTCTACATCGTCACGCTCACACTGACGCAGCAGCAACATCACGCCGAGATTGCTTTGGGCTGGAGCATAGCCGCGTTCGGCTGCTCTGCGATACCAACGCTCGGCTTCGCGGAACGACTGAACGACGCCAGAGCCTGTGTAGTAGAGCAAACCTAGATTCGTCTGCGCAGGCGCGTGTCCCTCCTCCGCCGCGCTCCGATACCAACGCGCCGCTGCAGCACGATCCGGCTCACACTCACGCCCTTCGTCGAGGGCCAGTCCGTTGTGGAAGCGAACTTCGACTTCGTCGTCCCAGGCACGCGCGTCGTCGCGGCAAAGGGAACGACACGACGACGACACGACTAGCGATAGGAAGGCAAGCACTGGCACAAAGGAAACGAGGCTGGAGCGCATGCTCGTCGCTATCGGCACGCAACTTCCAGGGCTTGAGATCGAGACTCGATTGAGGGCTGAACACCACTCGACCCGGAAACGAACTCGGGAGCGCCGTCACCTGGATCATCAGGAACTGATCAAGACGCCGTTGATCAGCACGCGCCCTGTGGCCTTCTCGTGATCCTCATGCCGTCTTACATCTTGACCACATCCCCTGCGGCCGTTCACTCGATCCTCACACTCGCCGTCTAACTTCCGGGCATCGCGTTCGCGGAATCCCGTTCGCCCGAGCCAGACGAGATGTGGTCTACCGTCAAGACGTGGGGAGCAACCAGTTGGATGTTGCTTGTCAGCATGATTCCCTTGTCCTTCGCTTCACAATCCCCAAACCCGCCCGGAGCCATCCGCGGAGTCGTGCGCGACTCCGACTTCAACGTGGCGATGCCAGGCGCGACGGTGACCTTGGTCGAGGCGGGTGCACGAGTGGTGACGAACGATCTCGGGAACTTCAACTTCGCCCAGGTACCTGTCGGCGTGTACACGCTGGTGTTTTCCAAGGATGGTTACGCGCGGCAAGTGCGCGCCGATGTCATCGTGCGTAGCGGGCAGTTGACCGACCTCGACATCGCACTCGCGGGTGAGTTCACGGACATGGACGAATTTGTCGTCCAGGACATCCTTCAATTGGGCGCTGGAACCGAAGCCTCCCTCTTGAGGCTGCGCTTTGACAGCCCGACTCTGCTCGACTCGATCGGGTCTGACTTGATGAGTCGCGCAGGCGCAGGCGACGCGGCTGGAGGCTTGCGTCTCGTGGCTGGTGCCTCCATTCAGGACGGCAAGTACGCAGTGATTCGTGGATTGCCTGACCGGTATGTGAGCTCACAGATGAACAGCGTGCGATTGCCGACGGCTGACGAGGACAAGCGAGCGGTCGAGCTCGATCAGTTCCCGGCAGCAGTCATCGAGAGCCTGCAAGTCAGCAAGACGTTCACGCCGGACCAACAAGGTGACGCCTCGGGAGGCGCCGTGAACGTACGCTTGAAGGGCATACCGGACGAGGCGAGCTTCCAGGTAAAAGGCCAGATTGGCGGCAATTCACAGGTCACCGGCAGGAGTGACTTCCTCAAGTTCGACGCCGGGCCTCAGCGCATTCAAACCGACGATCTGGGCGCGAACTGGATCGGTGCGATGGGGGTTACCGAGTCTGGGGCGCCAGTCGATCACAAATGGTCGTTGTCGGGCGGCGGCCGACATGTGCTCGACAACGGCATCAAGATCGGCGGATTCGGCAGCCTGTTCTATGAGCGCGACAGTTCATTCAGCTCACGGGGACGTGACGATTCGTACTGGGTCGTGAACCCGGGTGATCCGATGACGCCGGAGACCATTCAGGGCACGCCCTCCGACGGAGACTTCAAGACAGCACTGTTCGATGTCACAAGGGCGTCCGAGTCTTTGCGCTGGGGTGGACTCGGCACATTCGGAATCGAGGGCGAGAACCACAAGTTTGGGCTCACCTACCTGTACACCCGCAACGAGGAAGACACAGCGACTCTCGCTGAAGACACGCGCGGCAAGAGGTACTTTTTCCCCAACTACGACCCGAACGATCCGACGGGTACGGGCAACGAACCGGCCGATCTGAATGCAGCACCCTACATCCGTACCGAAACGCTAGAGCACGAAGAGCGCACGACGCAGACACTTCAGTTCAACGGCCGGCATACCTTGCCCGTGCAAGAGTTCGTTCTGGGAAAGGTCTTCAAGTTCCAGCGCCCTGAACTCGACTGGAGCATTGCCTTCAGTTCGGCCGATCTCGACCAACCCGACAAGCGTCAGTTCGGCGCACTGTGGCATGCCGCTTCGTTCAATCCAGGCTTTCCGCCGTTCTTGCCGCCGTCGACCACGCCGGCCACCTGGTTTCCGTACAAACCGGCCGCGAACTTCAACCTCGGCAATGCCCAGCGAATCTTCAAGACGATCGATGAAGAGAGCACGCAGTACGCAGTCAACCTCAAGCTGCCGTTCGAACAATGGTCGGAGACTGAAGGCTACGTGAAACTCGGAGTGTTCGGCGACGACGTCGACCGTAGGTTCAACCAAGACACGTTTAGCAACTTCGGCGATGCCGGCGCCTCGTTCGAGGGCAAGTTCGACCAACCCTGGAGTGCGGTATTCCCCTCAGAAAGCCATCCGATTTCGGCATCCGAGTTCGATGTCGACTATTCCGGTTCGCAGGACATCCAAGCTTGGTACGGAATGATGGACCTGCCGCTGACTCCAGACCTGAGCATCAACGGTGGTGCGCGATTCGAGTCGATAGAGATCGGAA
Source organism: Planctomycetota bacterium (assembly GCA_016795245.1). Lineage (GTDB taxonomy): Bacteria > Planctomycetota > UBA1135 > UBA1135 > JAEUIA01. The sequence continues at coordinate 16,529 of JAEUIA010000078.1, read as the reverse complement.
TCGAAAATCGACCGGAAGCAAACGCGACGTGGTTTCCACCCGGGGCGACGGCACCAGTGGCTCTCAATCCCGGCGACGCAGACGTGGCTTTCGAGCAGAGCGACGTGCTGCCCGCGATCGGTCTGCTCTACAAGGCGTCCGACAAGGTCACTCTGCGCGCGTCGTACAGTCAGACGGTTGCGAGGCAGACCTTCAAGGAGCTCACGCCCATCTTGCAACAGGAATTCCTGGGCGGACCAATTTTCATCGGCAATCCCGACTTGGAAATGAGTACGTTGCAGAATTACGACTTGCGCGTCGATTACACGCCGTATGAAGGCGGACTCGTTTCCGCATCGGTATTCAGGAAGGATATCGACCAGCCCATCGAGTATGTGCAACGCCTTGCAGCGTTCAACTACACAACTCCAGTCAACTACCCCAAAGGGCGTCTGACAGGTGTCGAACTCGAAGTGCGCCAGGACCTGGGCCGCCTGTGGGACGAGCTCGACGGAGTCACCGTCGGCGCCAACGGGACGTTGATCGACTCGCGCGTAACTCTGCCGGACGAGGAAGCCGCCGAGTTCGCGTCACCTGGAATCGCAGCGCCGCTCACAAGCCGCGAGATGTCGAATGCTCCCGAGCACATTTACAACATCTTCGTGACCTACGACTACGCGCCGACGCGCACCCAAGTCGCACTCTTCTATACCGTGCAAGGTGACACGCTCGTTGCCGGCGCAGGACAGGCTAACGGAAATTTCGTGCCTAGTGTCTACGCCAAGGAGTACGGCACGCTGAACCTGAGCCTGTCGCAGAACCTCGGGAAGCACGTGAAGTTGCAGTTGCAGGCCAAGAACCTGCTGAATCCCGATATCGAAGAGGTGTACCGCTCGCGCTACATCGGTGACGACGTCACGAAGACCTCATACACGAAAGGCATCGAGTACTCACTCGCGCTGACGGTCAGCTTCTGATTCACCCGACAAAGGATGAAACGCAAACCATGAGAACTAGAATGCAAGATGTCTGTTCTTCGCTCGCACTGACGTTTCCGTTGGGATTCATTGCCCTCGGCGCGATGACTGCAGATGGCGAGACGCCGCCGACGTTGGACGAAACACGCGCCGTCCTCGGCAAATGGATCGAGACGCAGCAGATCATCACCAAAGAGCGCAACGACTGGCAGCAGGCGCGCGAGGTTCTCGCGGGCCGAGTCGAACTGCTCTCCCAAGAACTTGCCTCCCTGCAGGAGAAGTCGAAGACCGCTCGTGAGAGCGAGCGTGAAGCGCGAGATCGTCGCGCTGAACTTCACGCGACAGAAATCGAAGTCCGGGCTGCTGGTGAACATCTGACTGCAACCGTGACACGGTTGGAAGGTGAGATCAGGCGCCTCTACAAGTCGTTGCCTGAGCCGGCACAGGTGCGTCTTCAGCCGCTCATCGGGCGCATGCCGGAAGATCCGCACAACACGCGCGCCTCGTTTCCGGAGCGCTTCCAGAATGTGCTCGGGATCCTGAACGAGGTCAACAAGGACAACACCGAGATTCAGACCGGCTATGAAGTGCGCAACCTGACGAGCGGCAAGCCTTCGGAGGTGCGCACGCTGTACGTCGGGCTGACGCAGGCCTACTACGTCAGTCCAGGAGGAGAGGCTGGTATCGGTCGGCCAGGCGCGGATGGATGGACTTGGGAGTCGGCGCCTTCGATCGCCGGTGAAGTGATGACTGCGATGGACATCCTTCAAGGCAAACACACACCAGCGTTTGTGGCGCTACCGACGAGGATCCAATGAAGAATACCCGCAGCCTATGTCTCCTGGCATTGACCACACTCGTGGTGCCGACAGTCGCGCAACAGTCCGAAGCGCCGCTGAGTCGGGTGTCCGCCTCTGCCAGGCTGGAGCTTGACAACAGCATCGACGAACTCAGTCGGCTACGCGATCAGATCGCTGGCGAGAAACTTCCGCTAGCTAACCAGCTTTCGAGTCTGGAGGAGCGCGTCGCGGAAGCGCGGCGCGAACACGAGCGGATCATGCGCAGTGTTGACGAGAGCAGCTTGGAGACGACCAACGCGAAGATTCAGATCAAGCAGCGCCAAGATGAGCTGTCCTACGTCGGAAACCTGCTCGACGAGTATGCGCGCACCTTCGAAACGAAGATCCATGTGAGCGAGTTGCAGTACTGCGGCTCGCAACTCGACGCCGCCAGGCAGGCAACCGAGAACACCAGCCTGAGCACGATGGAGCGTTTCGAGCGTCAATTGGCCCTCGTAGACGTCTCCGTGACGCGAATCTTCGACGCGATGGGGGGCATGCGCTTCGCCGGCGTGGGTGTGGATCCGCAGGGGGCGGTCGTCAAAGGACAGTTCGCACTCTTGGGACCGGTCGCACTGTTTGTAGCCAGCGCCGGCGAATTGGCGGGTGTCGTGATTCCGCAGACGGGATCCATGAACCCTCTGATTCGTCCGCTCGATGGCGCGCTGCAGGCCGGGATCGCGTCGCTTGTGAACACGGGGGAAGGTTCCATGCCGCTCGATCCCTCGCGCGGCGGTGCATTGAAGGCGCTCGTACAACGCACGAACATCATTCACATTTTCGAAAAAGGCGGTCCGATCATGTGGCCACTGTTGGTGGCATCGGTGCTGGCGCTAGGTACCGTGATCGAGCGCCTGATCTTTCTGATGAACGAGAAACGCAAGCGAGACCCGCGCGCGCTAGAAGGTTTTTTCGCATACGTCAAGCGCGGCGACATCGAGGGCGCTGTGAAGCACGGCGCGATGTCGAACTTCTACGTCGTGCGCGCCCTCAGCTACGCGTTGGGGCACAGGGAGAGTTCGCTGGGCAATGCTCTCGAGTACGCGCGCGGGTTGGAGATGAAAAGGTTCAGCCGCGGCATACCGATTCTGGACACGGTAATCACTCTGGCGCCTCTGCTCGGACTACTCGGCACCGTAACCGGGATGATGGGTTCCTTCTCCATTATCGGCGGCGACTTGAGTTCTCCCGGCGCGATCACGGGCGGCATTGCTGAAGCGCTGATTGCAACAGCCTTCGGACTGGGAATCGCCATCACGGCCCTCCTGCCCTTCAACTTCCTCAATGCTCGCATGGACGAAGCTCAGCATGAGATCGAATCCGCTTCGGCTCAACTCGAACTCATGGTGCAGGGACAGACGACCGTCCCGCCAAACTCACCGGCCCCACCGTCCGGTTCAGTGCGACGCGAACTCGTAGGGATGTAGAGGGCCTGTCATGCACGGATCATCCAGCCGCAGCGGTCGCAAACGGGCTCGTATCGAAATCATCCCGTTGATCGACATCATCTTCTTTCTCTTGGCGACGTTCATCATGGTTTCGCTGTCCATGACCAAGAACCAGGGTGTGCAGGTTGCCTTGCCCACTGCCGGGAGTGCTGCCTCCCTCGGCGATCAGCAGGAGCTGGAGAAGGCTGTAACGCTGAGTGTGAACGAAAAAGGCGAGGTGTTCTTCAACAAGGACAAGATCACGATCGCGCAACTATCCATGAAGCTGCAGGCCTTCAAGGCCGGCGTGAAGGATCCGAAGGTGGTGATCAACAGCGACGGTGGCGCGGACTTCAAGTACGTGGTGGCTGTTCTGGACCAGGTCAAGAAGACAGGAATCGCCAAAGTGGGAATCAACACGGAGAAGAAGTGAAGGTTGCATGGGTTCTAGGAATCGTGTCCGCAGTAATACTGCACGCGTTCGCGTTGTTGTTCGGAGGCATCCTGTTTCCGAAATCCGAGTCCGGATCACGATCGGTCACCATGGTGGAGATCCTCGACGAGATCGCAGCGCCGGCAACTCAGGAGTCCACAGAGACAGCGCCAGAGGAACCGGAGTCTATGCAAGCAGAATCCGAGAAGCCCCCTGACGCCGTCGATCTCGCCCGAAGCTCAGATGCGGAATCGTTGGCGAACACGCCGGCTCTGGATGCTGTGAGCCTGGGCGCTATCGAAGCCGCGTTGAACGGTCACGCGGGAGACGGGTCTTTTGGCGATGCCATGAGCTTTGCGTCGGGAGGACGCATCGGCGGCACTGGACAAGCAGGCGTACTAGAAGAGCCCCTCGAGAGTGCATTCAGCCTCGCGGACATCGATCAGAAACCGACCGTCATCTACCAGAGCGCGCCATTGTATCCGTCCGAGCTGAGATCCCAGAAGCTCGAAGGCACGGTCAGCGTGATCTTCGTCGTCGATGCGCAGGGGAAGACCGTGGACCCTCGCGTCGAGAAGTCCACGAACCCAGCATTCGACAAGCCCGCGCTCGACGCCGTCCGACAGTGGAAGTTCGAGCCGGCGGTCAAGGCCGGCCAGCGCGTCAGTTGCAAGATGCGAGTGCCGATTCGTTTTCAACCGAGATGAGTGCCATGAAGAACATCGCAACGGCTCTGACCAAGACCGTAATGATCATCGTGCCGGCGTTGTCTGCGACGGCGCAACAGCAGACCTTGGAGGCCATCTGGAAGGATCCGATCTTCCAACGGCAATTCGTTGGCACCTACGGCATCAACGCTGACATCGAACCGCGCGTCACTCCCGAAGAGGTGACGATACTCGAGAGAGTTCGCGCGTTCATGGGCGGCGACCTCGCGCAGGCGGAGGCGACGTTGCGCAAGCTGATGAAGCCCGAATGCTCTGCGATCCTGGATTTCACGTTGGCGGGGGTTCAATTCCAGCAGGAGCGGACCGCGGAGGCACTGGCCAATTACACCAAGGCCGTTGCGAAGTTCCCGAGCTTTCGCCGTGCCTGGCGGAACCTTGGACTGATCTACGTGCGCAACGGCAACTACGATGCAGGTATCGAGGCTTTCGTCAAGACTATCGAACTCGGCGGAGGAGACGCCTACGCATACGGATTGATGGGATTCGCCTACGCATCCAAACTCGACTTCCAGCCGGCCGAGTCTGCATATCGCAATGCGCTCTTGTTGCAACCCGAGAACACAGAGTGGCGTTTGGGGTTGACGCGTTGTGCGTTCAAGCAGCAGAAGTACGCAGATTGTGTAGCGTTGCTCGACGTCTTGATCGCGCGTTATCCTGAGAAGGTAGATTTTTGGATACTTCAGGCGCACACGTTTCTTGGGCTGAAGCAGCCTTTGAGAGCTGCGGAGAATCTGGAAGCCGTCGATCGACTGGGCCTTTCGACGGTGGATTCACTGCACACTCTAGGCGATGTGTACGTCGGGGAGAATCTGCCTGGGCTCGCCGCCGGTGCCTACGTTCGCGCGCTCGAAAGGGATGTGCAACAACCGCTGGCCCGACCGCTGCGCGCGGCCGAAGTCCTGGCAGCTCGAGGTGCGACGAGTGATGCGCGCCTGGTCGCTGCTCAAATCCACCGCATCTTCGACACAGCAATGCTCGATGCCGATCGTCACAAACTGCTGAAACTCGAGGCCCGACTGAGCATGGCCGATGGCGTCGGTAGTGATCAGACAGCTGAAGTCCTGGACGAAATCGTCAAGCTGGATCCACTCGATGGCGAAGCGCTGATGTTGCTTGGTCAACATTTTGGGCGGCGCGGCGACCACGAGCGCGCGATCTTCTATTACGAGCGTGCCGAGAGCCTTCCCGACTTCGAGGTCAATGCGCGCATTCGTCACGCCCAAACATTGGTTGGCTTGGGTCGCCTCGCCGACGCCGTGCCCCTTTTGCGTCGTGCGCAGGAGGCCAAGCCACGAGAGGACGTTGCTCGCTATCTCGAGCAGGTTGAACGCCTGGCCCGGTCCCGTCGGTGACGATCACGCGGGCACACTGCAGGTTGAACGAACGCTCGCGCGCTCTTCACCTTGCTCTGACAGTGCACGCCTAGAGTTCCGCCTGTACGCGATCGGACTGCAGTTCGAATCGCAAGACAGTTGAACAACACCAATGCGAATCATCCGTCGAGGAGTTGACCAAGTGAAAAGCATCAGAACCGTGACCATCCTGAGTTGCATCGCCGGTCTGTGCCTGGCGACCAACGTGCGTGCGGCCGAAATCTTCGTGACCGCAGACATCGCCGTATCCACAACGTGGACCGCAGACAACACCTACAACCTCCAACAGCAGATCTACGTCCTGCCGGGCGCCACTCTAACCATCGAGCCGGGAACGGTCGTCGCGAGCACGACCGGCCTGGGAGGAAGCCTGGCGGTGGCGAGAGGTGCACAGATCTTCGTGAACGGAACCGAGTCGGCGCCGGTCATCATGACTTCGAAGGCCGACGTCGCGACCTGGGTTGGCGGCAATCCAAAGGCCGGTATCTGGCGTGAAGCCGTGAACGAGTGGGGCAACCTGACGATCATGGGCAGGGCCTACATCTCCGAAAACGCAATCGTCGGGAATACGCCTGCGCCGAACGCGAGCAACGTGGCGTCGATGGAGGGCCTGGTTGCCGCATTCCCGGGCGACACGAAGGTGCTCTACGGAGGCGGAGACGACGATGATGACAGCGGTTCCATCCGCTACTTGTCGCTGCGTTACGGTGGGAAGGTCGTCGCTCTCAACAACGAGCTCAACGGCCTCTCCCTCGGCGGTGTCGGGCGCGGAACCGACATCGACCACATCGACATCATGAACAACGTGGACGACGGCATCGAGATCTGGGGAGGGACGGTCAATCTCAAGTACGTCAACATCTGGAACGTCGGCGATGACTCGCTCGATGTCGATCAAGGGTGGCGAGGCAAGGCGCAGTACGGCCTGATCGTGCAGGGCTACAGCGCGGACGCTTCGCAAGGGTCAGGCGTTGGCGACAACGTGTTCGAGATGGACGGCGCAGAGCAGTCCGATTATCAGCCCGTCACGACCTCGACGATCTACAACTTCACCGTGATCGGTCAGCCCGCGCCAGGCGCCGGCGACCATGCGATGGCGTTCCGTGACAACGCGCGAGTGCAATTCCGGAACTGCATCTTCATGGACCTCGGCGATCGCCTGGTGAGCTTCGACAACATCGACGGAGACGGTGGCCAGGGATACGGCTTCAACGGGACGCTCTCGTGGGCGAACACGTGGACGACGCCCTTCTCTTCGACCTCTACAGTCAACGCTCCGGCGAACCCGGCGTCGTTCTACACGGTTCAAACTTCCGGCAACCTGATCGAAGTGACCGACAGCGTGATGTTCCGCAACCTCTCGGCAGCAGCCTACACGGAAGCGAACAACCGCAGTGTCTTCGCGGCGGCGAACAACAACGTGCTGATCGCGAGCACGCTTGATGCAGATGCGCCGATTCAGGCCATTACACGCGGTGCCCCCGTCGTGAAGGGTGGTCTGACCATGCTGCCGGTGACTTTCCTGGACCCGCGGCCGAAGAACGCCGCCCTCGCGAGTGTCGGCTCCGCGCCCAATGATGGGTTCTTCACGGCGGCCGGGTACCGCGGCGGCTTCGCCCCCCGGCAGACGTGGCTGGCAGGTTGGACGGCCTCATTCGCCTTCGGATTCACTCCCGGCGAGGAGCAAGGCACGTCCTTCTGCATCGGTGATGGTTCCGGAGCGGCTTGCCCGTGTGCGAACAATGGCACGGCTGGGAACGGCTGCGCCAACTCGAGCTTCGCCTCGGGCGCGCGACTCATCGCCAGGGGTTTCCCGGGCGTCACGAATGCGACTGACAGTCTGGTCCTGACGGCGGTGAACATTCCTGGGCCCGGTTTGTTCTTCCAAGGAACCGGCCAGTTCGGCGGAGGCAACGGAATCCCGTTTGGCGACGGCCTCCTGTGTGCGGGCGGAACGATCACGCGCATGGGCGTGGTGTTCCCCTCCGGCAACGCGGCCTCCTATCCCGGTGGACTCACGCCGAATCCGATTCACGTCGCCGGCGCACCTATCGCATTGGGAGACGTGCGTCACTACCAGTGCTGGTACCGCGACGCGGCCGTGTTCTGCAGCGCGGCGACCTACAACTTGACGCAGGGACTGACGATCACATGGCAACCGTGATTGGAACTCGCATGTCGCACCACGCCTCGCGCGTGTCGCGATGAAACGAAGCGGGGCCGCGCTGAACAAATCAGCGCGGCCTCCAAGCCCCACCACACTTGACGATGTCGCCATGAATCCTCGTACGCAGATCGCCCTCTTCTCCTTTCTTTCCATCTCATCCGCTCTTGCAGTGACGTGGGTCGTTGCCGAGGGAAGCGGTCCACCCGCGATCCTTGCCGCGGATTCTCCAGAAGCACACGTCGAGAGTGTGCACGCCGGCGACGCCCCGATCGCGGCGTGGCGCACAGATCTCCTCGAACTGGCTTTTCGATCCGCGAGTGCGTTGCCGAACAAGCCACACGCCAAGACTCGGGCGCGACTGCAGGAGTCCGTTGTGAGCACCTGTCTAGAACTCGAACAACCACGGCGCGCCCTGAGCTACATCGATGCGATCGACAACTGGCGTCGTGGTTCCTCTTACGCCGAATTGGGGATCTTCTACGCAACGCGGGGGAAGTACGATCAGGCGCAGTCCTATCTGCGACTGGCACAGTCGATCGCGGAGCACAGCGACGCCGCGGAAACTCAAGACTGGCAGGCCGCGCGCATTCGCGCGATGATCGACGAAGCATCCACGCTCGCCCATCCCATGGTCAGCGGCCAAGACTTCGACAACCGCTTGTCGTCGCTGGATCACGACATCGCCGTCGGTGAATTCGAGGGCGTTCGCGCTGCGCTCCAAGGGTACGCTCAGCTCCACCAACAGCACTACACCAATGCGGCTCGACGCGAACTGCTCGAGGAGCGCATTCACTCCGGTTGGCAGAAGACACCGATACAAATCCGCTTCGAAGTCCAGCTCGAGCTCTCTGCGAATGCTCTCGCACATGCGAACGCGGACGCAGCCCTGACTCTGGCGGGAGACGCGCGCAAGCTGATCGACAGCGTGACCTGGACCCCCGAAGATCGCATTTCGCTCGTGGCCCGGTCCGCACGAGCATTCCACCGTTGCGGTGACGGGGCGCGCGCACAAGCAGAGTTTCGTGCTGCGCTGGACACATACGCGGCGGAGGAGACGCGGATCGTCGACATCTACCGAGCAGATGCGCTACGGGCGCTTGCTGAGGCGGGGCAGGAGTTGGGTGACACACCGAGCGCACTCGAACTCTATAAACGCGCCGCGTTGGCCGGCGTCACCAACCCCAACTCCAGGCCACGCGCGGAAGACTTGACGGCGACCTGTCGCTCACTGGCAAAGACAGGCGTCGAGCCGGACTCCGAGCTGATCGAGCGCTTGATGCGGACGGAATCGGAACTCAGCGCGCCGTGGTGACGCCTCCCCGTGCCGGCGCAGCGTCTGCTCAGTGACCCCAACTGCGCAAGTAGCGGAAGTCGTGATTCACGGTCCGCTCGGACAGTTTGGCGATCACGGGCGGGAGGCGCTTGTATTGGTTCAAGGCGATGCGGCGCGCGACCTTGGTCACGAAGGATTCGTCGAAGCCCTCGGCCAGCAGGTCCTCGGGTGAGTAGCGCTGGTCGACCATCAGCTCGAGCAGCTTGTCGGCTTCGGCGTAAGTGAAGCCGAGTTCGGCCTCGTCGGTCTGGCCTTGGAAGAGGTCGGCCGAAGGCGCCTTGTCGACGACGGAGCTCGGCAGCTTCAAGTGGCGCGCGAGCTGGTAGACCTGATGCTTGTACAGATCGCCGAGCGGATTGAGCGCCGACGCCGCGTCGCCGAATTGCGTGGAGTAGCCGAGCAGGATCTCGGTCTTGTTGCTGGTGCCGATCACGAGGCCGCGCCACTCGACCGACAAATCGTAGAGCACGATCATGCGTGCGCGTGCCATGACGTTGCCGCGTCGAATCTTGTCGGCCACGTCGACCGTGTCGAAGTACCCGTCGACGGTCTTGGAGATGTCGACCTTGCGGCTCTCGACGCCGAGCGCAGTGACGACCTGACGCGCGTCGCCTTCGCTGTCGGGGTTGCTCGTCTTGTACGGCATCATCACGGCGAGGACGTTCTTTGGGCCGAAGGCGCGCGCGGCGAGCGCGCACGACACGGCGGAATCGACGCCGCCTGACAAACCCAGGAGCGCTTTCGTGAAGCCGAATTTGCCGGCCTCCGCGCGCAAGAAGCGCACGAGGATGTCTTCGACGAGCTGCGGTTGGATGTCGAGACGATTCATTGCGGCTGGCCTCCGCTCGCGAGGCGCGTCAGCTCGCGCGCGATGATCCACGGTTTTTCGTCGCGACGCAGGGGGGTCGAGACGCGCGCGCGTCGCAGCACGTCCGAATCCAGGTGCGCCGTGACGCGACCCGGATCGAACCCCGCGATCGCGACGGTTTCGCGCCCGTGCGGATCGACGACGCGCGAGCCGCCGCCGAACAGGATGCCGTCCTCGGATCCCACGCGGTTCACGTACACGATCCACGTCTGATACAGCAGCGCGAGCGTGTCGTGGATCTTGTTCCACACGTGCATCGAACGCAGGCCGGTCTCGTCTTCGGTGACGCCGCGCGCCGGGCCGGCGCTGGCGACGAACAGCGCGTCGACGTTCGAAAGGAAATGCACCCACGAACTGCCGACGTGCCACATGTCCTCGCAGATCAGCAAACCGAAGCGACCGTGTTTGCTCTCGAACGCGCGGAAACGTTCGCCCGGCGCGAAGTCGCGCGCTTCGTCGAACATGCCGTAGTGCACGAGGTGCACCTTGCGATGCAATTCGAGCAGTTCGCCGTCCTCGTACCACGCCATCGCGTTGTAGACGCGGCCGTCGCGCCCGCGCTCGGCGAAACCGACTGCGATCGAGATGCGGCCGGAGAAGTCGGCGATTTCCTGGAGGGCGCCCGAGTCGAGCGCGAGCGCGACCTCGGACGTCTGATCGCGCAGGAAATAGCCCGTCAGCGACAGCTCGGGAAACACGATGATGTCGGCCTTGGCCTCGATCGCCGCGCGAATCTCGCGCAAGTGCACTTCGAGATTGGCGGACACGTTGCCCAGAGTAGGTTCGACCTGGGCGAGTACGACGCGGCAGTCCATGGAGTCCTCAGGTTATCCGCGGCGCAGGTGCCGACGAAACGCTGGGTTTGTGGGCGACCAGCAAGAACTGCTTGCCGAGGAATCGCCATGCGAACGGGAGACGCAAGTAGCTCTTCACGAGGAAATCAGTCACCGGCAATCCGCCGCCGAAACTGACGGGCAGGAAGCGCGGGTGGACTTCGTCGAGTTCGAAGCCGGCGGCGTACAGATGTTCCGCGACCGCGCGCTCGGTCAGGATCACGGTGTGGTCCGCGAAATCGAAGTACTCGCGCGGGCAAGCGCGGAAATTCGGGCCCATGACGACGATGCGCCCGCCGGGCTTCAGCAGGCGGTGCATGTGTTCGAGGAACGCCGCCACAGCCTCTTGATTGTCCAGGTGCTCCAGGACGTTCGAGACGAACACGCCGTCGAAGTACGACTCCGGGAGATCGACGTCGGTGTTGCGTCCGACCAACGCGCGCACGCCCGGCGCAGCGAGCGCGCTGACCTGCTCGCCCATGTCGACCGCCCAGCGCTCCTTGGCCGGCACGGCGTTGATGAACTCGCACGCGCCGGCGGCCGGATCCAACACGATCGACGGCCGGCCGAGTTTGCCGGCCAGCCACTCGGCCAGGATCTTCCATGTCGCGATCTTGGTCGAGCGATCGACGCTGCGGAAACGGTATTGGTAGATGCGGTCGTAGTTCATGAAAGGGTCAACGGCGCGCGCGCTCGAAGCACTCACGCACGATGTCATCGCGTCGGGCGCCGTGAGCATCGCCTTCGTAATTCAGGATCAAGCGGTGTCGCAGCGCGGCGGGGGCCACGCGCATCAGATCTTCTTCGGCTACATGCAGCCGTCCCACGAGCAGCGCGCGCGCTTTTCCGGCCATGACGAGCGCCTGGGCGCCCCGCGGGCTCGCGCCGTAGCGCACGAAACGCCGCACCGAGTCCGGGGCGCCATCGTCGTCAGGCCGCGTCGCGAGGACGAGCCGCGCCGCCAGGGCCGCGATGTCCTTGCTGGCCGGCAGTCCGCGCACGATCGTCGCCGCGCGCGCCAGAGCCGTGCGGTCGGCCACGCGTTCGACGTGCGGCGCGCTCGTCCCGGTCGTGTGGCCCAGGATCGCGACGAGCGCGTCGAACCCGGGCGCGGCGACGTCGATCTGGAACAGGAAACGATCGAGCTGGGCTTCGGGCAGCGGATACGTGCCCTGCATTTCGATCGGGTTCTGCGTGGCCACGACGAAGAACGGCTCGGGCAGCACGGTCGTCTCGCCGAACACCGTGACCTGGCGCTCGGCCATGGCTTCGAGCAACGCGGCCTGGGTGCGCGGCGTCGCGCGATTGATCTCGTCGACGAGCAGCACGTTGGTGAAGATCGGTCCGCGTTCGAAACGGAAACGGCGTGCGCCGGTGGCTTCGTCTTCGTCCAGGATGCGCGTGCCGAGGACATCGGCGGGCATGAGGTCGGGCGTGCATTGCACACGGCGAAATTCGAGGTCGAGCGCCGCGGCGAGCGCCTTCACCAGCGTCGTCTTGCCCGTGCCGGGCACACCTTCGAGCAACACGTGACCGCCGGCGAGCAGCGCGACCAGCAATTCCTCGACAACGGCGTCCTGGCCCAGAAAAACGCGCGCGAGCTGTTCACGCAGCTTCGTCGCCGCGGCGTGGAGTTCAGCGGACTCGCGTTCGGCGTTGGTGCGCTCAGCCATGTTGCATCAATCCGGCGACGACCTCGCGCAGCTCGAACAGGTTCTCGACGCGCGGCGTGCGCGACGGATCAGCGCGTCTTGCGTGGTCGACGAGCACGGCGCGAATTCCCGCCCGCTGCGCGCCCAACACGTCCTTCTCGAAATCGTCCCCCGCATGCAGCGCTTCGTCCGGGCGCACCCCGGCGCGTTGCAGCGCGCGCTCGAACAGCACGGTGTCCGGTTTTTCGAGGCGTTCGAGCGCCGAACACAGGACGAAATCCACGCGTTCTGAAAGCCCCAGCCGATCCAAGAGACCCGGCAGGCGCGCGCTCCAATTGGAGACGATCCCGATCTTCAGTCCGCGCGCTCGCCATTCCTCCAGCATCTCGATACCCCCGTCGAAGACGCCGAAAGTGGCGGGGTCGGAAAAGCGTCCGAACAGCTCCTCGCGCAGGGGGGCCATTTCCGTCTTCAAAATACCCAGGTAATCATGGAAGATGCGTTCGATGTAACTATTGAACCAGAGATCGCTGTAGCGGAATGCGCCTCCGATTTCGCGGGGCAGCTCGCGGTGGGCGCGGTGCATGAGGCCACGCATGGCGCTTGTTTCGAGCCGCAGATCGCGCGCACGGGCCCGCTCGGCATAGATTTCGAAACGAGACGGCTTCTCGTAAAGCAGGGTGTTGCCGACGTCGATGAAAATAGCCTTGAGAGCCATGGGCTGGATGTGTCCTGCGCTGCGGGGGGGGCCGCACTGCGCGAGTCGAGCAGTTTCGCACACGCGGGCTCGCGGTGGAATCGCCGTCACCCGGTCGTTGTCGCTGTTCGTGCTCCTGGCCCTCGTCGCGGCGCCGGGGTGCTTCGGCCCGCGCTCCGGCCCGGTCAGCGGCGCGAGCGCGGATCCGAATGCCGCCGCGGCCGCCACCGCGCGGAAGGACTGGCGTGACGCGGCGGATCGCTGGTACTCAGTGTACCTCGTCGACCAGGGCCGCGACCCCAAGGCGATCCTCGAAACGGCGCGCGCGTTGTTCATGCTCGGCGACTCCGAGAGCGCGAACAACATGATCGATCTCGGATTGCGCAAGCACACCGACAACGTCGACTTGATCGAGATGAAAGCCGACATCCTCGTCGCGATGGGCTTTCGGCGTCCGGCCGAGCGCTACTACCAACGCGTTCTCGACAAGGAGCCGCAGCGACGTTCGGCCTTGCTGTCGATCGGACGCGCACGCATCCAGCTTGGCCTCGAGGCCGCCGCAGTCGCGCCGTTGCAGCAACTCGTGGCGACCGGCGGCGACTACGAGAGCTACAGCTTGCTGGCCCGCGCACTCAAGGGCTCGGGCGATCCCGGCGGCGCCTACCTGGCGTGGAAGAACGCGTTCCAGTATCCGGGCGCGAACGTCGAGGACATGTTGACGGCCTCCGCGCTGTCGCTGGACGCCGGCGTTCGCCGCACGCATCCGGGTGCTGCTGCCGAATGCACGGCGTGGCTCGAACAGGCGATCTCGCTCGACCCGCAGTGTTCGTCAGCGCACTTCCAACTCGGACTGCTGGCGGAAGAAACGGGCGCGATCGACGCCGCGATCGAGCACTACCGCCGCGCCGTCGAACTCGAGCCGTCGTGCCTCATCGCCCTGACGAACCTCGCCATCCTGTACTCGGGCCGCAACGACGAGGTCCGGACGCGCGAGATGGTGCAGCGTGCACTGCAGTTCGAGCTCAGCCCGGAACGCCGCCGGGCGCTGTTGCGCCTGCTCGATCCGTTCGACCGCAAGGCCGACGAAAAGCCCTGAAAACAGGGCGTTCCTAGCGCTTCAGGCTATCGACGAGCTTCTCGATCCGCTCGGTCAGTTCCTCGGCGAACTCATCGCCGAAGTCCATCGCGATCACGTCGATTTCCTCGAACATGTAGCGACCCGTCGAGCGACTGAAGGGAATGCCGTACTCCCACTTCGATCCGTCGCCCGCGTGGATCACGACCTCCACCTGGTCGTCGCCGTCGACGGGTTGGACGGTGAAGCTCTTGACCGAGTACGTGCTCACTTCTTCTCCCAGGGCTGAATCGGACGCCAGATCTCGAAGTCGTGGAACGGGTGCGTGTCGAAGCGTTCGACGAAGCGCCAGCCGGCTTCGATCAGTTCCTTCTTCATCACGCCCTCCGCGAGTTTGTGTTCCGGCGGCGGACCGATCTCGAGCTTGCCGGGCTTGTAATCGAGGATCGCGAGACGGCCGCCGGGGGCGAGCGTCTTCACGAGCCGCCGCAGGTACGTCACGCGATCGTCGAGATGGTGATAGGTGTCGGCGATGAACACGAGATCGAGCATGCCCGGCGGAAAGTGCGGATCGTCATCCGACGCGAGCACGGGCACGACGTTGCGGAACAGCGTCGAACGGATCTTGGCGCGCACGACGTCGAGCTGCCGCGGCTCGATGTCGGATGCGAACACCACGCCCTCGGGGCAGGCCTTCGCGAACGCGAACACGAACGCCCCGGGGCCGCAGCCGAGGTCACCGACGATGGCGTTGACCGGCAGCGCGAGCTTCTCGATCACCGTGGGGACGCGCAGCTCCGTGATGCGCGATGCGCTTTCGAGTTGTGCGATGTACTGCGTGACGTCGGCGTTGCCGAGGCGATCGCGGTTGGGCGGAGCGCTGGGAGGGGCCGACTTCGCGGGCGGGGCCGGATCCTGCTTCGCCGCGGCGCGCTCAGGCACGGCGGCTTCGGGCGCAGCCTGTTGGACGCGCGGCTCGACGATCGGAGCCACGCTCGCGCGCGCCGGCTCGGAATTCTCCGGCGGGGCAGCGGGCGGCGAGGTGCGGCAGGCCGCCAGGCAGACCAAGAGGGGCAACAGAGAATGGAGGACACGAACCGCGCGCATGGATTGGTGGGCCTTTCTGCGCGGAGTGTAGCGGCAACGCGGGCGGAACGGCCTCGAAATGGGCTTGCGCGGACGAATCAGGTGCGCGGCGGGGCGCCCGGGATGCGCGTCAGATGGCGTTCGATCCAGCGCTGCAGGTAGGGAGCGTTCTGGTCGTAGGACTTGTCGCGCAGGAACTCGAGCCCGACGCGGATGTTGCGCGTGCCCGCGAACGACGAACGCACGACCACGGCGAAGCGCAGGGACGCGTCCTCGCTCGGCATCGAGATCGACACGTGCAGCGGCTGGATGGTCCCGTACTTCTGACCGAGCGCACGGTCGTACTCCATCGACATGCCGCCGAGCGAGATGTCGGCTACGCGGCCGTCGATCTGGCCCTTGGCCCAGCGCAATTGCGCCGGCATCGTCAGTGCGCCGCCGGGAGCGAAGCGCTTGTACTTGCGGCGGTTGAACCACTTGCCCCACCAGCCGTTGACGCGCTCGTTCATCTCCTCGAGGCGCGGGAACGTGAACGCGTAGCGCACTCCACCCGCACCCAGGTGCATCCGGAACAAGACCTTGCCGACGACGCGCATCGTGCCGGGCTGGCCGACGACCTGGAACACGAGCAGCAACTCGTCGCCGCGCTCGAGGTCGGGGTCTTGATCCGTGGCGAAATGCACGCCCGCTCCGCCGAATGCGACATCCAGGCAGAGACCCGTGCGCACCGTGCCGTCCGTGAAGGGCACCGTGACCTGCAGCGTCGTCCCCGGGCCCTGCGGCACGCGGTAATGGCGGCGCTGCTCGTGGCCGAGGCGCAGGAGCGAGATCACGGAACCGGCGAGCTTGCTCACGGGGGCGGCTTTGACCGGTGTGGGCTTCGAATTGCGGCGGTTCATGGGGGAATCCGAATTGGTCCTCCCTAGCCCGGATCTCTCACCAGCTTGATCGTTTTCTCCCCGGACGCGGCGCATGACTGCGAGTCCCAGGTGTTTCGCCGTTGAGGCGGCGGATTTGCGCTCCGGCGGACACTCAACGCCTTCGAAAAGCGTCCCGACGGCA
>JAEUIA010000077.1 GCA_016795245.1 Planctomycetota bacterium | reverse complement strand
CCGTACGTTCGTCCGTCCTACGCCGGCGAGTCGGGGAAGAATTGCACTGGCAACGTATTCCTCCGTCGACCGCGCTGGGCGAAGTGTGATGAAAGTGCTCTGGCACCGTATTCAACAGCAGATCGATGCAGCCGAACCCGGCTTTGTGCGATCAGGCGGACTCAGTTGCCGGCGACGGCGAGGATCTCGGCTTCGGTCAGGAGGCGCGGCGTCTGTTTCGCCAGATCGAGGACCTTCTGCACGCGTGCGTCAGTCGGTTGGACACCATGCTTCTCGAGGAACCACATCACGTTCGACTTGCCGCTCATCGGGCCCACGGCGATCACTTGCTCGAGGCCGACCAGATCGGCCGGAACGCCGGAATAGACGCGGTTGGCGAGCCAGTGATCGCCCTTCTTGAAGGCCTTGATCACCGCCGCGGCGTGCACGCCGGTCGCGGTTTCGAACGCGTCCTTGCCGAACACCGGATAGTTGCTCGGAATCCCCACGCCGGTCGCCTTGCTCGCGAGTTCCACATAGCGTCCGAGCTTCGAGAGATCGTTCTCGATCAGGCCGAACAGGCGCAAGTTGACGAGCAACAGGTCCATCTCGACGTTGCCGGTGCGCTCGCCGATTCCGAGTGCGGTCGCGTGCACGCGCGTCGCGCCGGCTTCGAGCGCGGCCATCGCGTTCATCAAACCCATGCCGCGATCGCGGTGACCGTGCCAATCGATGCCGACATCGACCTTCATCTCGTCGACGATGCCCTTCACGAACTTCACGAGCCGCCGCACGCCGTTCGGCGTCGCATGCCCGCATGTGTCACAAACACAAATGCGCTTCGCGCCGGCATCGATCGCGGTCTTGTAGAGCGCCTTGACCGCTTCCGGATTGGCGCGCGTCGTGTCCTCGGTCACGAACATGACCGGCAGACCCTTTTTGACGGCGAATTCCACCGCATCGCGCGAGAGCTTGAGCATGTGCTCCATCTCCCAATTCTCGGCGTACTGACGGATCGGCGAGCTGCCGATGAAGGCGCACACCTCGATCGGAACGCCGGTCGCCTGCACCATGTCGGCGACGGGCTCGATGTCGCTCACGACGGTGCGACAGGCCACATTCGGCCGAATCTTCAACTTCTTCATCTCACGCGCCAGCGCCTGGATGTGCTCCCGCGCGCGCGCGCCCGCGCCGGGCAGACCGACGTTGGCCGTGTGGATGCCGAGCGCGTCCATCAAGTGCACGAGCTCGATCTTCTCGTCCAGCGACGGGTCCTTCACCGAGGGCGATTGCAGCCCGTCACGCAGGGTTTCGTCGTCGAATTGGATCGCGCCGGCCGCTTTCACGTCGGGCTGGTTCCAGTCGTAGATCAGATTGTCGCGGTCGATCGAGGTCATCGGGTGCCTTTGGCGCGAGTCAGTTAGCCCGCCATTCTAGCATTTTCCGCCCCCGGGCTCGACTCGCACCTTTGCACGCTCCCGGTGGTTGCCGAGCGCGATTCAAGCTATAGGAGACGCTGCATGTCCTTCGACAGAGTGATGAAATTCGGCGGAGCCGGCCTGGCCGACGGCCCCGCGGTCCAACGCGCGTGCCGAATCGTGGCCGAACGCGGCGGCGAACGCCCGATCGTCGTCGTCAGCGCGCACCTGGGTGTGACCGATTTGCTCGACACGGTGACGCGCTCGGCGCTCGAGGGTCACCTCGAGGCGGATCGCGTGCGCATCCGCCATCGGACGCTGCTCAAGCAGCTCGCGCTCGATCCCGATCTGCTCGATCGCTACTTCACCGAGCTGTTCGGGCTCCTGGCCGAAGTCCGCGTGCGCAAACGCATGCTTGAAGGCCAGCACGATCACCTCTTGAGCTTCGGCGAACGCATGAGCGCGCGCATCGTCGCGCACACGTTGAAAAGCATGGGCCTGCACGCGACGCCCGTCGACGCGTGGGACCTCGGCATCACGACCGATTCCAATTTCGGCGACGCGCGCCCGCTGCCGAACGGCACGAGCAACGTCCGCGCCGCGCTCGAACAGGTCACGGGCATCCCCGTCATCACCGGATTCCTCGCCAAGGATTCGCTCGGCAACCTGACGACGATGGGTCGCAACGGTTCGGATCTGACGGCCGCACTCGTCGCGGAAGCGGTCGGCGCCGGTGAATTGCAACTGTGGAAGGCCGTCGGCGGCATGATGACCGCCGATCCCGAGTTGGTGCCCGACGCGCGCGTGATCGAGCGCCTGGGTTTCCAGGAAGCGCAGGAGTACGCGTTCCACGGCGCCGAAGTCCTCTACGGACCCGCGCTCGCGCCGGTGCAACGCGCCGGCGTCACGGTGCGCATCATGAACGTGCACGCGCCCGACGAACCCGGCACCGTGCTCGAAACGACGACGCGCGGCGAAGGCCCGATCGGCATCGCCACGAAGCCGAACGTGTACAGACTCGACCTCGCGATCGGCGTCGCCGATCATCGCGGTCCGCAAGCGGCAGAGCTCTTGAACTCGCTCGCGCGCTATCGCGTGGAGCCCGGCGTCATCTCCAGTTCAGGCGGCCGTTTCAGTGTCATCGTGACGCCCGGCCGCGGACTCGACTCCGTCGCCGCCGAGCTCGGCCGCAGGATCAAGATCGAGCGCGACCTGGCCGTCATCGCCTTGATCGGTCGTTCGCTGGGCGACGACACGACTCTCGCGCAACGCTGCGCGGAACTACTGAGTGCCGCGCGCGTCGAAGTGATCGAGACCTTCTCCGGCACCCGCCAACCGAGCCTGATCTTCGTCGTGCGCCAATCCGACCTGGAAAATGCGGCCAAAGCGCTGCACCGCGGCCTGCTGCGCGCACCGCTTTCCGTGCGCGGCTGAATCGCAGGGCGCGCTTTGAAGCGCTCCCTCAAACCGCGATGATCCGCGCATGCTGGCGTGGCCGCATGTCGTAGGGCTCTCGATCCTGCTGGTCGAGCTGCCGCATCTGTTCGGCCGGCGGTCGGACAAGGCGCAGGATCGCCGCGCCGACCGTGCTTCGTTGCGATCGCTGTGGCTCGCGATCGGCTGCGGCATCGCGGGCGCGTACTACCTGCGCGCAAGTGCCGTCGGCCCGCTGTTCGACTTGAGCACGCTCGTGCTCGCCGCCGCGCTGGTGCTCGTGTTCCTCGGCTGCGCGTTACGACTGTGGGCCGTCAAGACCCTCGGTCGCCTGTTCACCGTCGACGTCGCGATCCGCGCAGGTCATTCGCTCGTCACCTCCGGCCCGTTCCGGTTCGTGCGTCACCCTTCCTACACCGGCTTGCTGGCGATGTTCGTCGGGTGGTCGGTCACGTTCGCCAACGTCGCATCTGCCGTCGCGCTGCTCGCGCCGCTGACGATCGCGTTGTTCTACCGACTGCATGTCGAAGAGTCCGCGCTGTCAGGCGCGTTCGGCGCCGACTACGCGGAGTACTGCGCGCGCACGAAACGGCTCGTGCCGTTCGTCTATTGAGCGCGTTGAACAGTCGCCGGAGTGGACTCTCACCGGTTCCGATCGGGTGCCTCACGAACGTGCGCGCGCTGACCGCCTGGGCGCCAGACGCGGATCTTCGGTCCACTGTGCAGTAGACTCCAATACAGCCGCCGCAGGAGTGCGACGCACACATGCCGATCTCATCCTGGATCCTGCTCGCGATGGGTGTTCTAGGCGCGGCAGACATCCTGTTTTTCCACAAGCTCGCACACAACCTGCATGCGCACCCGCCGGCACGAGCGGAGTTGATCACGCACAGTTTGCGCGGACCCACCTATGCGGCATTGTTCGCAATGGTGCCGAATTTCGAGTTTCACGGCGCGTGGTTCGTGGCGTTGATGGCTGTGCTCGCGTTCGATCTGGCGATCTCGATCGCGGATTTTTGGATCGAACCGACGAGCAGGCGAGCGCTCGGTGGGTTGCCGCGCGGTGAGTACCTGTTGCACGTGTTCCTGGCGATGTGCTTCGGCGCGCTGGTGTACGCGGTCGTTCACGAAGGTGGAGCCGGGCTCGGCTTGCCGACCGGGCTGCACTGGATCGAGAGCGGACCTCCGTTCTTGTTGCGCTCCCTGCTCGCAGTCATGGCGATCGGCGTCCTGTGGTCCGGCCTCTCGGACGCGCTGGCCGTGCGACGCCTCGCGAGGGCCGCCCCTTGACGCTGCATCCGCACGTCGCAGGACTGCTCGTCGTCCTCGATCCGCGGTGGCGCAGGAAGATGTTCGTCGGCGGACTGGTGTTGATGATTCCGGTCGTCGGCTGGCCCGCCGTGCTCGGTTATCGCTCGCGCTTCGTGCGTCACATGTTCACCGACACGCCCGAGCTGTTGCCGCCGTGGAAAGGACATTTCTGGAGCTACGTGCTCGGCGGCGTGCGCGCGATGGCCGTGATCTTCGGCTATCTGAGCCCGGTGTACGCGTTGCTCGCGTGGACTTTGTTGGAGCGCGGCTGGTGTCCGGAAGTGCAGTGGGCCTGGCTCGCGTTAGCGTGTTTCCTGTTTCCGTTGTTCGCGCCGTTGTCGTTGCCGATTGCACTCATAGCGCTGGCGTTCTCGGCCGAACACTGGCTGAGTTTCACCGAAGCGAGCGCGTTCTTCGTTGCGTTTGCAGCGCTCATCTACCTGGTGCCGGCCGGGTTCCTCGAAGTCTCGCGCACGGGGCGCTACATGTCCGCCTTCGCACTCTGGCGCTCGCTCCCGTTCGCCTGGCGCGAGCGGCGCGCGTACATAGCCGCGTGGTTCTATTCGATCCTGCAGAGCCTGTTCGGCCACTTCACGCTCCCCTTCGCACCGTGGGGCGTGATGTGGTGCTACATCGGCATCGTGTCGCTCTTCAACGAAGTGCTCGTGCAAGCGAACGAAGCGCCGGGGCAGGGTTGGCTGCAGCGCGCGATCGCGGATCCGCGCTTCGACGGGCGCGGGCGCAGAGGCCGATTCACCGTGCTCGACAACGCCGGCGAACGCGTTTCGGTCCTCGACGTCGGCCCCTTTTCCGTGCCGTTGCCGCGCCTGTTCGATCGTTGACGTTATCCTCGTCGTGCTCGCAGCGAGCGAGCGACCATGCGCAATCGAATCGCCTTCGCCTTTGTCATCGTGCTCACGTTGCTCCTCGCCGGAACGTGGATGATCTCGCGGCGTGGGCCCGCGCGCGGACCCGATGATGTTTCCGTAGATGCGCAGACGACTCCTGATTCAAAGCCCGTCGATCTGGCTGAGCCTGAGGCGCGTCTGGCTGTGACGCAATCGCAGCGCGAGCGTGAGACGGCGGCGAACGCGGTCGCGCCGACTGATCGAGCCGAGATCCGCGGACGTGTGCTGCTGCCCGACGGCAATCCTGCGAGCGCTGCCGTGCTGCACCTGCAAGGTTGGAACGCGAGTGTGGAGCGCTTTGCACGCTTTGGCGCGCCGGCGGCGTGGAAGGACCTCGACGCGACCTGCGACTCGGAGGGTCGCTTCAAGCTCCGCTTCGATCCGCCGCGTGCGTTTCAGTTCATGCTGGAGGCGGACTTGAAGGGCTACTGCAAGACGAATCGGCGCTGGGACGAGATCGAGCCCGGCGCGAAGATCGACGTCGGCGACTTGCAGATTCAAGACGGCGGCTCCATTCGCGGGCGCATCGTCGATCGACAGGGTCGTGCGTTGACGACGGGCTGGACCGTGTACGCCAAGCCGGTGCCGAAGGATGCGCTCTCGGCCTTTGGGCAACTTCAAGCCTTCACCAGGCCCGACGCGCAGAGCGGCGAGTTCTTGTTCACAGGCCTCACACCAAGCAAGACCGAGTTGTGGGCGACTTCGCGGCTCACCGGCGGAATCGGTAGCCAGATCATCGAAGTACACGACGGCGAGGAAACGCAAGCCGACATCGACTACACCGGTCCCGACAGCGATCGCTGCATTTCGCTCGCGGTCAGTTCGCGCCCTTACTCGTTCTTGAGCGGCGGGTTCGACTTCGTGTTGATCGGTCCGGGCACCGAAGAGCGCCGTCCGACCAAAGACCTGGGCCTTCTGGGCTTCGCGGATTTGCCGCCGGGTTTCTATCGCCTCGAGTTGCGCGACCGGCGCTTCGAACCGTGGAGCAAGGATGGAATTCAGCCCGGGACTGTGGTCGATGTGGCCCTGAAGGGCAATGCCTCCGTCGCGCTCACGGTTGTAGCCGAGGACACGTCGCAGGCCGTGACGACCTATGCACTCGATGTGAATCTCGTCCAAGGTCAGTCCGCCGGTTCGACGATTCGAGTCCATGCCCCCAACAGTCCGCTCCCGACTGACGGCATTTTCACCGGCTTCTTGCCGCTGCGACAGAAGCTGACCGTGCGCGCCGAAGGCTACGCCGATTGTGAGTTGCCGCTGCTCGAGTTGCAGCCCAACGAGCAGCGCACGCTGGTCGCCACGCTCGCCAGGCCGGCTCGGATCAGTGGTCGCGTCGTATCTGGAGAGGAGCGGACGCCGGTCGAGAATGCGAGCGTGTCGCTGATCCAAGGCGAGTCCGGCCAGAAGCCGAGGCCGTTCAGGGGCGGGCGCGCCGATCGAGGCACGCGCAGCACGGCCACGAATTCCGAGGGACGCTTCGTTTTCGAAGGGGTTTCACCGAATGAATTCATCTTGCGGGCGAGCCTGAATCGCCTGTTCGCGGTCGAGCAGCCGCTGTCGGTGACGAAGTCTGCACAACTCTCCGACATCGAGCTGACACTCCCGTCGCGCAGCTGGCTCCGCGGACGATTGCTGGCTCCACCAGGAATGAGCTTCGACGGCATGAGCGTCATCGTCGCATCGACCGAGATAAGAAACCGCGATCCGTTTGCCGCACACAGCAACGCGATGTTCGGTCAGAAGGATGAACTCGCGAGCGACATCGGTCCTGACGGCAGTTTTTCTTGTGGCCCCATTCCCGCGGGCGAAGCCGTGGTGACCGTGCACATGCCTGAGATCCTGACAACTTCGGGAGTATCGGGCGCGGCGAGCGTGCCCGGTCCGTCGATCGACCTGGGAACGATCGAACTGGCCCCCAATGTCGAGACGCGGCGCGATTTCGAATTCGCCGCCCTTTGTCCGGGGAGGTTCGACGTGCACGTCACGCTCGACGGAGCGCCGGCGTCGGGGCTCAGTCTCCGCGTCGAGCAGGTCAAGACTCGCGCCAGCGCGGCCATCGTCACACTCGGTGCGGATGGATCGGGACGGTCGGGGTTGATCTTGCCCGGAGACTACAGGCTGATCGCTTTGAGAGCGGACTCACCGTTTCCCTTGGTGACGAACGTGACGCGCACACTGGCCCCCGGCGAGACGGTTCGCGTCGACCTGGATGTCCGGCTCTTCGCCGGGACTTTCCGTGTGAGCGACGAAGCCACCGGCCGGCCGCTCGCGAAACAATCCATCATGATCGCGCACGACGAGAAGCCCTACATCCACACACTGGAGTTGCAGACCGATGGCGAGGGCCGTGTGACCGCCACGCTCGCCGCCGGAACCTACCGGGTGTCGGATGCTGCGCGGTCGCCGCTGTTCAACACCGAGCAGAGCGCGATCATCGCGTGGACAGCGAACGGTCCGTCGACGACCGAAGTTCGGTTGGCGCTGAATCCGCGGTAGCGCTGCGCCCTCGGTGTGAGCTCCAGCCGCGCGTGGAGAGCCGTTTCGGGAATGCTTGCGCCATGGTCGGACCGCAGAAAGCTCCACCGCAAACCAACGAATTCGATTTCGGACACGGCGCGCTGCATCTCAGCCCCTTCGCCGGTCGTACTGGGTAGTGGCAGGGCGTCGACGTGCCCTCGCTTCAGTCCCCCACGCCCACAGCCGCGCGACTCGCTTGCGGTCTGCGGCCCCACTTCCATTCCAGAATCCAATGCTCACTCTTCCCGTCATCGCCCAGATCATCATCGCCGCATCCGTCCTCTTCGTGTGGATCTTCCGCTTCGAGAACATCGAGAAGGAATTCATCGAGTACCGACTTCCGGTCGTCTTCCGCAGCTTCATCGGCGCGGCCAAGGTCGCGCTCGCGACGCTCTTGGTCGTCGGAATCTGGTACCCGTCGCTCGTGCTCGTTCCCGCATTGATCATGGCCGTGCTCATGGCGGGCGCGCAGTGGTCGCACCTCAAAGTGCGCCATGCGTTCGTCAAATTCGTGCCCTCACTGGTCCTGCTCTTGCTCTCGCTGTACGTAGCCGGAGTTCATGCCGGGATCGTGAGCTAGGTGGGCCTGCGGACGGGTCTCGCGCTCGTCTCGAGTTTCGTCTTCGTCGGGTACGGCATCTACTGCCTGACGTCGGCAGCGATGGAGCGCGAGTTCCTGCGCTACGGGCTGCCGAACTTGCGTGTGCTCACAGGTTGGCTCGAGATCCTCGGCGGAATGGGGCTCGTGGTCGGACTGTGGTGGCCGCCCGGTTTCAGGCTTTCATCCGGCGGTTTGGCGCTCTTGATGGTGTGCGCGGTGATCACGCGCATCCGGATCGGAGACCCGCTGCCTTGGTCACTGCCGGCCATCATCCTGCTGCTCTTGAACGCTGCGTTGTTCTTCGATTCTCTCCGCACGCGCGCGTGATGTGCGGCTGATCATCCCTTGCGAGCGCCGCCCGTCGCCAACGCACGCATCTAGGTCTCCGTGCGGTCGATCCACTTCGGTGCCTGCATAGGTTGGAACTCCGCAAGCTGCGCCAGCACTTCTCGCGGTTCCCTCCCGACGCACAGCAGCGCGCGGTGTTCAGGCCGCACGAAACGCTGCTCGACTTGAAGGTCGAGGAACTCGAGCAGCGGGCCATAAAACCCATCTACATCGAGCAAGCCGAAGGGCTTGGCGTGCAACCCCAGCTGTCCCCACGTCCAAGTCTCGAACAACTCCTCCAACGTGCCGATGCCGCCCGGCAGCGCGAGAAACGCGTCGGACAAATCGGCCATCATCGCCTTGCGCTCGTGCATCGACGCGACCACGTGCAACTCGGTCAGCCCGCGATGGGCGACTTCCTTGGTCATGAGCGCCTGCGGGATCACACCGATCACCTTGCCTCCGGCGGACAACGCCGCGTCCGCGACGACGCCCATCAACCCGACGCGTCCTCCTCCGAACACCAGCGTGCGGCCGGACTCGGCCACCAACCGACCGACTGCGCGCGCCGCATGCGCGAAGGCAGGGTCGGCGCCAGGGCTCGAACCGCAATAGACACACAAGGACTTCAAGACGTAGACCTCCGTGGCGAATCGTGCGCTTGTCCGCGTCATTGCGGGCCGGCGGCGAACACCAGTACGCAGTCTGCCCGAGCACGGAGACGCGTTCAGCCTCGCGTCTCTGAATTCTGAGCTCCGTCCGCGTCACGCGCTGCTGTCTGCATCACGCGCAGCAATCTCGCTTCTGCCGCCAGGACCTCCTCGGCGCGAAACGCGAAGTCTTGCTTGGGTGAACCGGCCTTCTTCCAAGCGAACTTGCGCCACAGTGCCAGCGACGCCGGAGTCGAGGGCACGCCTGAACAGCGCGCGAGGAGCTCCACGCTGTAGGCGGCGAGCGCTGTCGCTTCGTCGATATCGGGCGCTTCGACCAACTCCGCGATGCGGGCATTGGTCACGAACAGACCGTGGTCGAGCGCGAGCTGCGCCAGGTACCTGGCCTGCATCTTCGACGCGCGCTTCTTGTCCGCCGGCGTCAACTTGCGCGTCTCCAGATGCGGTGCGGCCGCGAGATACGAACAGCAAAAGCAATTGCACCCACACGCGGATTTCAACCGTAGCCCAGGTTTGGCGATCAGCTCGAACGACGTCGTCAGATACGAAGCGAAGTAGTTCCCAAACCGCTCCAGCGCCTCCGGAGTGCGCGCATGAGGCCGAGCGTCGGACGGTACGTTCTGAAAATGCTCGTCGATCCAGGCGGCCGCCGCCGCTGAATCGCTCGTGTAGTGGTGCGCGGTCGTGAACGTGACGACCCCGCGATCGATCGCATCGCCGAGCCAACGGATCAGTCGGTAGCCGCGGTTCTGGATCTCGACCGCTTCTTGCAGTTGTGCGGGATCAAACACTCGGCCGCCGAATGTACCTTCCGGGTGGGACAGTCCCGCTCGGGGATGAGGGACCGAGGGCGTAGGCGGTTCAGCCGAAAACACGTGCTCGCGCGCCCATCCGGAGGCCCGCGAGAGTGTCGGACGGCGTCAGCCAGCCGCCCGAAATCGTCTGGGAAAGGCCAAAAGGTTCCCGGGTGCTCGCCCCGAGGCCCGAGATCGCAGTGGACCAGACCCGCGCCCAAACTCCTGCCGCTGCCATGCTTGCGAGTGCAGGTGGGGCCCGTCCACGCACGCATGGGCACCCTGCACACACCGTCAGGCGCCTTAGTATACAAACATCGCGCGTTACTACACGAACATGGGTCTCCCGCTACCTTTCCGGAGATGGAGCCCCATCTCAGGTACCAGCGGATCGCGGAGATCTCCGCGGTGTTCACGCCCGGATCCCCGGTCAACACCCTCGACCTGTTCGCGGGCCGAAAGGATCAGATCCTGGCCCTGCTTGCGGTGCTCGGCCAACGCGGCCAACACGCAGTGCTCTACGGCGAGCGCGGTGTCGGCAAGACCTCGTTCGCGAACATCCTGACGGATCTGTTCCACGACAAGAGCGCGACGCCGATCGCAGCCGTGCGCGTGAATTGCGCGTCCGACGACACGTTTGCATCCCTTTGGGCGAGCATCTTTCGTCGATTGCGAGTGAGCGTGGACGAGGATCGACCGCTCACCCCCGAGCATGTCGTCGATCTACTCGAGCAACAATCACGTCGGCCGTTGATCGTGATCGACGAGTTGGATCGGTACGAGAACGACGACGGGTTGTCGCTGATGGCCGACACGATCAAGGCTCTTTCCGACCATGCCGTACCCGCGACACTTATGTTGGTCGGTGTCGCCGACTCCATCAACCAGCTCATCGGTGACCACCGCTCCGTCGAACGCGCGCTCGTTCAAATCCAGATGCCGCGCATGTCTGTCGCCGAACTGGAACTGATCGTCGACAAGGGCTTGAGCAAGCTGCGGATGACGATCAGCCGGCATTCGAAGACTCGAATTGCACGGCTCTCCGAAGGACTTCCGTTCTACACACACCTGCTCAGCAGGAGCGCTGCGATTCACGCGGCTGAAGATGATCGTGCGGCGATCAGTGAACGCGACCTGGATCGTGCCACGCAGGATGCCGTCGACAAGGCGCAGCAGAGCATCCTGTCGGACTACGAGAAGGCGATCAGGAGTGCGCACACGGACAATCTGTACAAGGAAGTACTGCTTGCGTGCGCGCTCACAGACAAGACTGCGGAGGGCTTCTTCTCGCCGGGCAACGTTCGGTTGCCCATGGCAAGAATCACCGGCAAGAACGTGACCATCTCAGCCTATTCCAGACATCTCAACGAGTTTGCGGGGGCTCATCGCGCCGCCGTCCTGGTCAAAGACGGATCACCGCGGCGGTACTTCTATCGCTTCACGAATCCGATTCTCCAACCATACGTGGTCTTGCGAGGCATCGCCGACGGACTGATGACGGAAGACCTGCTGACCGAGCTCAGGCATCCAGGCAAAGACTCCATCGAGCTTCCAGAACAGGCGTGAACCCAGGCTGGGAGAGCGCCTCTCGGCGCCGCACAGAACGCTAGTCCGAACCGCCGCGATCCGCGCGCCGATTCTCTTCGACGAACGTGAAGCCGAAGCGGCCTTTCACGCACAGGTGGCCGCCGGTGACGGTGCTGTCGCTCGGTGAGGTCACGCGCACGATCGCATTGTCTTGCACGCGCAACGTGAGCACGCAGCCGACGCCGCAGTAAGGACAGATCGTGTCGGTCTCGGTCTGCTTCTTCTCGTCCCACTCGCCCGATTTGCGCAGGTCGTGCTCGACCTTGAACATCAATGCACCCGTCGGGCACACGCCGACGCAGTTGCCGCAGAAAACGCAGGCGGAATCGGGCAAGGTGGCTTCGTGCTCGGTGGCGATGCGCGCGTCGAAGCCGCGACCGGCGACCGCGATCGCAAAAGTGTTCTGCGCGTCGGTCCCGCACGCTTCGACGCACTTGTAGCAGAGCATGCACTTGTCGTAGTCGCGCACGAACAGCTCGTTGTCGACCTTGGTCGGTTGCGCGACTGTCTCGGCGCGCGTGCCGTCCAAGACCGTGTGGTGCCCGGGATGCGCGGACTCGCGCACGCCGGCCGCGGACGGCGCCAATTTCTTGCCGAAGCGCGCGGGCTCGGCCGCGTAGCGCTTGGAGTAGTCGGCGAACGCGCTTGAGAGCGACATGTCGACCGACGAACCGAGGAGTTCGAGCACGAGCTTGCGGCTCAAGCGCACGCGCGGGCTGTCGGTCTTCACGACCATGCCGGCTTCGGCCTTGCGCGAGCACGCCGGGGCGAGCACGCGCGCGCCTTCGAGTTCGACCACGCACACCCGACACGCATTCACAGGCGTCAAGTTCTCGGCCCAGCACAAAGTCGGCGTGTCGACGCCGTGCGACTTGCACGCGTCGAGCAGCGTCGCGCCTTCTTTGACCGTCACCGGCTTGCCGTCGATCGTGACGGTCACGTCGCGCTTCACGTCGTGTTTCATGTCTTGCGCTCCATCAGACCCAGTGCAACGGCCGATTCGATGGCCGTCGAAGCCGTTTGACCGAGGCCGCAGATCGACGCGTCGCGCATCGCCGCTCCCAGGTCCTTCAACAGCGGCAGCTCGATGCGCAGCGTCGATTTCCCGCCGCAGATGCGCGACAAGAGCTCTTCCTGCCGCACGGTTCCGACGCGGCACGGCACGCATTGGCCGCACGATTCGTCGCGGAAGAACGCAGCGATGCGGCGCAAGATCTCCTGAATCGGCGCCGTCTCGTCGAACACGAGCACGACTCCGGAACCGAGCGTCGCGCCGGCCTTGCGCGTGGCCTCGAACGACAGCGGCAAGTCGAGTTGTTCGGGTGTGACGAAACTCCCGGCCGCACCGCCCAACAGAATCGTCTGGATCTTGCGGCCCGGCGTGATGCCGCCCGCGAGCTTGATCAGCGCTCCGAGCTCGGTGCCGAACGGCACTTCGTACACGCCCGGGCGCACGATGCTGCCCGACACACAGAACAGTTTCGTGCCGGGCGAGTCGCTGGTGCCGACCGAGGCGTATTGCGCGGCGCCGTCGCGCACGATGTCGAGCACCGCGACCAGCGTCTCGACGTTGTTGACCGCTGTCGGCTTGCCGAACAGCCCGAATTGCGCCGGATAAGGCGGCTTGTTGCGCGGCTCGCCGCGCAGACCCTCGATCGAATTGAAGAGCGCGGTTTCTTCGCCGCAGATGTAGGCGCCCGCGCCGCGGCGCAGCTCGATGTCGAACTTCAGGCCCTTCCCCATCACGTTGTCGCCCAGCATCCCGTGCGAGCGAGCGAGTTGGATCGCATTCTCCAGGCGCGCCTGCGCCAACGGATATTCGCCGCGCAAGTACAAGTACCCGTGCTCGGATCCGGTGGCGAGGCCGGCGATCGTCATCGACTCGATCACGGCGAACGGGTCGCCTTCGAGCAACACGCGATCCTTGAACGTGCCCGGTTCGGATTCGTCCGCATTGCAGACGACGTAGTGCGGCCGTGCAGCTTCGCGCGCTACGGCCTCCCACTTGCGACCCGTCGGAAACGCAGCCCCGCCGCGACCGACGAGCTTCGAGTCGTTGACGGCGCGCAACGTGCCCGCAGCACCGAGTTCCAGTGCGCGCTTCAGCGCCGTGTACCCGCCGTTCGCGCGATAACTGGCTAGGCTCTTGGGATCGGCGACGCCGATGCGCGCGAGCAAGCGCCGCGGACCCTCGCTCGCGACGTAGGCTTCTTCGATCGCGGGCGGTTTGCCGCGCAGCGCCGCCTCGATCTTGGCGGCTGTCGCTGCGCCGAAAGCGCAATCGGCGGGCTTGTCGCCCGCGATCGTCACCAGCGCCGCCGGTGCGCGCTCGCACAAGCCCAGGCACGGGCTGCGCGCCCAACCGGAGGCCTTGGCCTTGCCCTTCTGCGAATGGGCGTCGGCTTTCTGATGTCCGTGCGCCGCGGGGCCGAGCCTGGCCTCGACTTCGCGGCACAGATCATCGGCGCCTTTCGCGAGGCACGCGATGTCGTCGCACACGTGCGCGAATGCGCGCGGTCGCTCGGTCAGGGCGAGCAGCGCGTAGAAGCTCGCGACGCCGAACGCTTCCGCCGGCGGAACGCCCAAGCGGGAACAGATGTAGTACAGCCCGCCCTTCGAAACCCAACCGACGCGCGATTGAAGCGCATGCAACGCCGGCAAGAGCAGCGCGCGCCGCGCCTTGGCGTCGACATTCAGATCAGCCGTCGCCGCGTCGACCGCACTGCGTTCGGCGTCGGTCGCTTCGTCCTTCGGAATGCGCAGATCCATCGTTGCGTTATTGGCGAATACGCTCGACGCGAATCGCGGCGGCCTTGAACTCGGCGGTGCCCGAGCGCGGATCGGTCGCGTCGATCGTGAGCAGGTTGGTGTCGACGTCGTCGGGGAAGTGGAAGGTCATGAACGCGAGGCCCGGCTTGAGGTCGTCGTCGAAGCGCACGGGCGCTTCCACAGTGCCACGCCGCGACACGATGCGCACGCGCTCGCCGTCCGCGACCTTCAACTTCTTGGCGTCATCCGGACTCAGATCGAGCGTCTCGCCGCGCTTCTGCGGCCATGCAAACGCACCGCTTTGCACGCCGGTGTTGAACGATTCCAGGCGTCGGCCTGTGGTCAAACGCAGCGGGAAATCGGCGTCGAGCTTGTCGACCGGCCCGACCTGTTCCGCGGCATTGAAACTCGCCTTCATCCCGCGCACCGGATTTTCCCACAAGCGCCCGTGCAGGAACGGCGAACCTGCGCTCTTCTCGTCGGGGCAGGGCCACTGGATCCCGCCGAGCGCTTCGAGGCGCGCGTAGCTCATGCCGGCGTGCATCGGGCTCAGAGTTCGCAGCTCGTTCCACAAGCCTTCGGGCGTGCCGGTCTGCATGTCGAAGCCCAGGCGATGCGCGAGGTCGCACAGGATCTCGATGTCGTCGCGCGCCTTGCCCGGCGGTTTCAGCGCGCGCCGCACGCGCTGCACGCGGCGTTCGGAGTTCGTCACGGTGCCTTCCGATTCGCACCAACTCGCCGACGCAGGCAGGACGACGTGCGCCATCTCGGCCGTTTTCGTCATGACGATGTCTTGCACGATGAGATGTTCGAGCCCTTCGAGGCACTTCAATGCGTGCGTCGAATCGGCCTCGCTTTGCGCGGGATTCTCGCCCAGCACGAACAGCGCCGTCAGATCGCCGCGGTGCATGGCCTCGAACATCTCGGTCAAGTGCCAGCCGTTCTTTGCCGGGATCTTGCAGCCCCAGGCCTTTTCGAAGCGCCCGCGGATCTCGTCGTCCTCGACGTCCTGAAACCCGACGAGCTTGTGCGGCAGAGCGCCCATGTCGCCGCCGCCTTGGACGTTGTTCTGTCCGCGCAACGGATTCAGTCCGCTGCCCCAGCGCCCGACGTGACCGGTCAAGAGCGACAGATTGATCAGCGCGAGCACGTTGTCGACCGCGTTGTGGTGCTCGGTGATGCCGAGCGTCCAGCAGATCATCGCGCGGTCGGCCTTGGCGTAGTCGCGCGCCATCTGCGCGATCAACTCACCGTCGACGTGCGTGTCGGCGCTCACGCGCGCGAGGTCGTAGCGGTCGATGACGGCCTTGAACTCGTCGAAACCCTCCGTTGCGCGTTCGATGAACTGCTCGTGCTGGAGCTGTTCTTTCAAGATCACGTGTGCGACGCCGTTCGCAAGCGACACGTCGCTGCCGACTTCGAGGCTCAGCCAACCGTGGGCCCAGTCCGCGGTCGACGTTCTGCGTGGATCGATCACGTACAGCTTCGCGCCGTTGCGCACCGCCTTGAGCACATGATGAAAGAAGATCGGGTGCGTCTCGCGGGCGTTCGAGCCCCACAAGAGGATGACTTCGGCTTCTTCGACCTCGCGATAGCTCGAAGTCCCGCCGCCCGCGCCAAAAACCGTCGCCAGACCGACGACGCTAGGTGCGTGTCACGTTCGGTTGCAACTGTCGATGTTGTTCGAGCCGACCGCGCCGCGGATGAACTTCTGCGCGGCGTAGTTGACTTCGTTGGTCGCCTTCGAACACGAGAACATGCCGAACGTGGTCGGTCCGTGTTTGGCGACGGCCTTTTGGATGCCTTCTACGGCGCGGGTCAGAGCTTCGTCCCACGTCGCGACGCGTAGACGTCCGCCTTCGCGCACGAGCGGTTCAGTGATGCGTTGGGGTGCCATGGTCAAAACAGAGTAACTCCGCGTGCCAGTAAGCAGGAGCCCCGCGAGGAGTCTCTCGTGATCGGTTAGGGTTTTTTGCATGCACACATCACACGCCGCCCTCGCGCTCGCGCTCACGACCCTGCTTCCCGCGCCCGGAGCCCAGATCGTCTGGCAGACCTCGTACGACGCGGCGGTGAAGCTGGCGCAAGACGAGAAGAAGGTCTTGTTCGTGGCCGTCAACATGGACGGCGAAGGCGCCAACGACCGCATGGCGAAGAACGTGTACGACGACAAGGGCGTCACGGCGCTGTCGGCGCTGACGGTGAATCTGATCGCCTCGCCCGGACAGCACGGTTCGGACGGCAAGTCGTGCATGCGTTTCGACGGGCTCACGTGCGCCGAACACCAGACGGTCGAGAAGGCCGTGCGCGCGAACGTCGTCAAGCCCGACCCCAGCGGCAACGTCGTCGCGCCGCAGCATGTGTTCGTCGACGGCGCCGGGCAGCCACTGTTGTCCGTTCCATTCGAGATCAGCTCGGGCGAGCTCGAATGGTGCTTCGTCACGGCAATGCGTCGCGCCGACCCGACGAACAAAATCGCGATGCCGCAAGGAGCGCGCATGCCGCGGATGGTGGTGCTCGGCGGCATCTACGATCCGATGGGGGCCGTCGGCGGCGCGATCCAACCGCTGACGAAGGCCGAGCTCGCCGAGTTGATCAAGAGCGTCAAGAAGGGCCTCGAATTCGAAGAACGGCAGGCGGCGTTCTGGCGCATCCTGCACTCGGATTCGCCGGATGCGTTCGCGTTCATCAAGGCTGAACTGCGCTCGAGCGGCACGGCGGAGAAACGACCGAGTTCAGACCCTACGGGCGGCGGCGCGTCCGTCGGCGCCGGCAATCCGCTGGGTGACGGCGGCAAGGAGAAGCACGCGCGCATCTTGCATGCGATGGGTGCTGTGTCTCCGCCTGCTTACTGGGAGCTCGCGGTCGAGTTCCTCGACTCGAACGACGATCTCTTGCGCCTCGAAGCCGCCGTCGCCCTGGAACAGATGGTCGCGCCGCAAGCGGTGAAAGCGCTCGAAAAGGCGCTCAACAAGGAGAAGAAGCCCGAGGTCGAGAAGGACATGGTGCGCGCTCTGGCTGCCTGCGGCGGCAACGATCCGAAGGTGCGCGCGGCGATCATCAAGCGCTCGCGGACCGAGAAGGACGAATTGGTGCGCATCAGTTCGATCCTGGCGCTCGGCCTCATGGAGCCCGACGCCGATGTGCGCGCCTGCATCGGCGAACACCTCGGGGATAAGGACGAGACCCGTCAAGCCGTCGCTGCGCTCGCGGCCGCGTTGACCCGCGACGAGAGCTGGATCCCCGTGCTCGAGCCGCTCAAGAACGCGCCCAAGTTCGTGCTGTCCGACGCGGCGACGCGCGCGCTCGAAATCCTGCGCGGTGGCCCCTTGAAGCGCTTGGAAATGCCCGTTTGGACCATCTGCAAGGACCAGGTCTTGCGGGAGAAGACCTTCGGGAAGGCTCAGAACTGATATCATCTCGGCCCGCTCGAACAGGCCACGTTTCGGGCGTCATCCAGCGACGTATTCCATCACTGCCGCACAGCTACAGGTTCACCATGCGGATCCTTTCCATTCTGTTCTGCCTCACGTTCGCGGTCGCTCCCTTCGTCACCGCGCAGAAAGCCGGCGACAAAGGCACGCCTGCCGCGGCGCCCGCGAACCCCGTCCCCTCGAGCATGATCGCGCCGCTCGAAGGCATCGCCAAACAGCTCGCCAAGGGCGGCCGTGAACGCGAGATGAAGGACGTCTTGAGTGCGATGGAGAAGTTCGGCTATCCGAAACCGAATTTCGACAAGCTCGAGAAGCAGTGCAAGGACGACCTGGCGAAGGCCAAGACGGCGATCGACTCACTGCCCTCCGGCGCGAAGCAGTTGCGCACGACGGCCACGCAGCTTGCCGTGATCATGAACAAGCTCGAGGACGAAGAGGCCAGGCAGGACATGGCGCGCAAGATCCTGCTGCTCGACGGTGAAAACGAAGCGGCGCACGCGGCCCTGGGTCACGAAAAAGTCGGCAAATCGTGGGTGAAGGCCGATCTCAAGGACCTCAAGGTCCGGCGCGGCGAGATCCTGCGCATGGTCGGCGAGGCGAAAAAGCTCGTGGTCGACATGGAGACAACGGAGAACGTCGACGACGAGTTCTGCGAGAAGGCGTGCGGCGTCAAGGCCACCGTCGTGCGGCGCGGACAGATGGAGCTGCACTCCAACTTCACGGTCGAGAAAACGCAGCGCATCATGCGCGAAGTTCAGCGCGCCTGGGCCCTCGGTTATTGGATCCGCCGTAACGAGCTCAAGATGATGCCCAACCCTCCGGGCAACATCAAACGCAACATCTGGCTGCTGATCGACTCGCGCGAGAAATTCAACAACTACGCGGCGGAGATCCTGGCCGCCGGTCGCATGCGCGACGAAGACGCGCGCCTGATGGAGCGCCCGAATTCGCAGATCGGCGCTTTCAGCATCAAGGAAGGGCCGCGCGTCATTCTCGCGCAATGGGAAGCCACGGTGCAGTGTGATCTGCTCGTCGCCTACTCAGGGATGGACGAGGGCTTGCGCACTCCGCTCAGCGTCGGGCACCTGAACTGGTTGACGTTGACGTGCTTCGGTTCGGCGTTGCCCAACTACGTCATCAAGGAAGGTGCCGGCAAGGGTTACGGCGACACGAAGGTCGTGGGTGATGACCGCGAGCGCGAGGAACTCATGCGCCTCGCCAAAGCCGGCATCGCCGGTTCGCGCACGTGGATGCAGTTCCTGGCCGAGCGCGGCGAGGACCCGTTGTTCGGCAAGTCGCTCGTCAATTCGATCGGCGAAGTCACCGGCAACGAGCTGCACAAGTGCACTTCGATCGTCGAATTCCTGCAGGAATCCGCCACCTTCTACGACATCTACAAGCGGCTCGGCACGAAGGCCGAGGGTTCACCGGTGAATCTGTACGTAGCCGCGATGAACATGGAGTTCGGCGAGCTCGAAACACGCTGGCGTGATTGGCTGCTCGGCTCGCGTCCGGGTGTCGCGGAACGCATCGACAAGGAGAACTTGAGCGCGTGGCCGAAGGACGCGCTCGCGGTGCTCCAGTACATGAACGAAATCCGTGAGGGCGCCTTCAAGGGCCGCGTCGACGGCCTGTGGAAACTGAAATTCGATCCCGATCTTTCAGAAGGCTGCGCGCTGCACGCGCACTACTTGACGCTGCACCCTGAGCAACAGAAGTGGCCGGATGCGCACGAGGAGTACGCCGACAAGGAGGGCTACACCGTCGAAGGCGCGTGGGCGGGCACGCACTCGGTCATCGTCTGGGGCGACCTCGAGGACTACAAGGAAGGCATCGATGTCTGGCTGGGCAGCTTTTATCACCGTCTGCCGCTCACCGATCCGGGCGTGCTGCGTCTGGGGTGGGGCTCCGAGGGCATCTACTGCGTGATGGACATGAGTT
The DNA here is from genome assembly GCA_016795245.1 of Planctomycetota bacterium. Taxonomy (GTDB): domain Bacteria; phylum Planctomycetota; class UBA1135; order UBA1135; genus JAEUIA01. The sequence goes on along the minus strand of JAEUIA010000077.1, from coordinate 604 downwards.
CGCTCGCAGCGCCCTACGACAAGCCCTACGTCGTGCTCTATCCGTACGACGGTCAGAAGGACGTGCCGACTGCGTTCCTAGGTAACGAATTGCCTGATCCGGTCCCGGAGGAAGGCGTCGACAACGTGAACGAGGCCGAGAAATTCGGCTACCCGATCACGATCCAGACCAATCCGGTCGACGAGCGCGGCGAGACCGTCGACATCATGATGAAGCTGTTCGAAGGCAAGAGCGAAGTCGAGTGTCACTACTCGACGCCGAGCAAGCCCACGAACCCCGAGTCCGCTCCGGCCGGCGCGTGGTGCCTGATTCCGAAGAAGCCGCTCAAGCCGAAGACCGAGTACCGCGTCGTCGCCGACTGGCAGAACTCGAACAAGAAGGTCACGAGCGCCGGCAAGCGCATGGAGTGGACCTTCAAGACGAACTAGCCCCCCGTCCGCTCCGCCGATCTGTTGAATACGGTGCCAGAGCAATTTCTTCACAGATTTGCAGGGAGGAGTCCGGAGTTTGACCGTACGGAGCCAGGATCATGTGGTGCAAACTCGCCGGCGTTGAACCGCGCGCCACCGGCAAGCCCCGCGCCGGCGAGTTTGCACCACATGAT
>JAEUIA010000085.1 GCA_016795245.1 Planctomycetota bacterium | reverse complement strand
AGATGCACCACACGAGCCTGGCTCGGTACGGTCAAACTCGGACGAACGCCACTGCGCAAATCGCGAACCCCGAGGTCAACAATGGGGTGGGGTCTGGTTGGGGGAGTTCGGTGTCGGACTTGAAACGTTGCGGGGCGGGGTTCGATGTCGGTCTTGAAGCGTTGCTGGGTTGGATTCGGTGTCGGTCTTGAAGCGTTGAGGGGCGGGGTTCGGTGTCCGTGTGGAAGTCTTGGGGGGTTGGGTTTGGTGTCGGTCTGGAAGTCTTGTGGGGTTGGGTTCGATGTCGGACTCGAAGCGTTGTGGGGCTGGGCTCTCGCCGTCAGCCTCGAATCGTCGCGGGGCGAGGCTCGATATCGGACGTATTCGCGCCAATCTGCGGCCTCCCTGCGCTTCCTGGGCCCGTGTGCGGCAGGGCGTGTTAGCCTGAATGCACTGCCCCAAGGCGAGGTTTCCCAACCTCGCGCCAATCTGGTTCTTTGAGGAGGGTTTCCATGCTCGCACGTCGCCTGTTCAGTCTCTTTGTCGTCCTCGCCTTGTCGACGGTCGCTCTCGCACAGCGCCCGGGTGCTGCGTTCGTCGTCGATCGCTACAGCTTCCACGTCGACGGCAACAACTTCGAACGCCTCGACTCCGTGTTCCTGACCGGCGGGCCCGGTCCGACCTGTTCCGGTCCGGGGCTCGTCGACGGTGACTACTACTTTCAGATCACCGACCCGGCCGGAACGCTGTTGCTGTCGAACGATCCTGTCGCCGAGCGCCGCGTGCGCGTCAGCGGCGGATACTTCGCGCAGTACCTGGGTTCGAAACATCTCGCCTCGCTCAAAGGTCCGTGCGGCGCGCTCTTCGTGCGGCTCTATCCGTTCCTGGTCTCGCCGTACCCCTTGCGCGAGTACAAGGTGTGGTTGACGCGCGTCGAGGATTACGACCCGCTGCTCTCGAACCTGTTCGGTTTCGACCCCGCGCTCTGCCACAGCGACAACTTTCGCGTCCTGGCGCCCGGCCCCCAGAGCATCGTGCAGGGCTTCAAGTTCTTCGATCACGATCACAGCGGGACCTGGAATCCACAGGCTGATCCGTTCGAGGTCCCGATCGGCGGCTGGCGCGTCGAGTTGCGCCGCAACGGAGTGCTCGACGGCGTTACCTTCACGGACCAGAACGGTCGTTACACCTTCATCCGTGATCGCGACGGCAGCACGTACGAGGTGCGCGAGATCTCGCCGAACGGCTTCGTGAACGACGGCACGCCGGGTGCGACCTGGCTGGCGACGACGGCGCGCAGCGGGAACGTGGCGACGACCGGCGAGTACGTCCCGGCAGCCTGGTTCGGCAACATCAGCTACGAGTTGTCGGTCGGGGTCGGGCGCCCGCGCTCCTTCTGGTGCGATCGCGATGTCGGTGGACCGGTTCTAGCCGCGTGCGAGCCCCAGTGGCGCACCGCGCTGAATACGCGGCATGGGGCGCCGGTGAACCTGCGCAATCCGGTTTCGAACGACAATCCGAACGCGTCGATTTTCACGCTGAACTTGCCGCCGCAGTCTTTCAACGGGGCGTTCGCGAACTTCAAGAGCTTCTGCAACAAGCAGTCCCACGATCACGCCGGCTTCCTGCTGTCGCGCGAGGTCGCGGCGGCGATCCTGAACAACACCTGCGGCTTCATGCAGGGGGACATCTACATCGACCGCTTCCAGGACGGCGTGCTCGTATCGCTCGACGACATGCTCGCCGGTGCAATCGGGCTCCTGTCGCAGACGGGTGCAGGTCTCACCGGCCCGAACGATCCGTTCCAAGCGTTGCGCGCGATGATGATCGGGTGCACGAACGAGTTCGGGCGCATCAATGAGACCGGGGACCCCAGTGCGCCGCAGGTCGTGTACCGGGCCACGGAATTTCCGTCGCGCGTTCAGACGCCCTACTGAGACGTCACGCGCCGCGCCACGAGGCGCAAGCCCTGGCTCCCGGCGAAGCGATCTTGGCTGGCTTCGCCGTGGCTCGCGCTGTGGAACACAACCTCGACGGCGGAGCCCCAGTGTCCGCCGCGCTTCAGGTAGCGCGGCGGTTCCACGTCTGCGACGGCGTCGCGCAGCCACTCTTCGCGTGAACCGGCCAGGTCGAGCACGCCGAAGGGTGATTCATCGCGCGGTTCGTAGCCGCCGGGTGCATCGAGCAGGTAACCGTCTTGCCGCGCGAGGCACACGGTGAGCGAGGGATCGAAACGATTGCCCCAGGGAAACAGGCGCGCATCGACGCCGCGCGCGGCCTTCTCCCACTCGAGCGCCGAGGGGAGGTCGTAGCGCCAGGGTTCGCCGTCACGTTCGGCGCGCGCGTTGCGCCAGGCGAGGTAGTCGCGCGCGTCCGTCCACGTCAAGCCGAGGACGGGTGACTCGTCGGTGGTGCCGAAGTACACGTCGAAGGTGTAGGTGCCCTCGATCGCACCGGGCTTCGCCATCACGCGGTCGTCTTGCGGCAGGTAGAGGTGTTCTCCAGGTTGCGTCGCTGCGATCTGCGCGAGCGTCATCGGGTCGTTGACGAAGGCGTACCACTCGCGGTTCGTGAGCTCGCGCCGCGCCACGAAGAAGCCGGGCACTTCGACGCGCCGCGCCTCGCGCGGACGAAACGCATCCGGATCACCGCCCGACGTGAAGGCTCCGGGCGGCACGTACACGAACTCATCGGGCGTGGTGCCGGTGGGCAAGAGATCCAGGCGCGCGGTCACATCGGCGCCACGTTCGACGACCAGGTGATAGCGCTGCGGCTCGAAGCCCGGACTGCGCGCGAACACCAGGTACGAGCCGGGGTCGACCGTACGCTCCGGCGTCGTGTCGATGCGATTCGAAGCGGCGAGCACGAGCGCGTAGGCCGTCGTGTCACACGTCAGGCCGGAACGCGTCCCGGCGGGAAGCTGCAGCGTGATCCACTCACCGCCGCGCAGGCAGCCCAGCGTCACGTCGTGCGGGACGCCGGCTGCGATCAACTCGGAAGCCGTCGCGAAGCCTAGACCAGCGAGCGCGCACTCCACCGGATCGGGCAGGCCTTCGAAACGGACACGCGGCGGTGGGCCTTCGCGGCGCGACAGGCGCGTCACGCAATCGAAGCGATTGCGGATGGGAAACCCGTCAATGTCCAGAATGCGCGTCGGCGGCTGCAGTCCGTCCAGCGGCGACGCGCGCTCGATGGCGGTCGCGTAGACCACTTGCGCGGCCGGCGCCGACTGGAAGCGCACGACGAGATCGCCCGCTTGCAGACCGTGCCGGGCGGCGATCGAGTCCGGCGCGACCGTGCGCACGACGAGACACGGATCACCGGGATGGAAATCCGCGCCCAGCGGACCGTCGTGCGCGCGCCCGACCCCGGAGGTGGGGACCGGGACGAGACGCGGAATGACGTCGCCCTCGCGCACCGAATCGTACTCCTCGAAGCGGAACAAGAAGAGCTCCGCTTCCGCCGGCGTCACGACGACGCTCAAGCGGCCGCGCCCGAGCAACTCGGCCGTGTGTTCGCCCTGCGGGTCGTGGCGTTCGACGGCCGTGCGCATCGCGGTCGCGAGGACGGGGTCGCGGGCTTCGAGCGCTTCGCGCCAGCGCTCCAGATAGAAGCCCGACAATGCGCCCTGTGTCGCGGCGCTGGCGCCGCCCCAAGGGTCTTCCAGTCGCGAAGCGCGCTCGAGCGCTTCGGAACGCGCCAGCAGGATGCGCTCGGCTTCGATGCGCAGCGCGCGCAGCTCGCGCTCTCCGCGTGCGAGTTGCGCGCGCGTCGCGTCGTCGGCGTAGTGCGCGAGCACGCCGGATTGATCCTTGAGCAACCGGGCCGCGAGCGTTCGAATCCGCGTGCGCGTGCGTTCGTATTCACCGCGCAAGGCTTCAGATTCGGCACGCGCAGTCTCGGCTCCGTGCAGCGCCGTCTCGCGGTCGAGCCGGCGCTGCGCCTCGGCGCGTCCACGCTCCACGCGCGCGGTCAACTCGCGCACCTCGGGCGATTCCGGGTCCAGATCCTGGGCCTTGGCGACCGCGACGGCGGCCGCGACGTAGTCGGCCGACACCAGCGCCTGGTTGGCGTCGCGCAAGTGAGCTTGCAATGCGCGCGAACGCTCGATCAACCGCCAGCCGATCGAGCCCAGCGCGACGAGCACGAACAACGCGACGGCGGCGGCGCTGGCGGCGCGGCCCGGATTGCGGCGCGACCACTTGCGCATGCGGGTGAAGGTGCCGTCGGCCTTGGCTTGAATCGGCTCGAACGAGCGCACGCGGCGCAAGTCCTCGGCCAGCGCTTCCGCAGTCGGATAGCGCCGCGCCGGATCGCGGTCCATCGCCACCTCGACCACGGTGCGCAGGTCCTTGGGGATGCGTGGATTGAGCTTGCCGGGGTTCGACTGCGCGCCGTCGAGGATCTCGTGGAACAACTGGTCCCAGGTCGTGCTCTCGAAGGGCCGCCGCAAGGTCAGGCACTCGTACAAGGTCACACCCAAGGCGTACACGTCCGTGCGCCGATCGACCGCGCCGCGCGCCGGCACGATCTGCTCGGGCGCGAGGTAGGCGGGCGTGCCCATGATCTGTCCCGACTGCGTCAGCGTCTGTCCTTCGACTCCCAGGTCGCGCGCGAGACCGAAGTCGAGCAGCACAGGGTGGCCGTCTTGCGTGACCATGATGTTGGCCGGCTTGATGTCGCGGTGCACCAGGCCGGCTTCGTGCGCGACGTGCAGCGCGCGCGCAGCGCGCTCGACGAGGCGCAAGACGTCCTCCAGGCCGCCCTTGCTGTCGCCGCCGACGATCGTGATCGTGTCGCTGCTGCGGCCGTGTTCGTCGGGGCCTGCGGCGGCCCCTTTTTGGGCCTGCTCCACCAACGCTGCCAGAGTCGTGCCGCGCACGTACTGCATCGCGATGTAGGGCACGCCGTCGACTTCGCCGGCGTCGTGCACACCGCAGATGCCGGGGTGTTCGAAGCGCGAAGTGAGCTGTCCTTCGCGCCGGAAGCGATTGCGCACGATCTCTGAATCCATGCCGGAACCGCTCAGCAACTTGAGCGCGACCTTGCGGTGCAGGGTCTTGTCCTCCGCCAGGAACACGACGCCTTGCGCGCCGCGTCCAAGCTCCTTCAGCAACAGGTACTGACCGAACTCACGCGGCTTGGATCGAGCCTCGGAAGGTTCGTCCCGAGCTCCAGCCGGGGAATCGGTCGGGGGCGCCGTCGACATCGACTGTAGAGGATACACGCGCGCGCGCTCGCACCGCGACAATCCGGCTTCCTGCGCGCGGGTCCTCGAACTGACGGCGCTCCGCGCGCAGTTTCGGGTGAAGCGGACCAGCCAGATCCAGCCGCGCGCTCGATCCCAGGGTCGCAGCCCGCATGCGAAGCTAGAGGTCGAACCGAATTCCGACGCCGACCCAGATCTGCGAGACGGCGTCGGACTCCGGGCGGATCGCCGCGTGCTTGAAGTAGATCCAGTGCACGCCGCAGTCGAAGGACACGCCGTGCGCGATGGGGCTCAATACGCCGACGCCGAGGTGGAACCCGTCGAAGAACGCCGGGCCGCCCTCGGATTCGAGCACGGAGCGACCCAGCAATTCGGCGTAGAGCCCCGAACCGTCGTCGCGGTCGCGCAAGCGTACGCGCACGCCGCACAGCCCGGTGCGAAAGTACTCGCCCTCGACGTGGGTCCACTCGATGCCGCTCACGAGGTCGATGCCCGACACGCCGACGGTGGCTTCGGCCGCGAGCGCCCGACCACGCAGGTTCGTCCAGTTGTAGTCGGGCGAATCGTCGCCGAAGACCGTGTCGGTACGCCGCTGGATTTCGCGCGTGTAACTGAAGAATCCGCGCGCGCCGCCGCCGATCTGCAAACCGCGCTCGCTCGCGCAGCCGGCACTGAGCACGAGGCACGCGAGCGCCAACCGATTCTGAGCGATCCAGGTCATGGCGCGGGGCGTGAGACTACTGCGGCGACTCAGCCCTGACCACGCTCGTGAATCGTGCCGACGGATCCACGTGCTGACGGATTCACGCCGAGCGCGCGCCCGACGACGGCAAAGGAGGCCTGGCGCGGGCCCGGCACTCAGTGCAGACGCTTCGAGCGCGCCGCAGCCGGAGTGCGGCTCGGCTTCGCGGGGCTCGCGCGCCTTTTCGCGGCCACGGTCGGCCGCTTGCGCCGCGTCGAAACCTTCAGGTCGGGGTCGACGTCCTCCTCGCCGGGCACATGCTCGTCCTCGAGCAGCGCCGCGAGCGCGAGCAGCGCATCCGAGGTCGTGAACAAGCCCAGCAGGCGCTCGCCATGCGTGACGACCGCCGTGCCGATCTTGCGCTGCGCCATCGCGCGCGCCACGCGATCGACCGGCTCGTCGGGCTCGACCGTGTAGGGATCGTCGGTCATCGCCTCCGCCACGGCCACTTGCGACGGATTGCTGGCGTCGAGGCTCTGCAGCAGATAGATGTCGCGCTGGCTGATCACGCCGACGAACTGCTTGCCCTTCACCACAGGGAGGTGGCGCACATCGTGCAGGCGCATCAAGCGAATGGCTTCGGAGAGCGGTTGCGCGGGACTGATCACGACCAGCGCGCTCGACATGTACTTGTCAATCGTGGTGGGAAAGCGGCTCATGACGGCTCCTTTGGTGGTGGTTCGCAGAGCTTGCAAGGACCGCAGGGGTCGCGGGCGGCGACGAGTCCGCAGTACAGATCTCCAGGATAGGGCCCGCGCCCATCGGCGTCCGTACGCACCCTGTCGTACGCCGGCGGCGGCAGGCGGGCCGTGCAGATGCAGCGCACGGCCTCGCGCCGTGCAGTGGAGCGCTGCAGGCGTGGGCGCCGCACTTGCTTGCATCCCTGCGCCGGGCGAGACTTGCGCCGCGCGATCGGCACGTCTCTCCTTCTAGAGCAAGACACCGTCTCGCCCACACCTGGAGATGAAAGCCACGGATATCCTCGCCGGTCGCTGCGTCTTGGAGCGCACTCCTCTATTGCTCAGGGCCTGGCTCGCGGAGTTGCCCAACGAGTGGCTCGACTGCGACGAGGGCGAGGGCACGTGGAGTCCACGCTCTGTCGTCGGTCACCTCGTGGAAGGGGAGCGGACCGATTGGATACCGCGCGTCCGCCATATCTTGCTGCACGGTGACGCACTTGCGTTCCCGCCCTTCGATCGCAGCGCGCACCTGCGTTCGACCGTGCCTGCGATGCACGAGTTGCTCGAACAGTTGCGGAACTTGCGTGCGCGCAGTCTGGCAGATCTGGACGCTCTCAAGCTCGCATCCGCAGACCTCGCGCGCCGTGGACTGCATCCCGAGCTCGGTGTGGTGACGTTGGGTCAGCACCTCGCGACGTGGGTCGCACACGACCTTGGTCACATCGCACAGATCGCGCGCGTGATGGCTCGCAGGCAGGCGCACTTCGTCGGCCCCTGGCGCGCGTATCTGCCCGTGCTGGCCGAGCGTGGTGCGCGCGGCTAGTGTTCGTCGTCGCGAAGATCGAAGGCCTGGGCTCGGCTGCGCGGTGACGAAAACGACGGATCACGATCTCTCCGCTTTGCGCCCGCGGCTCACACGCGTGGTCAGCCGGCGATACTGGCCCCTCTCGCTGGTCGTTCAAAGGCCGCGGAGCACCCGCCATTCGAAAAATTTCGTTTTCGGGATGGCCCGCGACACCAGCCCAGCGCGCAGCGCGGAAGTCAGCTTCTTGTGCTTGTTCGTGAAGCAGCGGATGTAGTTGCGGTACGCGATCCAGATCCACGCGTGGCGCGTGAGCCATTCGCGCTCCTTGCTCATGCCCCAGTTCCTGCGCACGAGTCGCGACGCTCCGTCGCGCAGCATCGCGAACAAGTGGTTGATGGGCCACAGCGAGTTCGAGACCGTCTTCGGTGCACCGCCCGCGTGCAGATCGTGAGTGAACGGCCGGCCCATCGCTTCGATCAAGGTCGTGCGGTAGATCGATCGCTCGTCCGTCACGACCACCACCGGCTTCTCCGCCGCAACCGAGCGCGACAAGACCTCGAAGCAACGCTTCACTGCCGCGCGCGAGCCCGAACGACGCACGCCTTCCTTGGCTTCGTTGCGCAGCTTGCGCTCCAGGTCGCGCTTCTTGAGTCGGCCGCGCGCCGGCAGTGCTGCGGTCTCCACGTGCAGCACGAAACGTGACTCCTCGTGGATCAGCACAGGCATCGTCACGGGTCGCAACCGTCGGTCGCGCTCGAAGGTCTCGAGCTCGTCGAGTTGAAAGCGGCCGTAGAGCGTCCCCTGGATGCGCGCGCGCTCGAGCACGGCGTCCTGAAACTCACGCGCATGGCGCGAGAGCATCAGCAAGCGCCGTCGCACGGTGGCCCGCGTGCAGGGCAGACAGCGTGCCATCTGTCGCTGCGTGACCTTGGACACGAAGGCGTCGAACACCGACGCCGTCAGCTGGGGGCGTTTGAGGCGGTAGTCG
>JAEUIA010000054.1 GCA_016795245.1 Planctomycetota bacterium | reverse complement strand
CTGGAACGAGTCACCGGCGAGCCAGTCGAACTTGATCGCCTTGCCCGTGGTCGGGCTCTTGGCGAACACGTAGACGTAACCCATGTGCTGGTTCGGGTTGTCGAGCAGCGTGGTGACGGTCAGCGTGTCGTTCGGGGTCAGGCGACGCGTGCGGTTGAACTCGAGGCAGTCATCCTTGCGGATGTAGACGAATTCAACGTCGACCGTGCCGTTGAGCAGCTGGCTGCTGCCGCCGGCCGGGGTCGTGTCGCTGTTCGTGTTCGTGACCGTGATGGTGTAGACACCACCGCGGCTGTTGTCGAACAGGGGGTAGAGGAGGAGGCTGCCGGCGCGATCGAGGCTGTCCGCGCTCGCCGAAACGGCGAGGCCGAGAACCGCCACGCCCGCGAGGGCGAGGGAGGAGAACTTGGTCATGGTGAAACTCTGATGAGGATGGTTGGGAAGAACTGAAGGACCCCAGGGGGGTCGGAAAGAACTTCGCAGGCACACCGTCGGTCCGGCTGCAGCGCAGCAGGACGGCATCGCTTGCGAAGTCGCATTAGAAAAGTACCCCGGCCTGCCCCTCCGGCCATCGCTTCGCGGTTTTCCACCGAATGGTCGCGAAAAAAACGCAGCCGGGGCGGTGCAGTCGCCTGCACCACCCCGGCCGCTTCAAACCTTCAGTTCTAGATCAGTTCGCGTCCGGGAACGGACCGTGCTGGACCAGGTCGCCGTTGGACTGCTCGCCGATGCCGTAGGGCAGCGACGCCATGGCCACGTTCGAGGCGAGGTTGCGCTCGATGCGGACCGCGAGGAAGGCCGGGTTCTGGACCGAGGCCGCGGTGGAGAACGCAACCGCGCCGTCCATGCGGAACCAGCCGTACTCAAGACCCTGGAAGTTCTCGTTCGCGACGTGGTTCGTCGTGGCGAGGAACGTCTGGGTGAAGGCTCCGTTGATCTGACGGAGGAGGACGCGCTGCCAGCACTCGAACGTGTACTGGGCCGAGAAGACTTCCTCGTTGTCGTTGTAGATGAGGAAGTTGACGATCGTCTGGAACGACTGACCGGTCAGACCGACGAGGATGAGCTCGGGGGTCGAGTTGCCGTTGTCGTCGGCGATGAAGCGCGGGACGAGCAGCTGGTCGCTGACTCGCTCGTACTCACTGCCGTTCAGGTCGCGCACGTTGTCGTTGTCGACGTCCGTGTTGGCGCCGGCCGCGAGGCCGGTGGCCGCACGGAAGACAACCGGGGGAATGTCGACGCCGCCCATGGTGCCCGGGGCGACCTGGAACGAGTCGCCGGCGAGCCAGTCGAACTTGATCGCCTTGCCCGTGGTCGGGCTCTTGGCGAACACGTAGACGTAACCCATGTGCTGGTTCGGGTTGTCGAGCAGCGTGGTGACAGTCAGCGTGTCGTTCGGGGTGAGACGACGCGTGCGGTTGAACTCGAGGCAATCTTCCTTGCGGATGTAGACGAATTCAACGTCGACCGTGCCGGCGAGCAGTTGGCTGCCACCGACGGGGTTCGTGTCGTTGTTCGTGTTCGTGACCGTGATGGTGTAGAGACCGCCGCGGCTGTTATCGAACAAGGGGTAGAGGAGGAGGCTGCCAGTGCGATCGAGGCTGTCCGCGCTCGCCGAAACGGCGAGGCCGAGGACCGCCACGCCCGCCAGGGCGAGGGAGGAAAACTTGGTCATGGTGCTTCTCTGGTGAGGTTTTTTTGGAGGAACTGTCGGATCCCGAGGGATCTCACGAGACTTCGGCAGCAAGGACGCAAGCAGCGACGAATGCGTTGCAGGTACGCCTTTCCTTACGAAGTCGCTTTGAATCGTATCAGATGCTGGTCGCCGGGCAATATGTTCACGCAAGGATTTCCGTTTTCGGCCCTCCCGGGCCATTCCCATGGGGGTCTCGGGGCAACCTCTTGGATTTCACGCCGGCTTTCGCTTGGCTGTGGACGGACTTCTGCGGCGCTATTTCAGCGCCCGCCTGCCGAAGGCTCTTTCCACGATGAACTGGGACCAGGCGCGCAAGCTCCTGCACAGGAACAGTGATTCCTTCCCGGGGGGGCCCGAGCCGCACCCCGGTTCCGTTCCGACTCGCGCGGGGATGCACCGCGTCCGAGGCGGTTCTCTGTGTGTCGCCAGCGGCAAAGGTGGAACCGGCAAGTCGGTCGTCACCGCGAGTCTGGCGACGCTCATGTCGCGCGCAGGTCGCACGTTGATCGTCGACGCCGACATGGGCGTCGGCAACGCGCACATCCTCCAAGGCGTCGCACCCGAACATTCGTTCGTCGATCTCGTCGAAGGCCGCTGCGGCGTGCGCGACATCCGCGCGACGTGCGGCGAAAACCTCGATCTGCTCGCTGCGGGTTCGGGTGTCTCGCGCATGGCTGCGCTCTCGAGTTGGGAGATGCATCTCGTCGCCGGCGGCATCGAAGAAATCGAGGGCGAATACGCGCACGTCATCGTCGATTCGGCGGCGGGTATTTCGAATCAAACGGTGGCGCTCGCCGCAGCGTGCGATCTCGTGCTGATCGTGACGACGCCCGACATCACCGCACTCACCGACGCGTACGCGTTCTTGAAGGTCCTCTTCATGCGCAGTCCCGAGTGCGCTCCGCTCTTCGTCGTCAATCGCGCGTCGAGCTTCGAAGAGGGCGTGCAAGTCGCCGAACGCTTGTGCGGTGTCGCGCGCCGATTCTTGCGCCGTGAGCCGCGCTGCGTCGGCGTCCTGCCCGACGACCGCGCCGTCGTGCGCTGCGTGAACAGCCGCGCGCCCGTCGTCGCGCGCGAGCCCGACTCGCCCTTCGCCAAGGCCGTGACTCTCGTCCACGGTCGCCTGCAAACCGAACTGTCGCGGGAAGCCGGGCGGGGCCTGGGCCAGTCGCTCTTGCGGATCGCGTCGGAACATTAGGCGCCCAGGCCGCAACCGAAGCGGAATTCGTTCGTCCTGGATCCTGGTCGTGAATTTCGCTCACCATGCGCTCGTTCCGGCGCTGGCCGGCCTCCTGTTCGGGGCGGCGGTCCTGCGTCCGGCTGTACCCGACCCGTCACCGCGCGTCCCCGCGGGGTTCGGCGAACCCTTGGAACTCGACCCCGACCGCATGTGCCTGCGCGATCTGCGCCGCCTGCCCGCGATCGGTCCATCCCGCGCGCGCGCGATCGTCGAGGCCCGTCACTCGCACGGGCTCGCGGGCGGGCCCGAATCCTGGGTCGCGATCCCGGGCATCGGCCCCGAAACCGTGCGCAGCGCGCGCGAGTTCCTGGAAGCCGCGCAAGCGGCCAGAGCGTACACTCCGCGCGGATTCAGCCCGTGAGCCGCCGCTCCCACGAAACGACAATCCCGCCGCCCCGACTGGGGCCTCCGCAGCCGCTCACGACGGCCGAGATCGATGCCGTCGTGCGTCCGGCGCTCGCCGAGGACCGCGGCGGCGGCGATCTGACCTCGATCACCGCGATTCCGGAGAACGCGCGCGCCAAGGCGCGGCTCTTCCCGAAGTCCGCCGGTGTCATCGCAGGCCTGCCGATCTTCTGCCGCGCCTTCGAACTCTGTGATCCGTCCGCGCGCATCAAGCAACTGGTCGAGGACGGTGCCCGCGTCACGAGCGGCCAGGACCTCGTCATCATCGAAGGCCTGGCGCGCGCGCTCCTCACGGCCGAGCGCACCGCGCTCAATTTCGCACAACGCATGTCCGGCACCGCGACGCTGACCGCGCGCTACGTCGAACTCGCACGCGCCGGCGGCATGAACCCCGTGCGCATCCTCGACACGCGCAAGACCACGCCCAACCTGCGCAAGTTCGAGAAGTACGCCGTGCGCTGCGGTGGGGGAGAGAACCATCGCTTCGGCCTGTTCGACGAGATCATGGTCAAGGAGAACCACATCGAACTCGCCGGCCGCGCGCTGCAATCCGTGCTCGCCGATCTGCGGCGCGCCGTCGGTTCGACCGTCCGCATCACGAGCGAAGCGCGCGACGAGCGCGAGGCGCTCGCAGGGGTCGACGGCGGCGCGGACGTGATCCTGCTCGACAATTTGTCGCCGGCGGAGATGACGCGGCTGTGTCCGATCTTGCGCGCGCGGGCGGAATCCCGCGGCCGCTCCATCGAACTCGAGGCCTCGGGGGGCATCGACGAACGCACGATCGGCGCCGTCGCCGCGTCCGGGGTCGATCGCATTTCGGTCGGGGCGCTCACGCACTCCGCCCCCGCGCTGGATCTGTCGCTCGACCTCCATCCGCAGAACGGTTGACGCTCCGCGCAGCCGATCGCCACTCCGTCCGATGAAACGGCACGCCTCGAACGATCCCCACGAGCTCAAGCTCGACCTGCCCGCCGCCCACAGCGCACAGCGGATGGCGCGTGCCGTGTTGCGGCAATTCGCCAAGCGCGAGCGCATCCCTGAAAAGGAGATCGTGACGATCGAGTTCATCGCCTCCGAGTTGCTCTCGAACGCCGTGGATCACGGCGGCGGCGGGCGTGCGATGGAAGAGTCGGATCTGGAGAGCGACGTGCGCATGACGCTGGTGCTGAACGTGCGCGAAAACGGCTGGACGATGCGCGTCAGCGATCAAGGCGGCGGCGACCCGGACGAACTCGTCGCGCGGCTCGCCGAGCGGGGGACGCCCGACCTGGAAGACGAGCGCGGGCGCGGCCTGTTCCTGTTGAGGCAGATGCTCGACAGCCTGGAGGTCGTGCGCACGAGCGACGGCCGCGGGCTCGAGTTCATCGCCGTGCACTCGTACGTGGCGCCGCGGTGAGGATTCTCTCCTGGATCGCGGACGTGGTGCGGCGCGCACCGCGCCTGATCGCCGTGATCGCGTTCCTGGCCTGGACCGGCCTGATCTTCTTCTTGTCGTCGCAACCGCCGCTGGATCCGGATGCGCGCTCGAGCGTCCTGCGCTCGTGGCTCATGAATCTGCGCCACGCGCCGGCCTTCGGAATGTTCGCGCTGCTCTTCTTGTGGGCGACGGCGCGCTCGAAGCAGCGCATCGCAGCCGACGGAAAGCGCGTCGCCTGGGCGATCTTCGCCGTGCTTTTGTACGGGATCTTCGACGAGCGCCATCAGTTCTACACGCCCGGTCGCGACGCTTCGGTCAGCGACATCCTGACCAATCTCGCCGGCGGCTGGACTTGCGCCGCCTTGATGCGGGCGATCGAAGACGGCGCGCCGGGTGCGCGCGTCCTGCGCTTGTTCTTGATCGGAGTTCTGTGGTGCGCGATCACGGCTGGAATCGCTACGCTCCTCCCCGAACAGTGGCCGGACCTGACCTGGCTTTGAGCGCCATTCCGATGAGCAGCGACAGCGACACCTACCGATCTCCTCTGGGCGAGCGCTACGCCAGTCAGGCGATGCGCGAGAACTTCTCCGAGCGACGCAAGTTCACGACCTGGAGGCGCTTGTGGATCGAACTCGCGCGCGCAGAACAGGCGTTGGGCTTGCCGATCCAGGACGCCCAGATCGCCGAGATGGTCGCGCACCAGGACGACCTGAACCTCGGCGTCGCCAGGCGCTACGAGAAGGAATTGCGACACGACGTGATGGCGCAAATCCACGCGTGGGGCGAACAGGTCCCTGCGGCCAGGCCGATCATCCACCTGGGCGCGACGAGTTGCTACGTCACCGACAACGCCGAGATCCTCGCGTTGCGCGACGGCACGCAGCTCTTGCGCGGTCAATTGGTCAGCGTGATCGCCGTCATGCGCGAATTCGCGCTCACGCACCGTTCGCTCCCGACCTTGGGTTTCACGCATTTCCAGCCGGCGCAAGCGACGACGGTCGGGAAGCGCGCGTGTCTGTGGCTGCAGGACCTGGTGCACGATCTCGAGGACCTAGACCACGCCGAGCAGTCGATTCGATTTCGCGGCGCGAAGGGCACCACCGGGACTCAAGCCTCGTTCCTGGAACTCTTCGACGGCGATCACGCCAAGGTGCGCGAACTCGACGCGACGGTCACGCGTGCGTTCGGATTCTCGCGCTCGTTCGGCGTCACCGGTCAAACGTATCCGCGGCAACTGGATTTCCGCGTGCTCCAGGCGCTGTCCTCGATCGCGCAGAGCGCGCACAAGTTCGCGACCGACCTGCGCTTGCTCGCGCACAAGAAGGAGGTCGAAGAGCCGTTCGAAACCAGCCAGATCGGCTCTTCGGCGATGCCTTGGAAGCGCAATCCGATGCGCAGCGAACGCATCTGTTCGCTGGCGCGTTTCGTGATGGAGTCGCTGGGCAACGCGGCGCACACGGCCGCGAATCAATGGCTGGAACGCACGCTCGACGACTCCGCGAATCGCCGCATCGTCATCGCCGAAATGTTCCTCGCGACCGACGCGATCCTGAACCTGTACTTGAACGTCGCGTCGGGTCTGGTGGTGAACGAGCACGTCGTGCGCAAGAACATCGACGAGGAGCTCCCGTTCCTCGCCTCCGAGAACTTGATGATGGAGGCCGTGAAGCTCG
This sequence comes from Planctomycetota bacterium, assembly GCA_016795245.1. Taxonomy (GTDB): domain Bacteria; phylum Planctomycetota; class UBA1135; order UBA1135; genus JAEUIA01. The sequence continues at coordinate 109,437 of JAEUIA010000054.1, read as the reverse complement.
GTGCCGACCGGCAGGATGTGCACGAGTGCGTTCGCCGCGCCAGTCACACCGCGGCGCGCGCGATCAAGAACGGCGAGGCGAACCCGCTCAAGCGCCTGCTTTTGGCCGAACCGCAACTGGCAAAGCTCGCCAACAAGCTCGATCTGTACCTCGATCCCGCGCGCTACGTGGGCCGCGCGCCCGAGCAGGTCGTCGAGTACGTGCAGGGCGAGGTCGATCCGCTCCTGCAACGATACCGGAATCTGGTGAACAAGATCTCGGACGTGCGCGTCTGAGTATCAGCGGCCGCGCGGGGTCGCCTCGGACCGCAGGCTGGGCACTTTTTGCAGTGCACCCTCCTCAACCTGTATCTTTTTCCTGGAGCCCGGTGGCAGCCGGACGCCCGATGGTTCGCGCATGGGACGCGGACGCCTCGGGGCTCTCTGCGAGTTAACTTTCCCTGAGGCTCCCGTGAGTCTCATCTCGATGAAGAACTGACCTCGACCTCCGGTTCTCTTGCCGGAGCGAGCACGGTGAATCTGTTGACCCAACCCGGGATCCCCAACGAATACACGTTGTCGACGAGCTGCTACGGAGCGCGGCTCAAGACGATCGAAGACCAGGCCTTCGCCGCCGTGGCGATGGGCTTTCGTCGATTGGAACTCGGTCTGCTCGAATCGCCCGTCAAGCTCAACGGGTTCGAGGACTCGCGCCGCGAGACGGGCATCTCCGTGCGCTCGATCATCTCGGGCTGCTTGGATTCGATGACGCAGAACATGGCCGGCGCGCGACTCGGCAGCCTGAGTGAAGACCAGCGCGACATCGCCTTGAACTCGGTGCGCCGCCACATTCGATTGGCCCAGCGCTACCAGTGCCCGACCGTCATCGTGCGCGGCTCGGAAATCGAAGACAAAGCCCTGCGCGAGGAAGCCGAGCGCGTGCAAGCGCGACTCGTGCGCGAGGGGCCGACGGACGAGCTCAAGGTCGTCGTGCGTGAACTGGCTCCGCGCATCCAGAAGAAGGGCCAGCGTCAGATCGAGCACCTATGCCGCTCGCTGCACACGTTGATGAACGAATTCCCCGAGACGCAGATCGCGATCGAGCCGGGCGGACGCCTGGTCGATCTGCTGAATTTCCAGGCTGTGGGCTGGACGCTCGAAGACCTGGACAAGAAGCGCCTGCACTACTGGCACGACACCGGCGCCGCGCATCAGCAAGAACGTCTGGGGTTGGCGCCGCAAGGCGAGTGGCTGCAGCGCTACGCCGCGCGCATGATCGGCGTGCACCTGCAGGACTCCGCGCAGCACACGACAGAGATGCCGCCGGGTACCGGCGAAATCGATTTCAAGCTGATCGCGAATTACCTGCCCAAGACGGCCGAGCGCGTCGTCGAGATCAACTCGCGCCACGGACGCGCGGAGATCCTCGCTTCGGTCCACTTCCTGGTCGGCCACGGATTCTGAGTTAGGCGTACTGCGCCCGCGGAGTCCGCGCCGCCGCTACGCGCATCACCTGCCGGCCAGCGCCTTGACGTAGGTCGTCCACGCGCGCTCCAGTTTCGTCGCGTCGAGTTCCAGCGCGTCCTTGAAGTGCGTCTGCGAGGCTTGCCCCGCGTAGGCACCGCGCATGAATGCCAGAAACCTGGTGCGGTACGCACCGCGCTCGCCTTGCAGACCGAAGTGCACGAGCGTGTAGGCCTGCGCGTACTTCAAGTCCGCGCGCGTGCTGGCGGCGAAATCGCTCGCGCCGAAATTCAGGACGCGCGAGAGGTCGTACGGATTTCTGGCGTCGGCGTGCACCTTGAAGTGCTCGCTCGAGTACGTCTCCTCAGAAAACCGCGCGCGACCAGGCTCGCCGACGAGGACGCCGGCCATGTACTCCGCCAGCCCTTCGTCGAGCCAGCCCGGGATCACGCCCGTAGCCGACCGCGTCGAAACGGCCGTCGCATGGAGCACGGCGTGCGTCGCCTCGTGCATCATCAAGCGCGTGTCGAGGCCTTTCGATGCGTCGACCTCGAGCGCGCGCGAAGCCGGGTTGAAGTACGCCGTGCGATCGCCGGTGACGCGCGCGAAGGAGCGCGCATCCGCGTGGACATTCGCGATCATCGGTTCCGTGACGTCCATGATCCGCACGGGGCGCGCGAACAAGTCGAAGAACACGCGGTAGTGGCATTCGAGATCGAATGCCGTCGTGACGGCTTCGCGCAACGGCAGGTTGGTGCGCACGACGTAGTGCGCCGTGCGCAGCTGCCACGCGTCGCTCCACTCCGCGTGCGAGTTCAAGTACTTGTCGAAACTCACACGCCGTGCGCCGTCGCGCACCAGCCAACCGTCCTTGACCTTTTCGTGGCCCAGGAACAGGTGTGCGTCCTCGTTCGAGGGATGCTGCGCGAGGATCCACCACGCGACGAGTTCCATCTCTTCGAGCAGGTCGTGGCGCTTGCAGAACTGCGCCAGGTCCAGGTTGCCGGCCAGGTCTTCGGGCCCGAGCCGGATCCAGCGATCGATCGCCTCGCGCTGATTGTCGATCCGCGAGTAGACCGACCGGATCGTGTCCGCGCGGATGTCGCGGTCCTTCGTGCCTACACGCAGCACGAATTCGTCTTCGCCGGTGTAGACGACACGCCCCTCCAGCACGGTCCCGTCATTCAACTCGACGCGATCCGTCAGCCGGGCTTCCCCGCAGGCGAGAACGAGGGTGCAGAGTGCGAGTGTCGACATGGGGGCGGCGCACGATGCGCCTGAACATCCTACGCCGCAGCGTGTTCGATGCCGCGCGCTCGGCGCTAGAATCAGACCCATGACGCGCAAAGTCCACGTTCTCGGTCGAGCGCTCTTCGTGACGGCCGTGTGGGCCGCGCTGATCGTGCTCATCGCGTGCGTCGCGCACTTCGCTGGTCCTGAGCCGGTGGTGCAGTCGAGCGCGGGCGTCGCCGAACGCACTGCGCACGCCGTCGTTCCGGCTCCGCCGCGCCCGATCGTCGCGCCGCCCGCGCCGGAAACATCGCGGAAACCGCCGCAAGTGCCGACGCAACCCGCGAGCAAGGGCGGTGTCGGTGAGGGGGGGATGCTCGGATTGGGCTCGCTGCCGCTCGGACCCGGCGCGGCCTACCAGGGCCTGGGCGTCCAGGTGATTTCGCACGCGACGACCGAACCGATCGCGGGGGCACTCGTGCGTTGGGCGACGGCCGATCAGCTCGCCGAGTGGAGCCGCGCGCACCACGGCATGCCGCCCGAACTCGTCGATCCCGCGGTCGTGCTCGACTTGTGCACGACACCGGTCCCGACTCAGAGCGGGGGGATCGCCATCACCGAGAGCGCTCCGGGCAAGATGCTCGTCGATGCGCGCTCGGGCGTGCTGTACGGATTCGCGTGGGTCGACCGCGACGTGCAGGCGCGCACACGCATCGACGTCGTGGCGGATGGCACGTTAGCCGTCGAGGTCGTGGATTTCGCCACGCAGCCGGTGGGCGGCGTGACGGTGCTCGTGCGCGATTCGAGCGGCGTCGACTTGTGGAGCGCGACGAGCGCACAAGACGGCCTCGCGTACTGGCCGCATGCGCCGTTCGTGATCGCGCGTGATGCGACGCCGGGCGTGTGCACGGTCATGCTGGAACGGGTCACGGACGGTTGGTGGCGCAAGAGCGCTCAGATCACAGTCGAGTCCTTCGCAGGTAGCAAGGATTCCACCGGCCACGCGACCACGGCAGGCCGCGACCCGATCCGCCTCGTGGCCGGCGCAGTCGGCCGCGTCGAAGTGGAGTTGTTCACGGAGAGCGGCCAACGCGTCGACGAGCTCGTCACGGTGTCGTTGCGCACCGCAGCCGACGCCGGTGGAGCGGGAGCCGTGCGGCGCGCGACGCGGAGCGCGCACGCCGTGTTCGAGGTCGAGCCGGGACTGGACCTCGTGCTCGACATCGACGGCCACGACAGCTTCGAGAGCCGTTCACAGAACTTGCGTGGGCCTGAAAAAGCCAATGAAACCAGCACAATTCGAGCCGTCGTCGGTCCGCGACTGCCGGTGGTGCGCGCGCGGCTCGTGGGTGAGGGCGCCGAGCCCCTGCGCACGGTGAAGGGCGCCGCGTGGATCGAGACCGGAGCGCCCACGGGGCAGCATCCGACCGCGGGCCGCGTGGAGTTCGAGACGGACGATGCGGGACAGGTGCGCATCGTGTTGCATCCGTTGCCTGAACAGGCGCAGATCGCAGCGCTGTTGATCGTCACGCGCAACAAGTTCGGCGATTGGTTCAGCGCCGTGCACGTTCCGCTCGCTGACGCGCGACGCGACACCGACTTGGGTGACCTGACACTCGCCGAGATGCCGACCGTCGTCGCCGGCTACGTGCTGAACGAGCGCGAGTGGCCCGTGCCGAATGCACAGGTCGAGATCGCGACGAGCGACGATCCCACGCTGGATCCGGACCTGTTCCAACCCGACTTGCGCTTCACCGCCGTCGCCGATCAAGTCGGGTACTTTCGCTTGCGCGGTCTGGTCGAAGGCGCGCGCATCGCGCTCACCGTGTCTGCGCCGGATCACACACGGCCCAAACGCCGCGTCGTCGAGCGCGGCGATCGCAAGCTCGCGCTGGCGATCGAACGCTGTGCCTCGATCGCGGGCAAGCTGATCTTGCCGGGTGGGATGCCTCCGGATCCCGTGCACGTGTGGATCGATCTGGAATACGAATCCATTCCGGCGCGGATCGGGCCTGATCTCGTGTACCGCTGCGTGGGCATTCCACGCGGGGATTTCGATCTGCGCGTGATGGTCGACGGTCTACCTGAACCGGCGTATCTGGTGCAGAACATGTCGGCGCTGCCCGGCGTGGATCAGCGCGACCCCGGAACTACCACGGTCAACTTGCAACAGCGCCTGGGCTGGTTCGCGTGCAGCGTGCGATCCAGCGACGAACGCGTGGCGCTCACCGGTGTCGCGCTCGTAACCGAAACGCACGACTCGGGCCCTGTCGTGCGCGAGGTGCCGTTTCAGAAGGGATTGCTGGAGTTCCCGGCGGCGACGAAGGTGGTCGACATCGAGGTGCGAGTCGAGGGCTACGAGACGCGCCTTCTGCTGCAGGTCGATCACTGCCCGGACATTCACTTGAGTCCGCTGAAGCGATGAACTCACCGCTCCGTCGCAGGCGCCTGCTCGTCGTCGCGGGACACGATCCGTCGGGTGCGGGCGTGACGGCGGATCGGGCGGCGGTCTCCGGCCTGGACATCGACGTCGAGTTCGTGACCACGGCGCACACGCTGCAGGATGCCGGAGGGGTGCGCGCGATCGGCGCCGTCGATCCGGATCAATGGTCGCAAGCGGCGCGCGCGCACGCCGAGTCGCGCATCGATGCCGTCAAGTTCGGACTCTTGCCCGGCGCGCAACACGTGAGCGCCGCGACGCAACTCGTGAACGAACTGCGCGCGCGCTTCGGAGCGGACTTGCCGGTCGTCGTCGATCCCGTGCTGGCCGCGTCCAGCGGAACGCGCTTCGTCGACGAGGAGTGCGTCGAGATGTTGCGCGGCGAGCTGTTCGGCGCGCACGTGATCGCGGCGCCGAACATCGACGAAGCCGCGGAACTCGCGCACCTGCCGCGCCGGCGATTGGTCGATTCCTGTGCCGCGCGCGCCGAGGCCGCCGGAATCTTGCTGGGGCTGGGCCTCGCGGCCGTCGTGATCAAGGGCGGTCACGGGAACGAGGACCCCGTGCGCGATCTGTTGGTCGAGGCCGGCAGGCGCGGAATCGAGATCGAACACGCGCGTTTGGAAGGGGCCTCGATCCGCGGGTCAGGCTGTCGCTTCGCGACCCATCTGGCGGCGCGCCTGGCCATGGGCGAGACGCTCGAATCCGCCGCGCGCCACGCAGTCGGCCACGTGGCAGCGGCCCTCGCCGCGTCGGGCGCGCGCTGAGGCCGCAGAGACCGGAAAGCCCCTTGCCATGGCCTCCTCGGACGCTATCCTTCCTCACCCCAAAGGACGCGGCTGTAGCTCAGTGGTAGAGCGCAACCTTGCCAAGGTTGATGTCGAGGGTTCAAGTCCCTTCAGCCGCTCCAATCTCCACCCGCGGCCTGCGCTGTCAAGCTGCCGGGCTGCTGATGGTGGGGAGGCCCGCCGCGCTGCCTACGCTCGACGGGAGTGCGGCCGCCGGCAAGGCCTGCGACAGTGCGAAATGCAGCTGCGCCAACTGCATCGGCTTCATCAGGTAGTCGTCCATCCCCGCCGCCAGGCAGCGCTCGCGATCTCCTGCCAGGGCATAGGCGGTCAGCGCGATGATGCGCACGCTCCCGCGGCGATTGTTCAGCGCGCGGATCGCGGCCGTCGCTTGAAACCCGTCGACCTCCGGCATCGAACAGTCCATGAGGATGGCGTCGAAGTCCTCGTGCGTGGCCTTGGCGATCGCTTCGAGTCCGCCGTCGACGCTGGACGCGACGCAACCAAGGCGTTCGAGCATGCGCACCGCGATCAAGCGATTGACTGCGTTGTCGTCCACGGCGAGCACGCGCAAGTGCAGCGGACTCAGCGTCGGCGCACGCCGCGCGCGGCGTCGAGGGTGTCGACGAGGTCACTGTGAGCGATGATCGTTTTCATGGGCACTCCGCGAGTTTCGGGTTCGGGCGATCGGGTGATGCCTCGTCGACGCGCGCGCAGTGCGGTCTTTACATGACTCCGGCATCCGTAGACGGATGGTGGTGGAGCGGAAGTCTTTTCAGCCAACCCTCGCGTGAGGGTGCTGTGTGCGCGGTCGCCACCTGGGCATCGTGCTCGTCGTATTGCGACCTCCAGAGCATCGGGGACGATGCGAAGAGCGCCGTTCCAGGGTGCCCGTCTCGGCGTTGCCGCACCCGAGTCGGGTCTTGAGAGACGACCGGCTCTCCCCCGGGCAGATCGAGGGCGGTGCATCAACTGGCCCGAGTTGGAGGCCGCCTCGACAAGTCCGTTGCGCAATATCCGGACTAGAGGAACTTGAATAGCTGCGAGGTTTCGAAGAACTGCAGTGTTTCAGTCGCCAGATCGAAATCCGTGTTCTGGCGGGCGAACTCGGCGCGGGAAACGAGGGGCCGCGTGTGAAACGGTGGGGGAGTGTTCGGACGCAGCGCGTACCACAAGACGGAGGTGAACAGATCTCCGTAGTGCACGTGCGCCGGTATCGAAGCCGGACGAGCCGCATAGAGCCTACCGACCTGCGCCAAGCGCGGGATCGGGTAGCGTCGGTTCTCCTTGTACGCGTAGATGTACTCGAACCTGACGTTTCGTTCCGCACCGTGCTCCGCATAGATGTGCGCGGTCCGAACCAGGGTCTCCAGATGTGTCGTCCAGAAGTCCACGTGAACACCCTGTTCGATGCACGCGAGAGCCAGCTCCGCGAATCGGAAGAAGGCCTCGCCGTCCGGAGCCCCGTGCGACCGCAAGAGGGCATGGCGACACGGTTCGGGATGGGAGACTGCCAGCGACTCGACGGCGAAGCGGGTGAAGGCCCAATCCACGAGGCTCTTTTGATCGGCGTCGACGAGATGGGTGAGGATCAGCGTCTGCACGAACATCGAGACGTCACGCAGCGGTCGAGCGAAGCGCTTGCTCGGAGCCCAGATCGGCACACGACCGAGTCTGGCCGCAACGCTGCGGGCATTGACACGCATTGCGAGCTTGTTGTTCACATGGACAAGGGCGGTCAGCCATTCAGGTGAGACCTGTCGGCCCGCCGAGCCCACGTCCAACGCCAAGAAGAATCTCCGTGTTCGATCGTCGAGGTCCAAGGCCTGGCGTCGGATCGTGTAGATGTTCTCGAATGCGTCGGAGCACCGCCGCAGGAACTCCGTGCGTTGATGGGTTCCGATGATCTCGATCGGGATCGCGCGCGGTGCGAGCAAGTGCTGCCAGAGGTATTTCAACGACGCCGAGATCTCGCCAGTGAAGTCGAGCGGAGGCGCCGGCTTTCCCTGCTCGGGGGGAGTGACCAGGCCGGCGTTCACGAAGACATCGATCGGCAAGGCATAGCTGAAGGCTTTGGGATCTGGAGGGGTGCTGCACTCCCAGGCGATGCTTGCGATCTGCGGCGCGTCCTCGGTGTAGGTCACATCCAGCAGACAGACGAACGCCACTCCGATGGCGACTTCCGGAACGGGGATCAGCGCGATCCCGTTCGTGGCCGTGCCGGGATACTCATGAGGCTCGATCAGCCGAGTCAGCTTGACTCTTTTGATGCGTGATCGTTGCGGGGTGAAGATGACGTTCAGCGCCGAGACAACGCCCGTGCCGCCCAGCATGACCAGCCATTGCCGCGTTTGGATGATCATCGGAGATCTCCGAAACCGATCCCCATGTACACCGTGGTCGTGGTCTCGCCTTCTGTGTAGGCGACGACGTACTTCAGGGCCGTTCCCATCACAGGCGTCCACTTGGTGCCGGTGTCGTTGATCTCGTGTTGTTCGGGTCTGGACCAGTCGACGACGAGTGCGTCGTAGTCGCGTGTACCGTACCGCACGAGTGCGTCGCGGAATCCTGCACTCGAATGCAGAGTTCGAACGTCGTACTCGGGGTCTCCCAGGTAGACCTCCGTGCTCGGCGGAACGTCTTCCAGTGCTTTGCAGTACAGCACCAAGAGTTCGGGAATGGGGAGGACATCTTCGCCAGCACTGCCACGCACCATGATCGGGCGGAACTCCATGAGACACCTCGTTGTAGGGAAACTCGATTCAGGGAAGACCCTTCGCGCACCGGAACCCTGTCCGGTAGTTCGCATAGGGTTGTTCGATGCCGTCGTGCGCGAACCAGGCCAGCGTGCGCTGCACTCCCGCCTTATTCGCAGTATCCCAGGCCGCACTCGCGACGAAGCGTTGACCGACGCGGGGAATGAAGCCGTCCGGAGTCCATTCCGCAAGCACGCTCTCGGTCCACTCGGAGACATTGCCGAGCATGTGGAAGAGTCCCTCGGGGGTGCGTGCATCGGCGTCGGAATCGACGCTCGTCGCATTCGCGAGGTAGTACTGCGGACCGCCGGCCTCCTCGACGATGGTCCGGGCGCGTTGCGTGTTGCCGCGCCACTCACCGGTGTCCAGGACGGACCACGGGTACAAGCGCGCCTCCGCTCCGCGCGCCGCCCACATCCACTCCGCGAACGTGGGCAAGCGCTTGCCGGCCCACTCGGCGAAAGCTTGAGCATCGCGCCAACTGATGTTCGCGACGGGCAGCGCGTCCGAAGCTCCGCTGCGAATCACCGTCCAATCCGGCGGTGGTGGATGCCCGGTCTCGGTCAAGAAGCGCTGGTACTGCGCGTTCGACACTTCCGTCGCATCCATCAAGAACGGCTCGATCACGAGTTCGCGTCCTTCCAGCGGAGACAAGGGAATGCCGTCGCGCAGTCTCAGGATTCCGCCCTCGATGCGCACCATGCCCTCGATGCTCGGAGCCTGCGTTGAAACGCGCGTCTTGATGCGCACTTCTTCGCGACCGGAGACGAGGCGCGCGAATTCGCGTGTTCCGGCGGTGCCGAGGTCGACTTCGAAGCGCTGATAACCGGCGGGAACGGAGACTCCTTCCAGCGGCAGCGCGCCCAACGCACGCGCTTCGCCCGGAATCCCGGTGACGAGATCGATCGTGCGCAGATTGACCCTCCCGGTCGCGCGTGCACCGGCCGCGTCGACGGCCTCGATCCACAGCAAGCCGAGTTCAGACGCGCGCGCACGACTCCAGGTGAACCAGGATCCGACGCCCAGACCCGCGGCCAGCAATACTGCGGCCCCCGTCGACTTCTGGTGGCGTTGCAGCGTCGCTCGCGCGCGATCGACGAGCGTCGGCGGCGTGGCGTGGATGGCCTGATGTGCGAGAAAGCGGCGCAAGTCGTCGGCCAGCGCCTTGGCGTCCGGATAGCGGGCGCGCGGGTCCTTGGCCATCGCCTTGCCGCAGATCGTCTCCAGATCGCGCGGCACGCGCCGATTGACGCGGCGCAAACTGCGTGCGTCGCCGCGCATGATCTCGGTCAACACTTCGGCCGACGTCGCGCCCTTGAACGGGCGTTCCAGCGTCGCGAGTTCGTACATGACGACGCCCAGCGAGTACACGTCGGTGCGGTGATCGATGGGGGCCTTCTTGACGCGCGCCTGTTCGGGGCTCATGTAGTGCAGCGTGCCCGCGAGCTCACCGGTCAGCGTCAAGCTGCCCAACAGTTCGTCTCGCACCAGGCCGAAGTCGGCGATCTGCACGCGCCCGTCGGGTTGAACGAGGATGTTGTGAGGTTTGACGTCGCGGTGCACGAGGCCGTTGAGGTGCGCGTAGTGCAGCGCATCCGCGACGTCGGCGCACACGCGCGCCACGCTTTCGAGGTGATGCGTCGAACCCATCAGCGGCAGCAACGCGCCGCGGCCGGCCAGCAGGTTGCCGGTGCGCTGCAGCTGGATCTCGCGCGCGAGGTCGTGCCCGGGCACGTACTCCATCGCGAACCAATGCGTGTTGTCGTTCTGGCCGTCCGCGATGACGTGGATGATCCCGGGATGCCTCAAGCGCGCAGCGGCACGCGCTTCGCGGTGAAAGCGCGCGACGGCGGTCGCGCTTGTCCCCGGCCCTTCGACCAGGACTTTGACGGCGACCTCGCGCTCCAAACCGATCTGATGCGCGAGGTAGACGACGCCCATCCCGCCGCGTCCGAGCTCGCGCGTGAGCTCGAAGTCGCCGAGGACCATGTTCTGCTTGCCCGACTTGATCAATGCAGGCGGCTCGAGAAAGTCCGGATCACCGGAGAGCGCCGCGCGGTCCAGGAACTTCTGGATCTCCATGCGCAGTTCGACGTCGCCTTCGCACGCTTCGTCGAGGTACGCCTCGCGCGCAGCGTCGTCCATCTCGAGCGCGCGCCCGATCAGGCTCTTCATCTTCTCCCAGCGCGCGTCGGTCATCGCTCCAACTCGCCCTTCAGGAACAAGCGCGCGACCTCCCAGCGCCGCGCGGCCGAACGCGGCGAGATGCCCAGCACCTCCGCGACTTCGTCCATCGATCGTCCGGCGAAAAAGCGCAGCTCGATCAGCTGCACGAGTTCCGGATCCTTGGCCTGCAGGCGTGCGATGGCCTCCTCGAGTTCGACGAGTCCGCCGGATCTGCGTTCGTATTCGCCGACGAGGTCGTCCAGCTCGACCCTCAGACCGGGATCGGCGCGCTTCTGAGCCGACTTGCGACGCGCGTGGTCGACGAGGATCTGGCGCATCGCCCGGCCGGCGAGTCGCATGAAGTGAGCGCGATCCGTCGCGCCGGCGGCGGCGTGGATTCCGAGTTTGAGGTAGGCCTCGTTGACGAGCGCGGTCGCCTGAAGCGTGTGCGAACCATGCTGCTTCGCCATCTCCGCACGTGCGATGGCGTGGAGCCCGGAGTGCACGAATGCAAACAATTCATCGCGCGCGGCGGTGTCGCCGGCTCTAGAGCGAGCAAAGAGATCTTCGACTCGGTTGTCGGCACTCATTCGGGAAGTGAACTCGAATACCGAAGGCACAGAATGCCCGAAGCGCGTCTCGCGGGATAGGCCGCTCGTGGGGGTGCGGAAAAACAAGTCCACGCGGGACTGAACGCAAGGCCCGGCCGCGGACTGCCGTGATTCCCAAAAACGTTCGGGGCTGGCCAGTAAAAGGCCGAGGGCGCGAGCCACGGTCGGCTCACGCCCTCGGCGTGCTTTCTAGCAGCGGTTCGGAGACCTCAGCCGCCGACCTTCTTCTCGAGCGCGGCCTTGTACTCGTCCAGCGTTTGCTGGAGGTCGTCCTTCATGCGCTTGTCGGCGATCTCGACTGCACTCGTCTGCACTTCGACGGCCTTCTTGATGTCACCCTTCATGAAGTGCACGCGCGCCAGCGTATCGAGCACGCCGGCGTCCTTGCCCTTCGTGAGCGTGTTCGCGTCGGTGGCGAGTTGCAGCGCGAAGTCGAGGTCCTTCCGCTTGAGGCCTTGTTCCGAATCGACGATCACCCAGGCGAAGGCGTTCAGAAGCCGTGCGTCATTCTTGCCGATGCCCTTGTGCACTTCGCGGGCCCACGCATAGGCCTTGTCCTCGTCGTTCATCTTCGTGGCGAGGATCATGAACTTGGTGTGCGCGAAGCTGATGTACTCCTCGGCGTCGAGCGCGACCATCTGGTCGCAGATCTCGATCGTCTTGGCCCAGTCTTCGCCTTCGAAGGCTTCTCCGAGTTGCTTCTGTAGCGCTTCGGCCTTGGCTTCGTTCTCGGCCTTCGCCTTGTAGCGAGCGGCGAGCGCGCGGATGTCGTGCTTCTTGTTGATGACGTCTTCGAGCGTCTTGTCGACGGCCATCGGGTGACCGATGTACGCGATCTTGCCCTCACCGTCGACGATGAAGCAGCACGGGATACCCCGCTGTCCGGCCGCGGTGAAGAACGCGTCCTTCGTCTCGCGCTGCTTATCCCATGCGACGGTGTAGCTCATGGTGTCGCCCTTCTTGGCGACCATCTCTTCGACCTTGGCGAGCGAGTTGCGCGGGTCTTCCGTCGTGACGCTGATCACGGTGAAGCCTTTGTCGCGGTAGGTCTTCTGCAGCTCCGAGAGGTGCGGCATGCTCGAGATGCACGGGCCGCACCACGTGGCCCAGAACTCGACCATGTAGACCTTGCCCTTTTCGAAGCTCGTGACGGGCGTGCCCTTGATCCACTTCTCGATCGAGAGCGCAGGTGCGTCGCTGCCGACGACGAGCTTGGGCTGTTCGGCGACGGGAGTCTCGACGAATCCTGCGGCGGCCTGGGATCCGACCAGGGGAACGGCGATGGCGCTGAGGAGCAGCGCGGGCAGAGCAAGGCGACTGAACATGGGTTCTCCAAAGATGCGGTGGTTTCTGACTGACCTCGCGGGATTCGGGGACGCAAATCGCGTCCGTCCCGCGGGGCGATTGGGCCGACATTCTACAAGGAATGTCGCGGCGACGAGCCGTTCTCGTGCGCTGAGGGGCTGGAATGAGCCCAAAGCGGCTCGTCTTCACGCACGAACTGCGTAAGGCACGGTCACGCAGACCGTAGGGGCACGGGGCGAATGCAGAGGGGCGCATTCTGAGGGGTCCGGGCGAACCAGCTCACGGTCGTCACGAGCGCATGCTTCCCGGCGTCTTGAATCACATACTGAAAGGTGCATGGAAACCTGGATCGCGAAAGCCGTCTTCGTCGCCGGGAGCATCGCGCTGGTTGCGATTCGTGCGCCGCACGGACAGCGCAGCCGATCCGTGCCCACCGAGCAGAGCTACAAAGGGCCGCTCGAAATCGCGTTGCTGATCCTGGCGATGATCGGGTTCGTCTTGCCGTTCGTGTGGGTCTTCAGCTCGGCCTTTGCCTGCGCAGAGCGCACGTCGACACCGCTCGTGTTCGGAATGGGCAGCGTGTGCATCGTCGGCGGATTGTGGTGGTTTCACCGTTCGCACGTCGATCTGGGGACGAACTGGTCGATCACGCTCGAGCTGCGCGCGGGACATCGTCTCGTGACCGAGGGCGTGTACAGCCGCGTGCGGCATCCGATGTACGCGGCGCTGCTCTTGTACTCGCTGGGCAACGCGCTGGTCGTGCCCAACTGGATCGCGGGTCCGGCCTACGGCGTGCCGATGCTGCTGCTGTTCGCGCTGCGCGTGGGACCCGAAGAGGCCATGATGCGGGCGCGCTTCGGCGCAGAATACGACGCGTACTGCACGCGCTCGAAGCGTCTCGTGCCGCACGTCTGGTGAGACCAGAATTCGTGAGGAATCCATTGGCGAGTGCCAGGTCGGCGGCGCTTGACCTTGGACCCGCCCCCCCCCAAGCAGTCCCAGCGAGACTCCATGATCTCAACCGTGCTGATTCCCATGCTCGCGCCCGTCCTCCAGGCACCCCTTCCTGGCGAGACGATCGTCACCGCCCCGCGCATGTCGGCCAATGAATCGCGTTCGGCCGCGACGGTAACCATCCTCACCGGAGAGGACATCGCGCGCACCGGTGAGCGTTCACTCCCCCGCGCCATTGCCAAGGCGGCCGGTATCGGGATCTGGATGCAGGAGACCAACCTGGGTGGTGGAGCGCCGATCCTGCGCGGGCTCGTGGGCGAGAAAATCTTGATCGTGATCGACGGTGTGCGCATCAACGACGCTACGACGCGGTTGGGGCCCAATCAGTCGCTAAACACGATCGATCCGGCGATCATCGAGCGCGTCGAAATCGTGCGCGGGCCATCAGCAGTTCAATACGGCTCGGACGCGATGGGGGGCACGATCCTGCTCTACACCAGGCAACGGGCGCCTGGCTCCGTCAACTTGCGTGGAGTTGAGGATGCGCCGCAGGTCGGTTTGGATGGCACGTACTCGTCGTCGTCGAATGGGTCACGCGGATCCCTCAGCATCGCGGACTCGGCGCGCAGGGACGGCTGGATCCTGATCGGCTCCTTGGAGAACTGGAACGAGTTACGGTCTGGTGACGGCACGATCGACAACACCGGCTACGGCGGCAACGCCGTTTTCGGCTCGTGGATTCACGCGCTCGACGACGAGCGCTCCCTTCGGCTCACCGGCCGTATTCACCGCGACTTCGACGTCCCGCGCACGGACCGACTCAACGTGGGGTTCGGTCAGACCCAGCCATCGAGCGCGGAGTTCCTGTTCACTCTCCAGGACAGTACCGCGGCTACGCTGACCTATGACGACAGGCACGCGAATGTGATCGCGGATCGCATGCAAGCACGCTTCTTCTTGCGCGAGTACACAGAGGAGCGTCGCCAACGCAACAGCGGCTCGACTCAGCGTCGATTCGAAGTCGACGACACGCGCGGCTACGGGTTTGGAATAGACCTGCAGAAGCTCCTCGGTGAGAGCCACCTACTGACCTACGGCATCGACCTCGAAGTGGACGAAGTTCAGAGTTCGCGCACGAACGTCAACATTACGACGGGAATCGCGACACCCGGGCAGCCTGGTTTCGCTCCCAACTCGCACTACGAGTCGATCGGCCTGTTCGCACAAGACGAGATCCTCGCCTTCGAACCATTCGATGTGACTCTGGGGGCGCGCTATTCGCGTTTCGACTTTCGATTCAACGAGTTCACTTCCGGACCTGCGGGTGGGCCGAAACAAACAGGGGATTTCGACGCAGTGACGGCCGCAATCCAGGTCGCGCGCCCGTTGAGCGACCACCTGCGCGCATCAGGGACCGTGAGTCAAGGCTTTCGCGCGCCGCACCTCGACGACCTCGCGCGCAACTCCACCGCATTCGGGGGCACCGAGCTGGCGAATCCGGACATCGACCCGGAGACCAGCGTCACCGCCGAGCTGGCGCTCGACTACGACAACGGCGTCTGGTCGGGTGCCGTAGCGGCCTACTACACGAAGATCGATGATCTGATCGGCCGCAGGCTCGTGGACGAAGGCGTGCCGGGCACTCTGGGCGACGAGACCTACCTGCGTGAGAACACGGGCGAGCTCGATCTCTACGGCATCGAACTCGCGGTCACGCGCAAATTGGGCGGCGCCGACGCCGATTTCGCGGCGCGCATCGGCATTGCGACGCAACAGGGCCGTCAAAGTGACGACACCGTGAATCCGTTGACGGGTTCGGCAACGTACGACGATGTTCCGGCGCGTCGCATCCCGCCCTTGAACGGCTTTGCTGCGTTGCTCTATTCGCCGGCGGACTCGTCCTGGTTCGTGCACTGGGCCGAGCTCCGGCTGACAGTTGCAGACGGACAACGTCGGCTCAACCCGGATGACGTTTCCGATCCCCGTATCGGTGCGGCCGGGACGCCGGGTTGGGCCACATTGAGCGCTGACTTTGGCGGGCCGCTAGGCGGGAAGGACTCGATCTCCTCGTGGAGTGTCGGCGTACACAACATCCTCGACCGCGACTACCGCGTACACGGCTCGGGATTCGACGCACCCGGCATCGGAGTGGTCGTGGGCCTGAGCTGGAACTTCTGAGCGCTTGTCGCCGGTGACGAACGCAGCGGGGCCCCGTCGCCGGAGCCCCGCTCGGTTCTGCGCGCTACCTGCAGTCTCTCACTGCAAGGTCATGCAGTCTTGCGCGACGAACTGGACACCGTTGTGCAGCTTGCCGATGACGACGACGGTCAAGGTCGTGCCGGCGGGTGCGTTGGCCAGCCCGAAAGCCTGGTTGATCTGCGAACGGCTGAAGCGCATGAGCAGGTCGAGCCTGCCGTCGCCGTTCAGGTCCGTGCAATTGCATGCCAGCGTGTTGATGAACGGCGTGGCAACATCGGCCAATTGGATGCAATTCGGCGCGAGCGGACCGGCGCTGCAGTCGAGACCGTACAGGCGCAGCGAACTCCATTGGATCTGAGTCACATTGAAGTCCTTCGCACCCGTGATCGCGATCGGCAGGCTGCCGCACGCATTCGCGTTGTACGGATTCGGGCACACGCCCGGAAGGATGTCGAGGTGGGCGAAGAAGCGCACCACGTCGATGATCTGGACGCACTTGGAGACGTTGCAGTCGTTGTCGACGGCGCGCCACGTGCGCTCGATGATGTATGCGAACCGGTCGCCGCGGCACTCGGGGTACACGCGCTTGTCGCAGTAGGAGATGCTCACGTTCTGATCGCAATTGTCGGTCGCCGTCGCGAATCCGAGCGCTTGCGGGGACTCATCCATGCCGGAGATGATCTTCTGCGGACCCGGGCACATGATGACCGGCTTGACGCGGTCGCGCACCTTCACGCGCGTCGTGCAGGACTTCGAGTTGTTGCCGTTCTTCACGAGCAACTCGACCGTGACGTTGAAGCTGCAGTCACTCGTGACCGGAATGATGAGCACCGGGTTCGGCAGCGCCGCGTCATTGAAGTAGGCGCCCGGGTAGGTGGTGTTCCACACGTAGTCCAGGGCTCCGGTCGAGCCCAGACCGTCGAGCTGAACGCTGACGACGCCGGGTTCGCCGTTCACGAGGTACGGGCCGCCTGCGTCGCAGCGCAAGGTCGGGTTGCAGCTAGGACCGTTGCCGCCGTTGTGCTTGTTGTGGGCTTGCGCGGAGGTCGCCAGCACGAGAACAAGGCTTGCAGCGAGCGAGAAGTTGAGAAGGTTTTTCATGGTGCGAAGCGAGAGGTGCGAGTGAGTGCCGATGCATGGGCAGCACGATCAGCCCTTGCGGAATTGATCTGGCCGTGCAGGGTGCGGGCCTGCTTGTCGGATCCGTTCTGCCGATTGGATCCGCTTCGATGAACCGTACCCCGGTTGCGCAACTCGGCCAGTGCACAATGCGTGAGTGCGCTCGGCGATTGGAGTTGCGTCGACGGCCGGAAAAGGCGCGTTCGCTTCGGTCCGCGATCACGCTCGTTCGCGGTTCGGCGCCGCTCAGCTCAAGACGCCGAATGGGAAAGTTCTTCGCGTCGCGCGCCCAACTCCGCGACCAGGTTGCCGAGGAGCAGCGCCGATCCGCCGAACCACAGCCACGCGGTGAGTTCGTCGTGACCGGTCATCAGCCCGAACACCGTGGCGAATATCGGTTCGAACGCGTAGACGATCGCCGCGCGCACCGGATCCACGCGACGCTGAAACAAGTTCATCAACGACAACGCGATGACCGTGGCGAGTACCGTGGTCAGCGCGAGCGGCACCAGGAAAGCCCGCGTCGTGAGCAAGTCCGCGATGTTCGCGAAGCTCGGGCCGGTGCCGACGGTGCGTGCGAGGCAGAACAACGCCACGCCTGCGCCGAACACGACCACGAAGCTCGTGAGCGTGACCGCCATGGGATCGTGCCGTTTCGTCGCCCGATCCGTGACGAGGATGTGGATCGCGAAGAAGAGCGCGCCCAGGATGGTGAGCCATTCGCCGCTCGTGAACCCCAGGTCCGGCCGACCGCGCACGAGGCCTGCGCCGATCGTCGCGAACACGGCGCCGACGACCAGCGACTTCCTCAGGCGTCCGTTCGCCCGGAGTGCGCTCAAACCCGCCGTGAAGAGCACGTACAAGCTGGTCAAGAACGCTGACACGGCCGGCGTGACCTGGACCAGGCCCAGCATCTGCAGCGCGAAACCCGCGAACAGCAATCCTCCTAGCCACGCGCCGCTGCGCCACTCGGCGCGTCCCAGGTTGCGGCGCGCGGCCGGCGAGATCAGGTACACGATCCCCGCCGCCAGGCCGAAGCGCAGCACGAGGAACAGAGCCAGAGCGCTCACGACGCTTCCCGGACCCAGGCTCGCCTCGGCGGCCTCCATCCCGTCCTTCATCCAGACGAACGTGACGCCCCAGATGAGCGAGACGCACAAGAGCGCAGCCAATGCCCCCCACGGCGTGCGCGCCGTCTTGTTCGTCCCTTGCACGACCATGCGAGCGCGACATGCTAACGTGATGCACGCCATGACATCGATGCGCAGATTCCGCGTGAGCCTTGCGGCTCTGATCCTCCCGCTTCTGGCTGCTTGCGCCACCGATCGACAAGTGATCGAACAGGCATCGAGCGCCCACGATCAGCTCGACCCGGCCGTGGTCAAGGACCCCGAGATGGTCGCCTACATCCAGGCGATGGGGACGCGCATCGTCGACCAGGCCCGCGAGTTGCACGAGCAGAACTACGGCCCGAAGGCGCACTTCAAGGAAGACGCCGACTGGATGTTCTCCGACGCGGTGCAATTCCACTTCGTGAACAGCAAGACGCTCAACGCGTTCACGACTGGTGGCGAGCACATGTATATCTACACCGAACTCCTGAAGACCTGCCGCACCGAGGACGAGCTGGCGGCGGTGATGGCGCACGAGTACGCGCACATCTACGGTCGTCACGTGGGCAAGGGGATGGACCGCCGGTACTGGAACCTGGGCGGTGCGCTCGCGCTCGGCGTCGGCGGTTACGCGCTCGGCGGCAAGAAGCACGGGCTCGAATATGGTACGGCGGCTGCGACACTCGGCTTTGTCGGGCTCGAGTACATCGGCAAGGGTTTCACGCGCGAAGACGAGGCCGAAGCGGACGAGCTCGGGTTCGAGTTCTACACGCGTGCCGGTTGGGACCCGCAGCGCTTCGGCGACTTCTTCCAACAGTTGATCGACAAGGGCTTCGACGTCGAGTCGGACGCCGCGAGCGACCACCCGACCTTGCGCAGTCGCGTCGCGGCCGCCAAGGCGCGCGCGTCGAAACTGCCGCCGGATGCCGCCAGGTATCGACGCCCGCCGGTAGCCGACGCCGCGCGCTTCGCCGCCATGAAGCAGCGTGCGGAGCTGGTCGCACGCACCATGCCGAACGACGAGACGCTGGAGACGGCACAGACTCTGTTGGCTGCGGTCGCGAGCTGTGTCGCACCGACCGACACTCCGGATCAAAGGGCCGCGCGCGAGCGCATCAAGCAAGCGGTGGAGGAGCGCGAGAAGGCCGAAGCTGCTCCGCGGCCCTGACCAGGGGCCACATGTCCGCCTCAGGCGGAAATGTGGGGCGACACACGCGTGCATCCGCTGCAGACGTATCCATCAGATGCGCGCGGCCCGACTGCTCGTGATGAGCAGTCGGGCCGCGCCGATTCTCGTGCAGTCAACCGCGATCAGCAGTTCCGCCGGTGCCGCCCGGCGCAGATCGGGATGGGTGTTCCAGAAAATCAGCTCGCGTCGAATTCAGCGGTTCTTCTGGAACCACTCGGCGTTGATCTTGGTGTACTTGACCCACTTCTCCGGCAGCTCGGCCTCATCGAAGATCGCGTCGACCGGGCACTCCGGGGCGCAGGCACCGCAATCGATGCACTCGTCGGGGTTGATGTACAGCATCTCGAACTTGGCGAAGTCGGGCGCGTCTTTGACGGGGTGGATGCAATCGACGGGGCAGACTTCGACGCAGGCCGCGTCCTTGGTCCCGATGCACGGTTCGGCAATCACGTAGGTCATGGGGCTCTTTCGCTGGTGGCGGAGATTCGAGCGGGGAATCGTAAAGGTACGACCGGTTTTTTCAACCCCGAGGCCGATCAGGGCCGCTCTCGCATCCGGTACCGCCTGCGAGGTATCGTGCCCACCGCGCGGGCCAGCTCGCGCCCGCCGGATTCGTGATGCCCGCCCTCCTCGACACGACCCACTCGAGCCTCGCGACGAACCCGTCGGTTTGGATCGTGATCCTGGTCGCCTACCTGCTCGGCGCCGTCCCGTTCGGCTTGATCCTGGCGCGCTGGGTGAAAGGTGTCGACCTGCGCACGATCGGCAGCGGCAACATCGGCACCACCAACGCTGTGCGGGCGATGGGACGGGGCTGGGGCTTCGTGGTGTTCGCGCTCGACTTCCTCAAGGGTTTCGCGCCGGTCCTGGTCGCGCCGTTCGTCGTCAGCCTGGATCGACACGACGCGGAATTCCTGCAAGTGCTGGTCGGAACCGCCGCCGTACTCGGACACTGCTATCCGGTCTACCTCGGGTTCAAGGGCGGCAAAGGGGTCGCCACCGGTTGCGGGGCGATCGTCGCGATCGAACCGATCGTCTTCGTCGCCGGCGGCGTCGTGTGGTTGTTGACGCGCCTCGCCACCGGCTACGCGGGACTCGCGTCGATCTTGATGGGCGTGACTTTCCCCATCATCGCGTTCGTGATGGGCTGGCCTGAGCGGCGCGCACTCGTCGTCGGCGCGGCCTTGTTGACGTTGCTCATCGTGATTCGACACCGCAGCAACATCCAGCGCATGTTGCGCGGCACCGAACCAAACGCTCGTCACAAGAAGGAGGCCGCAGGACGCCATGGTTGAACACGGCATCAAGCGCGCACTCGTGATCGGCGACGGCGGCTGGGGCACCGCGCTGGCACTCAATCTCGCCAAAGGCGGCGTGGCGGTCACGCTGTGGAGCGCATTCCCCGAACAAGCGCGCGAACTCACCGCGACGCGCGAGAACAAGCGCTTCCTGCCCGGCGTGCCGATCCCCGAGGACATCACGATCACGTCTGACCACGAGACGGCCGGCCACGGCGCCGACCTCGTCGTCAGCGTCGTGCCGACGCAGTACTTGCGCGGTGTCGCGAACCGTTTCGAGGACGCCTTGCCCGGCGATGTGCCGCTCGTCACGGCGACGAAGGGCATCGAGATCGAGACCTTCAAGACGCCCAGCCAGATCCTGGAAGAGGTCTTGGGCCCGCGGCCGATGTGCGTGTTGACCGGGCCGAGTCATGCCGAGGAAGTCGCGCTCGGAAAACCCTGTTCGGTCGTCGCGGCGAGCCTGGACGAGGCTTTCGCGCGCCGCGTGCAGGCCGTCTTCCGCTCCAACACATTCCGCCTGTACACGCACGGCGATCCGGTCGGCGCCGAACTCGCCGCCGCACTGAAGAACGTGATCGCGATCGCAGCCGGCATCAGCGACGGGCTCGACCTGGGCGACAACGCCAAGGCTGCGCTGCTCACGCGCGGCATCGTCGAGATCGCGCGCTTCGGACGTTCGCGCGGATCGCAATCCGAGACGTTCTTCGGCCTGGCGGGCATAGGCGATCTGGTGACGACGTGCTGTTCTCGGCACTCGCGCAATCGCGCGGTGGGGGAGGCCATCGGGCGCGGACAGACGCTCGCGCAGGTCTTGGCCGCGACCAAGACGGTCGCGGAGGGCGTGTGGACGGCGAAAGCGCTGTTCGGTCCCGAAGCGGATCTCGGCGACGTGTCGATGCCGATCTGCGAACAAGTGCACGCGGTCTTGTTCGACGGCAAAGATCCGCAGGAAGCCGTGTTCGATCTGATGAACCGCGCGCCGGTGGACGAGATGCACGGGCTGTCCGAGGGCCTGGCTTGAGCCCGGTCTGGGGCTTCACCCTCTCGTTTGCGCTGACGCTCGTACTGCTCGCGACGGTCGTCGTGACGGGCAGACGCGCGCTGCGCCGCGTGCACATCGCTTGCGTCGTGTGCACGCTCCTGTCGTTGGCGTTCACGATCCGCGAAGCCTACGCGCTTGGCCGTGTGTACGACGTCTACTCGGCGGGCATGATCGCGCCGATCCACTTGACGCTGGCGAAGATCAACACGATCGCCTTCCTGGCACCGATCATCACGGGCATCCGAACGCTGTTCGTGCCGTCGACGCGCAGGCTGCATGCGCGTGTCGCGTACGCCGTCGTCACGCTCACCGTGGTGTGCGCGATCACGGGGTTCGTGATGATCCTCCTGGCCGACCCGCGCTAGGACTCGCGATCAGCGCTCGGCGTGTTCGGCTGAGCGCGTGAAGTCGCTCGCCCGCAGCGTGTCGACGATCCACGGCATCATCAGCAAGGAACCGTTCGCGAACAGCGCGATCGACATGATCAGGAGCCACGCGAGCTTCGCACGGAAGCACCACAACGCCGCCAGGAACCCCACCGCCGCAATCGTGCCCGCAGTCCACTCGATGATGCGCAGATCGAGGTGCGTGCGGGGCGAGAAACGCAGGATCACGAGCGTCGTCCACCACACGGCCCACCCCAGGCTGGCCAGCGACATCGAAAACATCCACGTCCGGTGCCGACGGCGGACGACCGTGCGCATCTTCCACAACCTGCGAACGGGGCGCGCCATGCGGTGATTCTCGACTGCGAGAGCTTCGCCGACAAGCGGCGCGCGCGTTCGATTGACGTTTGCCCCTCAGGCCCCTATAACCACCGACCCATTTCGCACTCGGGTCGGGGCGTGGCGCAGCATGGCTAGCGCGCTGCAATGGGGTTGCAGAGGTCGTAGGTTCGAATCCTATCGCCCCGACCATTTTTACGAGGGGCGCGCGCTGCGTGCCCGGCGAGCCCTCGCAGAGCGGCGCGCGCAGATCGCACCAGGAGTCAAGCAGTGGCGTCGACGACCAACCAGCGCGTGTGGACCGGGCGCGTGCTCTCAATCCTCGCGTCCGGCGTCTTTCTCTTCAGCGGGGCCATGAAGCTCGTCGGCGGCGAAGACTTGGAGCAAGGGATGGCGCACCTCGGACTCCCCGCGACGATGACTCGACCCCTCGCGATCCTCGAGATCGCGTGCGTCGTGATCTACCTCATCCCGCACACCGCCGTGCTCGGCGCGGTGCTCCTCGCCGGCTACATGGGCGGAGCGATCTGCACGCATTGGCGCATCGGTGAACCGTTCCACATGCAGATCTTGATCGGTGTCGTGGTGTGGTTCGGCCTCTGGCTGCGCGAGCCGCGGCTGCGGGTGCTACTACCGCTGCGCCGGGCTGCGCCTTGAAGCGCGGAGCGTGGCTACAGTTCGCTGCGGTGCAGTCACAGACCTCGACGTAGACACTCGATCCGTTCGGAGCCGCGATCCGCGGCTCAGAGCAAACCGAGGGCGGTGCGCGCTTCTTGACGCGAGCGCGGCGGTTCGAACCCCGCCAATGTCGTCAGTGCATTCCAAGCGCTCTGCGAAACCTTCAAGTCGGCATCTTCGAGGGCATCGCACAGCGGTGCCAACGCGGCCCTGGAACCGAGTCGCGCGAGCGTTTCGCAGGCCAACCTACGAATCTCGACCTCAGGCCGTTCGAGCGCCGCCGCGACATCGTCGACGATCACATTGCGATGAAGTTTGCGGTTGCCCAACTGGCGCAGCGCATCCGCCGCGCGCTCGGCTTTCCCTTTGAGCACACTCTGCTGCAAGCGCGGCCGCTCTTCACGCATCCACGAGCGACTCTCGGCCAGGTAGGATTCCCAGGCGCTCGCCTCCGGAGCGTAGGCGAGGCCCGTGATGCGCTTGAGCGCCAGAGCCGCCGCGTCGCGCACGCTGATCACGCTCGAGCTCAAGTGTTCGACGAGGACTTCCAGGCTGGCACCGTCGTCGAGTTCGCCCAGAGCTTGCAACAGCATGGCCTGGTACTCGGACCTCGCCATCGGAAGCTGGTCGACCATCCACGCGCAGAATTGCAGGTCGACCTGGGCGTCGGCGGCGGGCCCGACGGAATGAACGCGCGAAACGCACAGCGGTGCGTGAGCAGGAAAGCGCTGCGCGACATCCGCCAGCACCGCCAGGACACGATTGTCGCGCCGCGCGCCGAGGGCGAACAGCAGTTCCTCGCCGGCTTCGGGTGTGACCTTGCCCAGCGTGTCGGGGAGATCGCGGATCGCCTGATCGTCGCGCGCGTAGATCGAGCACGCCGCAGTGCGCAGCACGGCCCGCGTGGAACGATCCAGAGAGCCGTCCTCTTCTCGCGGTGCGATTTCGAGCAGGCGCTTCAATTCGCCCGCCCTGCCGACGGCGCCGAGCGCCTGCATGGCCGCTCGCCGCATCCCGGTCGACGAATCCGATTCGAGGCGAGCGTCGACCCGCTTGCGCACGTCTGCGACCGGCAAACGCGCCAGTGCGGACAAGACCAACCGCAATTGCGGCTCGCTCAAGATCTGCGGCGCATCCTCGGCGTTCGTTTCCGGAACGCGCATCCGGATCAGGATCTCCAGCGCCGAATCCAAGTCGTGGGCGACGGTCTCCGAGATCCGCTCGAGGAGGATCCGGTGTTCATTCGTCCCGCCCGTGCGCGATGCGCGCAGATGCGCCGCGATCTGCAGGATCTCGGGCGTGCGCGGGCCGTCCCAAGGAGCAAGTCCTGTCTGACCGCCGTCAGCCTCGACTCGGCTCGGTGCCTCCGCGGCTTGTACGAATCCAGCGCTCACACCGAATGCGAGAGCGGGCATCAGGATCGTCAGCAGACTGAACTTGTGAATCATGAATCGCTCCGTGGGGGGGGCTGCGGATGCGCGGCGCATCAGGGCTTGTAGGGAAGCTCACGCCAGCAGACCGTTTCGAAGGTCGGAGTGCCTGAGCCGGTCGCGCTGATCAACGCCTCGTCGAAGTGGAAGCGCGCGTTGCTGTTCAAGTCGATGCGCCGGGCCAGGATCGATCCAAACAACTCGAAATTCGAGTTGATGGTGATGGCCGCGGTCGGCGCGAGGATCGTGCCGTAGAGCTGGCTGTTGGATTCGAACTCGACCGAGTCGACCTGAACGTTGACTTCAGGGTTGATGACGTTGTCCGACATGAGGTTGAGCCGCACGTTCTTGGGCTTGAAGTCGGTGGCTGCGATCTGCGAGTTCGAGTTCATGACGAAGTTGTCGATGACCCACAGCTCCACAGGACCGTTGGTCGGGTTGATCGTGATCTTCGAGCCTGACTTGAGCGTCAGGTTGGTCATGACGATGGACGCCGGGCCGTTGATCGTGAGCGTCTTGTTCGCATTGACGACCAGGTTCGAGTACGTGCGATTGCCGGCCGGGATCGTCGTGGCCGCCGAGACGGTCAGCGCCCCGTAGCTCGTGTAGCTCGGCACCGACAGCGTCGGCATGAGCAGTTCCTGCGTCGCCGGCGACGTCGAGCCCGTCACGACCGCGTTGCCCAGCACTGTCGTCGTGTGACTGGGGCCCGCGGTGGCGTTGCCCCAGACCTTGGAATTCTGCTTCATCAAGATGTTGCCGTTCGACCCGACGTGGCCGTTCGCGCTCGCATAGGCGCTCGATCCCGAGCCGTTGATCGCCTGAGTCGCGTAGGTGCCCGCATCCGAGTTGTAGCTGTCGACGCGCGCATTCGAGTCCATGTTGAGGAACTCGCGACCGAATGCGCCGAAGCGCCAGACCGTATTCGGCACGCTGCGCACCGTCAGTTCCGTGCGCGCGCCGCGGCGATCATCGGTGCCCGTCGCGGTCAGCGTCACCATGTTGGTTCCTACCGCTGCCGCGGTGACCCAGTAGCGCGCTTCACCCAGAGGCGCCGGATTTTGGTAAGACCCGACCGCACCGCTGTTTCCGCGGCGCAGTTCGAACATGCCGTGAGCGATTCCGGCTTGTGAGACGTAGCGCGCGTGCAACTTCTCGCGCTCAGCCTTGCCCGCCTGGAAGTGACTGCGCGAAACCACGACTGCTGCTGCCGAGATGCCGAAGAGCCCGATCATCACGAGCATCATCAGTGTCAGAGTCGTGCCGCGCTTGGACGATTTGTGGTTCGAAAGTCTTTGGATCATGGATCGTTCCCTGTTCAGTTGTTCACGACCACGGCCGTCTGCGCGAAGACCGTCACGATGTTGCCTGCCTGAGATCTGCGCTGGACGCACAGGCGCACGGTGAGCAGGTCCCCGACCAGTTGGACGTTGAAGCCGCGTTCGTCGGACACGCCGTTGCCGTTGTCGTCGCCGATCGTCGCAGCTTCGCCCGGCACCAGCTCGGGCAGTCCGTGCAGGAGCGTGACGAACTGCTGCGCCGCCGTTCCGACATTGCGCGTCAGGACCAATCGGCGCTCGTCGATGAAGCCGTCGCCGTCGTCGTCGACTCCGTTGTCTGCCTCGCCATCATCCATGGCGAGGGCGAGGCGCGAGTTCGGGCTCCACGTCACGACGCCTGCGTTGGAGACGGCGATAGGCTTCTGGTACGTGATCGTCTCAGCACCCGCATTGCCGCTCGGATTGGGTGTGAGCTGTTGCCGGCCGACTCCGGTCAGTTCCTGAACCACTTGATCCAGGACAGCACGAGCTTCTCCCTCCGCGCGTGCGCGCACGAGCATCTCGGAGACGGCCTCCTGGCTCCTGTGCTGAAACAGAGCGACCGAGCCCAGTACGGTTCCGAGCAGAGTGATCGCGATCGAGACTTCGAGCAGGCTGAAACCCGCTGTTCCGCGTTTGTCGCTCGTCCGCTTTTTCATCAGTAGTCCGCCAGCATCGTCTGCAACTCGTAGTAGCCGTCGCCGCCGACGCCGCGCCAGCTCACGCGCACGATCACGGGCAGCACGCGGTAATCCGTCGAATGATCCGCCGCGTCGATGACACCGTCGCCGTTCAGATCTCGCGGCATGCCGAGTTGAGCGTTCACGACGGTTTCGTGGATCGCCTCCGGACTCGCACTCAGCGTGGGGAAGATGATCTCACCAGGAAGCCCGTCGGCATCGCCGGCTCGCGCCGTCAGGCCCGCGACGCTGAAGCCCGCACCCGGCGCTGTGCCTGCGCCGCCGGGATCGTCGGCCGTGACGGTGTTGAAGCGCCGAAACACATCCGGGAAGGACTCGGCGCGCATCCGCTCCATGACTTCGCGCGCGGCCTGCGCAGCGCGATCCATCTCGCGATTCTTGACGTCGAGCTTCTGCGCCGACACGAGCGACTGTGAGAAACCGAGCACGCCGATCACGAGGATCGCCATGCCGACCGCCAATTCGATCAGCGTAAAACCCGACCTGCGCCGGGACGTGCGTGTGCCTGCCATGAAGTCCTGCCTTGGACCGCGGCGCTGCTTCGCCGGCGGTACAGGGGCCTTCTCGGGTTGCGTGTAACGGAACCCTCAGGGTTCTGTGGATTTCAAATGAAAGATCCAAGAAAAGACCGCTTGAGGCGGTCTGTGGCCCTGGATTCGGGCCCTGGGGAGGGCCTGGCGCCGTCCGCTACTCGGGGTCGTCCCCGCGCCTCTTGTCCAGTTCGAGCTGCAACTCGACGTAGGTGCGGTCGTTGATCGTGGCGCGCTCGCGCAGCGCCAGGAGCTCGCGGTCCTGAGCCTCCGAGACCGCTCGGCGCACGCTGTTCGAGACCGACAGGCGCGTCGAAGCGTGCTTCCTCGCTTCGTTGTCTTCATCGCGCAAGAGCGCCAGCTCGTCCGCCATCAACTCGCGCCAGTGATGCACGGAAATCGGGCAGGACACTTCGTTGCAGAACTCGTCCAAGCGCGCGATGCCGGCGGCCAACACGGCTTCGCGCGCGGTGCGAACTTTGTGTTCCGAATCGAGGTCGGCGCGCAGGCCGAGCAAGTGGATCAGCGGTTGCAGCGTCAGCCCTTGCGCGATCAAGGTCACGAGGATCACGACCAGCGTGCAGGCGATGACCGCGTCGCGACCCGGAAACGGGCTGCCGTCCGCGAGTGTGTACGGCAGACTCAACGCGGCGGCGAGCGACACGACGCCGCGCACTCCGCACCAGGACACGAGCGCAACGCCTCGTACAGCGGGGTAGCCGCCCTCCTTCTCGCGCAACGACCGCGAGAGATAGAGCGGCAAGTACGCGTTCGGGAAGGCCCACAAGAGGCGGGTGCCGATCACAGCGCCGCTCACAGCCAGAGCCGCGACGAGCACGCTGGAATCCGCCACGTTCGTCTCGCGCAAGAGCCGCGGCGTTTCGAGACCGATGATCACGAAGCAGATGCCGTTCAGCACGAACACGAGCATCTTCCACGTCGAGTACAGCTCGATGCGCGCTTGCGCCGGAACCGTATGGATGCGCCAGGCGACGACGAAACCCGAGATGACGACCGCGAGCACGCCCGAAGTGCCCAGACCATGCGCCGCGAGGAACGCCAGGTAGGGCGAGATCAAGGACAAAACGAACAGGACACGCGGCTCGCGTACCCAACGATTCGCCAGGGAAAAGAGCCACCCGGCGCCGAGCCCGACCGCCACGCCACCCGTGACGACCCATGCGAATTGCAGGGCGACGGATCCGGCTTCGAAGGCGCCACTCAACATGACGGCGACGCCGACCTGCATGCCGACGAGGCCCGTCGCGTCGTTGACCAGACTCTCGCCGCCCAGGATGGCGGTGATGCGGCGCGAAACGTGCAGGCGCTCGAGCACGGCCTGCACGGCGACGGTGTCCGTCGGTGACACGATCGCGCCGAGTATGAAACACACCGGCCAGGGAAGCGTTGGCAACAGCGCGTGCACCGTGATGCCGACCACGAACGTCGTCACCGCGACGAGCGCGAACGCGAGCATCAAGATCGGTCGCAGCCAACGCCTGAAATCGATCCACGACGTGCCGAACGCGTCGGCGTACAGCAGCGGCGGCAGGAACATGACCAGGATCAGCTCCGGATCCAGCCGCAACGTCGGCAGCCCCGGGATGCAACCTACGCCTGCGCCGGCGATCGCCAACAGAATCGGCGCCGGTGTCCGCAGACGCGGCGCTGCGAGATGCACGAGCGCGAGCACCGCGAGCACGACGAGGACCAGAGGCAGGGCTGCTTGCACGCGGATCACAGTTCAACGCGGCGGAACGGCCTCCGCAACGATCCCCTGCAACGATCCAGGGCCGGCCGCGTGATCGCGACCGGCCCTGGTAGTGGCTCGGGTACTCTTCGAACTCAGGTTTCGAGTCGAATCAGGCCTTCGCGCCGCCCTTCTTGAGCAGGTCGCGGATCTCGGTCAGGAGAACTTCCTGCGCGGGCGGCGCTGCCGGTGCGGCGGGCTTCGCTTCTTCCTTGTTCTTGGCGGCGTTCATGGCCTTGATGACCATGAAGAGCACGAAGGCGACGATGAAGAAGGTGATCGTGACGTCGATCAGCGCGCCGTAGTTGATCGTGCCGACGCCGGCTTCGTTGGCTTTTTCCAACGTGGCGTAGGTATTGCCGTCGAGTGCGATGAACTTGTCTTTGAAGCTCACGCCCCCGGTCGCCTTGCCGACGATCGGCATGAGGATGTCGCTGACCATCGACTTGACGACGGCCCCGAAGGCGGCACCGATGATGACGCCGACCGCCATGTCGACGACGTTGCCTTTGAGAGCGAACGCTTTGAATTCACTGACCATTCCCATGTGTTGATTCCTTGATTGGTAGAGGGGGCTAAAGACGGGCCGTCGCGTGCGGGAAACGCACTACGACTTGCCCATCGCGTTGATGAAAGAGTCTGCTTCTTGAATGGAGCGCTGCATGTTCTCGATCAAGCTCGACACATCGTTCTGAATCGACGTGACCGTGCTCGAGAGCGACGAAATGGCCTGCGCGTTGAGGTTGTGCTTCAGCGCGAGGACGTGATCGTGAAAAGCGACCAGCACGGGATCCATCCCGGCCGATGCCTTCTTCATCGCATCCCGCAATTCACCGTAGCGGACCTTGGTCGCGTCCAGACTGGCGGTGCTGTTGCGCTTGATCTCCGGATTCTGGATCTGGCCGATCTCGGCCTGCCATTCCGTGAACAAAGCCTCGGCGACGTCTTCGACGGACTTGATCCGCTTGCGCACGACCTCGGCCTTCGAGGAGCAATCCTCGTAATCCGCATTCAGCTTCTTGTAGCGTTGCTCCAGCTCACCGCCGTCGAACTTCGTCAATGACTTGAACTGGTCGAAGGTGGAGACAAACAGCTCCTTGGCTTCCTTCTGATCTTCGCGCGCGTCTTTGACGCGGTCGACGAGGATCTCGCGCTTGTGCACGCCGAACTTCTCCATCGCGCTGTAATAAGCGCTCTGGCACGCAGCTGAGACGCCGAATGAGAGCGTCAGCGCCGCCAAGATCGGCACCCATCGGCGGCGCGAAGAGCGCGCGCCGATGGGGCGTTGAGAATCGTTTTGCATGGCGATTCCCAGCTGGGATCAGAAGCTCCAGCCGACGCCGAGGACCAGCAGGTTGTCGCTGCGCTCGGCGCCGCTCGCCGGACGAGCCGTGTACTGGTAGATCCACTGGAGCTGCGCGAACATCTTCTCGGAGAGGTTCGTCTTCACCTTGGTGTCGGACTTGCCGTAGAAGTCCTTCGCGTCCTCCAAGCTCGGGAAGACTTCGATGGAGTTCTCGAGGCTCGTCTTGTCGTTGATCTTCCACGCGACGTTGTTCGCGATACGCGCGGCGAGGTAGTCCGTGTCGTCCGAGGCCTTGTAGTCGGTCTTGAAGTAGGTCAAACCGACTTCCGAGCCCCACTTGAGCTCGTCGTCTTCACGCCACTGGTAACCAACACCGCCACCGACGTAGGTGCGCAACTTGATCGCCGCGAGCGTGTCGGTTTCGACCCCGGCGATGCCGAACAGGTACATCTTCTTCGACATGAAGTAGTCGTACTTCAGGCTGGCGCCTGCGCGGCGCTGTGACAGGTCGAAGCCGCTGCCCGTGGAGGAGCGCTGCTCGCCGTAATTCCAGTAGCCCTTGGCCGTCCAGCGGTCCTTCTCGGCGCGGCGCACGGCTTCGGCGGCAGCATTGACGGAACGCGATTCCGTGTTGCCGTCCGAGTACGAAGCACCGATGTTGACGGTGCCGGTCCAGACCGGTGCCTTGGCTTCGAGGTTGTGTGACTCAGCCACGACTGCCGGCTGCGGCTCGACCGCAGTGGGTACTGCTTCGGTTGCGGGCAAGGTGGGCAGGAGCGCGGTCAGTAGAACGAGATCGATGAACATCGGCGAATATCCTTGGATTGGGGGTGAGGGGGTGGCTGTCGCCTGAGTGCGACCGCTCTTTGCGATTCCTGTGCAGGAGTGAGCGCGGAAGGCTGCCGCATTCCGGAGCGCTAGGTCCGCTCGATCCGGGCCGTCGGCGCGGCGACTGTGGACGGCTTTGGGGCCGAGACAAGCGTTGCACCCGGGCGGAACGGGGGGACTTTGGGGCAGAGATGATACTCGATTTCCGTCACGACCGCTATTTCGAGGTGTCATTTCCAATGATTTCCAAGGCACATGGGCCTGCGGGGGGTCTTGCAACCTCACTAGTGGACGCGGAAGCTCAGCGACCATGAACTCCTCCGCCCATCTGCAGATGACGATTCCGTTCACGTTGCTGGTCTGTGCACTGATGGTGAGTTGCCGTTCGGCGGATACGACAACAGTTGACGCGGATGAGGCCGGGCTCGACCGACTCGTTGCGTGCATGATCGGGTCGTTCGACAGTTCCGCTCAGGCGGCCGCGGACAAGGACTACCGCGACATCCAACTGCACATGTCGCCGATCTTCGGCGAGCGCGACGACGGTTGCTGGTTGTATGTCGAACAGGCGGCTGCGACCGCGCCGACCAAACCCTATCGACAGCGCGTCTACCGCGTGCACGCGGAACAATCCGGATTCGTCAGCGATGTCTACACGCTGCCCGGCGATGCGCTGCGTTTCGCCGGCGCGTGGCGCGATCCAGCGTTGCTGGCGGGACTCACGGCCGAACAACTCACCCTGCGCGACGGCTGTTCGATTCACCTGGTCGAACGTGCCGACGGAGTATTCGCAGGCTCGACACGCGGCGAGATGTGCGCGAGTGAATTGAACGGCGCGAGCTTCGCGACCTCACGAGTCGAAATCACGGAGAGCCTGCTCGCGTCCTGGGACCGGGGCTTCGATGCCGCAGGCAAGCAGGTGTGGGGCGCGCAGCAGGGCCCCTACATCTTCATCAAGCGGCGCTGATCGTCAGAGGCGCACGATCCAGATGTTCCTGAAGCGCACCGGCGCACCGTGGTCCTGCAGCGCGAGCGGCAGCTCGATCGCGTGCGGCGCGTAGGTCGCGACTTCGCGGTGGCGCGTCGCTCCGATGAACGCGATGTGGTCGTGGACGAGGATGCCGTTGTGGACGACGGTTGCGTAGGCGGGCGTCACCAGCACGGCATCCGGGCCCTCTCCGTCGAAGCGCGGCGCGCGAAACACGATGTCGTAGGTCTGCCATTCACCCGGCTTGCGCGATGCATTCACGGCGGGCGGAACCTGGCCGTACAACGCGGCGGCTGAGCCGTCGGCGTAGGTCGGATTCTCGAAGGAATCGAGGATCTGCACTTCGTAGCGGCCCATGAAGAACACTCCGCTGTTGCCGCGCTCCTGTCCGTGGCCGACCACGATTTCAGGCGTCGCCCACTCGATGTGCAGATGACAGTCGCCGAAGGACGCTTTCGTCTCGATCGACCCCGTTCCGTTCACCTCGG
Organism: Planctomycetota bacterium; assembly: GCA_016795245.1. GTDB lineage: Bacteria > Planctomycetota > UBA1135 > UBA1135 > JAEUIA01. The sequence goes on along the minus strand of JAEUIA010000054.1, from coordinate 77,040 downwards.
CGTATCCGGACTCGACCCGCCACTGGCCGTCCTTGTCGCCGCTCTTCCACTGCGCGAGGTCGCGGCCGTCGAACAACACGATCGCGCCGGACGGCGGGGGCACGTCGATGAACGGGCGCGGGTCGACGGCGGGCGGCAATGGGCGTGCGCTGTCGTGAACGCGCCAGCGCTCGTGCGGGAGGAGCGGCGTGTCCGAATATCCATAGTCGGCGTTCTTCACGGCCTGCGGGCCGCTGCGGCAGCCGGCGACCAGGATCACGGCGAGACAGGCGAGAGAGAAGATTGCAGAGGTGCGTGCAGGCATGCCGACGAGGATAGCAGTGGTGCGCCCGAAGAGTTCATTCGTGCTCGTGCTTCCGCGGCCCGCGATCATGGACTAGTCTTCGACGAGTCCGCCGCTCGCCTCCTTGTCCCATGCGCCCTGACCGCAGCGACAAACTAGATCCCGAACATGGAGCCCACACGCTCAAGGTGTGGCGCGGCGTCGTTGTCGGAACTTTCGGGGACGACGTGTTCGTGGAACTCGGACCGCGCATGCAAGGTGTCATTTCGCGGCGCAAATTCGAGGACGCCGTCGCGATCGGCGACGAATTCGATTTCACGTTGCGGGGGTTGGAGGAGGGGCTGTGGTCGCTTTCGCTCGCAGTTCAACTCGACCGCAGTCTGGTCACCTGGGAGAAGCTCGAGATCGGCAGCCTGGTGCAGGCGCGAGCCGTGCGGATCGCGCCCGGCGGGCTCGAAATGAAGATCGGGCCCCTGCACGCGTTCATGCCCAAGTCGCACACCGGCCTGCCGCGCGACATGAAGATCGATGCGCTCGTCGGCAAGAACTTCACCTGCGAAGTCATCGAAGTCGATTCCGAGCGCGCGCGCGTGACCGTGTCGCGCAAGATCGTGCTGCAGAAGGAGCGCGAGAGCGAACACCAGCGCCTCGTCGACCAGTTGAAGATCGGCGAGATCGTTCAGGGTCGCGTGACGCGCATCGAGGAGTACGGTGCCTTCGTGTCGTTCGGCAAGGGCATGGAAGGCCTCGTGCACGTCTCGAATCTGTGTCACGAACGCGTCGAAGATCCGCGTGCGATCGTCAAGATCGGTCAAATCCTCGACCTGAAGGTCCTGCACATCAAGCACGGCGGCAAGCGCATCGCGCTGGGTCTCAAGCAGGTCGGCGAGAGTCCCTGGCTGGACATCGAGCGCACGCTGTTCGCCGGCGCGATCGTGAAGGGGGTCGTCACACGCGTGCTCGACTTCGGCGCCTTCGTCAGCGTGCGGCCCGGCGTCGAAGGGCTCTTGCCTGCATCGGAAGCGGGTCTGCGCTCTGAACAGACTCTGTCCGCGGCGGTTCATCCGGGCGAGGCGTTGTCCGTGCGCGTGCTGTCCTTCGATGCGGCGCGCGAACGACTGTCCTTGTCACTCGTCCACCCGAACGGCCAGCGCATCGCCGCCGAAGAAGCCGAAAATCGCGCGTCCTTCGATGCCTTGGCCGAGGAGAGTGGCGGTCTGGAGTTGAAGCGCCGCTTGGGCGACGCACTGCAGCGTGCTTGGGGCCGTCGCCTCGCGTGAGTACGGAGCCAGAGCAATTCTTCCCCGATTCGCCGGCCGGATGACCCGCGGCAGACGCACGACTCTACGCCGGCGAATCGGGGAAGAATTGCTCTGGCTCCGTACGGTCGGTCACCAGGCGACGACCGGTCGCCACGGCTTCGAGGCCCCCGTTCGCCATCCCGTCCGCACCGACGATCTTCCACAAGTCGGGGACCAGCACGAACGGTGAGCCGCCGACGAGGATCGGCGTGCGCTTGTCCCCGTCGACGACGCGCACGGCAGCGATCATGTCGATGGTCGAGCGCAGGTGCAGCACCAGCTTCGCGGAGATCGCCAGCAGGTGCGGCTCGAACTCGTGCGCCGCGCGGGCGAAATCCTCCGCGGGCGTGCTCGCGCCGAGCGACACCGCGTCCCAGCCCGCCATTTCGAAGTGGTCCGCGATCATGCGCAAGCCGATGTCGTGCAAGTCACCGCTCGCGCTCGTCGTCAAGACGCGCAGGCCGTTGCGCGGAGCGCGCGGCATCTGAGCGCTCACGATCGCCATGACCTGTTCAGTGATGCGCGAGCACATGTGCTCCTCCGCCACGTGCAATTCGCCCGCGTGCCACAGTCGTCCGACTTCGACCTGCGTCGCGGTGAGCACATGCGCATACAGATCCGTGATGGAGAGCCCGCCCGCCACGGCGTCCGTCGCGAGCTCGATCGCATCGCGGCGGCGGCCTTCCAGCACTGCCAGCAGGTAGAGGCGCGCCAATGCACTTTGAGGGTTGACGTTCGGCTGCGGATCGCTGTCGTGCTCGCACAACGTGTCGAAGTGCGCGAGGGCGCCGTCCAGGCAAGCGACAGCGCTCTGGGCCGCTGCTTCGGGCAATTCCTCGAGCAGCTCCTGGCGCAGGCAGACGATGCCTTCGCGCAAGCCTTCCAGCGGAACTCCACGCGCTTCGCACGCCCCGAGCAACCAACCCACGTGATCGAAGAACAGCACCGGCCGCCCGACCTCGAGCGTCGCCGACAGGTAATCGAGCAGCGCTTCGTTGTGCGCCGTGAGATCCCCGAACCCGTTGCGACCGAAGCAGCCCATCAATTCGGGATGGCGCTCCTGCATGCGCAACGTCACCCCGGCCGCGTGTGCGCGGCGCGCTGAGCGGATGATGGCGGCGGCTAGCGGACCTTTGGATTCCATCTGAGTGTGACTACGAGCCGGGGCGGCAGGTCGATCCGGCGAAGTGCCGGCTATTCGGCCTCGAGCGTCGTGGTGAGCGGAAAACCGCGCGGACGGGCCAGGGATTGCACCTGTTCGACGTACAACTCGCCGCGCTCCAAACTCGTGACGACGACGACGGCCGAACCCTGTTCGTGCACTTCGAGCGCCAGAAGGCGCGCTTCGGTATTCGATTTCCTGAACAGGCTGGCGAGCAGATCGACCACGAACTCGATCGTCGTCACATCGTCGTTCCACATGACGACCTTCCAACGCGGCGCGACGCGTGTCGTCGCTCGCGTCGTCGTCTCGGGCTCCAGGACTGCAGTCGTAGTCAGGGTCATGGTCATCATCCTACCTCAAGCCAGCGCGACCAACCGGCGTTCCACCTCCGCGATCACCCAGGCCGTATCGACGAAGCGTTCCGGCGTGGAGAATCCGCGGGGCGCGCCGCGGCCTTGAGCCATGTGGTGCGCCACGATCGTGATGCCCCAACTGGTGGTCAATTCCATCGCGGTCAAGCGCGTCTTGCGGTCGGCGGGCACATCCAGACGGTAGCTGAATCCGTGCTCCAGGCTACTGGCCTTTCGTGAGCCCCGGACCGACAGGACCAGGCGATCTGCATCCCGAGCCGGGTCGTAGTGCAGCGCCTCGTCTGCTTCGAGCGCTCGCGCGAGTTCGGCATCGCGCGCTGCGTCGCCCTGCAGGTAACCGAGCACCTTCCAGCCGCGCACCTGATCCCAGTGGCCTTCGTACCGCAGCGTCATGTAGTCGTAGTCGCGCACACCGATCGAGCGCAGATACGCGACGATCTGAGGCGAGTTGTTCGACGTGGGAGAACTCTCGAAGGCGTCTTCGAAGCGCTCGACGACCGAGAGCGCCGCGACGCTCGTGCACTTGCCCTTCACGATCACGGGCACCTGACCCGAGTACTCGCTGATCAGGCCGGCGGAGCTGAACACCAGTTTGTAACCGAGCGGATTCGTGCGCGGGTCAGGGCGCACCAGGGGCAAGCCGCCGCAGCGCACGCGCACGGTGTCGCAACCGAGCACCTTGGCGCAGTGCACGGCCAGGATGTTCGACAAGCCGGGCGAGACGCCGCAGTCGGGCACGACCGCGGTCTCGGTCTTGCGCGCGAGCTTCTCTTGCGCGGCGACGACGACCGGGTTCCCGCCCAGGTCGCAGAAGGCGACGCCCGCCGCGACCGCGCGTTCGGTCAAAGCGAGGTTCTTCGAATACGGCGCGCACGACAGCACGACGTCCGCGCGCTTCAGCTCCGCGTCCGAAACGGAGGCGGGGAATTCGACCCGCCGTGCGCGCTTCCCGAGCAGCTTCGCCGTGCGTGCGGCCGCGGCCTTGCGCCGACGTGCGTCCGGCTCGAATGCGATGACGCGCGCAGCGTCGCAGTGGATCACGAGGTCGTAGAGCGCCGCCAATCCCTGGCGCCCTGCGCCGAAGACGATGTAGTTGTGTCCGTCCATGCGGCACACCCTCGCGCATCCTGCTCGTCCAGCGTCAAAAAAAAGCTGCGACGGGTGAGCACACCCGCCGCAGCCTCCAAGTTACCTCGGACCAGCCGTAGCCACGGCCGGGTCTCTGATCGGGTCCAGGCGGGGTGCACCGCGCGAGAGCTCGACGCGACCCCAGAACACGAGCGCCTAGAGCCAGTGGCGTGACAGCGACCCCTGACTCACGAGCGTGAACAGACTCTAACAGCCCCGGTTTTGGGTCGCTACGACGAAATGGGCATTCCTCAAAAATCAGCTAGATACTGGTCTCATTTGCGCTCCAGGAGGCCCAGGACGCGGTTGCGTATTGAGGTCATCGCGACTTCACCCGCTGCCTGGGTCTCGCCGGCTGCCCAGGGGAGGGAGGACAGGCAGACCGGTCCGTCGCGCGGGTCGTCGGGGAGGCGCCCATGGGACCCGCGTACCAGGGCGGGTGTGCGCGGGATCACGTCCATCAGGTAGCGGAAGCCGAGCTTCTTCTGCAGCAATCTGCGCGCGACGCGCAGCGCGGGCAGGGCCAGGTTCGGGTCCACGAACAACTCGCACGGGTCGTAGCCGGGCTTGCGGTGGATGTCGACCGTGGGCGCGAAGTCGGGCTCGTGCGCGTCGTCGAGCCAGTAGTAGTAGGTGAACCACGCGTCGGCGGTCGCGACAGCGACGAAGTCGCCCGAGCGCGCGTGTGCGAGACCGTGCCGTTCGAGTTCGGAACCTTCGAGCAACTGATCGACACCGCTCAGCCGCGACAGGCACTCACGCGTCGCATCGCGATCGCGCGGGTCGCGGACGTAGACGTGCGCGATCTGGTGATCCGCGACGGCGAACGCACGGCTCGCGAACACGTCGAGGATCTCGCCGGCCGGTGTCGCGCGCGCCTGCAAGAGTCCGGCTTCGCGCAACGCACGGTTCACGTGCACGGCGCGGCTCACGGGCGTGATGCCGTACTCGCTGACGACGACGACCGCGGCGCCGTGCTTGTCCGCCGCCGCTCGCAAGTCGCCGAAAACACGGTCGATTTCGACGACGGCCTGCTGCGAGCGCGGATCGTCCGGGCCGTAGCGCTGGAAGTCGTAGTCGAGGTGCGGCAGGTAGACGAGCGTCAACGTCGGGCGCTCGCGCTCCAGGGTCGAGATGGCCGCATCCGCGATCCAGCGGCTCGAGGGCAGGCCGGATTTCGGGCCCCAGAAATCGAAGAACGGAAACTTCCCGAGTTCGTCCTCGAGCCGCGTCGCGTACTCGTGCGGCGCGCCGTACACCGCCGGGATCTTGCGCCCGTCGGCGGGGTAGAAGGGGCGCGGCGTGATCGACCAGTCGACGGGGGCACCGAGGTTCCACCACCAGAAGATCTTGGCGCAGGTGAACGCGGGGTCGCGCTTCCTGGCTGTTTCGTAGATTTTTTCGGCCGTGACGAGCGCATTCGACTGGCGCCACAGCGCGATCTCGGCGATGTCGCGCGTGAACCAGCCGTTGCCGACGATGCCGTGCTCGCCCGGCAGCTTGCCCGTCAGGAGCGTCGCCTGCGCGCTGCAGGTCACGGCGGGGAGCACTGTCGACATCGGCGCGCAGGTCGCCATGGCACGCAGATTCGGCGTGCGCTCGGTGACGAGGCGCGGGGTCAGACCGACGATGTCGACGAGCAGGACCGGCTTCATGCGCAGAGAGGATGCGTGATCGCGCGGCGCGACGCTACCGGCGCGTGTCTTGTAACGACTGATTTGAGCGTGACCGCACCGAGTCCGTCTCCACTCCGCCGCTTTCGCTGGCGTGTTTGCGGTGTGCGGTCGACTTTGACCGTACGGAGCCAGGCTCGTGTGGGTCAAACTCGCCGGCGTAGAACCTCACGCCATGCGAACGATTTTTCGCCGGCGAATTTGACCCACACGAGCCTGGCTCCGTACGGTCAAAGTCGACCGCACACCGCAAACACGCCAGCGAAAGCGGCGGAGTGGAGACGGACTCGGTGCGGTCACGCTCAAATCAGTCGTTACAGGACACGGGCGGGCCCGTTGAAGAAGCCGCAGTGGCGCCGTGTTCGACGGGCTTCTAGCATCACCGGGATGATCGACTTCCTGCGCACGCTTTTTCGCGGCCGTCCGGCCCTGATCAAGGGCACGAGCAAGCTCGCCGAAGGCTACTCCAAGAAAGTCGATCTGGGCGACCCGCTCGCGGGCGGCAAGCAGGTGGTGCTGTGCAGGGTGAGGGGCAAGCTGTACGCGCTCGACGCGGTGTGCCCGCACGCCGCCGGCCGGATCACCGACGGGCCGCTGTTCGACGGCAAGCACGCCTTGTGCCCGCTGCACAACTACCTGTTCGAACCCGAGACCGGGCGCGCCGTCCGCGGAGCGTGCGCCAACGCGAAGACCTACAAGGTGCGTGAGCGCGACGGGGATTGCGAAGTGTGGGCCTGAGGCCCATGTAGTCTCGGCCGCACTTCGCCGCAAGCAGATCCACCCGACTCGCACATGAAAGCACGACACCGATGACCACCAAGATCCTCGCCTTCGCCGGCAGCCTGCGCCGCGACTCGTTCAACAAGAAGCTGGTTCAGATCGCGGCGTCGGGCGCGCGCGCGGCGGGCGCGGAGGTCACGTACGTCGATTTGCGCGAGTTCGCCATGCCGCTCTACGACGGAGACCTGGAAGCCGCTGACGGAGTGCCCGAGAATGCCAAGCGCTTCAAGGCGCTCATGAAATCGCACCAGGCGTTCTTGATCGCGAGCCCCGAGTACAACAGCTCGATCTCCGGCGTCCTGAAAAACACGCTCGACTGGGCGTCGCGCGCCGAGCCGGGTGAAGCGCCCTTGGCCTGTTTCAAGGGCAAGGTCGCGGGCATCATGTCCGCTTCCCCGGGCGCGCTCGGCGGGTTGCGCGGGCTCGTCACCGTGCGCTCGATCTTGGGCAATCTGCACGTCATCGTGCTGCCCGAGCAAATTGCCGTTTCGAAAGCGCACGAAGCACTGGCGGACGAGACGCGCCTACACGACGCCAAACAGCAGGCGGCGATCGAAGCGCTGGCCGCTCGTGTCGTCCAAGTGACGGCTGCGCTTCAAGCCGCGCGCTGACGGACCCTGCGCAGGGGTGAGCGGCGCTTCATGTCCGAGCGCCCGGTCCGGCTCCAGGGGGTCGGTTGCAAACTGCAACGCGCAATCCGACCAGCCCCGTTGCGGGGTTCTCGTGGGCGTGCTTCCATGACCGCGGTCACCGCGGCGCAACAGGCCCGGTCTCCGAGGCGAACAGGCTCCGAGTCGTAGAGGACAGTGCGATCATGGCCAGCGAACGAGACTTGACGGTGTCCGCAGAATCGAGCGCGACATCCGCACCCGCCGACGCATCGCGTCGCAGTTTTCTGACTGCGGGAGCATCCGCCGCGATCCTGGCGGGATTCGCGACTCGCACTCACGCGCAGACACAAGCCTCGCTCGCCGGTCCGCCGCCGGGTCCCTGGTCGTGGACGAGTGAACAGGAGCTGCGCTTTCTGGTGGCGCGCGTCACGAACGGCTGGAATCCGGCGACGTATGCGCGCGCGGTTCAGCTCGGCTACGACGCGTTCCTCGAAGAACAACTCGATCACACCGCACTCGCCGATCCCGAAGTCACGGCGATGCTGCCTGCGTACCCGTCGCTCAGCCTGAGCTCGAAGCAGATCTACGATCAGTACGTCGTGCCGAACGACACGAACACGGCCATCAACCAACTGAAGACGGCGACGATCGTGCGCGCGATCTACTCCAAGCGCCAGTTGTTCGAGCGCATGGTCGAGTTCTGGGGCGACCACTTCAGCGTCGATCACAACGACGGCCAGGTGCAGTGGCTCAAGACCGTGGAGGACCGCGACGTGATTCGCGCCAACGCGTTCGGCACGTTCACGAATCTCTTGATCGCCGACGCCAAGAGCGCGGCGATGCTCTACTACCTCGACAACTACCGCAATTTCTCGACGGCGCCGAACGAAAACTACAGCCGCGAGGTGATGGAGTTGCACACGCTCGACGTCGGACACTACAGCGAGATGGATGTCGCCGAACTGGCCCGCTGTCTCACGGGCTGGCAGTACCGCGGCACTTCGCTGGCGAACCACGGCGAGTTTTTCTTCAATGCCGCGCAGCACGACAACGGCCAGAAAGTCGTGCGCGGCGTGGTCATCCAGCCGGGCGGCCTGGCCGAGGGCGAGTTGGTGTTGACTCAGCTCGCTCACGACATCGCGACGGCGCGATTCCTGGCGCGCAAGCTGTGCAACTGGTTCCTCTCGTACAACACGCCGCAAGTCGTGATCGATTCGGTGGCTGGTGTCTTCCGCGCGAGTGGCGGCGATATCAAGTCCGTGCTGCGCAAGATCTTCGCGCGCGAGACGCTGCACATGATGAGTCCGGCTTCGACGGTCAAGATCAAGCGCCCGTTCCATCTGGTGGCTTCGACCGTGCGCTCGATCCTGCCTGAAGTCTCGGCTCCGGTGCGCTTCATCACGGAGCTGGCCACGATGGGCCACACGACGTTCGGGTGGTCGTCGCCGAACGGATATCCGGACACGGCGCAAGCGTGGGGGACCGTGCTCCTCGATCGCTGGAATTTCATGTCGCGCTTCTTCAGCAACTCGATCGTGGGCGTGAACGTCAACGCGGCGAAGCTGTTCGGCCCGGTGACGAAGGGTTCGCTGGCTTCGCACGCCAATCGCCTGCTGACGGGCGGGTTCATGGCGCCTGAAGACGTGGCGGCCGTGCAGGCGTACGCCGACGGGCAGCCGACGTTGAACGACACGCTGCGGCGCGAAGTGCTCGCGCTGGCCGCATCCACTCCGAGCTTCCAAACCTACTGATCGCGAGACGTGCCATGAACCACGAGAACTGCGAACACACGAACGCTGATCAGCACGGCCTCGATCGCCGGCAATTCCTCGGCCGCAGCGTCATCGGCGCCACGGCGGCATTGACGGCACCCGCGTGGTTGCCGCGCGTGAGCTTTGCGGCGGGAGCCGGACCTTCGCCGCGCGACACGCTGGTCGTGATCTTCTTGCGCGGCGGCGCGGACGGCATGACCTTCTGCGCGCCTTACGGTGACGGCGAGCTGTACAACCGACGTCCGACGCTTGCGATCCGGCCTCCGGGTCAGGCGAACGGGGCGATCAACCTCGACGGCTTCTTCGGTCTCGCGCCCGCGATGGCGCCGTTGTTGACGCCGTACCAGGCAGGAAACCTGGCGTTCGTGCACGCGTCAGGATTGTCGGATCCGTCGCGCTCGCATTTCGACATGCAGAAGTGGATGGAGTTCGGAGTGCCGGGCGCGCAGGCGACCACCGTCTCCAACGGTTGGCTCGGGCGCTACTTGCAGACGATCGCTCCGTCGGGTCCGGGATTGTTGCGCGGCATCGGCATCGCCAGCATCTTGCCGCGCGGACTCTCGGGCGGACCAGCCGTGCAAGCGGTGCCCAATCCCGCGGCGTTCGTGATCTCGGGCAGCACTTCGACCGCCGCCGCGCGACGCGCCGCCATCGCGGCTGCCTATGCGCAAGAACCGGATCCGATGAGTTCGGCGGCCGCCAATACGTTCGCGGCGATGGACTTGATGGCCTCCATCAATTTCACGACCTACGTGCCCGCCAATGGTGCGGTGTATCCGGCGACGACGTTCGGCACCGCGCTGCGCAACGCGGCAGCGATCATCAAAGCGCAGATCGGCGTCGAAGTGATCGAAGTCGACCTGGGCGGATGGGACCTGCACAACCAACTCGGCCCGACGACCGGCGCGATGGCGACGTTGATGGGCGAACTCGCGGGAGCCATGCGCGCGTTCCACGACGACTTGAACGACGTCAATCAGACCTTGAACCGCGTGACGACCGTCGCGCTCTCCGAGTTCGGCCGCCGCGCGAGCGAGAACGGCAGCTTCGGCATCGACCACGGCCACGGCAATGCGATGATCGTGATGGGCGGGCACGTGAACGGCGGGCAGGTGATTCGCGTCTGGCCCGGCCTCGCGCTCCCGAACCTCGACAACGGCGACCTCGCGATCACGATCGACTACCGCGACATCCTGTCCGAGATCCTCGTCGATCGCATGGCCTGCACGAGCCTGCCGGCGGTGTTCCCGGGTTGGACGATGACGAATCGCGGGATCACGAACTGACTCCAGGCACGGTAGCGCGACCGGAATCAGATCAAGACAGTTTGTACGACTCGGGCGTCGGCTTGACGGCGCGGGCGAAATGCAGCGGGCGGCGCAAGTTGTCGGGGCGGGGTTCGAGGCGGGCTTTCGCCATCCATTCGCGGAACACCGCGAGTGACTTCTGCGTGTCGACTTCGACGTCGCCGTAGCGATCACTCGGCTGGGCGCGCGTGACGGTGACGCATTGATGCCAGCAGTGCATGCCCGACACCGGATCCGGTTGCACGGGGAAGGTCAGGTTCTGGTGCACGCCGCCGTCGGTCCACCAGATGCGGCTCGAGTCCTTGTCCACCGACGCAAACGGTTGGATGTCTTCCGTGCGACGGAAGCGGAAGCGACCGGGTGACAATTCCTCGCGCACGACCTTGGCGCTGGCCCATTTGTCCGTGCCGATGTCGTCGAACAAGCGCCAGCGACCGAGGTGGTGACTGCAAGCGACGACACCCGGACGCATGCCCTCGGTGACCCAGGCCTTGTTCACGAAGTGGCCGATGCGCGTCGAGACGCGTACGAGGTCGGTCGTCTCGACGCCGATGCGCGCCGCATCTTCGGGGTGGATCCACACCGGGTTCGTGTTCGACAGCTCGTACAGCCACTTGGAGTTGCCCGAGCGCGTGTGGATCAAAGTCGGCAACCGAAACGTCGGGATGAGCGCGTATTCGCCCTTCTCCACGTTCATGTGACGCCGATGCACGTGACTCTCGATGTACGCTGGCAGCGCGTACTCGGGCCAACCCCAGTCGGCCATCGTCTTGCTGTAGATCTCCAGCCGCTTCGAAGGCGTCGCGAACGCCGCGCGCGCGGCACCATCGACCATCACTCCGATCGGCTTGCCGCCTTTCGTGACGGTGTTCGTCGTCGCGTCTGTCACGGCGCCTTCGAGCTCAGCCGCAGCGAGCTTTTTCTTGTGGCCTTCGTACACGTCCGTCGAAACCAGGAACGCGCCGTGGCGACGCATGTAGTCGAGCGGCGTCATCCCGAGCCTCTTGGCTTCTTCGGGCAAGCCCGGCACCGAGTTTTCGAAGATCCACTGGTAGTACTCGTCGACCGTGATGCGCTCACCCTTGCGATAGGGCGATTCGTAGTACTTGCGGATGCCGAGCGAGCCGTCCGGATCGATGCGCCAACTGAGCGCGATCCAGAACTCGTCCTCTTCCCAGACTTCGCCGGGGTTCGTCTCGTGCGTGTACTCGATCTTCTCGCCCGCGCGCTCGGCGACGACGCGCTGCACCGGCTGGCGGAAGCTGATCCATTTCGCGGCGTGCGTCTCGGAACTCATCAAATCATGGCGTTCCGCGCCATGGCCCATCGGCAGCACGTAATCGGCGTACTGCGCCGTCTCGTTCCACGTCGGCGTCAGCGCCGCATGCAGCTCGATCATTTTCTCGTCGCGCAGCACGTTCTCCCACACCATGCCGTCCGGGTTCGTCCACACCGGGTTGTAGACGCGCGTGAAATACGCCGCGATCTTGCCGCGGCCTTCGAGCATCAAGTGGGGGAGCAGGTACGAGAGCTCGTGGTGGCTGAGCGGCCATTCGCGCGGGAAAAGCAGCTCGCTCCACGCGTTCTGCGCCGGCGGTTTCAGGAACGGCGGCGGTACGAACTTCGTCTGCGAGTTCAGGTTCGTGCCGCCGGGCGTGCCGATCGAGCCGACGAGCACGCACAGGAATTCGAGTACGCGCGCGACTTGCCAGCCGCCCAGATTGCCCGACGCTGCGTTGCGCCACACGTGCGAAGCGAAGGCGCCCTTGGCGTTGCCGATGCCGCGCGCGACTTCGATGATCGTCGCAGCGGCGACGCCGCATTCCTTCTCGGCGGCGGCCGGCGTGTGCGCGGCGTAGTGCTTCTTCAGCTCGCTGATGAACGCGTCGAAGGTCTTCGGCGCACTCGGCGCGAGCGCGTCCAGGAAATCGCGCCAGTTGACCCAGTCTTCCAGGAACTTCCGGTCGTAGAGACCTTCCTCCAGGATCACGTGCGCCATCGCGAGCAAGAGCATCGCTTCGGTGCCCGGCCACGGCGCCATCCAGTAATCCGCCATCGAGGCCGTATTCGAGAGGCGCACGTCGATGACGGCGAGCTTCGCGCCCTTCATCTTGCCGTCGATGATGCGTTGCGCGTGTGGATTGAAGTAGTGGCCCGTCTCGAGGTGCGACGAGAGCAACAGCATGAACTTCGAGTTCTCGTGGTCGGGCGAGGGCCGATCCGCACCGCTCCACAGCGCGTAACCCAGCCGCGCCGCCGCCGAACACACGTTGGTGTGGCTGTTGTGGCCGTCGACGCCCCAACTTTGCAGCACGCGATCCATGTACCCGTCGTGACCGGGGCGGCCGACGTGGTACATGACCTCGGTCTTGCGGCCCTCGACGATCGCGGCGCGGATCTTCTTGGCGAACACGTCGAGGACCTCGTCCCAACTCGTGCGCTCGAACTGCCCCGAACCGCGCGGACCGACGCGCTTCAGCGGGTACAGGATGCGCTGCGGATCTTCGATCTGGTTGAGCGTCGCCGGTCCCTTGGCGCAGTTCTTCCCGCGCGAACCCGGGTGGTGCGGATTGCCTTCGAGCTTGCGTATCGCGCGCGTCTCCTTGTCGACGTACGCGACGAGTCCGCATGCGGCTTCGCAGTTGAAGCACGTCGTCGGCACGAGCGTGTAGCGCTTCTCGACCTTCTTGGGCCACGCCTTGCCGTCGTACTCGGTCCAGTCGTCCCACTGCTCCATCGGAGGGAAAGAAGCCAGCGGGGTCACCTGCCAGAAATCGGGATCGTGGGATCGGCTCATCGGGCGCTGAGCATACCGTCCGTGTACGAGTCGAGTTCGAGTTCGTCGAGCAACATCTGCGCGTGTGCGCCTGCGGTTATCCTGCTCGGCCGCGGCCTCGGCGTGTTTCGAGGCCGACCCTTCCCGCATTCCGACGCCCAAAGGAGATTCCCATGACCGAGCAGACCGAACACCAGATGCCGCAACCGACCGCCGAGCACAAGCTGATCCAGAGCCTCGCCGGCAAGTGGAAAGTCGCGTGCAAGTTCTACATGGACCCGAGCCAGCCGCCGATGGAGACGGCCGCCACCGAGATCGTCGAGAAGATCGGCGAGTTCTGGACCACCAGCAAATTCGAGACGACGTTGATGGGCGCGCCCTTCACCGGCTGCTGCACGTTCGGATACGAAGCTCACAACAAGCAGTTCGTGTCGACCTGGGTCGATTCGATGGCGGGCGTCCTCTGCACGCTGCGCGGCACGAAGAAGGGCGACACGCTCATGCTCGACGGCGAGTTCTTCAGCTGCATGACGAACTCGGTCCTCAAGCACCGCGTGACCGACAAGCTGATCAGCAAGGACGAGCACATCTTCGAGATGTTCGCCACCATGCCGGACGGCAAGGAAATCAAGATGATGACGAGCCACTACAAGCGCGCCTGAGCGCCTGCGACATCAGCCCTTCACGCACACGACCTGGCGCAGCGTGTGCACGACTTCGACCAGGTCGGCTTGCGCCGCCATCACGGCGTCGATCGGCTCTTCGGAGCCCGACAACGAGCAGCAGCTCGGGGCCGAACGACATGCGCTCGGCCCCGGTTGCCTACGGACAGAAAGTCAGTTCCAGTGCATCCGTCGTATTGAACGCAGCGCCGCCCGCGGGCACATCGCGGAACCAGAACTGCACGTAACGAGTGGACGTCGGCTGCACTCCGATCCACCCGGGCGATGTCCAGGACTGCGGCTGCACGACGCTGTTTTGGCCGGCCTGCACGACGGCGAGTCGACGCAAGGCCCCCGCGACGCAACGCGTCCCATTCCCGAATGCGACGGCGGGGAGCGCGGGGTGCGTGCCCTGGAAGAAGAGGCCGATCGTGTTGGCCGGCAAGTTCGAGGCCGACAACACGAGGTCGTCGGCGCTGATGCTCGTGCTGCCTGAAGCATCGATGCGGGCAGGCTGGCCGCTCGAGTTCGCCGTGGCGGTGCAGTAGCGCGCCGGGGCGAAGCAGTCGCCTGCTGTGACCTGCACCTCAAGGCGATAGCCGCCGAGCGGCGACTCCGGGTGCTGCACGCAAGCGACGAACAGATTGCGACCCCCGCGCTCCGCGAGTTCAGGGAGAACGACGGGCTGCACGCCGCCTTGCCAGAGGAATCCGTTCGGATCCAGCAGAGCACCGTCCGCGCTGACGCGTGCTCCGTAGATATCGGTGCGCGTGTCGAAGAACGCGAGTTGGTTGCGCTGATCTTCCCAGGCCAACAACCACTGCGTTCCGGTCCACGCGACCGTAGGGTGCATCTGCCGGCCGGCTGCCGCACTGACGAGCGTCTGCGGACCGACCGTTCCGTCCGCGCGTATGCGACGGCAGACCACGTCGTTGTTCGCGTTGGCATTGCTCAAGTATCGCCACACGACGAGTGCGCCGCCGTTGCCGGCCGCGATCTCCGGAGTGCCGCCCGGATATCCGAGACTGATGCCCGGATCGAAACTGCCGTCGGGACGCACGGTGACGGACACGATCGAAGCCTGCGGGCTGTTGTGTGAATCGTTGGTCTGGTACACGACGATCCACCGGTCGCCGAGTGAAGCCACGCGCGCGAACTGCGCGAAGTTGCCGCCCAGCGAGAACGCGTTCGGATCGAGCAGTGCGCCTGTCGCCCCGTCCAGCCGCCGCACGAAGCAATACCGGAACTGCGGGTTGGTCAGGTAGCTCGTCGTGACGACGAGGAATGTGCCGTCGACCGCAGCCACGTCGGCCGACGAACCCGGCATGACGGCGATCGGCGCGGCGTCGAGCAAAGTGCCGTCGACGGCCATGCGCCGAGCGACCACGTTCAATCCGTCGTTCCACACGATGCAGAACACCGATCCGTTCCATGCCACGCTCGGTCCGCTGGCCAACGGCGCGGAGCCCACGAGCAAGGGTTCGGAATCGATCGCCAGCCCATGCGGGTCCAGGCGCTGGACCATGATCCTGCGTTCCGTGCCGATGTGGCTCTCGAATGCGACCACATAACCGTCGGGGCCCGCGCACACTTTTGGCGCGAGTTGCAGAGGCGCTGCGTGCGAGACCACGCCGCGCGCGCTCAAGCCGAATGCGCCTGAAGCGCTGCGGCCGAATACATCCTGCGAGCCACCGCTACCTGCGAGAGCGCCCGACCAAACGAACTGTGCACCGCCCGAGCCGAGTCCGGCGACTTGAGCACCGTAGATCGTGTCGCCTCCCAGCGCTTGAACCAACTGGCCGCCAAAGTCGACGACAGATCCGTCGGCATTCACGCGTGCTCCGAGGACGCCCTGCGTGATGTGGCCCACGGCCACCCACCAACGCGAGCCGTCCCACGTCGCGCGCGGAGTTTCGTGCACTCCGGAGTCGGACATCAGCGGTGCGCCCGCCGGTAGCGCCAGCGATCCCGTGAGCGACATGGGAGAACCCACCAGATTGCCTCCTGGTCCGTTCCAAAGGACGTAGTAGCCGGATCCGTTCGAGGCCACGTTCGCACTCACCAAATTGAAGGTAGGGGCGATCGGCGCGAGTGCGCTGTTGAAGCGGCGCGCCACGGGGTTGTTTTGTCCGGCCCAAACGAGGAGCACCTCGCCTTGCGCGGCGAGCACGCGGATGTCGAAGTGTAGGAAGAAGTCGGCAGGCTGCAGCACGACCGCAGCGGAGACAGACCCGTCGGCAGCGATGCGCACCCCCATGAGGTCGTTGTCGCCCGCTGAAGTGCCCTCGACTGCCACGATCCAATCGGAACCGTTGGCGCACAGAGACCACAGCACGCTTGCACTCTGCGTCGCGCGAATGGCGAAGCCCGTCGGATCGAGAACAGTGCCGTTCGGAGAGATCCGTGCTCCGCGCAAACCGGCCGAGAAGAAACCGCTCGTGGCGTCCTGATTTTCCCAGACGACCAGCCAGTTCGACCCGTTCCACGCGACTTGCGGACTGCGCTGGTAGCCGAGGTCTACCGCCACGGGAATGGCGGTCACATCGAGGGCCGTGCCGTTCGTGTCGAGACGCAGCGCAAAGACATCGACTTCGGACGTGCTCTGTGCGCCGCCGAGGGTCGAGCGCGAGTCGGACCACACGACCAACGACCCGGCACCGCCGGCAGCAACTTGCGGCGCGTACTGGTCGCCGCCTGCAGCGCCGACGACAGAATCGCCCGCGATCATCTGGGGAGCAGGCAGCGCGGTGGCGGACGAACCTAGGAGCAGGGTTGCGGTTGCAAGGGAGGAGACGAAGAGAATGCAGTTCATGGATGAGCCTTTCTTCGCGGCGCAGATCGGCCGCTCGACGGTGCAGCCGTGCAATCACCATGCTCGACCCGCGGTTTGTCGTGTGCCATGGGCCCGAATGCGAACATCGAGTGCGCCGAGTACGCAGGAGTTCGAACGACGCAAGCGTCCGACAGCGCCCTGCGAGTTCCGAGCGCTCCAGATCTCGGACGCGTGATCCAGACTCAGGACTGGAGGGCCGTGCACTGAACCGGGCTGAAGCTGAATCTCGTTGGCCAGCGCGATCGTGTCGCTTCGGGCGGCCGACCGGGCACGCGGGGTCGCTGCGACATCAGCCCTTCACGCACACGACCTGGCGCAGCGTGTGCACGACTTCGACCAGGTCGGCTTGCGCCGCCATCACGGCGTCGATCGATTTGTAGGCGCCGGGCGTCTCATCGAGCACGTCGATGTCCTTGCGGCATTCGACGTGCGCGGTGGCGGCCTTGTGATCGGCCAGTGTGAACACGGCCTTGGCCTTGGTGCGTGACATCGCGCGGCCGGCGCCGTGGGAGCAGCTTTCGAAGCTCTCCTTGTTGCCCTTGCCGCGCACGATGTACGAGGCGGCGCCCATCGAGCCGGGGATGATGCCGAGTTCGCCCGCGCGTGCGCGCACGGCGCCCTTGCGGGTCACGAACACGTCGGCGTCGTAGTGGTACTCGCGCGCGACGTAGTTGTGGTGGCAATTGACGGCGACCAGGTGGCTCTTGAACTGGCGGATGCCCTTGGACTTGCCGAGGGCTTCGACGACGGCACTCATCATCAAGGCGCGATTCGTCATCGCAAAGCGCTGCGCCCACTCGACGGCCTCGACGTAGTCGTCGAAGTGCTGCGAGCCCTCGGAGAAATACGCCAGGTCGCGGTCGGGCAGGTTGATCATCTGTCGGCGCATGTCCTCACGCGCGAGCTCGATGAAGTATGTGCCGATGCGGTTGCCGACGCCGCGTGACCCTGAGTGGAGCATCAGCCACACGCTGCCGGCTTCGTCCAAACAGACCTCGATGAAGTGATTGCCCGTGCCTAGAGTCCCGAGGTGGGGGAGGTGATTCGACTTGCGGATCGCGCCGTGCTTGCTCGCGATGCGCTCGAAGTCGTCGGACAGATCAGCCCAGGCCTTCTCCGCCGCGCGCGGCGCTGCGTGCCACGAACCCTTGTCGCGCCCGCGCGCGGTGCGACCGTGCGGTACGGCCTTCTCGATCGACGCGCGCACGTGCGACAGGTCGTCGGGCAGGTTCTCCGCCGTCAAGCTCGTCTGCACGGCCATCATGCCGCAACCGATGTCGACGCCGACGGCGGCCGGCACGATCGCGCCGACGGTTGGAATCACGCTGCCGACCGTCGCACCGATGCCGTAGTGCACATCGGGCATCGCCGCGACGTGACTGTGGATGAACGGCAGGCGCGCGACGTTGTGCAGTTGCTTGCGCGCTTCGTCCTCCATCGGGACGCCGCGGATCCACGCCTTGATCGGCGCGCCCCCTTCGGTGAGGAGCGTCTCGTAGTTCGACATGACCTGCACCCTCAGGAGAGCGGCGGCAACTGGCCCGCGCGCACGAAAGCCGACTCGTACAGATACAGTCCCGCGAGCCCGAGCAGGGCCGCGAGCGCGAACAAGTACGGCACGCCTGGGGTGAGCGCTTCCATGCTCGCCAGCGCGATCAACAGGGCCGGCACGGCGACGCCGAGGATGTTCGCGAGTGCGAATGGACGCTTGATGGCGCCGAGTTCGGCGACGGGCAGGAACGCGGCAGCCTGACGCGCGTTGTCGGTCGAGTGCTTTTGACGCAACTCCAAGAGCATCAACGCGCTGTGCACGACCAGCGATCCGGCGAGCAGCACGGCGACCTCGCGCGAGGCATTGCTGAAGGGCAAGAGTGCCGCGGAACCGCACAAGAGCGCCTGCACGATCAAGTGCGGGAGCACGAGGTTGCCTTGCCACAGGTCGCGGCCTTCGCACTGCTTGAACAAGAACGCGGTGTAGCCCGCGACCGCGAGGCCAAGCGCAGCGTTGACCCAACGCAGTCCGTCGGCAACGGCGTCGAACCCGAACCAACGCGCGCCGAGCGAGGCCGTGACCGTCGCGCCGAAGGCACCCAAGATCCAACCGCCCTTCACGAGCCAGCTCTTCGTGTTGGGGCGCGTCAGCAGTCGGAAGAACAGCATCGGACGCGCCAGGTCGTGCACGAGCAGCACGAGGGTCGCGACCAGGAACACGAGCGCCAGGATCTCGGGCGCCCAATCGGCGGCGAAACCCTCGAGGCCCAGGTACGCGCCGATCGGCGCCAGGATCGCCGCACCCGCCGCGATGCCCTTCGTGACCAGATACGCCGCGACGTGCCAACCCCACTCGACCTTGTGTCCGGCATCGAGCACGGTGCGCGTGTCGGGCGCGAGCGGCAGATCGGCGGGCCAGCGCTCGAGCTTGTGCGGCGGACGATCGCTCCACAGGTACGTGTCGGGGCGCGACGCTTCACCCGGCTTCAAGAGCGTGGGCTCGATGCCGAGGTAGTGCACGTTCGGCCCCGTGCCTTGTTCGGTACGGCGCTGCAACGTCTCGCCTTGGAACTCGTCGACCATCTGCGCGATGCGCGAGCTCGGCTCGTGCAGGTCGCCGGCGATGATCGCGCCTTCGGGGCACACGACGACGCACGCCGGTTCGAGGCCCTTTTCGACGCGGTGCGCGCAGAAGTGGCACTTCTCGGCCGCGCCCGTGTCCTCGTTCAGGTAGATCGCGTCGTAAGGACAGCCCTGCATGCACGCGCGACAGCCGATGCACGCGTCGCGATCTAGATCCACGATGCCGTCCTTGCGTTTGGACAGCGCATTGACGGGACAGATCGTGACGCACGGCGCCTTCGTGCAGTGATTGCAGCGCAAGACCGCAAAGTGCCGCTTCACCGCGGGAAAGCGGCCCTTTTCCTGGTACTTGACCCAGGTGCGGAAGCTCGCGATCGGGACGTCGTTCTCCGACTTGCAGGCGACCGTGCAGGCGTGACAGCCGATGCAGCGGCGATGGTCGATCAGAAATCCGTACTGCATGGGCGCGCGCCGGCCGCCCATCATGCCGATCCGAGGTCGCGCGGCAAGTGGGCAGCGCGGCGCGAGCGGAAGATCCAGGCCACGATGAGCAAAATCGAGGCGATCGAGATCCAAAATCCCGCGCGCATGCTCACGGGCTCGTAGCGCAGTACGATCTCGCTCGTTCCGGCCTCCAGCGCGACCGCGACGAAGGCGTAGTTTGCGCGCACGAGCGGCGTTTCCACGCCGTTCACCCTCACGCGCCAGCCGGGGTACCACGGAATGGCCGCGACCAGCCAGCCGGGCCTGGCGCGCGTCGTCCGGAGCCGCACGGTCCGGTCGTCGCGCGCGAGCAACTCGACGGGCTCATTCACGTCCGATTGCGTGTTCGGTCCGCAATCATGGGCGGGATCGACGCCTTCGAGGACCACGATCTGTCGCGGGTCGAACACCGCACGGTGAACTGCTGCGAAGGCCTCGTCCTCGTCGGCCGCGACCCACGCGCGTGAGACCGTGTGGTAGGCGGCGACCGGGTCGTTCGGCGCGAGCACGCGCAGGGGCGCGATCGCCTCCGCTTCGTGGAAAACGTGGGCGACGGCACTCGTATCGAAGAGCAGATCTCCGCGCAGCTGCACGCCGCCTTGGCGCGTCGTGAAGCCGTCGAAGATCGGGTGCACGAGGTCGTAGCGCGGCGCGTACACGCCGTCGCGTCGCCACAGAGCTCGATTCATCTGCATGCTCCAGTCGCGGCGCGCCACGAGCGACCACGCACGCGCAGGGATGCCGTCCGCCGAACGCATCGTGAGGCGCAACAGCCGACCCTTGCGGCCCGCGCTCTCGTCGAAGTGGAGCGCCACCAGAGCGCGCGACGAACCCGCATCCGGTGCGAGCCCGTGTGGCAGAGTGCGCGCCGCGATGTGCTCGCCGGTGAGCGGATCGTCCAACGACAACTCGATCGTCTGTGCCAGGGGCGCACCGTTCGTCGCGAAGCACACCCGCAAGGCGCTCGTGCGGTCCTCGCAGCACCTGAACTCGAACTCGACGTCGGCATCGGGGGCGAGCGGCCGCGTGAGGAATTCCCGCGCTTCGTTCGGTTCCACGAAACCAGTGAAGGTGTCGACGCCGATCCAGTCGTCGCGCGTCAACACGCGTTCGATGCCGAACAACTCGATCCCGCGCCGCGCGATCCAACTCACGTGCGTGCCGTTCACATCACCGGGGAAAAAGTTCGCCCGCAGGTGATCGAAGCGCGCGATGCCGATGCCGTCGATGTTGGCGATGGAAGCGGCGCCACGCAACGAGCCGGATGTGGGCGGAATCGGATTGCCACCCAAGAACACGCAGCGTTTCTCGGCGGCGAGAGGGAGCACTCGCTCGGCTTCTGATTCCGATGCGAGGGATGCTGCGTCGGCGGACCGCGCCTGGTGCTGCAGCGGCAAGTACATCTGCTGCGCGAGCACGACGACGATGCATCCCACGACGGCCACCGTCCTGTGTCGGCGACTCACGGTCAGCCAGGCCATGGCTGAGCACGCCGCGCCGGCGGCGAACCACGCAATCACGACTGACACGTAGCGTCCGGACGACGACAGTGCCTCGCGTTGGGAATCGCCGGCCAGCGCGCGCGAGGCTCCGAGCAGGAACTCGGTGGCGCCGGCGCGGAACACGGCCGCCATCACGAACGCCGCCGCCAGCACACCGACCGCGGCGACTCCGCTGGACCTGGGCGCGCGCTCGACGAGGTGATGCACGGCGAAGGCCGCGCCCACGGCGACCGCGATGTGGAAGATGGTGACACTGCGCTCGACGTCGATCAGCGCGAGGGCCGGCACGCTTTCGATCCACGCCTGCACGCCCAGTACGTCGTACGCGACCAGCACCCAGGCGCAACCGAGGATCACGAACAGAGTCAATGCGCGTCGCCCGCGCACCACGAAGGGCGCGAGCAGCGCCAGGAAGAGGGCCAAGGATCCGACGACGGTCGCGGCGACGGCGGCTGCTGCGTTCGGCTCAGTGCCCTGCGCGGTCAAGCCCGGGAAGAAATGCCGCGGCCACGCTGCGCGCGCCAGCGGACGCAGGCCGTCGACCAGCCGATCGCTCAACACGCGGCTTTCCCCGAGGTATTCGACGAAAGGCAGCAGGAACGCAGCGCACGCACCGGCGGTGAGAAGGAGCAGCCCGCAGAATCCCAGCACGCTGCGTGCGCCGAGGAGCGCGCGCAACGCGAGCAGGCGTCCCGCGCCGTAGACGAACCACACGAGCGCCGCGCAGGCAAAGGTCTCCGGATCGCCCGCCGCGAGTCCAAACGCCGCGCTGGCGGCGAACGTGAGCATGTGCGCGGGGTGTGCGAGCTTCCAACCGTTGTTTCGCGCCGGGCTGTCCTCCATGCGCTGCGCCAGTCGCTCCAGGGCCCACAAGCCGGCGGGCAGGGCGATCGCGACTGCAACGCGCGGATCACCGAGATACACGAGCGAGTGTCCGCTGAACATGAACACGATCGCGCCGAGCACGCACGCGACCGGCGTCAGTCGCAGACGGCGCAGGAACAGCCACGTGAACCATCCGAGGGCGAACAACTCGGCGAAGATCGTCAGAGCTGCAGCGGCTGCACTCGGCAACGAGAAGAACAGCGCCGCCAGCGGCGAGGCCACGGCCGCCGCGGGAACGGCGAGCCGCGGCGCGCCGAAGCCGACTGAGGGATCCCACACCGGCAGCGCTGTGCGCAAGGCGTGCTCGTGTTCGAGCGCTGTCGTCGCCTGGGCCCACACTCCGGGTTGAACGGCGGACGCGCCGTCCTCCGGGCTCGTCTTCGAGAGAGCGCAGAACGCGAACACGCATGCACACAGGATGAGCGCGGCCCACGCGTGCCCTCTCCACACCCGCGTCACGCGCACACCTCGTCGGGCGGGGAAGGCAAGGTGTACGCGAACGCGATCAGCAGCAACAACAGGCCGACGAGCGTGAGCACGATTCCGTTGCGCAGGCTCTTCGGTTGGAATTCCAATTCGACCAGCGACTCGCCTTCGGGGACGGCGACTGCGGTGAAGGCGTAGTCGGCGCACAGGGGTTGCGCCTCGCGGTTGTTGACCTTGGCCTTCCAGCCTGGGAACCAGGCGATCGGTGTGACGACGAAGCCCGGGGACTTGCGCTTCACGACGAGGCGCACGTGGCCGTTCAGGTCGTCGAGGACTTCGACGCGCGCATCCTCCTCGTCGGCCGCCGCGCCTGTGCGCGCCCATTCCTGTGGCGCTGCCTCGAGGATGACTTCGGTCGCGGGATCGAAGCTCGCGTCGAGCACGCGCGCCCACGATTCCGCATCGTTTGCCACGACACTCGCACTGCCGACCGTGCGAAAGCGCTTCGTCGCGCCCTTGAAGCGGTACAAGCGGAACGGGCCGACGGTGTCCTGAAGCTCGAACGCATCGAGCGCGTAGTGCAGGTCGAGCGCGAGCTGGCCGGCGAGGACGGAATCACCTTGTGTCGCGCGCCAGCCCGTCGTGACGTTGTCCAGATCGGTGCGGCGTCCGACGGCGAAGGCCGCCTGGGGCGGCACGGCGTTCGTCGTCGTGATGCGCAAGAGCAGCGCATGCCCGTTCACTTTGGCGGCAGCCGGGAACGGCACGATGCACGGCACGATCGCTCGACCGTCGGGGCGGATCGACCCCGCGGCGAACACGATGCCCACGTGGCGCGTTCCGGTGTCGAGGTCGTCGATCGTGACGCTCAAGTCGTGCGCGTTCGGAACGCCGCGAGTGACCCAGAAAAAGTGCACACCTTGAAGTCCGTCAACAGTCGTCCGGAAATACTGCGCGACTCCGGCGCCCGGCAACACCGGGTCCGTCTCGCCCCAGGTCGAGCGCTTCAGTGGCAGATGGCCGAACGCGGTGTCGATATCGACCCAGCCGTCGCCGTCGAACACGCTTTCGATTCCGAATACGCGCAAGCCGTGGCGCGTCGCGTTAGAGACGAGACTGAATTCTCCGCTCGGTGCGAAGAGCTTCTGCTGAAGTTGATCGTAGCGACGAACGCGCAGCGGATCGTTCACGCCGAAAGAGCGCAATCCGTAGACAGCGCTGGTCATGGGCGGCACATCGACGTCGCCCAGCACGATCGGCGCACGGATGCCGACCGTGCCGTCGCGACGATTGATGTCTGGGGTACGCGGGTAGACCTCACGCGCCGGTGTCACCGTGTTGTAGTGCTCGAACAATCCGCCGGACTGCGCGTAGACCGCCGCGCAAAGCCCCAGGACGAGCCAGGCGCGAACGCGTGAGCGTTCCAGCGCGCAGACGAGCGCGAAGAGACCCGCGCCGACCACGAACACCGCGAGCACGAGATCCATGTGGGCGCCGGCGGCGAGCTCGCGCAGCGCAGTGTCACCGCCGGCCGCCGGATCCAGGAGCGCATTGGTCAGGACTCGCGCTCCCATCGCCCGGGCGAAGCAGATCGCGAGTGCGGCACCGATGAAGAGTGAGAGTGCCTGCACGCGGGTCGACACCGCGCCCGCAGAAGTCGCGCGATCGACCCCTACAGCCGCGAGCACGGCGATCGCCAGGGCGAACAGACATTGTGCGCGCTGGACCAGCGGTGTCTCCTGCGCGGGGAGCAGCGCCTGCAAACCCAGCGTCCCGAACACGCCGAAACCGAGGCACAATCCCAGGACTGCGAGGCCCGCGAAGAACCACGTCGTGCGCGAACCCCGCGCGAGCGCGCAGCCGAACACGGCCAGGAACAGCGCCAGCGCGCCGACGTAGGCGCCCGCGAGGTTCGCGTGACTCGTCGAGTGAACTCCCAGCCCGAGAGCAGTCTCGGTGACAGGGTTGCCGAGGAGATCGGGGAACACGAGGAGCGGCCAGGGCGGGAATGCGAGTTCTGCGAGCGGCGCGCCCACGCCTCGCGCGTTGCGCATGTACTCGAGGTAGGGGAGCGCCTGAATCGCGCTGATCAGTACGGCTGCCGCCGCCGCGCAGGCGCAGTGCGCGAGCCCCGCTAGAACTGCGCGTTGCGCCGCAGCCTGCCCGCGCTCGCGCAGCAGGATGTTGCCGATGCGCAACACGGTGTAGGCGCAGACGGTCGCGACACAGAAGATGAAGGTGTCGATCGCGCCGCCGAAAAACCCCAAGGCGAGCACCAGCGCCAATCCGATCGCCGGTCGCAGAAGTACGCGTGGTCGTGACAAGCCTTCGCGTGCGGCCTGGATCGAACGTTCGACTTCGCGCGCGATACGTTCGACGAAGTACAACGCCGCCGGCAACACGAACACGGTGCCGGACTGCGGGAGGAACAAGGTCGTGACCTGGTGACCGGCGAACATGAACGTGAGTGCGCCGACCAGGGCGGCCGCGAACGTCAAGCGTCGTTCGCGCAGGAACAAGAACGTCGCGAAGCCGACGACGAAGAGCTTGGCGAAGGCCGTGATGAGCGCCGCGAGCCCGAAGTCGAGGACGTAGAAACTCCACGAAAAGGGCGAGAAAACGGCCGTGTGCGGGTTGGCGAGGTGCGGAACGCCTCCACCGGCGAAGCCGTTCCAGGCCGGCAACTCACCGTGCAGCAAGCCGCGTTGCGACAAGATCAGCGACGACTGGCTCGTGGCCCAGGCGCTGATCAAAGCCGGGTTGTTCGGGGCGATCGGATCACCGACGGCGTCGGGGAGTCGCGTCAGCGGATAGGCCCGACTGAAGTCGGCCGGTGTGAACACACCGTCTCCGTATTCACAGATCGGCCGCCACAGGAACACGACCGCGAACAGCGCGACGAGCAGCGCGCCCGCGAAAGTGTCACGACGACCGTGAGGTGCCGCGCTCGTCATTCAGCGTCCGCGCACCATGCGTTCCAATCGATCCAGTCCCATCTCCAGGTTCGCGAGCGGCGGCCCGAACGAGAAGCGCATCCACGAACTGTACGGCGCCGGCGCGCGGCGGCGCTTGCCCGGATTCACGTCGAAGAAATCGCCGGGCACGGTCATGACCTTGAGTTCGAGCGCGCGCCTGAAGAACGTCATCGAGTCGTTCAACGGCTCGGGCAATCCGTCCAGGCACGCCCAGCCGTAGAACGTGCTCGTCGGTCGAGCTGCGAAGCGAATGCCCAAGGCCTCCAAGCGTTCGACCAGCAGATTGCGCTTTCTCGCGAACTGCACGCGCAACGCCTGCGTTTCCTGATCCGCGCGCGCCGGCTCCAGTGCCTTGAGCGCTGCGCGTTGCGCAATGCGCGACGGACCGCCGTCGATCGAACTCGCCGTGCGCGCCATCGTCTCCATCATGTGCGCCGGCCCGACGGTCCAACCGACGCGCCAGCCCGGATAGCGGAAGCTCTTCGTCAAGCCGTCGACGAGCAACACCGGATCGCGATCGACGTCCTCGATGAAGGGCGCGGCGCTGACCGGACCGGAAGCGGGCTTGCCGTCGGGCGTGTACACGAAATGGCTGTAGAACTCGTCCAGGACGAGTGTCGTGTGCTTGTCGCGCGCCGTCTTCACCAACGCGCCGAGCTCAGGCCCTTGGATCACGTTGCCGGTCGGATTGCAGGGATTGCTGAGCACGAACGCCGACAGTCCGCGCTCGTCGATCTCGCTCGCGAGTCGCGCCGCGGGGACGAGGAACCCGTCCTCTTCTCGCGCGCGAATCGGAATCGGCGTGAGGCGCGACAGGTGCAGATCGAACATGTCCTCGTACGCGGTGTAGTCGGGAACCTGATAACCGACGTTGACGTGCCCGAGCGCCGCGAAGATGCGCGTCAACGCCAATCTCCCGCCCTGCGCGACGCACACGTTCGCAGCTTTGTACTGCGAGCGCTGACCCGTGCGGTACAGGCGGTTGTAGTGCGCAGCGATCACACTGCGCAGCTCTTCGGTTCCGCCCAGCGGACCATAGGCATGATCTTCCGGCTTGATCTCGACCGAATCGATGCGCGGCGGCGCACCTTCCATCGGCCCGACTTCGGGTTGGCCTTGTCCCAGGTTGCACCAATCCGGATGACCGTTCGTGAAGCCGAGCTTGCTCGCTTCGTGCACGACCCAGATCACGCCCATGAAGGGGACATCGCGCAGGGCGTGTTGAGGTTCTTTCGTCGTCGTCATGGAGGGGGGCTGCTCGCGCTCGAGGAGGAGTGAGACGCCTAGACTCTATGCTGTGCCGCGGGCCCGGTCGCGGGCCTGCATCACAAAGTCGTCCGCAGCGGGCAGCGCCATTCGAGACGTTCGTCGCAGCACCACACCGTCCCTTCCAGCGGAAGTCGCTGAGTCGCCTGACGCCGGCCTTGGCCCGCAGGCCACGCGGGGGAGATCCGAGGCGTGGAGCGCGGCGGACGCAAGCCTCGATCGGGCGCCAGAGATTCTGTGGGGTCGGCGCGCTGCGCCGTGCGGCTAGAATCCCCGGCATGTCGCAGCTCCGCTCACTTCTAGTACGTTGCGCACTCGCGCTGCTCCTGGTCGCGCCGACGTTTGCCCAGGAAGCGACCGGCAAGCGATGGTTCTCCGAGAACTACACGAAGCGCGAAGTGATGGTGCCGATGCGCGACGGTATCGGGCTCTTCACCAGCATCTACGAGCCCAAGTCACCGGCGAAAGCGGCACCGATCCTGTTGCGGCGCACGCCGTACTCGTGCTCGCCGTACGGCGCGGACGCGTTTCCCGAGGCCTTGGCGCCGAGCACGTTGTTCAACGAACTGGGCTACATCTTCGTCGTGCAGGACGTGCGCGGTGCGTACATGAGCGAGGGCCAGTTCGTCGACATGCGGCCGCACAATCCGCACAAGTCCAAAGCGCAGGACATCGACGAAGCCGGCGATGCCTACGACACGATTCAGTGGCTGGTTCTGAACGTGCCGAACAACAACGGACGCGTGGGCATGTGGGGGATCAGCTATCCGGGCTTCTACGCTTCGGCGGGCATGATCGATGCGCATCCGGCATTGAAGGCCGTGTCACCGCAAGCGCCGATCGCGGACTGGTGGTACGACGATTTCCACCACCACGGTGCGCTGTTCCTGCCGCACGCGTTCAATTTCCTGCACGGGTTCGGGCGCCCGCGTCCTGAACCGACGACGAAGCGTTCGTGGGGTGTGAAGCACGGCACACCCGACGGCTACCGGTTCTTCCTCGACCTCGGACCGTTGTCGAACGTCAACGAGCGTTGGTTCAAGGGCGAGGTTGCGTTCTGGAACGACATCGTCGCGCACCCGAACTACGACGAGTTCTGGAGCGCGCGCAACATCCTGCCGCACTTGATGCGCGTGGCACCGGCCGTGATGACCGTCGGCGGCTGGTTCGATGCCGAAGACCTGTACGGCGCGCTCAACACCTACCGCGCGATCGAAACGCAGAACCCCGGCATCTACAACGTGCTCGTCATGGGGCCCTGGGTGCACGGCGGTTGGGGGCGCAACGACGGCGACAGGCTCGGTCAGGCGCGCTTCGGATCCAAGACCTCGTTGCACTACCGCTCCACGATGGAATTGGCCTTTTTCGAGCACTTTTTGCGCGATGTGGACGTGGCTACGCCGGCCGAAGCCAGCGTGTTCGACACCGGCGCGAACGAGTGGCGCAGCTTCGACGCCTGGCCGCCGCGAACGACGACGGCGGGGAGCTTGCGCATCTGTGCCGACGGCTCGCTGGTCGCTGCACACGGCGCACTGCCGCCCGGCAAGCCGCGGCGCGAGTTCGTGAGCGACCCGGCGCACCCGGTGCCGTACACGCAGGCGATCACGACCTCGATGTCCAAGGAATACATGACCGACGATCAGCGCTTCGTCGCCCATCGCCCGGATGTTCTCACGTACCAGACGCCGCAACTGGACGCCGACCTGACGCTCGCCGGTCCGCTCACAGCGAACCTCGTGGTGACGACGACCGGGACCGACGGCGATTGGATCGTGAAGCTGATCGACGTATTCCCCGACGACACCCCCGATCCGCAGGGCGAAGACGCGCTCCTCCCCGGACAACGGATGGGCGGCTACCAGATGCTCGTGCGCAGCGAAGTCCTGCGCGGCAGGTTTCGCAACGACCCCGCGCGACCGGAACCGTTCGTACCCGATCGCTTGACCGA
Source organism: Planctomycetota bacterium (assembly GCA_016795245.1). GTDB lineage: Bacteria > Planctomycetota > UBA1135 > UBA1135 > JAEUIA01. The sequence continues at coordinate 48,319 of JAEUIA010000054.1, read as the reverse complement.
GGTGCGCGTCCTCCTGCAGGACGTGTTGCACACCTTCAAGGCCGGTCACAGGCTCATGGTGCAGGTGCACTGCACCTGGTTCCCGCTCGTCGACCGCAATCCGCAGGTCTTCGTGCCGAACATCTACGCGGCGCAGGCCGCGGATTTCAAACCTGCGCGAGTCGCGGTCTGGAACGCGTCGACACTCGATTTCGGCGTGTTGAAGGACGGTCGGTAGAACCCGCGCGATGCCCGAATTGCCCGAAGTCGAGACGGTCGTGCGCTTGATCCGGCCCAAACTCGTCGGCCGCACGATCACCGGCGCCGAGGTTCACTGGCGCCGCACCGTCGTGGCGCGCGCTTTCGAAGAGCGCGTGGTCGGGGCGCGCATCGTCGCCGTGCGGCGGCGCGCCAAGTACATCGTCGTGGATCTTGCACGGCGCGGGCGGTGTGCGGGCGCGATCCTCGCGCACCTGCGCATGACCGGACGCATGCACGTCGAAAAGCGCGCAGTCGAATCGGTGCCCTACGCCAAGGTCGAACTCGCGCTCGACGACGGGCGCGTGCTGCACTTCGTGGACGTGCGCAAGTTCGGACGTTTCGAATTCACCGCCGACGTCGAGGCGCGCCTCGCGCGGATCGGACCTGAACCGCTGGAGGAGGAGTTCACGGCCGCGTGGTTGCAGGACGGACTGCGCGCACGCCGGCGACTCCTCAAGCCCTTGTTGCTCGACCAGTCGTTCGTCGCCGGACTCGGCAACATCTACGTCGACGAAGCGCTGCACCGCGCCGGCTTGCATCCGCTGGCGCGCTCGGAGCGCGTGAATCCCGAGCAGTCCGCACGTTTGCGGGCCGAGATTCGCGCGGTGCTCGCCGAGGCGATCGAGCGCGAAGGCTCGAGCTTCGACACGTTCTATCGCACGCCGGAAGGCAATCCCGGCGGCTACCAGGATCAATTTCGCGTGTACGGCCGCGACGGCAAGCCCTGCCGCGCGTGCGGCACGACGATCGTGCGTCTGGTCGTCGGCCAGCGCGGTACGCACGTCTGCACTGTCTGCCAGCCGCGCCGCGCGCAGAGTCAAAAGCGTCGTGCGCGAGATGTCAGTTCGCGCGCTTCTTCCAAACGCGTTCGAACTCGGGCACCTGCGCCCACTGCTGCGAGCACATCGAAAGATAGAGCGTGACGTCTTCGGGCGGGAACTCGCGGTCGAGTTCCTGGATGGCGTCGGCGATCTTGTCCGCTTTCGGCACGCCGGTCTCGATGTCCTGGATCATCCCGTCCTCGTGCACCACGCCGGTCTTGTCGAGGAAGCCGGTGACGAGCGCCTTGTGATGTTTCAGCAGGTACGCGCCGAAAATCTCGTAGGTCATCTCGGCATTGCGCGATCCCTCGAGGAGCATGCGTGCACGTTTCGCGCGCTGCGACATCGGCAGCTTCTTGACGGCGACGGGCCTGAACTTCAGCGACTTCGCGACGTCGTTGTCGAGCGGCCCGAAGCCGTTGACCTCCAGACTCTGGTAGATCGCGAGGAAACGCTCGGGGGACATCGACTTCAGTTGCTCGAGAACTTGCATGGGCTCTGATCGGTGGTGCCTGGGTGGAAGCGAAGGGCCGGAGTCTAGCGGAGCGTTGTCGAGCGCGCGAGAACCGGATACACACAGATCGCCGATGCGCTCCGAACGAGACGAGAAACGCCGCGAGGTCCTGCTGCTCACCTTGTGCGCGCTGTTCGTCGGGTTCTTCGTCACGGCTGAGATCCTCGGGGCCAAGCTGTGGAAGTTCACGCTGTTCGGGCTCACGCCGTCCGCGCTCGGGCTCTCCGGCGACGCGGAGTTCGTGGCGACGGCCGGGATCCTGGCGTTTCCGCTGACCTTCATCCTCACCGACATCATCAACGAGTACTTCGGTCGGCGCATCGTCCGCGTGTTCACCTTTCTCGCGATCGCGGTGAACATCATCCTGCAGCCGATCATCATCGCCGCCACCAAGGCCCCGACCGTCGTCTTTGGCGGCCAGTACTCGGAAGAGACCGCGCACCAGGCCTACGTCATCGCGTTCGGCCAAACCCCGACGATCGTGGCCGCGAGCCTGGTCGCGTTCGCCGTCGCGCAGTTCGTCGACGCCTGGACCTTCACGTGGCTGCGGAAGAAGACGGGCGGCAAGATGCTCTGGCTGCGCGCCCAGGGCAGTACCGTCGTCAGCCAGTTGATCGACACCGGCATCGTGATCTTCGTCGCGTTCGTCGTGATCCCCGAGCTGCTCGGGAACGAGCACATGACGGTCGGCCGCGCGGCCGTGATCTCGCTCACCAACTACGTCTACAAGTTCCTGATCGCCGTCCTCATCACGCCCTTGCTGTACTTCGTGCACGGCGCCGTGAACGCCTGGCTCGGGCGCGAGGCGGCCGAGGCCCTGGCGCGCACGGCGCATCCGACCGACCCAGTGTGACGCTCTCGAAGTTTGAATGTGGAGCGAGGCTCTGCCACGCTCGCCCGCTCCAATGATCTACGCGGCACTGAAACGGCTCACGAAGCACTCGTTCATCTACGCGCTCGGGCCGGCGGTGAACAAGCTGCTCGGATTCGCGTTGCTGCCGTTCGTGACGTTGTGGATCGGTTCGACCGCGAATTACGGCGTGCTCGAAATCGGCAGCGTCACCATCGCGATCGCGGCTCAGGTCCTGGGCATCAATCTCCTGCACGGGATGACGCGCTTTCACGCCCACTACGACAGCGAGCGCGAGCGCGGCACGCTGGTCACGACGACGCTGATCCTGCTCGCGTGCTCCACGGGCTCGGCGCTGCTCCTGGCTTGGGTCTTCCGCGGGCCTGCGTCCGAGTTGGTGTTCGAATCGGACCAGTATTCGTCGGCGCTGGTCGTCGTGTTCGCGATCCTGTTCTTCCAGACCATCGGTCAAGTCGGGCTGCGCTGGTTGCAGATCCTCGAGCGCTCGATCACGTACGGCGTGCTCACGACCGTGAAGCTCGTGCTCGAAATCGGCCTCAAGGTCTGGCTCTTGCTCCTGGGCCTGACGTACATGGGGGCCTTCTACAGCGTGCTCGGCGGCGAAGCGCTCATCGCACTCGTGTTGTTCGTCGTGATCGTCAAGAAGCTCGGCTTGCGCTTCTCGTGGCCGATGGCGAAACGCTTGTTCGCCTACAGCGCGCCGCTCTTCATCTCGGGGCTGTGCATGTTCGTCCTGCACCAGGCCGATCGCTTCTTCGTCCAGCGCTATGCCGGCGAAGCGGACGTCGGCCTGTACGGGCTGGCCTACAAGCTCGGCACGATCGGCAACGCGATCCTGCTCGAGGGCTTCGGACTGATCTGGTTCCCGTTCGTGTTCGGGCTGCGCTCGGACGACGAAGCGCGTCTGCTCTCGCGCAAGGTCATGACCTACTTCAACCTGATCATGTGCGCGCTGACGCTGGCCCTGGCCGTGTTCGCGCGTGAGATCGTGAGCGCGATGGCGGCGCCCGAATTCCACTCGGCCTGGCCCGCGCTCGCGATCGTGGCGCTCGGCTATCTGTTCTGGGGGCTCTACCAGATCGTCAGCACGGTCTTCTACCGCCACGAACGCACCTGGGTGATCGGCGCGATCGCGAGCGCGGCCGCGGTGTTCAACCTGATCCTGAACGCGATCTTCGTCCCGCGTTTCGGGTTCATGGGAGCGGCCTGGTCGACCCTGGCGACATTCGCGGTCTTGTGTGTCACCGCTTGGATCACGGCCGAACGCGTGGCGCCCATCGGTTACGAATACCGACGCATCCTGTGGCCGATCGGGCTCGCCGGAGGACTCTACCTGCTGAGCTGGACGGTTCCGGACTGGCCGGTTCCGGCCGTGATCGCGCTCAAGGCAGCGCTGGTCGCCGCCCTCCCGCTCGTCCTGCTCCTCTCCGGTTACCTCGCGCGCGAAGAGAAGACCAAGATCAAGGAAATCTGGAGAACTCTGCGTTCCGCGCGTAACGTGCGCTCTGAGTGAACGCGCGCATCAGGCATGCGCCGTCGCGAGTTGCGCGTGCCGATCGTCGAAACGATTCCCGAACTGCGGAAGAAGGTCCAAGAGCCGGTCCGCAGATACAACGACATCGCGGGTTACCTCCTAGGTGACCGCATTTCGATCTACGTCACGCGCGCGTTCATCCAACTGGGGCTCTCGCCGACCGTCGCCACCATCGGGTTTCTGCTGTTCGGATTGGCCGGTTCGGTGCTCGCCGTGTTCGGCGGCTGGTGGTCGGTGGGGGGCTTTGCGTGCCTGCTCGTCTACTACGTTCTCGATTGCGTGGACGGTGAAGTTGCGCGCTACCACGGATCGGAGAAGCTGATCTGGGGCTTCCACGACTTCCTGTTTCACCTGTACGTCAAGGCAGCATTCTTTCTCGCACTGGGATTCTACGCCGTGCGCAGCACCGGGCTCGAGTGGACGTTCCTGCTGGCGATCTCAGCACTCTTGGCGACGTTCTTCGGAAAGTATCTCTACGACGTCGCGCTCATCCTCAACGCGCGCTACGTGCTCATGCGCGATCCCGCTGAGCGCGAGCGGCTCGTGCGGCAATTGACTCAAGGCACGACGAACGCCGAACTCGAAGTCGATGGCGATCTGCCGGGTGAGTTCCAACCGTTCGAGTTCGGCGGACCGCTCTCGATCGTGCGCGGTGCCGTGACGAACTTCGACTTGTCCGTGATCCTGTTCCTCTCGGCGGCGGTCCTCGACCTGTTCGTCCCGGGGTTCTCCTGCGCCGGCGTACCTTGCGATCTCAAGACGGCCGCGATCGCGTTCTATGGCGTCGTGTTGCCCTTGGACTTCCTGGACCGCGCGTTCTCGTACATCCGCGCCGACCGCTTCCAGGCCGATTCCCGACGCCTTCTGCGGCGCGCGCACGGTTTTCGCATCCCTCCGCGCTGACGGCGCGCACCTCACCGCGCGCACTGGGGCCTCCTGCAGCGGTCGGCAGGCGATTTCAGGCCGGCAAACAGAGCCGTTAGTGCGCTTTCATGCTGGTTTTTTCAGTGCGGAACGTCTTGCGCACCCCCCCGGTTGCGATAGCATCAAGGTAGATTCAGTCCCGGCCCGAGCGCTCGCTCAGGTCTCTTTTCCCCCTCACGTCAGGGAGCCTCCTCCATGTCCCGCTACTCAGTTCTCACTGGCCTCGCCCTCGGCGTTGCGCTGTTCGCCGCTCCGGCGGCCGCGCAAACCCAAACCGTTTGCTTCAACTCGTCCCTCCCGCTCGTCAACACGAACTGGAACAACAGCGTGTCCGTGTCGAAGTTCGACACCGCGCTCGGAACGCTGCAGTCGATCAACTTCGTGCTCTCCGGCAACATCCAAGGTGCCGTTCGTATCGAGAGCCTCGACACCGCCGCGACCGTCGTGCAGACGAACTTCCAGGCGACGCTGACGCTCACGCGTCCCGACCTGTCGGTGCTCGTCGTCACGGTTCCGCTCGCGAATTTCAACGATTCGCTCTCGGCCTACGACGGCACGACCGACTTCGGCGGCACCTCGGGTGTCTCGCACCTCGGCATCAACGCCTTCGCCACGAACAACGTGACCTCGCCGCCCCCGGCGTCGGACCTCGTCCTCTTCTCGGGTCCTCCCGGACTGCCGGGCAACATCACCCTTCCGGTGACGGCCGTCGGCAGCTCGGTCGCGACCGGCAGCGGCAACCTGATCACGCAGTTCCAGACCATGGCCGACGCCCAGGTCCAGGTCTGCTACACCTACCTCGTCAACACGCCGCCGACCTTCGGCCCGCCGACCCCGACCTGCAACACGACGCTGATGGCCACCGCCGGTGCGCCCTTCACGTTCCAGGTCTGCGGCGGCGACTCGAACCCCGGTGACACTGTCACGATCACCTCCGGACCGCTGCCGGCCGGCGCGACGCTGTCGCCTCAGGTTCCGGCCGTGGGCAACCCGGTCTGCCGTACCTTCAACTGGACCCCGACGGTGGGCCAGCTCGGTGTGCACGTCGTGAACTTCACGATCACGGACAACCACAACCGCACCGCCACCTGCCAGCTCAGCATCCTGGTCGCCGAGTGCTACCAGTTCCTCGGCCGTCACCCTGGCTCCTCCAGCCTGGTCGTCGGTGGGACGCTGTTCCAGTCGCACCTCGCGAACGTGCGTCTGATCTTCCCGGTGACGATGGTGGATCGCCCCAGCCTGCGCATCCCGAACCTCACCGGGGGTCAGCTCACCTTCCACATGGAAACGGTCATGAGCAACCCGCTCCTGTTCCCGACCAACCCGGACCAGTGGTCGCAGCGTCTGCAAGTGACGGTGCACCCGGGTCAGATCGTCACGGGCTCCCTGTTCGAATCCTTCAACGGGATCCACCAGAGCCTGGCGACCTTCAGCGACGCGCAGGGCGAGCGTTACATGACGTTCCCCTTCACGATCGACGGTATGTGATCTAGGCACCTCGCCACGGCGTCGGGCTCGAGCTCGGCGCCTGTGGGATTGAATCCAGGGACGGCTCCGAGAACATCGGGGCCGTCCGCTGTTTTTTTGGGGGGCCGCGGGAGGTTTTTTAATGCCACGGCGGGGCTTTCGGGTCCGTCACCTTGGGGCTACCATCGGGGGATACCCGCAGGCCGCCTAACGGGTTTCGGAGCTCTCCCTCCGAGTTCTCTCCCTCTCTCCCCCGGGTTCCCCATGCACAGACTTCCGCGCCCCGCTTCCGTCGGGACGGCGATGCTTTGTTTCGCGCTCAGCGCGACCGCGTTTGCGCAAGCGACCGTGGAGGGCTTGCGCAGTCACTACAACGTCGACGGCACGAATGCGTGGATCGACGAGTCGCGCGCGCAAGTCCCGCTCCTGCCGCCGGCACCGGTGGTGACGCCCGTCGCGATCCAGGCCCTCGGCGCAGGTGCCGTGTGGAGTCAATCCGACGCGGGCCAGGGATGGATCGGCAGGACCGTCGCGCTGGGGCAATTCGGCGAGCTGGTCTTCAGCGAATTCGACACCGCAACGGATCGTGCGCAACTCGTATCGGGCATCGATGCGATGCCGCTGGCGCCGCTGTGGTCGGATCCGCAGGTGTGGACGAGTCAGGATGCGCGCGTCGAGGCGTCCGCTCAAAACGCGGTGTTCGTTTCGTGCCGGCAGATCCCCGTGAGCGGTGTCACCGGTCCGCGCAACATCATCATCACCAGGTACGGCACCGCGAACTCGACGCCGAACTGGACCTACCAGTTTCCTGTTCCGAGCTACGGTCCCGCGCGCGCGCTCGTTTCTCGCGACGGCTCCAAGATCATGGCGGGGATGCTCGACACGCTAGGCGCCTTGCGCCTCGCGATCTTCGATCCGTTTTCGGGTGTTCCCGTCTACACCGCGACGCTCCCGGCCGGACCGCAGCTGCGCTCGCTCCTCCTGTCCGACGACGGTTCGACCTTGTACTGGGCGACTTCATCGACCTGCACCCTGTGGGACGTCGCCACGCGCACGACGATCGCGACCTATGCGTTGTTCAACTCGCTCGACTGCCACGCGATCTCGGGCAATGGACGGGTGTTCGCGTACGGTGGGTTCAACAAGCTCGATATCTTCGAGCGCCAGGCCGGCGGCGGCTACGCGCACATCCACCAGATGACTCTGCCCGGTCAGACCGTGTGCGGGCGCATCGACATCTCGGCTGACGGTTCGACCCTGGTGGCGGGCTTCAATCACTGGGATTTCAATCTCTCCGTCACCATCCAGGCGCTCGACATCCCGAGCAGGCAGCTGACGATGTCCGAGACCGTCACCGGCGCCGGGACCTTCCAGAACATCGTGTCGGACATCGCGGTGGCGGACGACGGCCAGCGCTTCGTCGTGGGTCTGTGGGGCGATGAACTCGGCCTGGTTCCGGAGCTCCGCCTCTACCGCCGATTCCAGAACACGCCGGTCCACACGTACGACTACCCCGGCTCCGTGTACGACGTCGACATCAGCTCGGACGGCAGCCGCGTCGTCGCCGGAACCAAGGCCGTGCACGCCAACACCTACGCCGGTGGCGGGAGCATTGAACTGTACCGGTTCGAGGACGAGGACTTCGTCGTGAAGGGCATCCCGCGGTTGGGAGACAAGGTGCGCTTTACGCTCGGCGGCTCCGCACCGCTCTCGCCTTGCTTTCTGATCAACGCTCCGCGCCCGGGCATCGCAACAGTCTTGCACGGGATCGGGGGCGCGCTCTACCTGGATCGCACGACGATGGTGACCCGACCGATCGGTGTAGCTGATGCGAACGGCCAGGTGACGTATCAATACGATCTGCCCACGTCACCGAGTTCGATTGGTGTGCCGACGTTTTTCCAGGGCTTCACCCTCGTGCCACGCCAGTTCTCGGAGAGCTGGATGCGCGTGACCGTTCTGCCCTGAGGACGCGGCTCAGGAGCGCGTTTCCAGCGCTGCCGTTTTCTTCGTCGTCTCTCCAGCCCGCGACGAAGCGCGCTCGGGGTGCGGCACGAAAAACGGGCCGATCGCGAGGCCGTCGAGGTTGCCGAGCAGGAACGCGCGCACGGCGTCGTTTGGCGAGCACACGATCGGTTCCTCGTGCATGTTGAAGCTCGTGTTGATCAAGCTCGGGATGCCCGACAGCTTCTCGTACTCCTTGAGGATGTCGTAGTAGCCCGGATTGACCTCGCGCCGGATCAACTGCGGGCGCGCGGTGCCGTCGACGTGCACGGCGGCCGGACAATTCGCGCGCATGAACGGTGTGCAATCGAAGGTCATCGTCATGAATTCGGCGGTGTGCTCGGCACCGGCCAGGTTGACGTAGCAGCGTTCGCGCGCTTCCCACAAGGTCACGGGCGCGAAAGGCATGAACTCCGTGCGACCCAGGCGCTTGTTCAGCCACTGGTTCACCTCGGGCTCGCGCGCGTGATACATGATCGTGCGATTGCCGAGCGCGCGCGGTCCGTATTCCATGCGGCCGTCGAATCTCCCGATGACTTCGCCGGCGTGGATGCGCTGCGCGACTTCGGCGGTCAGTTGTTCGGATCGCTCGTAGCGCAGCGAAGCCTTCTTCAGTTCGGCCTCGATCGCCTCCGCTGAATAGCTCGGGCCGAAGTAGGCGTCGTGGATCGATTCCTTCACGCCGCCGGGCCACGAGTACAGCATCGCGAGGCCTGAACCGCAGCCGCCGTCGCCCATGTTCGGGTACACGAACGAAGCCTTGACTCCGTCGAGCGCGTGGATGCGCTGGTTCATCTTGACGTTGGCGGTCACGCCGCCGGACAGGACGACGTGGTCGACGCCGGTCTTCGCGACCCAGTGGCGCACCAATTCCGTCGCCAGTACTTCGAGCACGTGCTGGTACGCCGCCGCGACGTCGATCATCGGAAAGCGCGCGGCGAGGTGCTGGGCGAAGCGCACGTTCAGGTTCTCGACCAGCTTGAAGTCGCCCGGAGTCTGCTGCACCCGCGCGAGCAGCACGTCGGCGAGCACGCGCGTGTCGCCGTAGGCCGCGAGACCGACGATCTTGCCCGCGTGACGGTCCGGATGGAAACCGAGGGCGCTCGTCACCATCTCGTAGAAGGTGCCCAGCGAATGGGGGAAGCGCAGGTTGTGCAGGCGCCGGATGCGGCCGTTTTCACCCAGGCTGACCGAACCCGCGAGCCCCGAGCCGTAGCCGTCGAGCGTGACGATCAGCGCGCGCTCGAAACCGCTCGCGAGGTACGCGTTGGCCGAGTGCGACAGGTGGTGTTCGCCGCGCTTGAGCTTGTCCAGCAATCCGAACTCGCGCAGTCCGGCCTCGAGTTCGGCCTGCCACTTCTGGTGATCTTCGCTCGCGCGCCGGCCCCAATCCGCCGAGGCGCGCAGCGCTACCGAGCGCGACAAGCCGCGCTCGCCGCCCGCGAAGCGGTAGAAGAGCTCCTTCACCGAGCCCTTGGACATGCGCTGATTCGGATCCTTCAGTCCGTGCACGGGCGAGTTGCGCTGCGGCACGCGCGCTTCGGCTTCCTCGAGCATCGCTTGCAGATTCGGCTCGCGGAAATCGCGCAGGAACTGAGCCTCTTCCTCCAGCGCCGTCTGGATGAGCTCGGTCTCCTTGTCCCACGGTAGAAATGCGTACGCGACGGCGTCGATCTGATCTGGACTCGTGCCGGTCCACTCGAGTGCGGCCTTGATCGCCTCGCGCGGAAACCCGGAGTGCTGCTTCACGCGGCTGAAGCGCTCTTCCCCGGCGGCGAACAAGATGCGTCCGTCCTCCACCAGCGAAGCGGTCGAGTCCTTGTCCAGAGGGGAGATGCCGAGGATTTTCACGCGTGTTTCGTTCCCTTGTTCGCTGTCGCTCGGGCGTGGAGCTCCGTCGCCGTGGTCGCGACGCCCCCGATTTCGCCCGCGAAGAACTCAAAATATCGGCGGCAGGTGTCGAGGAACTTTTCCCGATCGGCCAGACTCGTCACATAGCTCGTGCAACCCGGTCGAATCGACGGGCTGTGCAGGCTGAACGTGAAATGCGCGACACCGCGCTCGCGCAGCGACAGCGTCAAGCGACGCAGGTCCTGGAACGAATAGCCCTCCGGCGAGAGAAACAGCCGCTCGACCGCGCCGATGCGTGACAGAATCCCACCGGCGCGCGCCCACCTGAGCGCGGCGGAGTTCGCGAGGCGGTACAGGCCGTGCGCGCCGTCCTTCACGAAACCGACATAGGCGCCGGTGTTCGGAATCGACAGCACGTTTTTCCGCTCGCCGATCCAGAACGGCTCGCACGGAAAACTCGACCAGTCGGGACCGCCGTCGCCGCTCAGGTCGAACGGGGGACAGGGCGAGATGTCGATGTCGAGGCCGAGCTCGCCCAGGATGCGCGGCGTTTCCGGTCCGGCGCCGTAGCGTCCGGCCTTGTACGCGCGCGGTCGCACGCCGAAGCCTTTCTCGATCGCGTCGACGAGTTGCGCGAGCTTGGCGCGTTCCAAAGCTGGCGGCAGATTGCCCGGATAGCTGTTGTGCGCGTTGACCTCTTCCTCGAATGGCGGCGATACCCACGGATGCAGGTGCGCGCCGATTTCACAGCGGCCGGACGCGAGGAATTCGCGCAGCGGAGCGAGGCTCGTCGCCTGCGTCGCGATCGGATAGTCGACGACGTACAAGGGCACGACGCGCGCCTCGTCGAACACGGCTTGCAGGAGCCCGATCTCGCGCATGTGCTCGACAGACGTGTTCTTGCGATCGAATCCGGCGCTCCAGTCGAACTCCTCTTCCGTGTCGACGACCACGAGCAGGCCGGGTCGATCTGCGACTGCGACTTGAGCGCGATCCGCGGCGGACGGCGGTGCGAAGGGGGTCCCGATGGGCCTGGTGCTCGGCATGCTGGACAGTGCAGCGTATCAGAGGACAGGATTCACGTAGATGCCCGAGGCGCCGAACCCTCCGATCCGCGCGTTCTGGAGGCGCATCGCGTCCCTAGCCGGCGACGACCCGGCGGCGCGATTCACGGCTCTCGCCTGGCTCGTGATGCTCGCGCTCCTCGTGCGTCAGGTCCTCGTGTACGGCACGCAGGTCCCGTTCAACGACGACTGGATCATGCTGGCGAAACTGCGACCGGACGAGCAGTTTCCGGCAGCGTGGTATTGGTGGGTTCACAACGAACACCGCATTCCGCTGGCGAAGGTCGCGTACGTCGCCTCCGTCGGCGGGACGCATGACATACGCGCCGGGACCTTCGTCACTGTGGCCTTGCTCGCGGCGTCGGCCTGGCTGACCGTCCGCATGGCGCGCCGCCTGCGCGGCCGAGCGCACTTCACGGACGCCTTCTTTCCTCTCCTATGGATGAACGGCGCGCAGTCGGAGAACGTGCTCAACTCGTTCCAGCTCGCGTTCTCGATCCCGGCCGCGATCGCCGTCATCGGACTCGTGCTGCTCGCGACCGGTGATGAACGTCCAGGCCCCGGGCGTGTCGCCATGCTGGCCCTCGTCGCGTGGGCGATGCCGCTCACGGGCGGTATCGGACTGCCGCACTCCGTCGCTTGGATGGGCTGGTTCGCGCTCGTGTACTTTTCCGCGCGCCGATCCGTTGCCGCCGTCGACCGTTGGACCGGACGGATCGCCGTCGCGGCCTTGCTTGGAACGCTCGTGATCACGATCGGGTACTTCGTCGACTACACGTTTCTGCCCGGCTTTCGCAGGCCTCCGCCGGGATTGCTGGTCGAGACTGCGCTCCAGTTCTTGACGCGCGGCGTGGGGGAGACGGCGGTCTCGCTGCGTGCGACTGCGCCGTGGGTGTTCGCGGTGCTCGCCGTATGGGCGCTCTGGTTGCTCGCTCGCGCGCGAACCGAATCAGACACGAGCTACGCGCGCGCGGTAGGCATCAGCGTCGTGATCGTGGCCATGGGCGGAACGGCGCTGGCGGTCGGCTACGGTCGCGCGATGGACGGTGACGGCGCGGGATTGCTCGAGCGCTACGGAATGGTTGCGGCGCCGATGTGGTGCGCCCTCTTCGCGGCCGCCTGCCTCGCGTGGTCGCGCAGGAGCGGCAAGCTCCTCGCGTTCGTGTTGTTCGCGATCTCGGCGGCGAGTTTTCTCCCGAACTTTCGCTCCGGCGAGCGCGAAGGCACGGCGCGGCGTGCCAAGGCCGAAGCCTTCGAAGCGGACCTCGTGCGCGGCCTCTCGATCGACGAATTGGCAGAGAAGTATTGGCGCGACTTCTATTACTCGCCCGACGGTTTCGTGCTCGTGTTGCGCGACGCCGAGGCTGCGCGCATCGGGCCGTTCGATCGCGCGGACCGCTGAACCCCGATCAGGCCGCGACGCCGACGAAACTCAAGGGCCTGCGAACGAGATGTTCCAACTCAGGCCGACGTAGAACGACCCGTCTAGATCGACGACGACCAGACCGAGCGACGAGCGTTCGAAGGAGCGCTCCAGCACGTGGTGCAAGTTGTGCCCGTCCCACAGGTGTACGCTCGAGACCTTGTCCGACCAGCGGATCGACAAGCCACCGATGCCGACGAGCTCGTCATCGGCCTCGCCGTACGAGAGGCCCGCGTACGGGGCGATCGGCAGCCCGATCGCGTGTTCGAGGTCCTTGCTCAACGTGCCGTAGTACGACCGACCGGAGTCCGTGCCGATGCGATCCGAACTCGTGCCGAACATCAGCGCCGGAGTGTTCTCGGTCTCCTTGACCGCGCGCCAGTTCGCGAGCACGCCCACGTCGTCGGCGAGCGGGTTGTACTCGACGCCCAGGCGCAACTCGGGGTTGAGCGCGTACGTCAAGGTCGTGCGCACGCGCGCGCGATCGACCGGAATGCCCGGGACGAAACGCGCACCCAGCGTCCAGCGCTCGAGCGGTAATGTGTCGTCGGCCCCACGGACCGAACTGCCCTCACCGGGTCACAAGGGTCACGAGGGAACCCGCGAAGCAGGCCGGGACTGCGTACCCGTCGGCTCCAGCGATGCGGGGGACTGCGTCTCCGTGGCCTGCTGCTGGGTCGAGAGGGACTGCTCCCAAGGCGCGTGTCCCAGCCCCAAGGCCAAAATCAAGCTGACGATCATCACTTTACTCTCATTCTCAAGAACTCCCGCCACTCTTCGTCGAGCGTGGCGAGGCTCTTTCCGAACACCTTCTGCGCATGTCCCACCGGATCCGGAGTGACGTAGATACGTTTGAGCGCATCCAACCCCGCCGTAGCGATCACATACCCGCAGAACGAGCCCGCGGCCGGATACGTGCGCGCTTCGTCCGACCGGAAATCATCGAGCAGCGTGGCGAGCGTCGGCAATTTTCCGTTGCGCAACAGTTGCGCCGCCCGGTCGTGGTGCGCTTCGTCCGTCGATCCGTCACACCACACCGCCAACCCTTCGCCGAACAACTCCACCTGCGCGTAGCCAATCCCTTGCGCGATGACGTGCGAGAGCTCATGCCCCAGCGTATTCGCGAGCGTCTGGTGCACCGTGCGATCGTGCGGCGATGCAAACGCCAGCGCTCGGCCGGTGAAGCGCTTGCCTTGCTCTTCGTCCGTGTAGACGTAGACGGTGATGGGTTCATCGAACGCGACGGCCATACGTGTCCTGGCCATGCCGTAGGCGGCAGCGAACTTCGCGGCCCATTCCTTCATCTCCGCCGCTTGCGGGTGATCCGGCGCGAACTTGAGCGTGATGCGGTCGACCGCAATGGATTTCCAATCGGCGTAAGCCGGAGAGAACCCGCCGCGCCGCATGAGTTCGATGCGGTCGAACCAGGCATCGCCCGACATCGACAGGAACATTCCGATCGTCACGAATGCCGTCTCGGCCGGCGCGATGGCCTTGGCCTCCACGCGCGTCCAGTCCTGGGTGCCTGTGGGACAGGCCGCGAAGATGCGCGTCCCCAGGGCGCGCCCGGTCGCGCTCTCGAAGGCCATGCTCAAGTGCAAGTTCTCGAACTGAATGCCCTCCTTGCGCACGTTTTCGGTCTTCACGGACGCCGAGAAACGCAGCGCGTCTCCAGGGACGACTTCGACCTTGCGCGTGCAACTGAACCAACGTTGCGTGGAGGCGCTGCCCGAGAAGTGCAGGCTGCCGGGGGAATCGCCTTCGCCGACCGAGCGATCGATGGCGATGGTCGAGCGCGTCGCTCCGGCTCCGTTGCTCGCACCGAATTCCTCGACCCAGCCCTTCGGCAGCGCCGTCGCCGTCTCGAAGCCCTCGTGCAAGATCAGTTCTTCGGGCGGCAGCGGATCACCGTTCTCGATGCCGACTTCGACGTCGTCGAGCCACAAGTCGCCGCTCATGGAGAGGAACACGAAGACTTCGGCCGTGCGCGTCGTGCGCGGAGCGACGACCTTCGCCGTGATCGCTTCCCAATCCGTGGTCGGTGTCCTGGGCCGCGCGTAGCTCTTGGCCACGATGATCCCGCTGTCGTCGCGCAGGAACAGCGCGACGTAGCAGTTTGAGTACTGCTGCATGTTCGCACCGACGACGGTCTCGACGCGCACGTCCTTCGTCTTGGCGAATGCGTTCAGCGTGTAGGTCGCGCCGGGGCGGGCCTCGAGTTCCTGCCTGGCGCCCTGCCACGCGCGCACTTTGTCGTCGCCGGAGAAGTGCAGGCTATGCGCGCCGCCGTGCTTGTCGCTGGCATCGACCGTCACGCGCGAGACCGGCTCGAATCCGCCCGTGCGGGCGCCGATTTCCAGCACCCAGCCGGGGATCGCATCCGGAGCGCCGCCGGTTTCGAAATCACCGTTGGTGACGAGGTTGCCGACCAGACCGAGGAGCGCTGCGCAAATGGCGATCACGGCTCACTCCTCGTCTTCTTCGGCCTCTTCGGTCTCGAATTCTTCGGATTCGAACTCGTCGTCATCTTCGTCGTCGTTCTCATGTTCGGCGAGTTCTTCCTCCGACGCGGCGCGGATGCTCAAGACGCGCAGGTCGAAGGTCATGCGCTTGCCCGCGTAGGGATGGTTGGCGTCGAGCACGATGGCTTCGGGAGAGATTTCGACGACGCGGGTATCCATCTCGCCCGTCTCGGAGTCCGGGTCCTCGTCGTCGGCGACGGAAACCGTGATCGTGTCGCCGGGGACGATCTCGGCATCGGCCGGAAACTGGTCGCGCGGCACCGCCAGGATCTTCTCGGGGTCGTAGTCGCCGAAGGCCTCGCCCGGTGCGAGCGTGACTTCGAATGCCGCGCCGACCTCGACGCCGTCCAGCCGCGCCTCGAGGCCCGACGGGATCTCGCCGTAGCCGTGCAGATAGCTCATCGGGCCGTCTGCGCCCGACTGTTCGACGACTTCGCCGTCCTCGTCCTTGAGCAGATACGTGAGTTCGACGATGCAGCCGTGCTTGATCTTCAAGAGTCGCTCTTTTGAAACGCCAAGGTCGGTTGCAGCACGACGGGTCCGTCGCCGTTCTTCGACTTCTCACGCGTGAGGTACGTATAGCCGTGCAGGCCGGCCTCGTACCGGCGGTACAACAGGGCCGATTCTTCGAATGTGATCCGTCCCTCTTCGAGCGAGCGCTCGACGCTGCGGCGCAGATTCGAAAGCAGATCGGTCTCGAAGTACTCGACGTACTCGAGTACGTCTTGAACGCGCTCGCCGCGCAGGACGTGCGTCAAACGCGGGCGGCCGGCGTCGTCGAGGTCGACGTGCACGACGTTCGTGTCGCCGAACAGGTTGTGCATGTCACCCAGGATCTCCTGGTACGCGCCGACCAGGAAGAACCCGATGTAGTAGGGGTCCTGGTTCTTGAGCGGATGCAGTTCGAGCGTGCGCTTGACGTCGCGCAAGTCGATGAAACGATCGACCTTGCCGTCCGAATCGCAAGTGATGTCCGCCAGAATCGCGCGGCGCGTCGGCGTCTCGTTGTGACGGTGCAGCGGCAGCACCGGGAACAATTGGTGGATCGCCCAACTGTCCGGGACCGACTGGAACAGCGAGAAGTTCAGGAAGTACGTGTCGGCCATGTCGCGTTCGAGGTTCGCGAGGTCGTCCGGTACGTAATCCAGGGTGCGCGTGATGCGCAGGATCTTCTCGCACGTGCGCCAGAAGTAGTCCTCGACCGAGGCGCGCTCGCGCAGCGAAATCTGTCCGACGTTGAAGAGTACCATCGTCTCGTCGCGAATCTGCATCGCGTGGTGGTAGCTCTCCTGGTAGTTCTTGGCCGTCACGTTCTCCCACACCGAGTGGAAGTTGCCGAGCAGCGCGTGATCCCCCTCCGCGGGCGGGGTGGGCAGACCTTCCTCGGTGAAATCCGTCGTTCCGAGCACTTCGGTCACGAGCACGGCGTGGTGCGCCGACAAGGCACGCCCCGACTCGGTCACGATGCCGGGCAGCGGAATGTCGGCCTCGTTGCAGGCTTGGACCAGGTGCAAGACGACGTCGTTCGCGTACTCCTGCAGCGAGTAGTTCATCGACGATTCGAAATTCGTCTGCGATCCGTCGTAATCGACACCCAAGCCGCCGCCGACGTCGAACCACTCGATCTTGGCGCCCATGCGGTGCAATCCGACGAGCGTGTGCGTGGCTTCGCGCAGCGCGTTCTTCAGCGACCTGATCTCGGGGATCTGGCTGCCGAGGTGGAAGTGCAGGAGCTTGATGCAGTCCGCCATGCCTTCTTTCTGCATGGTCTCGACGACCGCCACCATCTCCTTGGTGGTGAGGCCGAACTTCGAGCGATCACCGCCCGATTCCTGCCAGCGGCCCGCGCCCTTGCCCGAGAGCTTCGATCGAATGCCGAGCGAGGGTCGGATGTCGAGACGGCGCGACACGCTCAGGATCGTCTCGATCTCGCTGTATTTCTCGACCACCAGGATCGGCGTGATGCCGAGCTTGGTCGCGAGCAGCGCCATCTCGATGTACTCCTCGTCCTTGTACCCGTTGCAGATCATCAACGAACTGCGACCGGACAAGAGCGCGATCACGGCGATGAGTTCGGGCTTGCTGCCGACCTCCAATCCCATGTTGTAGTTCTTGCCTTCCGACAGGAGCGCTTCGACGACGTGGCGTTCCTGGTTGACCTTGATCGGAAAGACACCGCGGTAGGGCGCCGTGTAATCGTGCTCGCGCCGCGCGTTGTTGAAGGCCTCGTTCATCGCGCGCACGCGCGACCTGAGGATGCCGTCGAAACGCAGCAGGATCGGCGTGGTCACGCCGCGCCGCAGGATCTGTCCGATCAACTCGTACATGTCGATCCCGGGACGGTTGGGGCCGTCGGGACCTTCGGGCCGGACTTCTACGTTCCCGGCTTCGTTGATCTTGAAGAATCCCAGTCCCCACTTGGGAACGTTGTAAAGGGTCTCACTGTCGTGGTGCGTCCACTTTGCCATGTCTGCTCCCGGTTGGTTGGCGCAGCATTCTAGGAAGCCGGTTCGGCGGACGCTGATCTGCGCCGCTCTTTTTCTTCGGACCCCGTCCGTTGTCGCTCGTCAAGGCGCCCAGGTCACCGACAATCCCTGGGTCAGGTTGAACGTCGAGGCCGTGCAAAAAGCGGCTGCATCGCGGTACCAGGCCTGATAATGGCGCAGATCGCCGGCCGAGGTGGCGCCGGCGACGTGGATCGGGTTGCCCGTGGTGCCTCCGGGGTAGGCGGCGCTCGTGCCGGTCGGAAACACGATCCCCATCCGGGTGATCGTCCCGCCGATGCACAAGAGCCCGTCGCCGAAGGGGATGCCCGCCCCGCCTGCAGCCTGTCCGGTGCCCTGGAAGAACAGCGCCGGACCCGGGATTTCGGTCGCGTGGAGGACCAGGGTGTCGTTCGCGATGCCGGCGTCGCCCGTGTCGGCGAGTCGCGCCGCGACGGCGCCCGAGTTCAGACAGGCGACCTGGGCGCCCGGCGCGCTCGTGTTGCCGCACGGACACGCGCTGCCCGAGCCGTCGCCGAAGCAGAACGGTTGCGATTGATCGCCGAGTTCGAACGCGAACACATCGGCGGCTCCGTAGCCCAGGCCGACCGAATACGGGAGCGTCCAGCCCGTCGCCGTGATGCGTCCGAGCGAGGAGTCGATCAGGTTCCCGAACTGTTCTTGTTGCGCGTTGTGGTCGGCCGCGCGCGTCCAGAGTTCGTTGCCGTTCGGATCGAGCTGGGTGACGGCCAGGTCTTGAGCCGAGGGACCGGAGTTCGAAACGCTGCCGCCGATCGTGATGTCGCCGCCGTTTTCGACGACGACGGTGTGCGGCACAGCGCTGGTGTATCCGACCGGCAGCCACGGGTGTTGCCACGCCATGTTCCCGGCGGAGTCGTACTTCACGACCTGACCGTTCGGACCGGAGTTCGCGACCAGGATCAGATTGCCCCAGCGGTCGATCGCGACACGATTCGGAATCGAGTTCGCCGCGCCCGGAACTTGCCGAATCCAGCGGAATTGCCCGGCCGAATCGTACGAAATCAACACGCTCGCAAACGACGCGGGCGCCGTGCCGGTTGCACCACAGGCGTAAACGTTGCCGGCCGCGTCGCACACGGCCGAATACAAGGTCTGCACCGTATTGGGTCCGGTGTGATCGTAGACGCGCGTCCACTGCACGGCACCCGACGAGTTGAGCTTGGTGAGACCCAGGCTCGAAGTGCCGTTCGCCGCGCCGTCCATGCTGCCGACGGCGAATACGTTGTCCGCTGAGTCGCGACAGATCGCCTTCAACGCGTCGCCCGCGCCCAGCGGTCCGTCGATTACGGTCGCGAAGCGCTGCGTCCCCGTGCTGTCGTAGCTCAGGACGACGAAGTTGTACGTCCCGATCGCGGCACCCGCAGCCGAACAACCGATGTAGGTGTTTTCAGCGGTGTCGATCAAGAGCTCGCGCGCGCTGACGTACTCATCGACTCCGCTTACGCCGTAGGGACCGCCGAACCACTGAAAGTTGCCGGCGGCGTCGTACTTCAAGAGCCGCACATCGGCGTTGTTGAAGAAACCCGAGGAGGAAGCGACATAGATCGCTCCGCTCGCAGCGATCCCCAAGGCACCGGCACCGTCGCGCGTAGGATCACCGGTGTAGGTGCGCGACCAGGATACGTTGCCGCTCGAATCCACACGCACGATCAACGGGTCCGACGTGGTGGAAGGCGCCGGCATGGCGGTCGTCGATCCGGCGACCACGTAGCCGCCCGCAGGGTGCGCCGCAACGAGCCGTGAGAAGTCGCTGCTGTAGGGTGTGCCATTGTCGAAGACGAGGCGCCAGGCTTCGCGGACCTGAGCCTCGGCACCGACGCCGCAAGCGACCACGGCGGCGAGGGACAGGCCAATGCGCGACAAGTGAGTCATGGGAAGGGGGACCGGCGCTGGATTCACGGCGGCGGGCCGGTGTCAGCCCGCATTCCGTAATTCTAACCGCCTGCGGCGCGCTCGGTGGTCTCCACGACCGAGTCCCAAGCGGATTCCACGCCGGCGGCGCGTGCGAGGTGCGCGAGCAGCGCCCGCGGCTCCGGCTCGCCGAGCCAGCGCGCGCGGTCGTGATCGAACAGCGCACCCGCGGTCCAATGGCGCAAGAGCTGCTTCACCCGCGCCGCCGCCCCCTTTTCGCGCGCGTTGCCGCTCTCCATCAGCGCTCGCGCGTAGTCGACGAGGAACAGCGCCGCTTCCGCGCTCGAGACGCGCGCGCCTTGGAAGATCCATGGATCGCCGAGCGCTGCACGGCCGACCATCACGTAGTCGCAGCCGGTCTCGCGCCGCATGCGCTCCAGATCCGCGTGCGTATCGACGCCGCCGTTGCCGCACACGGGGATCGCGACGGCTGCGACGGCGCGCGCGATGCGCGACCAGTCGACCAGTTCCTGGTAACCCTCGGCGCGCGTGCGGCAGTGCACCGTCAAGAGCGAGGCACCGCCTGCCGCGGCGGCGTGCGCGAGATCCTCCAGGAGGACCGCGTCGTCGAAACCGGCGCGGATCTTGGCCGTGACCGGCACCGTCGTGACGACAGCGACGCACGCGCGCACGATCGCCTCGAGCTTCGCGGGTTCCTTCAGCAGGGCCGAGCCCGCGCAGCCGCGCAGCGCACCCTTCGCGGGGCAGCCGAAGTTCAAGTCGACGAGCGGTGACCCGACCTCGACCGCGCGCCGCGCCGTCTCCGCCAGCGCTCCGATGTCGGCGCCCATCAACTGGATCCCGACCGGTGTCTCGAATCGGCGCGGACCGAGGTGCTCGCGCAGCACGCGGCGCGGGAGCGGCAGGTCCACGACGCGCACGAACTCGGTGTACGCGCCGCCCAGCGCGGCGGCCGGATTGCGCTCCAGGACGAGGTCGCGGAAGCACGGCTCGGTGACGCCCTCCATCGGCGCGAGGAGCCAGGGCGCAGTGAACGGGAGCGGAAGGGGAGTCACGGGATTCCAATCTACTCGCTGCGCGCCGCGAGCGAGCGGATCCGGCCTCCGACCGCTACTTTGTACACCCCCGATGCGCCTCCTCCTCCTCGTTCTGACCCTGGCCGGACTCATCCTCGGCGCAGCTCTGTGGTTCAGTTCCTCGGGGCGCGCGTCGCGTGCGCAGATTGAATTGGAGGGCGGCGCGAGTGCAACGGACGAGGCGGTGGGCACTGAACTCACCGATCCGCACGCGCCGGACGCCTCGCTGTCCGCGGGTTCGCGGCCGAGCAGTGCGCCGCGCGTCGCGCTGGAAGAGCGCGTCGAGAAACCGACCGTCGTCGACAAGGTCGACCGCACGAAACCGAGCACGCCGCTCGAGTGCAAGGTGATCGACGAACGTTCGGGCTTGTCGCTGCCGCGCTATCTCTTGCGCTTCGAGGACAGCGCCGGTCGACGCTTCGAGGCGCTGACCGGCGACGACGGTGCTCTGACGACGACCGAACCGCTCGCGATCGGCATCGTGCGCGTGACGCCGCTCGACCACAAACGCCGACGGCAGGCGGGCCGCGTGATGGAGATCGATCACATCGCCAACGCAGCGCGCGCGAAGATCATCTCCGTCGAGAGCGGTCCGACCTACACGCTGACTTTCGGGCCCGAGACGGGACCTGACCTCGACCAGATCGACCTGCGTCTCACGGTTTCGAACGACGAAGCGCGCGAGAGCACGGCCTTCGAACCTTTGCGCGTGATGCCGCCCTACCGACTGGATGGCGAGAGCGCCTGGGTGCGTTTTCCTTCGTTCGACGCCGATTTCACGCGCGCCAACACGATCGAAGCGCGCACGCGCGATGGACTGTGGCTGGGTGAAGCGCCGGCGACGACGGTAGTCGGCGTCGCAGGAGCCAACGTACACATCCAACTCGGCGCGCGCGCCGTCGTCACGGGCACAGTGACGAGCGCAGGCGCACCGGCCGCCGGCGTAGTCGTGACCGTCCGCGCCAGGCCGAAAGAAGGCGAGAAACGGCCCTTCGAGCGTTCGGCGCGCACCGACGGCAAGGGGCGGTACCGCATCGAATTCGTGCGGCCGTGCGAAGCACGAGTGTGGACGAACTCGATCTTGCACGAATCCGCCGACGCCGAGGTCAGCGTCGAGTCGGGCGCCGTCTTGACGCAGGATTTCGTGCTCACGCCGCTACCCACGGTCGGGCGCATCGCAGGATCCGTGGTGACCGAGACCGGCGCGATCGAGCCGCGCTGCAGCATCGCGCTCATGCGGGCTGACGAGCGTTCCGGCGATCCGCCGCGTCTGCGTGTACGCGTGAATTGGGAATCGACCAGGACAGGAATGGTGGGCCGGTTCGATTTCGGCGCGCTGCCCAAGGGCAAGTATCGGCTCGACGTCGAGGAAAACGACTGGTTCGAATGGTCGCCGCGGCGCATCACCGTCGAAGCGCCGAACGAGGAGGTCGTATTCAAGGTCAAGGACCGCGTGCTCGTGTCCGATTTCGCGTTCGAAGTGCGCGATGCGGAC
The DNA here is from genome assembly GCA_016795245.1 of Planctomycetota bacterium. Taxonomy (GTDB): domain Bacteria; phylum Planctomycetota; class UBA1135; order UBA1135; genus JAEUIA01. Next base: position 26,116 of record JAEUIA010000054.1, on the reverse strand, counting down.
AACGGGCTCGTGCTGCGGAGGTTCCACCTGATCTTGGAGACCTTCGAAGGCGAGCGTTCGATCTGGAGCGACTCGGGCACGGTCGTGCTGACGGACTACCCCGAAGACAAGCGCCTCCAGTGGCGCCTCGACAAGTCGGGCTACCCGGCGCAGATCGGCGACATGCAGAGTTTCGCCGCGCAGTCCTTCGTCGACGGTCGCAGGCGGCGTACTTGCGAACTGAGCGTGCAACCAGGCTGGGGCGACACAGTGCGCATCACGCGCCGCCGCGACAACAAGCCGGTCGAAGGCGCAGTGGTGTCGATCGCCGAGCGCGAGGTCGGGAAGACGAACGCCGACGGCATCGCCAAGATCACGGCGCGCGCGAAGCCGACTGCGATCACCGTTGCGCTGGACGGGTGGCGCGTCGCAGGCAACATCGATCTGCGGCCGCCGTCTCAGCGCAATTACAGGCGCTTCATCGGCATTCAGCTGGTTCCGGCCCCCAAGAAGAAGTGACGGGCGGCGCTCGACCTCGCACAATGCGTCACGCATGAGCACGCAGATCCACGCTTGGAGCCGCTTCGACTCGATCCGCATCGCGGACGCGGCGCGGCGTGTAGCCGGTGTCGTCACGCGCACGCCGCTCGTGCCGCTCGAGATCGCTGATCCGCCGATCGAGTTGCGCGCCAAACTCGAGAATCGTCAAGTCACGGGCTCGTTCAAGGCGCGCGGAGCGTGGAATCAGATCTCGCAATTGGACGCCGCACAACGCCGAGCCGGGGTCGTGTGCGCGAGTTCCGGCAATCACGGCAAGGCGGTAGCGTGGGCCGCCGAGCGCGCGGGCGTGCCGGCGACGATCGTGATGCCGAAGAACGCCTACCCGAACAAGGTCGCTGCGTGTCGCGCGCACGGCGCGGAAGTCTTGCTGGCCGACACGCGCGAACTCGCCGACAGCGAATGCGCGGCACGAGTCGCGAGCGGCGTCACGCTCGTGCATCCCTACGACGCCGAGCGCACGTTGCAGGGCGCGGGCACGGTCGGGTTGGAGATCGCCGAGGATTGGCCTGAAGTCGAGGCGGTCGTCGTGTGCGTCGGCGGCGGGGGATTGATCTCGGGCAGTTCACTCGCGCTGCGCCAGACGCTGGGCGCGCGTGTGAAGATCTTCGGTGCTGAACCGAGGGGTGCGCCGTCGCTCTCGCGTGGAATCGAGGCTGGAAAACCCGTGCATTTGAGCATGATCACGAGCGCCGTGCAGGGACTGACGCCGACCTGGTCGGGCCAGATCAACGTCGACATCTGTCGCGCGACGCTCGACGGCATCGTGCTGCTCGAAGACGATGACATCTTCGCGGCGCAGCGCGAACTCGTGGCGCGCGGCGAGACGGTCGAGCCCGCCGGTGCCGCCGCGTTTGCCGCCGTGATCAGCAAGAAGCTCGCGCTCCAAGGTGCGCGCAAGGTCGCGGTCGTCGTCTCCGGCGGCAATCCAGACCCGGTTCAGATCGAATCTCTGCGCGCGAGCATCGCCGGCGGACGAAACCACTCGTGAAGCGCATCGTCCTCGTCCGGCCCTCGGGTCCGCGCAACGTCGGCACGATCGTGCGCGTGTGCGCCAATTTCGGTCCGGTCGAACTGCGCATCGTGGCTCCCGAACGCCCGTCGCTGCTCGTGCACCCGGAGTTCGAGCAGATGTCGCACGGCGTTCCGGACGCGCGCGAGCGCTGCGTGATCGTGGGCACGTTGCAGGAAGCGCTGGCGGATTGCACCGGCAGCATCGGTTTCACGGCACGTTCGCGCGGTCAACGTCGGCGCGACGATTGGCGCGCCGTGCGCGAAGACACATCGGAGCGCGCCAACGACCCCGACCAGCGCATCGCGCTCGTGTTCGGCAACGAAGTCACCGGATTGGAGATCGTCGACACCGATCAGCTCCAGACGCTGGTTCACATCGCGACTTCGCCCGAACATTCCTCACTCAACCTGGCGATGTCGGTCGGCATCGTGCTGGCGGATCTGTTCACCGCGCCGCGCGTCAAGAAGCGCGAACGCCCGCCGAAACTGCTCTCGGGCGAAGCACGCGAGTACTTGAAAGCGGGTTTGAAGGAAGCCTTCGGCGATCACGTCGCGCAATCGGCGGCCGCCCGCGAGGACATCCTCGAATCGATCGAACGCGTCTTTTCTCGCGCTCCGCTGGAAGACCGCGACGCGCGCGCCTGGCACCTCATGGCCCGCGCACTGGGCGGCACGCTCAAGCCCAACGACCTGGGACTGAAGCTGCACGAGAAACGCGGGCGCCGCAAAGCTGCGCAGGAGAAGGCGCGCAAGCGGGACGGCGACGCGCGCGATTCCGGCGCGACGGACTGAAAGTTCGCCCGATTTCGCAGCATCCGCGCGCTTGCAGGCTTCCGTAGGACTGACAACCCCACGGAGATCCCTACGATGAAAGTCCCCGCACGGTGCAGTGCGAGCGTCTGTCTGGCGCTCGCGCTCACCCTACCTTCGAGTCCTGTTTTCGCCGCTACGCCCCCGCCCAATCTGGTCGGTCTCACCGCGCGCGCGAACGCCCTCATCTTGTTCAACGCCGGTGCGCCCGGTCGGCCGCAGGGTCAGGTGCGCGTCACCGGGCTCGCTGTCGGCGAAGATCTGATCGGCATCGACTACAGGCCCGCGACGGGCGAACTGTACGGGCTGACGACGGCGAAGAAGCTGTACACGCTCGATCCTGTGACCGGTGCCTCGACGTTGGTCGGCGGTCCATTCGCGGGGCCGCTCGTCGGCATTGAATTCGGATTCGATTTCAATCCGATCCCGGACCGCATTCGATTGGTCGGTGAACTGACTGGACAGAACCTGCGGCTGAACCCCAACAACGGCGCTTTGGCGGCAACGGATACGACGTTGTTCTACAAGGCCGGTGATCCGAACGCCGGCGCAGCGCCGCGCATCGTAGCCGTCGCATACACCGACAATTTTGCCGGGACGGGCAAGACGACCTTGTACGGCATCGATTCCGCGCTCGACGTGCTCGTGCGCATCGGCGGCATCGACGGCATACCGTCGCCGAACGGCGGTGAACTCACGACAGTCGGTGCTTTGGGCGTGAACGTGTCGGACCTGTGCGGCCTCGACGTATCGCCCAACGGCGGTGCATTCGCGTCCTTCACGAACGCGGCCGGCATTTCAGAGCTTTACACGATCAATCTCGCGACCGGTGCCGCGACGCGCATCGATCGGATCGCGGGAGACGTCGTCATGCGGGATGTAGCCGTGATTCCACCCGCAAAACCGCGTTTGTTCGCTGCGACCGCCGACAATCGGCTCGTGTCGTTCAGGCCGGGAACGCCGGGTGTCTTGTTGTCGGATGCGCCGATCAGCGGACTCGTCGCCGGCGACGCCGTGGTCGGGTTGGACTTCAGGCCCGCGACCGGCGAACTCTACGCCTTGGGCAGCGCGAGCCGCGTGTACGTCATCGACACAGCGACCGCGGTGGCGACTGTCGTCGGCGCAAACTCGTTCGCGCCTGCTCTCAACGGTGCGTCGTTCGGATTCGATTTCAACCCGATTCCCGATCGCATCCGCGTCGTCAGCGACACGGACATGAACGCACGCTTGAATCCCGACACCGGCGCGACGGCCGCGACCGACACATCCGTGGATTTCGCGGCCGGCGACGTGAACTTCGGAGCGCCGCGCAACGTCGTGGCGTCGGCCTACAGCGACGACTTCGCCGGGACGACGAAGACGACACTCTACGGCATCGACTCAGGTTTGGATGTGCTCGTGCGTCAGGGCGGAGTCGACGGAGTTCCGAGTCCGAACGGCGGGTTGCTCTCGACCATCGGCCCGCTCAACTTCGACACCACCGGTGACGCGAGCTTCGACATTTCGCCCTACGGCGGCGCGTTCGCGGCGCTGACGGCTCCGGGCGCGAGCACCTCGATTTTCGCCACGGTGAACCTCGCGACAGGCGCGATCACATCGTTCGGCACGATCGCCGGCGGTCAGATCATCAAAGGACTGGCCTTCGAACCGCCGGTACAACCGCGCGTCTTGGCGTTGACGTCCTCGAACCGCATCGTCACCGTTGCGCCGGGCCGACCGTCCTTGGTGATGTCGAACCTCCAGATCGTGGGCCTGGACGCCGGCGAGAACGTGCTCGGATTCGATTTCAGGCCCGCGACAGGTGAGTTGATCGCCGTCACGAGCTTGAACCGCTTGCAGCGCATCGACCCGAGCACGGCGGTCGCGGTTCCGGTGACGATCACAGGCTTTTCCCCGGCACTGACGGCGACGCAACTCGGCGTCGATTTCAATCCGATTCCTGATCGACTGCGCGTGGTGAACGCGAATGAACAGAATCTGCGGGTCAACGCGAACAACAGTGTGGCTGTGGTCGATTCGATCCTGGCTTACGCGGCAGGGGACGCCGGGTTCGGATTCGATCCGCGCATCGTGGGGTCGGCCTACACCCGGAGCTTCAGCGGTTCGACCTCGACGACCTTGTACGGGATCGACAGCACGCGCGATGTGCTGGTGACGCAGGGCGGGTTGAACAGCGTGCCTTCGCCCAACGGCGGCATGCTGTTCAGCGTCGGGCCGATCGGCGTAGACACGAATGACAACGTGGGATTCGATGTGGCTGTCACGGGCGCGGCGTTTGCGTCGCTCACTGTGGGCGCCACTTCGACCCTCTACACGATCAACCTCGCGACCGGCCAGTCGACGGCGCTGGGTGTGATCGGCGGCGGCGAGACGATCGTCGACATCGCGATCCTGATCCGCGGGCTCTGAGGGCCCGCGCGTTCAGACTCAGCGGGACGCTCCTCCGAACGGGGGAGCGTCCTGTCGTTCGTGCTTGCCCCTGCGCGCGGGCGGGATCATGATCCACATCCAAACGAGCGGAAGGGCAAGACCATGGTGCGACTGGATCGAATCTACACGAAGGGCGGGGACGACGGATTGACGAGCTTGGGTGACGGCACACGCGTCGCCAAGCACGATACGCGCGTCATCGCGTACGGCACGGTCGACGAACTCGACGCGGTGCTGGGCTTGCTCGTCACGGCGGAGCTGCCGGAGCCTTACCGCGGTTACATCGTCGGCATCCAGAACGATCTGTTCGACGTGGGCGCAGACTTGTGCGTGCCCGGCGAAGCGGGTGAGCGGCTGCGCATCACGCCCAAGTACACGAATGCGCTGGAAGCGATCATCGACCGCGAGAACGCGACGCTGGAGCCGCTGAAGTCTTTCATCCTCTCGGGCGGAACGCCGCACTCGGCGTGGTTGCATCTGGCGCGCAACGTGTGTCGCCGCGCCGAGCGTTCCGTGTCGGAACTGTTGGCGATTCCGGCCGAAAAGGATCGCGTCAACCCCGAGGTCTTGCGCTACTTGAATCGCCTCTCCGATCTCCTGTTCGTGCTCGGTCGCGTGTTGAACGGCAACGGCAAGAACGACGTGCTCTGGAAACCCGGTCTGCGGCAAAGCTGAACGCGCCACCCCGACAACGAGTACGGAGCCAGTGCAATTCTTCCCCGATTCACCGGCGTAAAACCGCAGAGCAGCCGTGCGGTTCTACGCCGGTGAATCGGGGAAGAATTGCACTGGCTCCGTACTCAGCGTGACGCAGCTGCGCGCACCAGCGGATCGATGTCATCGCGTGCGAGTTGCGCGAGTTGTTCGGCAGCTGACTTGGGATCGATGATCCCCAGGGCACGAGCCGACTCGCGCCGGACGGGTGCGTAGCCGTGGTCGAGGTTCTGCTCGAGTTGGGCGCGCGTGTCCTGAAGTTGGAGCACACCTGCCGCCCACGCGGCTGTCGCGCGCACGCGCGGATCGGGATCGGAAACAAGCGGTGCCAGTTTCTGCGCCAGCGCAGGATCGAGCTGCCCGCCGCCGAATTCACGCGGTTTCATCCGATCGGTGACGAGTTGCAACGCGAGGTAGTAAGCGCACTCGCGGCGCAAGAGCGGATTCTCGCCGGCGAGGCCGTCCACCATTCGCTCGACCTCAGGCCACGAGCCACCGTCGACGATGGCGAAGGGCGAGCGCGCAGCCGGCGTGAAGCGATGCGAGCAATCGCGCGGATCGAGGATGACGTGGGCGCGCGGGTCGTACTGCAGGATCGTCGCACCCAAGCGCACGGTCGTGCCGCGGATGACCGCCGTACCGGTTTCGATCGGATCGGTGCGCGTCGGACGATCGAAACGGGTCATCTCCATCACCGTGTACGTCAGTGTTCCACTGGGCTCGCGCGTGAAAGTCGTGAAGGTCCGCTCGCGTTCGTCGCGCCACATCTCATCGACGACGCGTTTCTCGGACGCAGTGTCTCGCGTTGGTTCCCCGGCGATGAGTTCCTCGATCCTGCGCGTGAAGTCGTTGCGCAGCGCGGCGTGCGCCTCACCCGTCGCGGGCCCTGAAAAGCCGCTGTGAACCGCGCGCACGCTGCCGTCCCGGGCGATGAACACGGTGGTCGGATACGCGAACACGCGATCGAGCGCAGGCAGCGATTCGCGCGCGGAGGTCTTGCCGAAGCGACCGGCCAACAGAGTCTCGTACGTGGCGCCGTGGCGCGCAAACATGCTCCGCATCGACTCGGTGTCGGCCGCGCGTCGACCGGTCACTTCGAAGCACAAGGCCGTGATCACCAGTCCCTTGTCCCGGTATTGGCGGTCGAATTCGGCCAGCAGCGCCGTCTCGTCGTGACAATTCGGGCACCACGATCCCGCGATCTGCAGGATGCGCGGGTGCCCGTCGTAGCGCGCATCGCCGAGCGACACGAGTTGGCCGTCGAACCCGGGGAATTGCAGCTCCGCCAGCCCGTAGGAGGAGTCCCAGCGCACGCGCGCGAACTCGTCACCCACGCGTGCCTCGTCGTCGCGCACGGCGGTCCAGGTGTCGGTGAACTTGTCGCCGGCGCAAAACGTGCCTTTCAAGCTGCCGTCCGGTTGCACGTCGGCCGTGAACAAGAACGCGTGCGCACCGTCGAAGCACGAGAGGACGAGTCGGTCGTCGAACGTGCCGGCGAGATAGCGATAATCACCGGTCGCGGTGAGGAACGTGCCTTCGACCTGGTCGCGCGGGTCGGTGGCAGCGCGAAAGATCGCGACCGCGGGATCCGGATCGCCGGCGAATTGGACACGCCAGCGGCCGAAGGTGCGCTGTGCGCGCTCGGACGGCGAGCCGAAGCCCGTCGTCGGCGCGCGATCAGACAGTTCAGCGTGGAAGGGGAGCGTCTTGAAGTTGTTCGCTCCGGACAGCAATCGCCATTCACCGGCCAGCCGCTTAAGGGATTCGTCGAGCCGCGCGGTCAGCGTCGCGTTGTAGTGTGGAAAGCCGAACACGAACGCACCGTCGTCGGATCGCGCCAGTGTCACGGGGATGCGCTCGCTGCCGTTGCGGACTTCCGCGGACAGCCCGGCCTTGGTCGAGATGACTTCCAATCCGAAACGCAGTGGTCCGTGCGGCGCGGCCAGATGCGCGTTCCAGTTTCCGGGAGCGATGTCGGTCAGCATGAGGAGAGCGAGAGCGGCGTGCAGCATGTAGCGCACATCGTAGCTATCTTGGACACAACATGACGATCAGTGCTCGCACCGCCGTGATCCACGGCCGCGTACAGGGTGTCGCGTTTCGGCACCACACCAAGCTCGCCGCGCGCGCGGCCGGGTTGTGCGGGTGGGTGCGCAACTGCGCGGACGGAACGGTCGAAGTCTGGTTCGAGGGCGACGACGAGGCCGTTGCGCGCCTGGAAACGTGGCTGAAACGCGGACCGCCGGCGGCAACGGTCGAGCGCGTCGAGCTCGAGACCGTGACACCGGCGGGTCACACGCAATTCAAGGTTCGCTTCGATTGAATGCGGCGATCAGCGCCGCCGATCCTCAGGCAGCGCATCGATCTCGTGGCGCATGCGCGTCAATTCCGCGCGCATGCGGGCTGCCTCCTGGCGCAGTTCGGTCAACGCGCGCTCGAGATCGGCGCGCTGCGCCGAGGGAGTCGGCTCCGGAGCGATATCGACTTCCTTGACGCGCACTTCCGGTTGAACGGCGAGCGCCCTGCGCAGACGCGGCGCTGCGTTGCGCGGCGACTCGGCGCCGGGCGTCACCGGGCGGGCAGTGCGCGGAGGCACGGGCGCGACGGGGGGTGTAGGCGGCGTCGGTGCGACCGGGGGTGTGGGGGTGGGCGCTCGCACGGGGCCCGTCGCACCGGGCGACCACCAGTTGTTCCCTGTGCGCGGAGCCGGCGCAGTGGGCTCAGGGGCCTCGACCCGGCGTTCGACGTAGATGTGCGCCGGCTCACGCGGCGCAGACCTCATGAACTCTTCGAGCTGTGCAACTCGGTCTTCGAGCGAGCGCCGAGTCGTGTCGAGCGTGAACCCGCGCTGACGCGCCGAGCGTTCGAGCGCCTCCACGCGAGACTGCAACGCCGAATCGGAGTCGGTGCTCGGCTGCTTGCTGCGGAACAGCCTGTCCAGGGTCATCAAGTTGTCCGGAGCGAGTCGCTGTTCCGCCGCGCGATTCAGTTGCGCTGCTCGGCTCATGGCATCCCGATAGGCTCTTTGAGCCTCCTCGAAGGCTGCGCGCGCCTGCTCCTGTGCAGTGCGTGCCTCATCGGCCGCGCGCCGCGCAGCTTGCGAGTCTTCTTCGGTTGCGTCCTGGCGTTTGCGCACGACTTGGAAACTGCGTTCGAGATCCGCTGCTGCATCGTCAGTACTCCGCGTGCTCTCGTAGCGCACCTCCACCCGGGCTGGATCGCCTTCGACCAACCGGATGCGCGGGGCGACGAGCACGGAGCCGTCGGACTGCGTGACGACCACGACAGGCGCGGCCGCGTCCGAACTCGATTGCGCGGCCAGGGTGACGGCCTGCAGGCGCGAGCCAGCGATCGCGACCGCAGACAGGACGCCGAGGCCGAGCGCGGAAAACAGAATGGTGCGTTTCATCGTAAATCCTTCGGTGCGAGTTTCAGGCGGATGGACAGCCGGCCGCGTGAATCGTCGGCCTCTGGTTCGGGCTCGTCCAGGTCCTCGAGTTGCGTCTCGACTTCACAGGTGCGTTCACGCAACTCTGAGACGCGCCGCTCGAGTGCGGCGAGCGCGTCCTCGTATTTGTCTCCGCCGACTTTGTGTGTCAGCGTTTCGCGCATGATCTCGATCTCGTTCTCGAGATCGTCGATCACACCCTCGATTTCCGCGACTGCCGAGCACGAATCGAGGCTCAGGTTCGCGGTCCACTGCAAGTGCCCCACGTTCGAGTCCGGGGTCCAGGTGGCGAGCGCGGCTTCCAGCTCGCTCGTGCGGCGCGCGAGTCCCGCATTCGCCGGTTCAGCGCTGAAGCCGGGCACGAACATGGCCGCCGACAACGCGCACGGGGCCAGAGCCGTGGTCCACCAGGTGCCGCGCGCAGCGACGCCGGGTTCATGGTTTTCGTCGAGCAGGCGTCCTACGCGCAACGACAGACGCGTCCCGCGCGCCGCCATGGCGACGACTAGAGCGGATTCGTCGGTGTGCACCATCCAGCCCGCGACCTCGGTCAGGCACGATGCCAGACCGACGCGCTCGCCGGTGTGCGCGACGGCCCAGTCGTCCGCCAGGTATTCGGCTTCGTCGGATAGCCAGCGCGCGCACAACCGGTTGAGCGGTTGGAAGAAGAACACGACTTCGATCGCGCGGCTGACCACGAGCCACGCCGGATCGCGGCGTTCGACGTGCGCGAGTTCGTGCGCGAGCAGTGCGGTGATCTCGTCCGGTTGCAGTTCAGCTTCCGCACGCGGCGGCACGCAGATCTCCGCGCGCCGCACGCCGAGGGTGATCGGCGCGCCGATTCCTGGAGCTCTGCACAGTCGTACCGGCGCGCGCGATCCCGTACTCGTGCGCAGCGCGGTGAACAGGTCGTGCAGTACGCCCGAGCGAATCGGCACGCGATCGTCGAGGCTGCGCAGGAGGCGATTCCACTGACACGCCCAACGCGCGAGGCCGAAGGCGACACCTGCCGCCCACAGACCCAGAGCGACACGGATCCAGGTGGCGGCGGTGTCTTCGCTCGCCGGCTGTACTCCACTCACGAGGCCGGCCGTGCCCAAGGCAGCCTGCTTGCGCTCGACGGTCGGCAGGGGCACGCGCTCGCCGACGGCGAGCGGATGGATACCGAGCTCCCTCGGTTCGCCCGCTGCGATCGATGCGCTCGCCTCGTGCCCCGGCGGCGCGTAGTTCAGGCGCCAGGACCCGTCCTGCAACCAGGTCTGCGCACTGGCCGTCACGATTCCGCCGACCAGGGCCACCTTCCACATCGACGCGCGCAGCGTCGGCAGCAGTTCGCGCAGTCGCGCCGAGCGACAGGCCGCGCGCGCGAGCAGCACGGCCGCCAGCCAGGCGCCGCCGATCAAAACCGTGCTGTGCAGCGCGTACGTCAAGAGCCATGCGAACGCGTCGAAGGACGCGCCTTGCCAATCGATCCAGGGATCAACGCCCACGACGCTTCTCCTTTCCGGCCTTGTCGGCGATGAGCGCCTTGAGTCGCTCGATATCGCGCTTGTCGATTTCTTGTTCGGTCAGGAGGTGGCTGACGAGCGCGCTGTAGTCACCTTGAAACAGCCGCTGCGTCAGCTCGCCGACCATCGAACGGTGCACGTCCTTCTCGTCGATCAGCGCGCGGTAGACGAATTGCCTTCCGCTGCTCGTGTGCGCGACGACACCCTTCTTCTCCAGCTTGGTGAGCATCGTCGCGATCGTGGTGAGCGCGCGATCGCGCTCCGTACCGGCGGCGAGCAATTCCTGCACACGCGCGACGGTGGCCTCGCCCTCGTCCCACAAGACGCGCATGATCGCGTACTGCAATTCGCCCAGGCTGTGCATGCCGGTCATCGGAAGCCTCCCTAGGTTCAAGGTCCAGGACGCCGCCGCGACGCCCGCGAAGCCACTACTACTACTGGGGTAGTTTGAGCGCTAGAGGGGAGTCGGGTTTTGCGCGAGCGTTACCGCTGCTTTGCGAATGGACCGCCTGCGAATGTGCCCCCCCGTGATTCCCCTGCGCGGTGACGCACGGTCTACTCTGCGCCCATGTTGCCGCGCCGTGCCCTCGTTCTGACGCTCCTTTTCGTGACGACCGCCGGCTGCGCCGTGCTCGAGCCGAACGCCGCGCCCGAGCACGTCGTCCGCGGCCCCTTGGGTCTGCGCTCGAACGGTCCGATCGCGGCGACACTGATGCAGTTCCGCCCGCGTTCGACCCAGACCAGGCCCGTCGGGCGGGTGGGGTTCGAGGTCGCGAACAGCTACTCGAGCATGTTCGAGGACGGCACCGACGGGAACTGGACCGTGGTGTTCGACGGTGAACTGGCGCGCACCGCTGTCTTGTTCCGCACTGGCGTCTCGGACACCACCGACGTCGAGGTCGAGTTGCCGTTCGCGTACGCGACGAGCGGATTCCTGGACACGTTCATCGAGAGCTGGCACGCGTTCTTCGGGTTGCCCAACGGCGGCCGGGCGCAACGTGCAAGGGGTGAATACGCAATGCACGTCGACACGAACGGTCGGCGTGTGTACGAACTCGACGCGGACAGACCTGCGCTCGCCGACATACCGCTGTATCTGACACAGCAGGTCACCCGGGAAGCCGACGCAGGAATCGGGATCGCGCTGCGCGGCGGGGTCGAAATCCCGACCGGCTCAGAAGGTCGCGGATTCGGCAACGGCGGCGTCGACTGGGGCGGCGGCGCGCTGGCGGAGAAATCCTTGGGTCGCTTCACCTTCACGGCGAGCGCCTATTACGTCGATGCTGCGACGCCGGACTCGTTCGCGCGCGCAGGCCTGGTTATCGGGGACCAGGTCTACTACCAAGGCGGAGTGGAATGCCGCTGGAACAACTGGCTGTCGCTCGTCGCGGGACTGCGCTCGAGCACGCCGGTGACGAAGGACATTCCGCTGAAGGAGATCGACCGCGGCGTTCTCGATCTGGACGTGGGTTTCGTGTTCGACGACCCACAGACCGAATGGCGCTACATCTTCGGCCTGACCGAGGACCTCGTCTCGGAGTCCGGCACGGATTTCACTGTGTTTTTCGGGCTTTCCAGGACCTTCTGAAAACGGACGGATTCGATGCCTACGCTCAAGCTGGTGATCGAGTACGCCGGAACGCGTTTCAGCGGTTGGCAGGAGCAGAAGGCTGCACTGACCGTCGCCGGCGAATTGCGGCGCGCGCTCGCCGAGTCCGGCTGCAGCGTGAACGAGATCGGCGGTGCCGGACGCACCGACGCCGGCGTCCACGCCGTCGCGCAGACGGCGCACGTGCGTCTCGCAGGCACGCACGACCCGGCCGCCTTGTTGACCGCGGTCAACGAGCGACTGCCGGCCGACATCAACGTGCTCGCACTGCACGTCGTCGACGATCGCTTCCACGCGCGGCATCACGCCGTTGCGCGCTCGTACGTCTATCAGATCGCGCGCCGGAGGACTGCGTTCGCGAAGCGCTACGTGTGGTGGGTCGCGGATGAACTCGATCTGCAAGCGATGCGGGCCGCGTGCGTGCTGTGCGTGGGTGAACACGACTTCGCCCGCTTCTGTGAACGCCCGAAAGAACACAAGAGCACGCAGGTTCGCGTCGATCGTGCCGAGATCGCCTGCTCGGGGTCGCTCGTGCTGCTGCGCTTCGAAGCGTCGCACTTCTTGTGGAGGATGGTCCGCCGCCTGACCGGCGCCTTGGTGCAGGTGGGCCGCGGCGGATTGAGCGTCGAAGAGTTCCAGGCGCTGCTCGCGCAGGAGCAGACAACGGACCGACGCGAACTTGCTTCCGCGTGGACCGCGCCGGCGTCGGGGTTGTTCCTGGAGTCCGTGCGCTACGACGGGGACGAGCCGCTGCCTCCGCTGCGCCCGATGTTCAGCATCGACGCCGGCGCCCACGGCGACGACCGGGAACTTCCTTCCCGGTAATTGCCTACGTTCAGGGCCTGTCCTCGCGAATGTTCGAGGATGTTGCATTGGAGTTTCGCGCGTTCCGGCTCCGATGTATGGGGCGTGACCGCCGGGATCGAGGACCGTCGGTGCCACGCGAATCGGCGCGCTGTGCGGCAGGCACACGCGTTCAAACAGAGAGGTCACACGCGCCGTCGAGGCGACCCAGTCATGGAACACAAGGCAGCAGTAGAGGGGCATGCAGGCCCGCCGGGAATCCCGCGCAAGTCGGTGCGCGGCGGTTTCACGATCGCGGAGGTTGCCATGGCGGCGGCGGTGCTCACCATCGCTGCCGGCGGACTGCTGAGTTCGATCGTGGCGTCGATGGCGCTGAATCGCGTGAACAACGAGAGCGGTTTGGCACAGGCCTACGCGCGCCGTGCGATCGAACGCGTGCAGAGCGTTCCCTTCGCCGATGCGTTCGCGACCTTCAACTCCAACCCGAACGATGACCCCGCCGGTCCGGGCACTGCTCCAGGCGCGACGTTCGAGGCCTTCGGACTCACTGCGGTGCCGCCCGCCGTGGGCGCGATGGCGGGCGAGATCATCTTTCCCATCGTGCAAGTGGGGGGCGTGCCCCAACTGCGCGAAGACGTCGTCGACATCCCGCTGGGAATGCCGCGCGACCTGAACGGCGACGGGCTACCGCCCGACGCGCTCGATCACTCGGGGGACTACCGCGTCCTGCCCGTCCGCGTCCGTGTGCGTTGGCGCGGCGTGAGCGGTGTGCGCACGATCACCATCGAAACCATGTTGACGGCCCGCTGAACATGAAGCTCGCGAATCACAAGCAGCGTGGAGGCTTCTCGCTCGTCGAGTTGCTCATCGCGTTCAGCGTGCTCGGCTTGATCCTCGGATCGATCGGCATGGTCGGCATCGCGGGGCGCGATGCGTACCAGGAGGGACTGCGATCTTCGACCCTGGAAGGGCGTGCCCGGCGCGCGCTCGAGCGCATCGCGTCCGAGCTGACTCCGTGTATCGAATCGACGCTGACTCCCAACCCAGGCACGCCGCTGGGGCTCGGAACTGTGCAATTCCAGACCTGCCTGGGCTACGCCGCAGGCGCCCAGTTGCAGAGTTCGATCACGTGCATCCGGCTCGAGAGTGATCCTGCGGATCCCGATGACGGCATCGACAACGACTCCGACGGGATGGTCGACGAACGACAGATCGTGCTGATCCGCAACTTCGGAAGCGCGGACCAGATCCAGACCGTCATCTGCACGAACGTGGCGGAGATGCTGGAGGGCGAGACCGCGAACATGCTCGACGACAACGGCAACGGACTGATCGACGAAGGCGGCTTGTCGATCGCTGCAGACGGCCAGGGAACGCTGCGCATTCGCCTGACCGTGCTGGGTCGTGACGCAAAGAACAACCAGGTTCGAAGGACGCTCGAGACATCGGTGCACATGCGCAACTGAGTTCGTCGCGCACGAAGGGGAGGGGAACGAATCATGAAGATCCACATCAATCGCAATCAGAGGCGGCGCGGAGGAGCGCTGCTCATCGCTTTGATCGCCACCATGGTGTGTGCGGGGCTCGCGGCCGCACTCATGTCCGTAGGGACCGCAGCGAAGAACGAACACGCGGCGGCCACTGGGCGTCTGCAAGCGCTCTACGTCGCTGAAGCCGGACTGTCCGCCGGCATCGACGCCGTGCGCAACGGCGCGCCGGCTCCGCTCGGCGATGCGCTCAATCCAATCCCGTTCTCGAACGGAGACTACTGGGGCACGACGGTTGACAACGGCGATGACACGCTGACGCTCACGGTCTTCGGTCGGAGCCGCAACGACACACGCGGCCTGGAGGCCGTGCTGCTGCGCCGCAGCGAGAGCATCTACTCGAACGCGTTGTTCGCGGGCAACACGTCCGGCGATCCGAACTACAACATGAAATTCGGCGGCGTCGGGGTTCAAGGCGACCGCGTCAACGGCAACGTCTACAGCGGCGGCAACATCACCCGCGTCGGTGACGCACAATTGAACGGGTCCGTGCGCGCACGCGGAGCGTTGTCCGGCACGCCCGGGGAGTCCGGAGTCACGCAGCCGATTCCCGATCTGGCCGGGATGAACTATCCGGTCAATCACAACGTGAACGTCGCAGCCGCGTTTGCTTCGGCGACGCTGCGCTCGTCCAGTTCCTACGGGGGGAGCGCCTGGCAACTGCCCGAGTCGAATCCGGCACACATCTTCCGCAAGAACCCCAGCGACCGGGCTTCAAACACCAGCACGACCGCCAAGGACGACTACTTCCTGGAAGACGTGTACGAGCCGATCAGCACGAGCAGTGCGGTCAACGCAGCTGCAGGTGCACACATCACGATCTCCGGGGTGGGTGGCGAGCCGGGCCCGAACGGCAACGATCTCGTCTACTACATCGACGGCAATCTGTGGATCCACAACCGCTCGGCCTATTCGTTCACACTGTGGAACGCCAGCGGAACTCCGGTCAAGGTCACGTTCGTCGTCCGCGGCAACATCTACATCTCGGACAACATCTTCTATCAGGACCCCGCGCGCAGCGGTCTGGCGCTGATCGCCATGAAGGACTCGGCCGTCACCGACAGCGGCAACATCTACTTCGGGGATCCGGTCTTCGGGACGCTCGAGTACATGTCCGCCTTCATGTACGCCGAGAACAATTTCTACGACTCGAATTTGTCCGCGACGGGATCCGCGCGCGTCACGGTCAAGGGCAACATGACCGCCGGCAACCAGGTGAAGATCAACCGCGACTTCGGGTCACAGCACTCGAAGCTCACGGTCGATTTCGACAGCCGCGTCTGGGACGGAGATCTCACGCTGCCCGGTTTGCCGACGATCACCGGTGCCGGTCCTACGTTTGCCGTCGCAAGCTGGCGCGAGGTGCCGGTCCCGTGATCGAACGCAGCAGGAAGCACTTGTGGTCCGCCACCGCGCTGGTCATGGCGGCGTTGATTCCCATGCGGGAAGCAACCGCGTCGGCAAGCGGCGCGGATGGGCTCGTCAGCGCGCAGAACGTCAAGGAAACGGCGCTGTGGGACCTGCTGCTCCCGCCGAAGACGCTGGGGGAGCCGCGTCTGGCGCAGATATCCACTCGTATCGTCGGCCTGGGAGTCGATGCCGTCGGACCCGCAGTGGCGATCCTGTTCGGCGACATCGAGGAGCCTGCGAGCCCCCACGAAGTCCACCCGCTCGCCATCGATCGCCGCCAGCAGATCTTGATGGACGCGCTCGTGCAGTTGCCGCCGCGGGCAACCGTGTCGGCAGTGAGGTCGCGCCTGGATGCGAACGCCGATTCGGATCGAGCGATCTTCGGCGTGCGTCTGCTCGGCCTGGCCGGAGGTGACGAAGCGCTCGACATGATCGCGACGATCGCTGGCACGCTCGACGTCATGCAGTGGCATCGGCCATTCGTCGTGAACGTCTTCGAAGAGAGCCTGGCTCGCATCGCCAAACAAGACACACGCAACGTTCGCAAGCTCGCCGCTGCGCTCATGCGGGCGGAGCCGCGCTACGCGGCCGTCTTCGCGCGTGCGTTGGGTTCCACGGATGTGCCTGCAGCCGTGGCGCCGCTGTTGCGCAGCGTCGGGCGTGACCGCGAACTGGATTTGTGCTTGATGAGCGAACTCGCTCGCATCGGAGATCGCGGAGACCTGGCCGGATCCGTCGGAGATGTGTCACGGCTCCGAGGCTACTGCAAAGACATGGATCCGGGTATTCAGCGCGCCGCTGCCGCCGCACTGGCGCGCATGGGGGATGCCGATGCGTGCGGGGCGTTGATCGCGATGCTCGACAGCCGCAATGCACTCACGATCAACATCGCCGAGCGCAGCCTGAACCTGCTATCGGGCACGGCGCTCGGCCGCGATGCCAAGGCCTGGTCCGCCTGGCGCGAGCGCGAAACTCGTTGGTTCGACACCGAGTACCAGCGCATCCTCGAGGCCCTCGACAGCAGCGACGTGAAAGTCGTCTCGAATGCGATTCAAAGCCTTGTCAGCCACCGCATGTATAAGCATGAGGCGGCGATCGCGATTCGTCCGATGCTCAATTCATCCGATCCGGAGTTGCAGCGCATGGCCTGCACTGCACTCGGGATCGTGGGCTCGGCGCGCGCACTGCCGTGGCTGCTCGAGAAGCTGGGTAGCTTGGAAGAGCCGGTGCGGGACGAGGCGCTGGCCTCGTTGCGCAAGCTGACGGGTTTGCCGCTGCCGCTCGACATCGAGAGCTGGCGCGTCGCGATCTCGGGCAGCTGACCCACGATTCCTGGAGCTGGTCGACCGCAGGTCAGACGATTCCCCGCACTCCGAGCAATCCGTGCGCTTGATCAGCGCAGTTTGATCTCCAAGCTCTGATCACGCCCTTTCTCGCCTTGCCACGAGACGACTGCGCGATCGCCCTTGCCGCGCACGAACCAGCGCACGCGCACTTCCTCGCGGCTGCCGATACCCGCTTCGCGCACGAGCCGCGCCGGATTGCGCTCGGCCAGTTGGATGCGCTCAGGACGCCAGCGATCGGTGCGGAAGCCACCCGCCAGCACATCGATGTCCTTGCCCGAGATCGTGAGCGTGTCCGGCACGCCGATCTTGCGCTTCGCAGCCTGAGCCGTCCGCGTGGGAATGGCGTGCAGATTCTTGAAGACGACGTCCACCGCCAGCAAGCCGTCGCCCAGCGCGGTCGTAGTCGCATCGGTGATCGTGACGAGCGGCATCGCCTTGGCGTGTTCGATGTTGAACATCGCGTTGCGGTGCAACATCTCTTCGATCATGAACGTGGGCGGCACACGGCCGACGTCCTTGCGCCAACCGCCGACTTCGATCTTGCCGTAGAGCGGATGATCGATCGGATGCCAGTCGACGAAGCCCGAACCGGCGAGCAATTTGTCGTCGAAGAAATAGCGATCCGTGGACTCCGGCTTGTTCTTGCCGTCACCCCACTGTTGGTCACGGCTCCACAACTCGTTCGTGAAGGAGATGATGCCCAGGCCTTCGTAACCCCAGGTCGCGAAGCCGCCGTAGACCGTGTAGAGGTCTTTCCAGATCACCATGTAGCGGTAGAACGGCAGCATCTTTTCGCCGGTCTTGCCCAGTTCGTCGAACACACGGATGTCGGCGCGTTCGTATTCGCCGTAGGACTCCGCACCCGGACCGCGCAGGATCATTCCACCGGCGTTGTGAAAGCTCTGCAGCGCGGCGATGTTCGGATGCGCCAGCACGAAGCGCGCAACAGACAAGGGTTCGGGCCAGTACAGCGGGAACGGGCCGGCACCGTACTGCACGTGATTGGGCTCCCACATCGAAGGCCAGGCACGGTTCATGTCGTAGCCACCGACTTCGTCCTCGTTCACGCGGCCGTCGCCGTCGTCGTCGAGGCCTTCTTCACCGAGCATGATCCAATCACCCTTGCGGCCTTCGTCGTTGGGGGCGACCGGCGTCAACACGCGCGGATCGTCGGGGTCCTGGCGATGCGTGCCCTGTCCGGGGACGTACTTGCGCATCTGCGTGATCATGCCGTCCCCGTCGAGATCGTTCGGCGGATCTTCGTCGAAGCGCCCGTCGCCGTCGTCGTCCCACGGCTGCACGCCCGTGCGCGAACTGGAATTGTCGTGCGCCTTGCCAAACCAATGCGCGCGGCCGTCGGGGTTCTGCGACGGGCAGAAATAGAAGGCCGAGTTGCTCACCAGGCGCCCGATGTCGTCGTTGGTCGCGCGGTTTTCGAGCAGGTACCACAGCGTGTAGAGCACCGCTTCACCCGCCTGCACTTCGTTGCCGTGCACGTTGCCGTCGATCCACATCGCAGGCTTCTCCGTGTCCGCGCCTGTCGCCGGATCGTTCAGCGTGTACACGCGGATTTCGCGGTTCTCGATCGAATGGCCGATCACTTGAGACTTGACCAGCGTGGGATACGCCGCAGCGAGCCGGTCGAAATGGGCGTACAACTCCGGCAGGTCGTAGAAGCGATTCCAGGCGATTTCGACCTTGGGTATGTGGCCCACCGGCGTGCCGGGGAAACCGGTTTGCGGAGGCGTGCTTTGAGCGAGCGCCAACGTCATCACGAGCAGCCATTCCATCACTTCACCTCCGGCACGGCGCTGACTGCGCCGGCGTGATCCGTATCGACGAGCACTCGGATGGCCGAGGGCTCCTTGCCGCGCACGAGCCAGCGCAGTTCCTTGCGTCCGCCGCTACCCGCTAGTTCGCTCACGAGTTCTTGCACGTTGCCCGCCAAGAGCTGCGCGCCTTGCGGCAGCGCGAGCGTGACGCGCGCGGGACGAACGGCACGCGTGCGCTGCGCGAGCGCGCTCGACAGCGGCAGCATCGAGTCGTTGACGAGCACGCACTCCACGTTCCAGAGCCCGTCGCCGAGGTCTTTGGCGCGCGTATCCACGAGCTTCACGCGCGGAAGGAGCCCGGCCAATTCGACGAGGTAATCGAAGTTCTTGTTCGCGATCTCGTCGCGCTCTGAGTCCGGTGGCTCGATCAGTGCGTACGGCGCGAAGCCGCCGATTTCGACCTGCCCGAGTTCGGGATGCGCGAACGGCTTCCACGGCACGAAGCGAGCGCCCTCGCCGTGCGCGTCCAGCCAATGCAGGCGCTTGACCTCGTCCGAGGGTTTCTCCTGCTCCGCGCCCTTCTTGGCAGGGCCCGCGTCGTCGCCCTCCTTGCTCTCCTTCTTGGGCTTGCTCTCTTCGAGCGGCAGCGACCACGGACGCACGTTCACCGTCCACAAGCCACGTTGCGCCTGAACCCAGGCCTGAAACGTGCCCACGTCCTTGCCCTCGCCCTTGACGCCGCGACCCGTCGCGCCGAAGCGCCGTCCGAATTCGGCGTAGATCGCGACATCGGATTCGGGGATGCCGTCGGCGGGATTCGTGCTCATCCGCGCCTGCTTCGCTTCAGCCTTCGGCTTCTCGACCACGTTGTCGAGTGCGCCGTAGGTCATGACGAGCGCGATGTCTTTGTGAAGCAGGAGAAATTCGCAGAGGGCTCGCGCGCCGGGCTCTTCGGTCGCGAAGCGACCCGAGTCCTTCGCATGTTCGACCCAACCCTGCGGGAAGTTGCGATTCAGGACCGTGTCGAGCAATTCGTCTTCGGAGGCCTCGCCGTCCTTGTCGGCGTCGCGACCTTCGCGCACGAGCTTGAACACGCCGCGCTGGCCCTTGGCACGATCAGCCTTGATCGTCGCGCGCGGATCGAGCGGATCCGGCAGCCATTCGCCCTTCGGATCGAAAACGCGCATCCACAGGATGCGACCGTCGCCGTCGATGTCGGCCGGCGGATCCTCGCCCTGCAGTCCGTCGCGATCATCGTCGACTCCGGGGCCGCTGGCGACGACTTCGTGGAGCGGCGCTGCGAAGCGTGCTTCCGCGGCGTCGACGTCGACACGCGGGATGATGTACACGGTCGTCGAGTCCAGGAGCGCCTTGACGCGTTCGTCGCTGGAGTACCGCGCCGTGAGTTCGCGCGCATGGTCGAGCGCCAAGGCACTGGTCCACACCGCGGGGCCGTCGATATTGGCGACCAGCAGCACACCCGGCCGACCCGGCGTCAATTCACCCGCCGCGATGCGCAAGGCTTCGATGCGCCGTCCCTGCCGCGAAAGACCGACAGGGAGCACCGTCACGAGCGCCGGGCGTTCCGTGGCCAGACGTGCCAGCGCCAACTGGAGTCCACGCTGATCCACGTTCTTGATACGCGATTCAGGTGCAGGATCTTGCGCGAGTGCGGGCGTGAAGTGGAGAAGCGCGAGAAACAGGGATCCGATGATCATGGGGTACTCCGCGAGCCGTTCAGGGCGCACAGAGTAACGCCCGCATCTACTTTAGGAACCGCTCGATCTCGGCCATTCGTGCTTCTGCGTCGCGTTCGCCGATTTCGATCAGCCTGGAAAGGTAGTCGCTCTGGAACATGACCAGGCTCAGGAAATCGTTCGATTTCGTCTCCCGCGTGCCGAGCCCGCGCGTCAGGAAACGGAACGCGCGCGGCAGTCGTGCCTCGTAATCGTTCGCGAGCCGACCCAGGTCCTGCGACGGTCGCAAGACGAGCAGGTCGACCTCGCGCAGCGGCCCGCGCTGTTGCGGCGTCATCGTGCGAATCAGCTTGTTCACGCGGTCTAGCGCCAGAGCGTCGGCGTCGAACAGATCCAGGAAGATGGCGCTGAATATCGACCCGACGATCTGCGCCGGCGGCGGGTAGTCGACGATGCTCGCGCGGTCCGCCTCGGCCCGAGTGCGGGCGTAGCGCGTCGAGATCGCCAGGATCCGCTTCGCGCCCAGGTGCACCGCCGGAGCCAGCGGCGCGGTGAGTCGGATGCCGCCGTCGCCGTACCAGCCTTCGCCGAGTCGTACCGCCGGAAAAAAAATCGGCAGCGAAGCAGAAGCCATGATGTGCTCGATGGTCAGCGTGCAACGCTCGCTCTTGCGGTGCGCGCGCTCCCACTCGTCGATTCCACAGCCTTCGACCCAGGTGATGGACTGTCCGGTCGAATAACTCGACGTGGTGATGGCCAACGCACGCAGATCGCCGCGCTGCAAGTTCTCGCGCAGACCGCGCAGATTGCCCGTGCCGTCGCCGATTCGATCGTTGAGCAGCGTGCGCAGGGGACCGGTGTCGACGAACGCACGCGGTCGCGGGGCCGTGATCCAACCACCCGTGACGAGCTTTAACCCGGTGCGCACGACGTTGCGCGCGAGTTTCAACGATCCGACATCGAAGACCTGATCCGGCTCGAGCGTGCTCCACAAATCGACGAGTTCGGGCAGGCGCGAGCCCATCGGTCCGGTGCGCGAGGCCAGAAAGGCCGCGTTGATCGCGCCGGCGGAAACACCGGTCAGAATCGGCGCCTCGAAATCGGGGACATGTCGCGCGATCGCGCGCAAGCAACCGACCTGGTAGGCGGCACGCGCGCCGCCGCCGCTCATGACCAGTGCCGTTTGTCCCTTGTCGACCTCGGACATGTGCGCGAGATGATACGCGGTCAGCCCTGCGGGGCGGGCAAGTATGCGAGCGCGGTCTTCCTAAAGGACTCGACCTGTGCGTCGCGCCAGGCCGCGTCGCGCCCCAACTCACGCGCCAGGATCTCGGCCGCGCGCGGGGCCGATTCGATGGCGGCGCGCGCGTCCAGGAACAAGGCGCGTGCGCGCCGAGCGAGCACGTCCTCGACCGTGCGCGCCATCTCGGCCCGGGCGTGCCAGACGATCTCGGCTCCGATGGTCAAGAGCCGCGGGTGCAGCGGCTCGGCCAACGCCGGGTCTCTGCGCGCGATCTCGCGTATGGCGGTCGCATCCGTGCCGTACACCGCCAGCGTCCCGAATTTCTCCGCGTGCGGATGCCAACCGTGGATGTTGAGTGCGCGCGTCTTGCATTCGACTTCAGGTAACTGCGCCAGCATGGCGGCCTGGTCGACGCAGCCCTGTGCCATGTTGCGGTAGGTCGTCCACTTCCCGCCCGCGATCGAAAGCAAGCCGTTCTTGTCGATGTGTGCTGACTGATCGCGCGACAGCGCACTCGTCTGCTTGCCCTCGCCGTGCTTGATGAGCGGCCGGATGCCCGCGAACACGGACAACACGTCCGCTCGCGTGGGTGCGCGCGCGAGGTAGTTCGCGGCCGTGTCCAGGATGAAATCGATCTCGTGCTCCAGCGCACGCGGCTCGAGCGCCGGCGATTCGATCGGCGTGTCGGTCGTGCCGACCAGCGTGTGATCGCGCCACGGAATCGCGAAGAGCACGCGCCCGTCGCTGGTGTGGGGGACCAGAATCGCCGTGTCACCGGGCAGGAACGAGCGTTCGAAAACCAGGTGCACGCCCTGGCTGGGCGCGATCATGGCGCGCGCACCCGGGTCGGCGAGGCGTCGCACGTTGTCCGAGAAGGCTCCCGTCGCATTCACGACGACGCGCGCTGATACGCGACATTCGCGATCGCTCTCGACTTCGCGAAAGGTCAACGCGTCGATCAGTCCGTCGCCGTTCGCGTGCAGCCCCGTGACTTGAGCGTAGTTGAGCAGTGCCGCGCCCTGCTCGTGCGCCGTCGTGACCATGTTGACGAGCAGGCGCGCATCGTCGAACTGGCCGTCGTAGTACACGACGCCGCCGCGCAGGCCTTCGCGCTTGATCGTGGGCAGGCGCGCGAGCGTCTCGTCCTTGGACAGGATCTCGCTCTTCCCGAAGCCGTACTTGCCAGCGAGCAGGTTGTACATCTTGAGGCCGAGCCCGTAGAAGGGCGCCTCCCACCACTCGTAGTTGGGCACGACGAAGGCCAGGTCGCGCACGATGTGGGGCGCGTTGCGGCGCAGGAGCCCGCGCTCTTTCAGCGCTTCCATCACCAGCGCGACGTTGCCTTGCTCGAGATAGCGCACGCCGCCGTGCACGAGCTTCGTGCTGCGGCTGGACGTGCCCTTGCCGAAATCGTGCTGTTCGAGCAGCAGGACTTCATACCCGCGCGAAGCCGCATCGATCGCGACACCGACTCCGGTCGCGCCGCCGCCCACGACGACGATGTCCCACGCACCGGAGTGCGCCGCGATCCGCGCGAAGATCTCGCCGCGGTTCACGCGCGCTCGATCAGAGCTTGACCTTGATCGCGTCGATGATCTGGAAGCTCTTCTCTTTGTCGCCCGTCGTTCCGACGCGAACGGCGAGGTCGGTCACACGGTCGCCCTTGGCGAATGTGGTGAACTCGTACGTGCGCTCGTCGGCGCTCGTGGCGATGAGCTTGCCCTCGACGGAGTTGGCCGTGTACACGACCTCCGTGAGTTGCATCTCTTTGGCGACTTCTCGTGCCGCAGCGATGGCCTGGTCCGGCGTCGCGCTCACGAGGGTCGAGAACGTGCCGAAGCTGTGCATCACACCCTTGTTGTCGATGTGGCATCCCGCGGCGGTCGAAAGGGCGAGCGCGCATGCGAGCGCGAGGAAACGAACTTGCTTGAACATGACTGGCGATTCTCCGAGGTCGAGTTCCGGACGTGCGCAACGCGCGTGAGGTCCGCGAATCTCGCGCACGGGAAAGTAGAACGACGGCGGGAGTGCGTTCAACACCCGCGCGGAGGTGTGGGCGAGGCCCGCGCGAGCGGCGCCGCCCGGTCCTGGGCCTGGAGAGCGCGCCCCGCGGCGGTATCGTGCCCGAAATCGAAGCTAGATTGGACCGTGGAGCAGCTGGAAGTCCATTGATTATCTGGACTTAGCGCATTCGGTCAGGAGTTCGCATTACGGCGTTCGCCGCCGCGCTCAACGCTTGCCGAGGACCGCGTCGACGCGCGATTTCATCTCCGCGGACGCCCAGATCGGGACCTCTTTCTCGCGGAATCGACGCTCCGCGACCGGCGTGATGTCCGTCACGCCCTGGTGCAGAGTCATTTTCGTGAGCGCGTAGGTAGCGCGCGGGTAGGCCGCGAGCTTCTCCAGGCGCGCCTTCGCCGCCGCTTCGACATCGTCTTCGATCGCGTCGATGAGCCCGAGCGCGAGCGCCTGGTCGACGTCGAAGAGCTCGGCACCGAGCATCACGCGCTCGCGCACGTTCGCCGAGAGGCGGTGCGAGAGGATCGACATGATGATCGGCGGAAAGCACGCACCGATCGCCACTTCGTTGACCCCGATCTTGAGCTTCGGATCGCGGCGCGCGACACGCCAATCGCAGCACAGCATCAGCACGCAACCTCCGGCGATCGCGTGTCCGTTCACGGCGGCAACGGTGGGGGCGGGGTGGTTGAAGAGCTGCGCGGCGAGTTGGTCGATGCGCTTCAAGAACAACGTCAATCCGCGTTCGTCCAGACTCGCGACCTCCTTGAGGTTCAGTCCCGCGCAAAACGCGTCGGCGGAGCCGGTGAAGAGGATCGGTTCCCCTCCGGCGCGGCTCAATTCCATCTCGAGCCAGCCCATCAAGTCGTTGCCCAGCGCGTTCTTGGCCGGGTGCTGCATCCGAATCTCGTACATGTGCCTCTCCTTGCTCGTCTGCGTGCAGTGTGGCCGAGCAGTTTGCCATACTCGGGCGATGACGACGACGAGGCATTTCGCGAGCGACAACAACGCTCCGATCCATCCGGCGATCCTCGCGGCGATCACTGCCGCCAACAGCGGGCATGCGCGGGCCTACGGCGACGACCCCTGGACGGCCGCGATGGACGCGCAGTTCCGGGAGCATTTTGGAGCTGCGGCACGCGCCTGGTGCGTGTTCGGGGGCACCGGTGCGAACGTGCTGGGTCTGCAGGCGTTGACGCAGCCGCACCACACGGTTCTGTGTGCCGAGGGCGCACACATCGACGTGGACGAGTGCGGGGCACCCGAGCGCTACACGGGCTGCAAGCTGATCCCGATACCCACACCGGACGGCAAGTTGACGCCGGATCTCGTGGATGCGCGCATCCATCACGTCGGTGACCAACACCACGTCCAGCCGCGTGTCATCTCGATCACGCAGGCGACGGAGATCGGCACCGTCTACGAGCCGCACGAGATTCGTGCGCTGTCCGAGTTCGCGCGCAAGCGCTCGCTGTACCTGCACATGGACGGCGCGCGCATCGCGAATGCGGCAGCGTCGCTGTACGTGCCGCTGCGCGCGATCACCACCGATGTCGGCGTCGACGTGCTGTCGTTCGGCGGCACGAAGAACGGCCTGATGGGAGCCGAAGCGGTCGTGATCCTGAACCCGGAGATCGGCGCGGACTTCCAGTTCCTGCGCAAGCAGGCGATGCAATTGGCTTCGAAGATGCGCTTCGTCGCGTGTCAACTCGCGCGCGTCCTCGAGCGAGATCTGTGGCGCGAGACCGCTGCACACGCCAACGCCATGGCGCGTCGTCTGGGCGAAGGTGCGGCGTCGGTGCCGGGCGTCAAGCTCGCCTACCCGGTGCAGGCCAACGGTGTCTTCGCGCACCTGCCGAGTCCATGGATTCCGGCTCTCCAGGAGCGCTCGTTCTTCTACGTCTGGGATGAGCCGCGCTCCGTCGTGCGCTGGATGTGCTCGTTCGACACGACGCCGGAAGACGTCGACGGGCTGATCGCGGCCCTGCGCGAAGCTGCGCGCGGCAATTGACGCGCTTGTGCGTGCGTACGGAGTCAGGCTCCGCTCCGCCGTTCTCGCTGCCGTGGCTTCGGCGCGTGATCGAGTTTGACCGTACGGAGCCAGGCTCCTGTGGTGCAAACTCGCCGACGATGCGTCTTTCGGCTACGCGCGGTTCTACGCCGGCGAGTTTGCACCACAGGAGCCTGGCTCCGTACGGTCAAACTCGA
>JAEUIA010000013.1 GCA_016795245.1 Planctomycetota bacterium | reverse complement strand
GGGTGTGTTGCGATCCTGCCGCGTCGGGCAAGCGTCGTGCGGGCAACGCGGTGGTTGGAAGCGCCAGAAGCCGCGCGGGTACGGGTTTTCGAGGTCCATCGGTGTGTCCTGGGCGACACGGAGATGGTGCCGCCAGGCATCCCGACGAGCAGGAGTGGACGCGGTTGCGGAAATTCGGGCGGTTCTGAGCGAGCTGGCAACACCAACAGGGGCCAGTTTGGGAAAAGGGGCGCGACGCAGCCGCCGGGGAGAGCGGTTTGAAGGTAAGGACCCGTGCGCGGAAGGCAAATGTCTGTGCCGCGGCACTCGCAAGCCGTCGGCAGAACCCCCTGACCCCAAACCCCGCTGATTCCCGCACGGAGATTGCCATGAAGAACTTCCAAACCACCCTGCTCGCCGGCACGTTCATGTTCGTGACGTACATCGCCGCACCGCCCACCGCGCACGCCGGCGGCTGGCAGTGCCAGGCCCAATGGCTCGAAGCCCAGCAGGCGCAGAAGAACGTGGATCGCAGTGTCGACGTCGCATTCACGGTCGCCGCCAAGGGCAAACCCTGCATCGACGAAGTCGACGCGCTCGACGTGGACGTCGCGACCGAGACCTTCGTGTTCTCTGTCTTCCCGAACCAGTGCCTGATCCAGGACCTGCTCGACTCCGAGATCGCCGACCTGCAGTTGCGCGCTCAGAACTTCATCGCGCACGAGAAGGACGTGATCAAGACGCAGTACGAGATCGTGCTGGCTCGCTACGAGCGCGCCGTGATCGAACTCACCGAAGCCTGGAAGAGCGGCGAGATGGCCGAAGACATCGCTGAAAAGGCCTTGTTCACCCTGCGCATCGACGCGTTCCACTACCTCGAGTCGCTCGGGTTGACCTCGATCCGTGCGCGCCTGCAAGAGGCCATCTCCGTGCTGACAGAGCGCGGCAAGAACGCGATGGACCAGATCGATGCGCAGCACGAGTTCTACGTCAAGCTCTACACGATCCGCCTCGAAGCCGCGCTGGCCGTGCTGCAAGACCGCGTGACCGCCGGCAAGGCCTCCAAGTACGACTTCCACATGGTCGCGAAACTGGTCGCCGCTCTTGAGCGTCTCCAGAACTCGACGACGCCCTACAACTGCGGCACCTGAGACCGCGGTCGGGCTGCCCGTACCCGAGCGGAAATCCCGAGTGAACGCCGACCCTGAAGCGATTCAGGGTCGGCGTTCGCGTTCAGCAGCACGCTCGTGCGCGCACTCGTGCAACATCGCACGGCAGACCTGCCTTTCGAGCGGATGTGTTGCGAGAGCGTCAGCAGTAGGTGAAAGCCGACCGGTCCAGAATCTCGCGCGCAGAGTTGTCTTGGCCGTGTTGGCCGCGGCCCGCATTGCACCATCGATGTTCTGAGCCTTGTGCACAGGCTGCGCGAGAGTCTCCGGCATCTCTGCGTAAGCACTCGCGTTGACGCGGCAATCACTAGTGGATGCACTCGGCCGAACACGCTGCGCGGATCCCCGTCTCGAATTCCGCTGATGTCCCTCACGGAGATTGCCATGAAGATCGTTCAGACCACCTTGCTCGCGTCGAGTTTCCTGTTCGTCACGTACGTTGTTGCGCCTACGCGTGCCGTCGCCGGTGGTTGGCAATGCCAGGCCCAGTGGGAAAACGCGCAGCAGGTCGGGGAACAGGTCGATACGAGCCTCTCGGCCGCCATCGCCAAGTCGCGCAAGGGTCTCACATGCATCGACGAAGTGTCCGCGCTCGACGTCGCCGTCGCCGGCGAGAACGATCTCTTCGCAGGCCTCATGGACCCGTGTCTGATCGAGGAAGTGCTCGATCAGGAGCTGCAGGATCTACACGCCAGGACCGTGAACTACGTTGCTCAAGAAGCCGACTTCCTCAAGACGCAATACGAGATCGCTCTCGCGCGCTACGAACGGCTCGTGCTGCAGATCCAGGAAGATTGGGCCAAGGGTCTGATCGCCGACGACATCGCTGAGCAGGCGTTGTACACGTTGCGCGTCGAAGCCTTCGAGTACCTGAGGCAGTTGGGCCTGGACACGATCCGAGAGGATCTGGAACAGGCGATTCTCGAACTCGTCGATCGCGGCAAGGACGCCACACAGCAAAACGAGGCCATGCAGGAATTCTACGAGAAGGTCTACACGGCGCGGTTGACGGCGTCCCTGGCGATCCTGCAAGAGCGCGTCACGGCAGGCAAGGCCTCCAAGACCGACTTCTGGATGGTCGCAGAGATCGTCGCAGCGCTGGAGCACATCAAGAATTTCGGCACGCCCTATCGCTGCGCCCAGTAGGTCCCGAGATTCGCAAGCGCTTTCTGGAGAGAGAGAGAGAGAGAGCCCCGAGACGCCGACCCCGAACCCGATCGGGGCCGGCGTCCTCTCGTAGAGCGGGCCGCGCGCGCGTAACCTCTCTCCTCGATGAAGAGCGAAGGGACTCCGGCCGCGCCGCGCACGGCGGGCGAGATGGTCGCCATGGCGCGGGCCTTCCTGACGCGCAAGGGCGTGGAGTCCGCGCGCCTCGAGAGCGAACTGCTCGTCGCGCACGCACTCTCGATCACACGCCTCAAGCTCTTCATGGAACTCGATCGCCCGATCGCGCCGCCCGAAATCGATGCCGCGCGCGAGTTGCTCGTGCGCCGCGGAAAGCGCGAGCCCTGCGCGTACATCCTGGGCGAGCGTGAATTCTTCGGCCGCCCGTTCAAGGTCGGCGCGGGCGTGCTCGTGCCGCGCCCCGAGACCGAACACATCGTGGATCGTGCGCGCGATCTGGCGCGCGCACGCGCTGAACGCGGCGATCCGATCCGGAGGGTCGCCGACCTGGGCACAGGCAGCGGCATCCTGGCCGTGACCCTGGCGCTCGAGATCGAGGGAGCGGACGTGCTGGCCGTCGACGTCAGCGCCGCTGCGCTCGCGTACGCGCGCGAGAACGCGGCGCAACTCCAAGCCGCGCAGGTCCGCTGCGAGGAAGGCGACGGCTTCGAGGTGCTCTCACGCGCGGTGTCGCAAGCGGGCGCGCCCTTCGACCTCGTGGTGTGCAACCCGCCCTACATCAGGCCGGCGGACCGCGGCACGCTGGAGCCCGAGGTGCGCGAACACGAGCCCGAGCTCGCGCTGTTCGCGCCCGCGGCCGACCCGGACTACTTCGCCCGCCGCCTGATCAACGAGCGCGCGCAACTCGTCGCTCGAGGCGGCACGATCCTGGTCGAGTTGGGGCACGACCAGGCGCCGGGCATCCGCGCCATCGCGCAGGCCGCCGGAGCCGACGCGCACTTCATCCGCGACTACGGCGGACACGAGCGCGTGCTCGAGATCCGCGTCTAGGCGCGGCCCGCCCCTTGTTCGGGAGGAACGCGAGCCCTAACTTCACCCTAACCAGTCGGGTGCGGCCCGGGAGGGAGATCATGGTCGAAAAGCGCAATCAGGATCCGATTACACGCAAGGCGCCGAAGCGCGGCGGGGAACGCGCCGTGCGCGGTCGCGAGACGGTCCAAGATCTCGTCGATCTGTTGCGCGGCGATCCGCGTTGGGCGGTGCGCTTCGATCATTGGCACACGCTCGCTCCGCGCGCCGCGCAGCACGCGCCCTTCCCCGCGCGCATCGACGCCCGCATCCGCGAACTGTACGCCGCGCGCGGCATCGTCGAACCGTACGCACATCAAGCGCGCTTCATCGAGGCCGCGCTCGCACGCGAGGATGTGCTCGTCGCGACTCCGACCGCGTCGGGCAAGACCTTGTGTTACACGGTGCCGATCCTGCAATCGCTGCTCGAGACGCAAGGCGCTGCGCGCGCGTTGTTCTTGTTTCCGACCAAGGCGCTGTCACAGGACCAGTCGTCGACCTTGACGTCGATCGTCGAGGAACTGGGCCAGGACTGGCACGCCTTCACCTACGACGGCGACACGCCGCCTTCGGTGCGCCGCACCTTGCGTGATCGTGGACATCTGGTGCTCACGAACCCGTGGATGCTGCACGCCGGCATCCTGCCGAACCACGCCAAGTGGAGCGAACTGTTCCGCGACCTGCGCTACATCGTGATCGACGAGGTGCACACGCTCTCGGGCGTCTTCGGCTCGAACGTGGCCAACGTGCTGCGGCGGTTGGTGCGCATCGCGCGGCATTACGGCTCCGATCCGCGCTTTCTCTTGTGCTCGGCCACGCTGCGCGACGGCGCCGAGCACGCGCGGCGATTGATCGGACGCGACGTGACGGTGATCGAGGAAGACGGCTCGCCTTCGGGCGCGCGCACGTTCGGCGTGTACAACCCGCCCATGCTGAATCCGGTCGCGGGCCTGCGCGCCAATGCGCTCGAAGAAGCGCGCGAACTGGCGCGCGCCGTCTGCGGGCCGTCGCACCAGACGATTTTCTTCTGCCGTCGCCGCACGCACGTCGAAGTGCTCACGCGCTATCTGAAGGAAGCGGCGTCGAACCTGGGTCTGTCCCCCGACGAGATCCGCGGATATCGCGGCGGATACCTGCCGCTCTTGCGGCGCGAGATCGAAACCGGGCTGCGCGAAGGCCGTGTCAAGGTCGTGGTGTCGACCAACGCGCTCGAACTCGGCATCGACATCGGCGCGCTCGACGTCGCCGTGCTGGTCGGCTACCCCGGCAGCCAGGCCTCGTTCTGGCAGCGCGCCGGACGCGTGGGGCGCCGCGCGAAACCCAGCCTCGTCGTTCAGGTCGCGACCAGCGATCCGATCGATCAGTACCTCGCGCGCCACCCCGAGAGCTTGTTCGGCACGCCGAAGGAACGCCTGGGCCTGGATCCGAACAACCTCGTGATCCTCTGCGAGCAGGTGAAGTGCGCGGCCTTCGAACTGCCGTTCCGCGAAAACGTGGCGACGAAGTTGCTCGACGACCCTGCCTACGGGGACGTCGAACACGCGCCGCACGTGCTCGACTATCTGGCCGAGGAATCGCGCTTCCTGCACAAGCGCGACTCGACCTGGTGGTGGATGGCCGACGCCTACCCCGCGGCCGACGTGACCTTGGGCGGCACCGATCCCGACAACGTCTTGATCCTCGACGTGGAGACCAAGAAGGCGATCGCCGAGATCGACCGCGCCGGTTCGATCCAAGCCGTGCACGAGGGCGCGATCTACCAGGTCGAAGGCGAGATCTGGAAGGTGGAGCGCTTCGACTACGAGAATCGGCGCGCGTACGTGCGCGCGGTCGAGAGCGACTATTTCACCGAGGCCGAAGTCGACGTCGCCGTGCGCGTCCTGCGACTGGAAGAGCGCGCGCGCCGCACGCGCGGCAGTGCACCGGTCGCGCGGCCGTTCACGAACGCGACACCGACCCGTCCGTCAGCGACCGAACCGCGTCCCGACGGCGAAGACCTCTCCGTCTGGCGCGGCGAAGTGCACGTCACGACGCTGGCGACGCAGTACAAGAAAGTGCGCTTCTACACGCGCGAAAACGTCGGCGCGGAGGACATTCACCTGCCGCCCGAAGAACTCGACACCGAAGCCTTCGTGCTCACGATCTCGGACGCGACCGCGCTGGATCTGGGCCTCGTCGGCGGCGATCGCGGCGCCGCGTGGCGCGGCGTCGGCACGCTGATCCGCCGCGTGGCGCCGATCTTCCTGCGCTGTCAGCCCTCCGATCTGGGACTCTCGGCGCACGTGCGTTCGCCGCATTTTCGGCGACCGACCTTGATCCTGTACGACGCGGTGCAAGGCGGCGTCGGGCTGGCGGAGATCCTCTTCGGTTGCTGGCGCGCGCTCGCAGCGGCGGCGCTCGACGTCGTCGCGCATTGTCCGTGCGCCGGCGGCTGTCCGGGTTGCGTGGGGCCGGTCGAGGAAGTCGGACCGCTGGGCAAGGAAACCGCGCGGCACGTGCTCGAACACCTGACCGCGGGTCCGGATCCGCTCGAGTTCGACGTCGCTGACGAAGAGAGCACGCCTGCGCCGGCGGCGGAGCTGCCTGTTTGAGCGAGGACCCGATCCGCGCGCGTCTGCGGCGTTTGAACGCGCGCACGGAGCCCGCGCATCCACCCGCACAGTCCGGGGCGTGCGCCGAAGAGCGCCGCGACGTGTTCGCGCGCCTCGCGCGGCGAGCGCGGGGGACTGCTTGGGTGGCGCAGCCTGCGGTTTCAGGGGAGCCTGTCGCGCACGCTCCGCGCGCGCTCTCGCTGGGTACGCCGCGTGAATTGAACCAAAGCGAGCGCGGCACGTGGGCGCGCACGGCGTGGTATGAGGCTGGTCATCAGCACGGTTCGCGGCGCCTCAACGAGGTGTTCGATGTGACGCTCAACACGCTGGCCGAACGCGCGCGCGATGAGCGCTTGAAATCGATCGACCTCTCGCGGGCGCTCTTCTTCGACACCGAGACGACCGGATTGTCGGGTGGGGCGGGGACCTACGTCTACCTGGTCGGGCTGGGCCGTTTCACCGCCGGACGCTTCGAACTGTGGCAGGGTTTCTTGCCGCACCCCGCCGAAGAAAAGCGGCTCTTGGAGGAGGTCTCTCTGCGTATCGCCGACGCGTCGGTGCTGGTGTCCTTCTTCGGCAAGTCCTTCGATCGCCATCGACTCGAAGACAAGATGCGGCTCCACGGCGTGACGCCGCCGTTCGAGAGCACGATCCACCTGGACCTGTACCACCCGTTGCGCCGCGCGCACCGCGGCCAATTCGAGAACTGCAAGCTGAAGACCCTGGAGCGCGAACTCGTCGGCGTGGTGCGCACGGACGACCTGCCCGGCAGCTTCGCGCCTGCGGCCTGGTTCGACTTCCTGGCGCACCGTCCGCACCGCCTGGAAGGCGTGTTTCAGCACAATGCAGACGACGTCCTGAGCCTCGCGACGCTCATGTGTGCGGTCGCCACCTGAGCGCCTGTTCCCTGCGAGGGCGGATTGTCGCAGACTACCCCCCGCGTGGAGACGAACGCGGCGCAGTCCGAATCATCCGCAGACAGGAAACGCAGCTCGCTGCGCATCCTCGTCGCACTCGCCGCCGGAGTCGCGCTCGCGTGGCTGGCGGCGGAAGCGATCCTGCGCGCGACCGTCGATGCAAAAGCGCTGCTCGATCCCAATACGGATGCGTACTGGCGCGAGCACTTTCGCGCGGAACCCAGGCTCGCCCCCGACATCGAGCATGACGAGATCCTGGGCTGGCGCATGCGCCGCAATTGGCGCGCGGACGGGGTGACGCACGACGAACACGGACACCGTGTCACGCCGCACCCGGAGTCCAAGGCCTTGCGCACACACGCGCCGATCGTGCTGCTCGGCGATTCGTTCACGTACGGTCTGGGTGTGCGCGACGCAGAGACCTACGCGGCGCGCCTCGCGGAACTCGTGACGGATCGCGCGGTGATCAACACCGGCACCAACGGCTGGGGCCTGGATCAACAAGTGCGCGCCTTCGAGACGGAGATTGCAGGCCTGCGGCCCGCACTCGTCGTCGTGGGCTATTTTCTCGATGATTTCCGGCGCAACGGGCTTTCGTTCCGCGAGGGAGCGAAACCGCGCTTCGTGCTTCAGCACGACGGGTTGCGTCTCGATCCCGCGACGGTTCCGCCGCCCGACGAGGCGCGCCGCGCGCTGGGGGGGGGTGTGGGTGGATCCTACGTCTGGGCTGCGCTGTGTGCCCTGGAACGGCGCCTCGCGGGCACGCGCGGCGCGTACACATCCGACGCCGAATTCGAAAACCATGCGCAGATCTCCGAACGCCTGCTGGCGCGTCTCGCGCGCTCGGTGCGGGATGTGGACGCCCAACTCCTCGTCCTGACGATTCCGCATTGCCGCTACGAAGGCTACCCCGACGCCGAACGCATCGAGCAGGAGATCACGGCCGCGTGTGCGCGTTTGAAGCTCGCGCACGTGTCGACCACTCCGCTCTGCAAGGAAGCGGAGGCGCGAGGTGTGACGGTCTTCAACACGCTGTGCCACTGGTCTAGCGAAGGGCACGCGCTGGTCGCGCGGATGCTCGCCGAACACATCGCGGGTCTGGGCCTCGAGCGCTGAGGCGCCGTGCACGCGCAGGTCTTAGGACACGAGCGCGGCGCGCGCCGCCCGTGCACGCGGATCGTTCGCGAGGTGCAGCGCGATCGCCGCGGGGAGTGCGAGCTTCTCCTCCTCGAATACGCGTGCAGCCAGAGTGTCGGGCGTGTCGTCGCGACGAACTTCGAGCGCACGTTGCAAGAGGATCGGTCCGGCGTCGTACTCGTTGGTGACGTAGTGCACGGTGCAACCCGAGGTGGCGACACCGCTCGCGATCACGGCCTCGTGCACGCGGTGTCCGTAGAAACCGTGCCCGCCGAAGGCCGGCAAGAGACTGGGATGGATGTTCAGCACCCGACCGAGCCACGCCGGGGGGATCACGAGCAGGCGCAGGAACCCGGCGAGCACGACGAGTTCCGCGCCCGCCGCTTCCGCCGCTCGGAACGCCGCGAGCGAGAACTCCGCCGGAGAGAGGCGCTTTTCTCCGTCGATCACGACGTGCGCGAGTCGCAGGCGCCGCGCGCGTTCGAGCGCACCGGCGCGCGGACTGTTCGTGAGCACGAGCGCGATCTGTGCGTTCAGTTCCCCGGCTGCGATCCGCAGAGCCAGATTCTCCAGGCTGCGCCCGCCGCCCGAGACGAACACGGCGATGCGCGGCGCCGCACTCATCAGGCCTCTTCGACGCCCAGTTCGTTCGCGGCCTTGGCCAGATCGGGTGCCAGCGACGCGACCAGATCCTCGAGCGCGGGCGCCAGCTTGTCCGCGTTGCGCACGAGGCTCCCGACGTCGTCGATGCCCTCGCCGGAATCGGTGATGCACACGATCGCGAGCACCGCGAGCCCGGAGTGCGCGCACGCGAGCAGCGGCTGTGCCAGACCTTGCACCGCGATGTCGGCGCCCGCGCGCGCCCAGTAGCCGCGCTCCGCCGGCGTCTCGAGTGCCGGGAAGGGCGTGCAGGCGGCGATCGCCTCGACGACGGGCACGCCCAACTTGCGTCCGCGCGCCAACGCACTGTGACGCAACGACGCGAGGTGCAAGCGTGATTGATCGGGGAACAGCGGACCGAGCTTCGAATCGCCCAATCCTAGGAGCGGCGTGCGTCCCGACAGATTGATGTGGTCGGTGACCAACGCGAGTGACAGCGGCGCCACCGGATTCGCGCGCGACTCGAGCGCCAGGCCCGCGGACGTGTGAACGCACACCGGCGCTCCGGCCGCCGCCGCGAGCCAACACGGGAATGCGCGCACCCACGGCGCTTCACCGGACATCTCGTTGCCGCCGAATTCGGGCGCACCGGGAGCGTCTTCGAGGATCCACACCGGCGTCTCGCCCAGGAAGCCGACGTGCAGTACCGCATCGCGCCAGGGCTTGGGGACTCCGCCGATGCGTCCGAGTTGCACGCGCGCGGCGCGCGAGAGTTTGGCCGGCAGCATCCCGATCCCGGTGCCGAGGAACAAGAACGCATCGGGGCGCGGCAGCGCGCGCGAGCCGATCTCCGCCGCCGCGGTGCCCACGGCCTCGTCCAATTTGCAACCGCTCATGCTTCTTCTCCTGCTGCTTCGGCCCTCAGTCGGGCGAGTCCTTGTTCGACGACGGCGGGCGCGCACTCCAGCCTGTAGGTTTTCTCGCGCGCTGTCGAGCCCGACACGTGCGTCACCGCCGCGACGCGCAAGCCGAACAGGCGCGCGATCTCGGCGCCGATCGCCGCATTCGCGCGGCCCTTGTCGGGCGGCTCGGTGACGGCGATCTTGGGCATCCCGTTCCAAAAGCCCGCGAACCCCGAGCGTTTCGCGCCCGGTTGTGCGCGCACCGTCAAGCTCGCCGCTCGTCCGCCGTCCAGGGCGCGCAGGCAGGTGAACGCCGGTCGGGCCTGCTCGCGGGGCTCGTCTTGGGCCATCGTGTGCACGAGTCTAGCGCTTCTCGTCCACAGGCAGGCCGTTCGAGAGCAGGCGCACGAGCAGCGCGTTCGGGTATTCCGTCAGCAGACGCTCGATCGCGACGACGGCCGTCGACCACTGGCTGTCGGTCATCTGGCGCAGTGCGCGCGCGAGGATCTGCGTCGCTTCGGATTCGCGCGCGATCTCGTCCTTCTCCTCGGGCGCGCGCGCAGCCCAGCTCGACAGCGTGTTGAAGACCTCGAGCATGTCGCGCTGGTTCGATTCGGTGAAGTTCGACCTCTTCTGCGCGTCGAACATCTTGGCGGCGCCGTCGAGCACTTCGATGCAGGCTTCGAGGCGCAAGAGCGCCGCGATGCCGTGCAATTCAGCCGGCGTCCAGTCGCGCGTGCAGCGGTCGTAGAACAGGTCCGACAGCACTTTCGTGTTGCCGCCGAAGGCCGACCAGGGGATGTGGTCCGCCACGCCGCCGTCGCCGTCGAACAGCAGTCCGGTAGTGTCGGCGCCCGTCGCATTGCGCGTCGTGGTGCGCTTCTCGCGCGGATCGCCGAAGCTGCGTCGGCGCCAGCCGCCCGCGGAGCATTCGCGGCTCAGAGTCTCGAGGACGGCGCGCGCGCGCACGCAATCCGCCGCCAACTCGGTCAAGAAGTCCAGGGCGGGCCCCTTGCCGAGCTTGGGCTGGATCGCTTCGATGCGCGCCTTGGCCGCGCTGAAATCGAGCGCGCGCAACTCGCGCTCCAAGCCGCTTTCGCCGGCGAATCCCTGTGCGATCGCCAGCGCCTCGTCGCGATTGCGCCGCCGTTCGAACACCTCGCGCGTCGCTTCGATCGTGTGCAGTCGCTCGCGCGCGGTACGGCCCTTCTCGAACAACTCCGTGACGCCGGCCGGGGCTTCGCCCATCGGAAACTCGGGCAGATCGAAGAGGGTCAGAAGCTCCGCGAGTTGCGCGCGTCCGCCTTCCCAGTCGCCCTTGTCGAGCTTCGCTGCGACCTCCGTCAGGACCTGGTCGGAGTACGCGATCGCCGTGCGTGCCACGACCGTCTCAAGCGTCTTGCGTCGATCGATGAAGTCCGGATCCTCGCGCAGCGCGGCCTGACCGTCGACGACGCGCATGGCCAGGTACGAACGGCCGGGATGCGGCGGATGGTCGTCGAGGGCGGCGGCCGCGAGCAGTTTCGCCATCAGCGCATCGATCTCGGCACGCCGGGCGACGCGCGCGTTTTCCTCGGCCACGATGCGGTTCGTGATCGCGTCGGCCTTTTCCAGCGCTTCGGCGGCGGCGCTGGTGCCTTGGAAGCGCGAGTGCAGCAAACGCAGTTCGTCGCGCCGCACGGTCTCGGGCATCTCGCGCCCCATGAGTTCGAGGAGCGCGAGTTTGGCCTGCGCTTCGAACAACTGCAGGTCCTTGTCGTCTTTCTCCTTGGGCGTCTCGGGCTGCGGCGTGGTCGTGGTGCTCGTCGTGCCCGCCGTCGCGACGGAGGGCACGTCGCCGACCTCGACCGGCGGGGGCGACACATCCGGCGCGTCCGGCGCGCCGGATCGACTGCCGTTCACGACCGGCGCCGGTGCCTGCGGGCGGCTGTCGATCCAAAACCACGCGGCCAAGAGCGCGAGCAGGAACAGCACGAAATAGACGCCGGCCTTGGAGCGGCGCCCGGGCTCCGCGGGGACGTTGATCGTCACGGCGTGCTGCGAAGGATTGCAGAGGCGCGCGATCTCGGCCAGCGTTTCGGCAGCGGACGCGTAGCGCGCGGCGCTGTCCTTCTTCATCAGGCGCTCGACGAGCGCCGCCGTTCCGTCCGAGACGTCCGGCGCGAATTCGCGTATCGGCTTGGGCTCGTCGCGCAGCACGGCCTTGACGATCTCGCGCACGTTGGGACCTTCGAAGGGCGTGCGCCCCGTCAGCAGGCGATAGGCCGTCGCACCCAGCGAGTACAAGTCCGAGCGCGAATCGACGCGCTCGCCGCGCACTTGCTCGGGCGACATGAAGTGCGGCGTGCCGAACACTTTCTTGTCCGCAGGCTGCGCCTCCTCGCTCTCGACGTGCGTCGCGAGACCCAGGTCGGCGATCTTCGTCGTGCCGACGTGGTTCTGCATCAAGTTCGCGGGCTTGAGATCGCGGTGCACGATGCCGCGCGACTCGGCGTACTCGAGACCCGCCGTCGCGTCGCGCAGGATCTCGAGCACTTCGCGCTCCGTGATGCGCGCGCCGTTCTTCAGGCGATCCTCGAGGTTGCCGCGGTCCATGTACTCCATGGACAGGTAGTGTTTTCCGCCCGCTTCGCCGACGTCGAACACGGTCACGATGTTGGGGTGGTTCAACGCCGCCGCCGCGCGTGCTTCGGCCTGGAAACGCCGCACGAAATCGTGGTTGGCTTCGAATTTGGCGCTGAGCACCTTCAGCGCGACCTGGCGCGCGAGGCTCTGCTGCACGGCCAGGTACACGTCGCCCATCCCGCCGCGACCGAGCAGGCGTTCGATGCGATAGCCGGGAATCGAAGGCAGCGACGGGTTCACGGACTTGGGCCGCGCGGCGAGTTCCTCGATCATCTCGTCCGCGTCCAGCGCCAGAGTCTCGTTGGCGTCGTCCGCGTCGGTGCCGTTCTGCGCATCCGGGTCGACGACTTTCAAGCGCACGACGCCGATCTTGATCAGGTCACCGGCGCGTAGACGCGTGGCAGCCACGCGCTTGTCGTTCACGATCGTCCCCGACACTGAACCGAGGTCCTTGATCGCGAAACCGCCGCCCTTCGTGCGACCGATCGCGCAGTGCGCCGACTCGACGCCCGTGCCCGAGACGACATAGCCGGCGAGCGCGGGATCGCTGCCCACGACGAGCACTCCGGCGCGCGGCATGGCGGCGGGCGGGAGCGTCTCGCCCACGACTTCGAGGCGCCAGCGGTCGGCGTTCTGCGGGCTCATGCCGCGCCCTCGTTCGCCGCGACACCTTCGAAGAGTCGCGTGCCGATGCGCACGCAGGTCGCGCCGTGGCGGATCGCGCGCTCGAAGTCGCCGCTCATGCCCATCGACAGTCCGCTGCCGGGCGCGCCGCGCGCGACGCAACCGGCCGAGAGACGCGCGAGTTCGGTGAAGACCTGTTCGGCGAGGTGCCCTGCGCGCTCGGCATCGTCGGTGACGAGCGGCGCCATCGTCATCAACCCGAGCCAATGGAGCGCGGGCGCAGCGGTGACGGCGCGGACGGCGGACTGCAGGTCCTCGGGCGCGAGCCCGGACTTCGTCGCTTCGGGATGGAGCTTCACCTGGAGGTACACGCCCAGGGATCGTCCCACATTTCCCGCGCCGCGATCCAGCGTTTCGATCAGAGCCTCGGAATCGACCGAGTGCACCACGTCCGCGACCTCAGCCACGCGCCGCGCCTTGTTGCGCTGGACGTGGCCGACGAAGTGCCAGCGGCAAGCCAGGTCATGCTCGCGGAAGGCCCGGGCGCGCTGCTCCAGCGCTTCGACGCGATTCTCGCCCAGATCGAGCTGGCCCAGGCGGCAGAGGTCGAGGGCGGTGCGCAGGTTCACGGACTTCGTGACGGCCACGAGGGTGACGCTCGCAGGGTCGCGTCCGGCGCCCCGGGCGGCGTCGGCGATCGCACCGCGCGCGCGGGCGAGGTTTTGTTCCAGGGTGTTCGACAACGAGGTGTTCGACGACGACGAATGCGTCCACTGCACTGCGCAAGGTACCGATCCCAGTGCGGTGAGTCACCGACTGTCGAAGGGCAAAACCGGCGCGCTCGAGGTCCGGCGGCGGGTGGGGCGTTCGGCGTCCTTGTGGACGAGCCGCAACACGAGGCGGCGCGTCGTGCGCTCCGAGACGCGCGCGCGCTCGCACGGTCGCACGCCGGCGACCCACACGATCTCGTCGCCGGCGCAGACGAGCGGCACGCGACCGCGCCCGTTGCGCGGGACGCCGGCGTCGGCCAGGAAGCGCGCGAGTGACCTGGCGCCGGGAGCGCCCAGGCCGCGGAAGCGATCACCGGGTCGCGCGAAACGCACCGAGAGCGGGCCGTCCAGGAGTTCGAGGTCGAGTTCGCCGTCGAGTTCAGAACGGGAGACTGTTGCCGTGCTCTTGACCTCGAGCACGCGTGCTTCGATCACGCGTCCATCGGCGAGCCGCGCGCGGCCTGGAACGCTGAGGGGCTGTGCACTCGCACTCGTGTGCGTCTCGAACAGATCCAGCTGTGCGCTGTCGTGCGAGCGAGCTGCGGGCACGGTCGCGGGCGGCTCCAACAAGACCAGATCGGAGCGCAATTGCAGGCTGAATCCGGCTGGCAATCCGTGGATCGCCGTGCGCCCGGAGGCGAGGTCGTCGACGATGCGTTCGAGCACGCGGCGCGACGGCGCGCTGCCGACGCCTTCGGTGACGAGCCGCCACAAGGCACGCTTCAAGAGCGGTCGCGCGAGGCGCATCAACAGCGCGCGCTGGATCGACCCGCCCAGATCCGTTTCGTGAATGCCGCGGCGCGCGGCGGCGTGCACCGGCGGTGACCAGTGGATGTCCGTCGTGAGCGCGGCGCAGTGTTCCTCGAACTCTTCGACCGCCGATCCGAACGCGCGCAGGTTCTCCAGCGCCGCCGGTCCGGCGATTTCGTCGAGGCGCGGAAGCAGCGCGTGGCGCACGCGGTTGCGCGCAAAACGATCGCTCGCGTTCGAACCGTCTTCGATCCAGGCCAGTCCCTCGGCGCTGAGCGTGCGGCGCACTTCCTCGCGTCGCAGCGCGATCAACGGGCGCACCAGGACGAGCGGCGTCCCGCCGTCCTCGATGCGCTCGTGCGCGCAGCCGCGAGCGTTGTTCATCGGCCGCGTCAGAGCGACTTTCTTTTCGAGTCCCGCGAGCCCCTCGAGCGCCGTGCCGCGGATCATGCGCATGATCAAGGTCTCGAGCGCGTCGTCGGCGTGGTGTCCGGTCGCGATCACACCGATGTCGGCCTCGCGCGCGGCGCGGCACAACGCGGCGTAGCGCACTTCTCTCGCGCGCGCCTCGAGCCCGGTTGCGCTCGGGTAAAGCGGCGCTTCGACGCGCTTGAAAGGGACGTTCAACGCCGTGCACAGATCCGCGGCGAAGCGCGCGTCGCGCTCGCTCTCCTCACCGCGCAATCCGTGTGCGACGTGCACGGCCAGGAGGCGCACGGCGGGCACGGCCGCGGCGAGGACGTGCAACAGGTACACGCTGTCCGCGCCGCCCGACAAAGCCACGACGATGGGGGCTTCGGGATCCACCGCGACGGCGCGGGCCAAGGCACCCCAGCGCGCGGGCGAGAATGCGCCCGAACTCGGCGTGGCGTGGAGGTGTGAGTGCTCGGTGAAGGACATGGTCGTGCGCCGCGGGCGGGGTCGCTCGCGAGGGGCTAGCGTAGCCCTGCCGGCGGGGGAGTGGAGGCGCGAGCCTCCGAATCCGGACAGCGGCCCCGCGTTGAACCCATCGGCGGGTCGCTGTACCCTCGCTGCCCGGTTTTTGCCGGAAACAGGGCGCCGTCGCGCACTGCTTCCGCAAAGGCCGCTTCAGAGCCAATCCACCTTCCTAGACCCCCAGTCCTGGACGGCCGCACCACGCCGCTGCTCGCGCGACGGGATGACGGCGCCGATTCCACGGACGCCTCCACCCTCCGCCAGAACGAGCACCACCATGGGTATGCGCATCGCCATCAACGGCTTCGGCCGCATCGGACGCAACGTCTTCCGCATCTGCGCCAGGCGCACCGACGTCGAAGTCGTGCACATCAACGATCTGACCGACGCCCAGACGCTCGCTCACCTCTTGAAGTACGACTCCGTCCACGGGCGCTTCGACGGCACGGTGGAGGCGAAGGGCAACGACCTGATCGTCAACGGCAAGACGATCACCATCACGGCCATCAAGGACCCGGCGCAACTGCCGCACAAGCTGAACAAGGTCGATTTCGCGGTCGAGGCGACGGGTGTGTTCGCGAGCCGCGACGGTTGTCAGAAGCACCTCGACGCGGGTGCCGCGAAAGTGATCTTGACCGTGCCGTCCAAGGACGCGATCGACGCCACGATCGTGATGGGCGTCAACGAGGAAGAACTGCGCGCCGAGCACAAGATCATCAGCAACGCGTCCTGCACGACGAATTGCCTCGCGCCGGTCGCGAAGGTCCTCGACGAAGCCTTCGGCATCGAGCGCGGCTTGATGACGACGATTCACGCGTACACCAACGATCAGAACATCCTCGATCTGCCGCACAAGGACCTGCGCCGTGCGCGCGCTGCGGCCTTGTCGATCATCCCGACCACGACCGGCGCCGCGCGCGCCGTCGGCGAAGTCCTGCCGCGTTTGAAAGGCAAGCTCGACGGCGTCGCGATGCGCGTGCCGGTGCCGGACGGCTCGATGATCGACCTCGTGTGCGTCCTGAAGAAGAAGGTCACGATCGACGAGGTCAACAAGGCCTTCCTCGAGGCCTCGGCGAAGCGCATGAAGGGCGTGCTCGAGTACTGCACCGACCCGATCGTCTCGTCCGACATCATCGGTAACCCGTCCAGTTCCATCCTGGACGCCAAGTCGACGATGGTGATGGGGGACAACATGGTCAAGATCGTCTCGTGGTACGACAACGAGTGGGGCTACAGCATGCGCGTCGTCGACTTGATGCTGTACGCGCACAAGCTCAAGGACTCGAAGCCCGCCGCGGCCGGCGCGAAGGCCTGAGCGCGTGGCACCGGAGTTCTCGCTCGTCACGCCCACACTGAGAGACCTCGACTTGAAGGGGAAGCGCGTCCTCGTGCGCGTCGACTTCAACGTGCCGCAGGATGCAAGCGGCGCGATCACCGACGACACGCGCATCCGCGCCGCGCTGCCGACGATTCAAGAGATCTTGAAGCAGGGCGGCCACCCGATCCTGATGAGCCATCTCGGGCGGCCCAAGGGCAAGGTCGTCGAAGCTCTGCGGCTCGTGCCGATGGGTGAGCGTCTCGAGGAACTTGCCGGCGTGCACGTGACCAAGCTCGACGACTGCATCGGTGCGGGGGTCGTCGCGGCCATCGCGCGCGCCGATCCGAAGGGCATCGTGCTGCTCGAAAACGTGCGCTTCCACGACGGCGACGAGAAGAGCGACGTGGAATTCGCGCGCGAACTCGCTGCGAACGGCGACGTGTTCGTGAACGACGCCTTCGGCAGTTCGCACCGCGATCACGCGTCGGTGTGCGGCGTCGCGCGCCTCCTGCCGTCGTGCGCCGGGCTCTTGCTCGAGCGCGAGATCGCGGCCTTCAAACGCGTGCTCGAAGAGCCAGAGCTGCCTTACGTCGCGATCCTCGGCGGCGCGAAGATCAGCGACAAACTCGCCGTCATCGACGCGCTGCTCGATCGCGTCACGACGCTCCTCGTCGGCGGCGGCATGGCGTACACGCTGCTCGCCGCGAACGGTTACCGCGTCGGCAAGTCGCTCGTGCAGG
Organism: Planctomycetota bacterium; assembly: GCA_016795245.1. Taxonomy (GTDB): domain Bacteria; phylum Planctomycetota; class UBA1135; order UBA1135; genus JAEUIA01. Next base: position 11,437 of record JAEUIA010000013.1, on the reverse strand, counting down.
TGGACCAGGTGGACGCGGTCAAGCGGGCGCTGGCGAAGGCTGCGAGGCTGAAAGTCGAAGTCTGTCTGCCCGAAGACCACGTCTGCGCGGCGGCTTTCGGCGAGCACGAGAAAGCCGTCGCGGTCGACGGGCCCGACATCCCCGGCGACCTGATGGGGCTCGACATCGGCCCCAAGACGCGCGCGAAGTTCGCCTCCAGGATCCGCACCGCCAAGACGGTCGTGTGGAACGGTCCGATGGGGGTCTTCGAGTGGCCGTCCTTTCGCGACGGCACCGCCGCGGTGGGGCAGGCGGTCGCGGCCTGCGCGGGCTACACCGTGATCGGCGGCGGCGATTCGGTCGCGGCGATCGAGATGCTGGGACTCGCCTCCGAGATCAAGCACATCTCGACCGGCGGCGGCGCCAGCCTGGAACTGCTGGAAGGCACGCTCCTGCCGGGGATCGCGGCCCTGCAACGGGCGGGGCCCCACTAGGCGCGGGCTCCCAACTCGGGGATCGCACTCGCGCCAGGAGGGTACTGGCCCCCTCCGCTGGTCGTGGCTAGCCCGACCCCCAGAGGAGCGCTGGAAGGCGTGCTCAGGCGTCGCGGACCCGGGCTGGAAGGGCGCCATCGGGGGCGAACCCGAGGCGACCAGCGGACGACGCCACTACCTGCGGACCGCCCCCTGGAGGCTCTGGAAACGGGGTCGGCGACTCTGTGGTCGCCAGAGACTATGCTGGACCCCTCGCGATGACGCGCCCGATCCTCATCTCCCCGTCGATCCTGTCGGCGGACTTCGCCAACCTCGAGAGCGAGGTCCAGCGGGCTGAATCGGCCGGGGCCGACTGGCTCCACGTCGACGTCATGGACGGGCATTTCGTGCCCAACCTGACGATCGGCCCCCCCGTCGTCGCCGCCCTGAAGCGCGTCGCCAGCGTCCCGCTCGACGTGCACCTGATGATCAGCGAGCCCCTGCGCTACGCCGCAGCGTTCGCCGCGGCCGGAGCGCACGTCCTGACCTTTCACATCGAGACCTGCGCCGGCGAAAAGGAAGCGCGCGCGACCATCGCCGAGTTCCGACGCCTGGGCATCGAAAAAGTCGGCGTGTCGCTCAACCCCGACATCCCGATCGAGCGCGTGTTCCCCGTCCTGGACGCCGTCGACCTCGTCCTCGTGATGAGCGTCTTCGCGGGCTTCGGCGGTCAAAAGTTCATTCCCGACGTGCTGTCGAAGACGCGTGCGCTGCGTGCGCGCGGTTTCGAAGGCTACGTCGAGATGGACGGTGGTCTGAATGCCGAGACGATTCCCGCCTGCGCCCAGGCCGGCGCCGACGTGTTCGTCTCCGGTTCGGCTTTGTTCGGTGCACCCGACATGCACGCGACGCTCGCACGCTTTCGCACGAGCGCCGAAAACTCCATCCAGCGAGATGACGCATGCCCCCTGAATTCATGAGCACACGTCCCACGGATCCCGAATCGGGCGGCAAGCAGAAGACGTCCGCAGAGAAGGCCGCAGAGAAACGCGTCGAGGCCGAGCGTCCGATCCCCGGTGCGCCCGCGGGCCGTGAACTCGAGCGCGAGGAAGAAGGCGTCTTCGGCGAAGCCGACGTCACCAAGGAAGATCTCGAAGCACAGCTCAATCCGGAGCGGCGCTCGCGCCTGCGCTGGAAGAAGAAAGAGATGCCCGGCGGGTTGTGGCTCAAGTGCGAGAGCTGCGGCCAGATGATCTACCGCAAGGAACTCGAGGAAAAGGGCATGGTCTGCCCGGCCTGCGACTTCCACTTCACGCTGCCCGGCCGCGCGCGCGTGAACATGGTGATGGACGAAGGCTCGTTCCAGGAAGAGTTCACCGAACTGACGGCGCTCGATCGCCTGCAGTTCAAGGACACCGTGCTGTACGGCGAGAAAGTGCGCCGCACGGTCGAGCGCACGAAGCAAAACGAAGCGTTGATCCTCGGCACCGGAACGATCGACGGCAGGCCCGTCGTGCTGGCGGTGCTCGACTTCTCATTCATGGGCGGATCGATGGGCGAAGTCGTCGGCGAGAAGATCTCGCTGGCGTGCGACCTGGCGCGCACGCGCCGCGAACCGCTCGTGATCTTCACCAGCTCGGGCGGCGCGCGCATGCACGAAGGCATGCTGTCGTTGATGCAGATGGCGAAGACCAGCGCGGCGCTCGCGTCGTTGAACGAGGCCGGCGGCTTCTCGATCTGCGTGCTCACGAACCCGACGACGGGCGGCGTCACCGCTTCGTTCGCCTCCGTGTGCGACATCACGCTGGCCGAGCCCGGTGCACTGATCGGCTTCGCCGGTCCGCGCGTCATCGCGACCACGTTGAAGGTGGAGCTTCCGCCCGGTTTCCAGCGCGCCGAGTTCCTGCTCGAGAAGGGGCAGATCGACCACATCGTGCGGCGCAAGGAGATGCGCACGTTGCTCGCGCAGTTGATCGATTTTGGGGCCCGCGCCTGGGGCGGCCCGAAGAACCGCGCCTGATCCTGCAGCACCGGATCGCGTACGCCGCTTTTGCCGCGTGCGCGCCGGCTCGCCTGTCCCGTGATCGGCGCGGGCGTGGTAGTGTCGTCCATGGAGAAAGGACTGCGCTTGTTCCAATACCTTCGGCTCGCATTCGCATTCATGGGGCTCTCCGGAGTCGCCTTCGCGCAACTGACGCCTGGCTCGGCCCAGCTCGCACCCACGCTCGCGCCTCTAGCCACCGCGGGACCTGCAGGCGTCGTGCCGATCGATCTCGCGGGTCGCTCGCTGCAGGAGTTCCCCTGGTTCACGTACGAAGCCGCGTGGTTTCAAGGCAGCCAGATCGAGATCGCGTTCGATACCCAAGTTCTTCCGGTCCCCTCCGGCGCCGTGCCCAACGTGTACATCGTGGCGCACAAGTCCGCCGCGCAGTGGGCGAACGACCCGACGCTCGTCGACGTGAGCGGCACGCCGCGCGCGATCCAGATCGAGGCCGGGGGAGTGCGCGAGAATCGCTTCGTGATCGACACCGGGCTCTTGTCCGGAGACGCGGGCGCGGGGTTGGGAGTCGCGTACGACGTCATCGTCGATTTCGATTTGAACGGACTGCTCTCGGCCGGTGATTTCGCCGACGGCACGTTGGATGAGGCAGGCTTCTTCGTGCTGGCGCCGACCGCGGCGGTCGGGCCCTTCGCTGTCACCGAGGTGCTCTACACAGGCGGGTCCTTCCTCGGACAGGATCTCTACTACCCGACGAACATCGCCGCGCTAGGCAATCTGCCGCTCGTCGTCGTGAGCCACGGCAACGGGCACAACTACACCTGGTACGACCACATCGGCCGGCACCTCGCGTCGTACGGCATGATCGTGATGAGTCACCAGAACAACACGGTGCCCGGCCCGGATTCGGCGGCGACGACGACGATCACGAACACGGAGTACCTGCTCGCGAACGTCGCGACGATCGCCGGCGGCGCGCTCGCCGGCCACCTGGATGCAACGCGCATCGCGTGGCTGGGTCACAGCCGCGGCGCGGAAGGCGTGGTCATCGCCTACGACCGTTTGTTCGACGGCACGTACGCGCCGGTGAATTTCACCAAGTCTTCGATCAAGCTCGTTTCGAGCATCGCTCCGACCGATTTCCTCGGCCCGAACGTCTCGAATCCGCACGACGTGCCGTTCAGCCTGTGGACCGGCGGCGCGGACGACGACGTGTCGGGCTGTCCCGGCTGCGATCAGTGCCAGACCTTTCACCTGCACGATCGCGCGACCAGGACGCGGCAATCGATCTCGATCCACGGCGTCGGTCACGGCGCGTTTCACGACGGCGGCGGGAGCACGGTAGCTGCGGGGCCGTGTCAGCTCACGCGCACCGACACGCACGCGATCATGAAGGCGTATCTGTTGCCGCTGATGAAGCACTACCTCGAAGGCAACGTGATCGCGCGCGAGTGTCTGTGGCGCCAGTGGGAGGAATTCCACTCACCCGGCACTTCCGAATCGTTGTGCGTCAACGTCGATCTCATGTACCGCGAAGACCCCGCGATCGGGAACTTCATCGTCGACGATTTCCAGGTCGCCGACGGCCCCGGGATCTCGAGTTCGGGCGCGGCGATGGTGTGGAACATGCCGAGCCTCGTGGAAGGGCGCTTCGACGATGCGAACGGAGACTTCTCGTTCAACACCGTGGATCCGATGAACGGCATCACGCTCGGCGGACCGGCGGACAACACGCGCGGCATCGTGTTCGAGTGGGGCACCAGCGGCGGCTATCTGTCGTTCGATCTCGTGCCTGCGGCCCAGGATCTGAATCCGTTCCCGTTCATCAGCTTCCGCGCGGCGCAGTTGACGCGCGCTCCGAACACGCTCGCGGAACTCTACGATCTGACGTTCTCGATCCGTCTCGCGGACGGCGACGGCACCGAGAGCACGATTCACTTCGGCACCTACGGCGGCGGCATCGAGGAACCGTACTTGCGCAGCGGCTGCGGCACCGGCATCGGTTGGGGTGCGGACTTCGAGACCGTGCGCGTTCCCGTGCGGGATTTCCTGCGCGAAGGCGTGCCGCTGAATCTCGCGCAGATCACGCGCATCGATTTCCTGTTTGGTGAACCCTACGGATCTTCGGTCGGACGCCTCGCCTTCGACGACCTCACGCTGTGCGTGCGCTAGGAACGCAGACCATGAAGAAATTCGCTCTCCTCCTCGCTGTCTGCGCGCTCGCTCTGGGTGTCTACAGCTACCTCGCCGAGACGCGCGCGACCGTCGAGCGTCAGCCCGTCACGCCCGCGCGCGCCGTCGCCGGCGGCGTTTGGGCGATTCGCTCGGCCACGCCGTTCGTGCTCGAGCGCGCCTGGACGCACACGTGGCGCCGTGAGAAGCCCACCTTCGACGCCGGGTGGCTGCTGGTCCTCGCCGTGGATCCCGCGCTCGTCGCGCCGCGGCAGATGGAAGAGCCCGTGCTGTACGCCGGTGATCAGACCGTCGAACGCGTGAACCACGGACACGAATCCGGCAACGTCATCGCGATCCTGCCGTCGCGGCGCACAGCGGCAGGCGGCGTCGCGCTCGATCCGAGCACGCTGCCGATCTTCTTCGGAGCACCCTTCCTGCCCGAGCAGGTCGACCTTGAGCACATCGCCCGCGAACTTTCCGGCGCACGCGCGCGCGGCGTACAGCCGCTCCCGCTGCCCTCGCCGTGCGAACTCATGCAGATTCAAAGCCGCGATGAACTCGATCGCCTCGCCGGCGAGCTGGTCTTGGCGCATTCACCCGCCGAACTGGATCTAGGCCTGGGCTTGCTTGCGCCGCCCGTGAAGTAGCTCCCCGCGCCGATCTGTTGAATACGGTGCCAGAGCACTTTCATCACACTTCGCCGGGGTACGGAGTCAGGCTCCACTCCGCCGTCTTCGCCGGTGTTGCTTCGGTGGCTGGTTGAGTTTGACCGTACGGAGCCAGGATCATGTGGTGCAAACTCGCCGGCGCGGGGCCTGCCGGTGGCGCGCGGTTCAACGCCGGCGAGTTTGCACCACATGATCCTGGCTCCGTACGGTCAAACTCAACCAGCCACCGAAGCAACAGCGGCGAAGACGGCGGAGTGGAGCCTGACTCCGTACCCCGGCGAAGTGTGATGAAAGTGCTCTGGCACCGTATTCAACAGATCGGCGCGGGGAGCGGCTTCACGGGCGGCGCAAGCGCATCACCCAGCTGTCGAAGCGATCCTGGTGTCGCGAGCCGCTGGCGAGCTCTCGCTTGCTGGCGCGCGCGTTCCACCACACGAGCAGCGGATCGAGCGCGCCGCCGAGGCGGGTGGCGCTGAGGTGATTGAGCTGCGGCAGGCGCTGGGAGAGCTGGTAGCCGCACCAGGCTTCAAACACCAGTCCGCGCGCCTCGAGTTGCAGGCGCACCTCTTCGCGCACCTGTGCATTCATCTCGCGCATCGGCAATAGCGGCCGTTCCGTTCTGCGTTCCCGCATGCCGACCGACTCGCGGTGGATGTCGCCGATCACGAGCGTGCCGCCCGGCGCGAGCGTGGAGACGAGCCCGTCCAGCCAGCGCGGGATGTCGCCCGAAAAGCTGATCACGCCTGAGCTCAACACCAGATCGAAAAGCGCTTCGCCCACAGCCGGAAAGGGCGGATTCTCGCCGAAGCCCGTGCGGCCTTCGAAGCGCGCGATGCCCGCCGCCGCCGCGTTCTCGGTCGCGATACGCACGAGCTCCGGGCTCGGATCGAACGCGCACAGCTCCGGCTGCTTGCCGTGCGGCGCAGCCAGCGCGGCTTCGATGCCGACCCACCCGGCACCACAGCCGAAGTCGAGCACGCGCTCGGGCGTGACCGGACCTGCGAACAGCGCGACGTAGCGCCGCATCCAGCGGAAGTGTCGATACCCCGGTCCGCCCGGATTGCCGTTCCAACCGGCGGCATTCTTGTCGAACTTCACGATCGTCGCCTCGGGTGCGAACGCCGCCGCGCGCGGGCGTGCGACGACAGCGATGCCCTTCATGCCGGTCGAGCGCTTCAGCTCGCGCTTCTCGTCCAGCGCAACGCGCAAGATGCCGGTGTCGGAGGTCTTGTAGTGCGCCACGACATGCCATTCGGGCCACAACGCATTGCGCAACGCCGCCAGTTCCTCGCTCGTGCGCTCGCCGATGCAGAACACGACCAAGGTGCCGTCCGCGGCCACGTTGGCGCGCGCGAAGTCGAGCATGGCCGGCACGCAGGTCGCGATCACCTTGGTCTCGCGCGGCACACCGACGATGGCGCTCGCGCCGGAAGTCGCCGGCATGCCGGGCGGTGTCTCGAGCGTGCGCACCTTCGCGAGTCCGACGCCGAGGTCGTCGAAGACGGATTCGAGCACGCGCGCCTTGATGAGAGCGAGGCCGTCGTTGCGCGCAGCGGGAGTCGTCGGTGTGGTCATGCGGTGTGTTGGATTCAGCTCACGTCGCGCGAGCGTGCCGATCTTCGGTCGCGGGACCGTGCTTCTGTGTCCTCGGGCGCTTCACGGTTCGGTCGCAGCGCGAGCGAGAGACTGTATCCGGTCTCCTCGGAGGCGCAGAACACCGAATGCATGCAGGTCGCGTGCAAGCCGCGGTTCGGGAGCAGGATCGCGTCGCCGGCTTCGAGGACGAAGCCGTGCCCGGCGTCGGCCAGGAACGACGTGAATTCGGGGCCGCGATTCACGAGCGCGCCCAGTGCACCCTGGCCCGGCAAGGCCAGCTCCGCCGTGCAGGCGGCGCGGTCCTGCGCGAGCTGCCACAGGCGCTCGAATCCGCCCGGGATCGGTGGACGCCCTCCGCCGCAGAGTTGCGCTCGGACCCAAGGCAATGCGCCTTCCGCGAGCGCTTCGACGAACTCGGCGCAGCGCGCCGCCAGGTCATCGATAGCGAGCGCGAGCCACGCCGTGGCACCTGAGAGTTGGACGTAGCACACACCCAGTTGGCGCCACGTGCCGTCGTCGAAGGCGTCTTCCGCGAACGCGTCGTGGTGGAACAAGGCACCGCCGGATTTCGAGTTCCAGTAGGCGATGTGCTGCGTGAAGAGCACGCTCTCGCCGCACAGCTTGTCGAGCAGCGGCGCGAGTGCGGGATGTGCGCTGAGTGCGGCGCTCTCGGGCAGGAGCCGTTCCGCCAGATCCGCCGTGACGCGCTGGCGCACGATGTCGCGCGAGGCGTCGTCGTCGCGCTCGGAGCCGAACGAGAAGCGCAGGCGCATGCTGGCGTCGTCGTCGTGCGTCGAGAGCCAGGCGGATTTCAGCCACAAGTCCTCGATGCGCTTGCCGCGACCGGTGGGCGGGAACGATGCGAGCAAGACGCGCTCGATGTCGCGCTCGGGATCGGCGAGCTTCGCGCGCTTCGCGAGCAGTTCGAAAGCGGGTTCGATCTCCGCCGTGCGCGCGGTGACGAACTGACGCAAGCCGCCCGCCGTCGACAGATCCTCGCGCAGCGCGTCGCGCTCGGCGATCTCGGCCGCGAAATCGTCGACGACGTCCGCGGCGATGCTCGGCAACACGATCGGCTTGCAATCGTGCCAGCGCGCGTGGATCGCGGAGAAGATCTCGTCGTTGCTGAACGCGTCCGCGGGTGAGCGCAGGGCTCGCGGCAGCGCCTCGGCGTCCAGAACCGCCCACTCACCGTGGTACGCGCCGCGCCGTTCCAGCGCGACCGTGCGCTCGACCGCCGTCTCGATCGAGCGCAGATAGCCGGCCTCATCCGTCTCCGCGAACGAGACGACCGGGTCCACGAGCGGACAGCGATCGCGGTCCGGCGCCGACAGGATCGACTCGAACAGGGGATCCAGCTGCTGCTTGCGAGGACGAGGGGCGCGGCTCATGGGGAATCGACGCGGAAGCGTAGCCGGAGTGCGCGAACCGCTCCAGGGTCCGACGTATCATGCGCGGCTCGCGACCCGCGATCATGGAACCGAACGTACCCAAAGCTCCCGTCACGTGGCGCGTGTTCGGCCTCGAACTGCAGCTCGGGGAGCCCGAAGCGCTCGTGCGCGAGCGCGCATGCCGTGAACTGGGGATCGATCCCGCGCGCGTGCGCGGCTTTCGCCTCGTGCGCAAGGCGCTCGACGCGCGCAAGAAGAACGGCGAGCGACGGCTGCGTTTCGTGTTGTGCGCCGACATCGTGGTCGACGCGGGGTTTCGCAGCGCACGGCTCGCGCGCGCCGAACGCTCCGGAACCGTGCGCCGGGCGCCGCCGGCCGCGGACCTCGATCCGCGCGTGGTGCATCCGAGTTGGCGCGCGCACCCCGGTGCGCACGTCGCGGTCGTCGGTTCGGGCCCGGCCGGGTTGTTCGCCGCGATCGTCTTGGCGCGCGGCGGAGTGCGCGTGACGATCGTCGATCGCGGTTCGGTGCTCGAGCGCCGCGGCAGCGAACTGGTGGCGTTCCACCGCACGCGCACGCCCAACCCCGAGTCGAATCTCTTGTACGGCGAAGGCGGCGCCGGCACGTACTCGGACGGCAAGATCTACACGCGCGTCGACGATCCGCTCGAGGTGCCCATCTTGGAAGAGATCGTGGCCTGCGGCGCGAAGCCCGACATCCTGTACGACTCGCGCGCGCACATCGGCACGGACCGGTTGCATTTCATCCTGCCGAAGCTGCGCGCGCGGATGGCGGAGCTGGGGGTGCGCTTCGCCTGGAATACGCGCGTCGACGGAATCGTGCACGACCACGGTCGCGTGCGCGCCTTGCAGACCTCCGCCGGCGACATCGCCGTCGACGCGGTGGTCTTCGCTCCCGGTCACAGCGCGCGCGACACCTGGGCCGCGTTGGCGGAACAAGGCGTCGCGTTCGAGGCCAAACCCTTTCAACTCGGCGTGCGCATCGAGCATCCGCAGGAACTGGTGACGCGCGGACAGTTCGGCGACGGACCCGAGGTCGCCAGTCTGGGCGCCGCGAGCTACGGCCTCGTCAGTCGCGCTGCAGGCGGCGTGCCGGCGACGCATTCCTTCTGCATGTGTCCCGGTGGTCGCATCGTGGCGAGCGTCAGCGAACACGGGTACCTGTGCACGAACGGCATGAGCAATTCGACGCACAGTTCGCGCTACGCCAACGCGGCGCTGGTGACGACGTTCACGCCGGCCGAGTTCGGCAACGGCCCGTTCGACGGCGTGGCCTTCCAACGCGCGCTCGAACAGCGCTTCTTCGACGCGGGCGGCGGCGATTACCACGCGCCGGCGCAGCGCGCATCCGACTTCTTCGCCGGCCGCGCGAGCCGCGGCGAGATGCGCACGAGTTTCGGTTTCGGCGTGGTGCCCGCGCGCGTCGACGAGCTCGTGCCGGAGCTCCTGCGCGATGCGTTGCGGCGCGCGCTCACGCAGTTCGAGCGCTCGATCACTGGCTTCGCGGGCGACGATGGGATCCTGGTCGGGCTCGAATCGCGCAGCTCCGGGCCGGTGCGCATGCCGCGTGATTTCAAGACGCGGCGCGCGCGCGGATTCGTGAATTTCATGCCGGTGGGCGAAGGCGCGGGCTTTGCCGGGGGGATCATGAGCGCAGCGCTGGACGGAGCGCATTCCGCGCTCGCGCTCCTCGAACACGGCCTGATAGATTGATGGGACTCATGAGCAAACGCGACACCACGCCGAAGGGCCCGCCGGATCGACGCAAGGTCACGACCAAGGGTCTCTTGGACATGAAGCTGCGCGGCGAGCCGATCGCGGCGCTGACGGCGTACGACTACACGATGGCGCAGCTTCTGGACAGCGCCGGGATCGACGTGATCCTGGTCGGCGATTCGGTCGCGATGGTGTTGCAAGGGCGCGAGACGACGGTGGCGGTGACGATGGAGCAGATGCTCTACCACGCGCAACTGGTGTCGGCCGGCGTGCAGCGCGCGCTGATCGTGGGCGACTTGCCGTTCATGAGCTACCAGGTGAACCCCGACGAGGCGTTGCGCAACGCGGGACGCATGGTGAAGGAATCGGCGGTCGAAGCGGTGAAGCTCGAAGGCGGCGAAGTGATCTGCGAGACGGTGCGCCGCATCGTGAACGTCGGCATTCCGGTGATGGGGCACTTGGGTCTGACACCGCAGTCGATCCACCGCTTCGGCACGTATCAAGTGCGCGCGACGACGCCGGAAGAGGCCGAGGAATTGCGCCACGATGCGCGTGCGCTGCAAGACGCGGGTGCGTTCGCGATCGTGCTGGAGAAAGTGCCGGCGGCGGTCGCGACCGAGATCGCGCGCACGCTCGAGGTTCCTGTGATCGGGATCGGTGCGGGCGCCGGTTGCGACGGTCAGATCCTGGTGACGCACGACATGCTGGGGTTGTACACGCGCTTCCATCCGCGCTTCGTGCGGCGCTACGCGCAGATCGCCGAAGAGATGACGTCGGCCTTCAGGCACTACGTGTCGGACGTCAAAGGGAAGTCCTTTCCCTCTCCCAAAGAGAGTTACTGATACGGCCGCGGCGGCGGGCGAATTCGCGCGACTTTCTTTCAAGTGAGCGGGGCCTTGGAGGCCGAAGGTGATCCCGTATGACCACCGCCACCTTGACTGAACTGGACACGAAGTGGGTCGCTGAAGCCGTTCGCCGCACGACGGCGGACTTGTCGATGCTGATCGATCGCAAGTTCGAGATCCAATCCGTCGCGTCGGAGTGTCTGGACCACCGTCCGGCCGGGATGGGCAGCGTGCACATCTCGTTCAAGATCGCGGTGCAACGCGGTCTGGCCATCACGCACGGCACGATCCTGGTGCCGTTCAAGCAAGCGGTCACGCTGGCGGGTTGGTTGCAGATGATGTCGGACGCCGAAGCCACGCGTCGCGCGGAACTGACGACGCTCGATTCGGCGATGAAGGACGGTCTGCTCGAGATCGGCAACTTCGTCGCCGGCGCGTGCGAAGCTTCGTTGCGCACGGTGGGCGTGAGCGATGCGCGCGTCGTGTCCGAAGGCTGCCAAGGTGTCGCCGCGGACGTGCGGCCGGCGCTCAAGTACGAAGAAGGCGCGAGCCTCACGATCGGTCGCGCGCAAGCG
>JAEUIA010000114.1 GCA_016795245.1 Planctomycetota bacterium | reverse complement strand
CGCGCGGCTCTACGCCGGCGAAGATGCACCACACGAGCCTGGCTCGGTACGGTCAAACTCGGACGAACGCCACTGCGCAAATCGCGAACCAGGAGGTCAACAATGGGGTGGGGACAGGTGGGGTGAGTTCGGTGTCGGACTCGAAGCGAACTTGGGTTGGGTTCGGTGTCGGTCTGGAAGCGTTGAGGGGTTGGAGTCGGTGGTGGAATGCCGTGGGGCGGGTCTTGTTGTCGGACTCGAAGCGGTGAGCGTGGCGCAGGCCGCGCACGGGTGACGAACCTTGCACGTGCGCGCACGGCATCCAGGCAGACGAGGGAAGCGTGATCGCGTAGAATCAGCGCGCACAGGCTGCGTAGGCCTCGTCTGAATCCGGCCCGACGTTCGCCCTCCAACCCGGCCTCGCGGGAGAACCCTCGCACATGAACCGCAGCGACATCGCCGTCCTCACGCTCCGGCTCGTGAGCGTGTACCTGTTCACCGCGGCGCTGATGCGGTTGACGGATTTTTCCGCGCTGCTGCCTCTCGCCGGCGATGGAGCAGATGAATTCCGGGCGATGACGCAGCACGTGGTCCTGTCCTCGGCCATCGCCGTCGCTCTGCAGATCGTGCTGGCGCTGGTCGTGTTTCGATCCGCGAGTCGATTGGCTGCTTGGCTTTGTGGCGAGACTCCGCACTCGAGCGCGGTCGATCGCCTCGCGATCGGTGCCTTGGCGATCAGCGTGACCGGCATCCTGGTGTTGAACGACGTGTTGAGCACGGTGCCCGGATTGCTCCTTCGTCATCAGGGATCCGACCCCGCGCGCGGCACGCTGAACACGTTGCTCGTCTGGTGCGCGCCGGTGTCGCTCGCGCTGCTCGGCGGGTTCGCGCTGTGGCGCTCGCAGGCCATCGCGCACCGCTTGTTCCACACGGTCGCGACGCCGCGCACACCCGCGAGCGTGCTCGCCCAGGCTGTCGCGTTCTCCGTCCTCGGGATGTGGTTCGTGGTCGGCGCGCTGCCGGAACTCGTCGCAGGCGCCGTCCATGCGCTCAGATCCGCGCATCCCGACGAGAGTTTCTTCGGGCTGGATTCCGGAGGTTACCCGCGCACGAACTGGATCCTGAATGCGGTGCGCTGCGCGTTCGGCGTGGTGCTGTTCGTGGGCGCCGCCGGTTGGGCGCGCGCGTGGCACCGCCTGCGCACGGCCGGCCTCTCGCACGCCGAGTGAGCACGTCGCGACGTCAGGGCAGGCTCGTGTCGCCCGCGAGGTAGTCGGCGGCCAGATGCGCCAGGAGACGCGCGCCGGTGGGCAGCGCACTCTCGTCCACATAGAAGCGCGGCGAGTGATTCGAATCGGCGGTCGCGACGCGATCGGGCGGCGTCACGCCGAGGAACAGGAACAAGCCCGGTACGCGGCTCGCGTAGTAGGCGAAGTCTTCGGCGCCCGTGATCTTGCGCACCTCCACCACGTCTCCGGGCGCGACGCGTTCCAGCGTCGGCAACATGCGCTCCGTCAGCGCCGCGTCGTTGGCCGTGACCGGATAACCGGGTTCAAGCTTCACCTCGACTCGCGCGCCGTGCGCGGCGGCGACGTTCTCGGCGATGCGCTGCACCCGCGCGTGCACGTCTTCGCGCATCGCGGCGTCGAAGGTGCGGATCGTGCCGACGAGGCGCGCACGATCGGGGATGATGTTGTTGCGCACGCCCGACTCGAACTGGCCGACCGTCACGACGGCAGGCTCGTTGGTCAGATCGACGGTGCGCGAGACGATCGTCTGTAGCGCGCCGACGATTTCACTCGCGACCACGATCGGATCGATGCCCGACCAGGGCTTCGAACCGTGCGTCTGGTGTCCGATCACCTGGATCTCGAATTTGTCCGCCGCCGCGAGCACGGGCCCGCTGCGCCAGCCCACCTGACCTGTGGGGCGACCGGCGAACACGTGCAGTCCGAACACGACGTCGACTCGCGGGTCGTCGAGGACGCCTTCCTTCACCATCAACTCGGCTCCGGCCGGGTGTTCGTCGCGCGGCACGCCTTCCTCCGCCGGTTGAAAGATCAGCACGACCGAGCCGGACAATTCGGCGCGCACCGACACGAGCGCATCCGCCGCGGCGAGCAACATCGCCGTGTGCGCATCGTGACCGCAGGCGTGCATCACGCCGACGGTGCGGCCTTCGTAGGTGCCCTGCGCCGTGCTCTTGAACGGGAGATCGACTTCTTCGGTCACGGGCAAGGCGTCCATGTCGGCGCGCAATGCGACGACAGGTCCGGGCTTGCCGCCGCGGATCACGGCCACGACGCCGTGGCGCGCGACACCCGTGCGCAGTTCCAGACCCATCTCACGCAGGCGGTCCGCGACGAAGCGCGCCGTCTCGACCTCGCGGTTGGAGAGCTCGGGATGCTGGTGCAAGTGGCGGCGCCAGGCGATGAGCTTCGATTCCGAAGCGGCGAGGCGTGCGTCGATCGCCGCGGCCAGCGGGGAGGCCGCGAGCGGTGCGGCGCCGGCTGCGTGTGGACTCGAGTGCGAGACGAGGCGCGGCGTGAACACCGGTGTTCCGGCGCAGGCGCAAGCGAGCGCCAGCGCGAGGCAGGCGAGTCCTAGACGAGCACGAAGCGGCGAATGGAGAGGGCGTCGATGCATGATGGGCTCGATCCGGTGGGTGCGCGGATTCTGTTCGTGGACGAGACGGACGCGCGGTCGGTGGTGCCGCATCCTACTGCGCAACTCTGGATCGGTCGCCACCCGCTCCGGCGAACCCTCGTGCACAACGCTCGTTTGAGGCGAACAGGCTACGCTGACTGCCGGTCAGGAATCCACGCGGATCACTGGCCGCTGACCGCCAGACCTTCGCCCTTGAAGATCCGATTGATCGAGCCCTCGCCCGAGTTCGAGATCAGGACGTTCTGTTGCGCACCCGACGCACCGAGCGCGTCTCCGAAGACTTGCATCGACAGACACTCGAAACAGATGACCAGTTCCAAGGTCCGGCCTTCGTACACGGCGCGGATGCCGTGACGCGGATTGAAGCAGGCGGCGGCGCGGCCGTCGCTTTCGCGCACCGCGCGCAGGATCAGATCGGCGACCTCGGTGCAGCGCTGGGGGTCTGTGAGCCGCGCCCGGCCCGTGATCGCATACCCGTGCAGTTGATCGGCGGCGCGCGCGTCTCCCGGGGTCAGCGCGAGCGGCGTCGGATCGAGCGCCATCAATTCGAGCGACGTGGCTCCGATCAGCACGCGCTCGGCCTCCTTGGGCAGGCGGTTGTCGACAGCCGTCGTGCAACTGAGCGCGCCGAGGAGCAGCGCTCCAGCAGGTTTCCAGTCGAGCTTCATCATCCGTGAACGAACCTCCGCGCTCTAACGTACAGCATGCGGCCGAGATAGCGACCTCGGAATGCTCGGCGGTGCCGCTCTGGGCACGTGAGGGACGCCTGCGCGCAGCACACAGCGTTCGAACGCAGCGTGAACGCGCGAGTTCCGAATCATCGGGCACGGATCGTGACCACGGGCCGAAGGCCTCCTAGCCCACTTAGGACCCGGCAGTCCACCCACGCCTCGCAGTCAGGTACGCCATGTCATTCAAGTCACTCGCTCTGCTTCCGCTGTTCTTCGTTCATGGTTCGCTCGCTCCTGTTCACGCGCAGGGCGGCGTCCAGAATTTCTGCATCCTGGGCGCGAACGGTGCGCGCATCTCGGCATCGGGCAGCGCGAGCTTCAGCGCCAACGGCGGCTCCGGAGATCTGGTCCTGCACGCCGCGCCGATCGCGCCGGGTACACCCGGATTGTTCTTCTTCGGCGACGCCGTCCACCAGCCGCTGCCCTTCGGTCAAGGCTACAGTTGCCTGGGCGGCACGCTGCATCGGCTCGCGGTCGTGTTCCCGGCCGCCGGACAGAGTGCGTCGTCCTTCGCGCTCGACTACCTGGACCCCGCGAGCGCCGCAGCGCAGATCGCGCCGGGCTCCACCTGGTACTTCCAATTCTGGTTCCGTTCCGGAGGCGGATTCGATCTCTCGGACGCGCTGAAAGTGCAGTTCTTGCCGCCGTTCCCGCTCGTGGGCGCGAGCACGGTGGCCGAGGGTGCGCACTCCGCGCATCCGCTCGCGACTCAGCCGACGGGCGGCATCGTGCTCGTCGAGAACGCGACGGATTGGGCCGGACTGTGGGCTCAACACGCAACGAGCCTGCCCGCCTCGCCGCCGCCGTTCGTCGATTTCACCGTGGACGCCGTGGTCGCGGTCTTCGCCGGCTGGAGATCTTCGAGCGGGTACGAGATCTCGGTTCAGAGCCTGAACCTCTCCGTCGCCGCGCTCGACGTGGGCACGCTCGAGACGACACCTGGAGCCGGCTGCGGAGTGCTGACGGTGCTGACGCAGCCGTTCCAGTTCGTGCGCGTGCCGCGTGTCCCTGCGCTGTTCTTGCGCGATTGGAGGCGCGGTTCCATGGCGCAGCAGTGCCCTTGAAGCGCGCTCTGTCAATCGACCGCTGGAGCGGAAGCTGCTCCCGACTCGAGCATTCGCGAGAGCGCAGCCTGGATCGCCAGATCTTCGCGCGCGCGCACCACCAGGATGCGCCCGCGCGAGTCCGGACTCGCGACGTCGGCGTCGCCGTGAGCTTGCACGTTCGCCCGGTCGGACAACTGCAGGCCACAGTAGGACACGGAACGTGCGACGTCACGGCGCACGCGCGCGCTGTTTTCGCCGATGCCCCCGGTGAAGACGATCGCGTCCACGCCGCGCAGCACGGCGGTCAGCGCGCCCACGGCGCGCACGAGCGAGAGCACGAAGCGTTCGTACGCGAGCTGCGCACGCGCGTCGCCGCGATCCGCCGCCGCCAGGATTTCGCGTAGATCGCCCGACAGTCCGGAGACCCCGCGCAATCCGGAGCGCGAGGCAAGAGTCTCGCGCAACTCGTCGAGTCCGATCCCGCAGTGCTGTTGCAGGTACAGGACGAGCCCGGGGTCGAGGGAGCCCGAGCGCGTCGCCATCATCACGCCCTCCAGCGGCGAAAAGCCCATCGTGGTGTCGATCGAACGCCCGTGCTCCACGGCCGTGATCGAAGAGCCGCTGCCCAGGTGGCACACGATCAAGCGCGCGGGCAGAACCCCGAGCAGTGCGCGCGCGCGCTCGACGGCGTACGCGACACTGAGGCCGTGAAACCCGAAACGCACGAGCCCAAATCGCTCCGACCATTCGAAAGGCAGTCCGTAGCCCGCGGCCGCTTCACCGAGCGTGGCGTGGAAGGCCGTGTCGAACACGGCAAGAGCGGGGGCATCCGGGAAGGCCGTACAGCACGCATCGACCGCGTCCAGCGCCACGCGCATGTGTTCCGGCGCGAGCGCCACCAGTTCCTCGAGTCGCGCGCGCACATCCGCGTCGATGCGGACCGGACCGCGAAAGCGCGTGCCGCCGTGCACGATCCTGTGAGCCACGTGATCGAACGCCGGGGCCCGCGCCAAAGCTGCGCGCGTTTGCTGCCTGCGCCCCTCGCGCACCGCCGTCTGCCACGGCTCGTCGGCGCCGGCGACGACCTGCAGGTCCTCCGTGAGCACGGTCCACTTCAGGCTGCTCGAACCGGTGTTGACGACCAGGAGTCGCGTCATTCGTGCGCCTCAGCCGACCGGCCAGAGCGCCACCTCCACTGCTTCACCTCGGGCATGTCGTCGCCGTGACGCCGAATGTAGGCGCGGTGTTCGAGGCGCTTCTCCTGCATGGCCTGTCGGATGTGCGGCGCTTGGGCTTCGAATCCGGCGACGCGCTCGAGCGCCGCGCAGACCAGATGATAGCGGTCGAGATCGTTCAGCACCGTCATGTCGAACGGCGTCGTCGTGGTGCCCTCTTCCTTGTAGCCGCGCACGTGCAGGTTGGCGTGATTCGTGCGCCGGTACGCCAGGCGGTGGACGAGTCCAGGATAGCCGTGAAACGCGAAGATGATCGGCTTGTCGCGCGTGAACAGCGCGTCGAAGTCGGCATCGGACAGTCCGTGCGGATGTTCGCTCGGGGATTGCAAGCGCATGAGGTCGACCACGTTGACGACGCGCACCTTCAGTTCGGGCAGCTCTGCGCGGAGGATCTGCACCGCGGCCAGGGTCTCCAGGGTAGGCACGTCGCCGCAACAAGCCATCACGACGTCCGGTTCGTGCTCCGCGTCGTTGCCGGCCCACTCCCAGATCCCGATTCCGCGCGCGCAGTGCTTGACGGCTTCGTCCAAGGTCAGCCACTGCGGCATGGACTGTTTGCCGGCGACGATCACGTTCACGTAGTGCTTTCGGCGCAGACAGTGATCGGTCACGCTCAGCAGGGTGTTGGCGTCGGGCGGCAGGTAGACGCGGATGACTTCGGCCTTCTTGTTCACGACGTGATCCAGGAAGCCCGGATCCTGGTGACTGAAACCGTTGTGGTCCTGGCGCCACACGTGCGAGGTCAACAGGTAATTGAGGCTCGCGATGGGCCGACGCCAAGGGATCTCGCGCGTCACCTTCAACCATTTGGCGTGCTGATTGAACATCGAATCGACGATGTGGATGAACGCCTCGTAGCAGGAGAAGAATCCGTGGCGTCCGGTCAGCAAGTAGCCCTCGAGCCAGCCCTGGCATTGGTGCTCGCTCAACATCTCCATCACACGCCCGTCCGGAGCGACATGGTCGTCCGTCGCGCGGATCTCGGCCGTCGAAGCGCGTGTGGTCACGTCGAACACGCTGCCCCAGCGATTCGAGGTGGTCTCGTCGGGGCTGAAGACGCGGAAGTTCGTCGGATTGCGCGCGATGACGTCGCGCACGAAAGCTCCCTGGACGCGCGTGGCCTCGGCATCGACCGCGCCGGGCTCAGGCACGAGGACGGCGTACGCGCGGAAGTCGGGCAAGACGAGTTCCTTGAGCAGGGCGCCGCCGTTCGCGTGCGGGTTGGCGCTCATGCGCCGCTCCCCCGAGGGCGCGAGATCCGTGATCTCGGAGCGCAGCGCGCCGGAGTCGTCGAACAGTTCCTCCGGGCGGTAGCTGCGCAGCCACTGTTCGAGCTGACGCACGTGGTCGGGCTGGTTCATCGCACCGATCGGAACCTGGTGCGACCTGAAGGAGCCTTCCACCGCCCTGCCGTCCAATTCGCGCGGCCCGGTCCAGCCCTTCGGCGTGTCGAGCACGATCATCGGCCAGGTCGGCCGCGTCGTGAAGCCGTCCGCGCGCGCCGCCTGTTGGTAGCGTCGGATCGCATCGAACGCGCGGTCGAGCGCCGCAGCCATCTGCTGGTGGACGTCGCTCAGGTCCGCACCGCCGACGAACAGCGGCTCGTGACCGAAGCCCCGCATCAGCGCTTCCAACTCGGCACGTGGAATGCGCGCGAGCACGGTCGGTCCCGCGATCTTGTAGCCGTTCAAGTGCAGGATCGGCAGCACGGCTCCGTCGTGCCTGGGATTCAGGAACTTGTTCGAGTGCCAACTCGTCGCCAGCGGACCGGTTTCGGCCTCGCCGTCTCCGATCACACAACAAGCGATGAGGTCAGGATTGTCGAACACGGCACCGTACGCGTGCGACAGCGCGTAACCCAGTTCGCCGCCTTCGTGGATCGAGCCCGGCGTCTCCGGCGCGACATGGCTGGGGATACCGCCGGGAAACGAGAACTGTTCGAACAAGCGGCGCAAGCCGGATTCGTCCTGCGTCACGGTCGGATAGACCTGCGAGTAGGTTCCCTCCATGTAGGCGTTCGCGACCAGCGCCGGTCCCCCGTGGCCCGGACCGGTGATGTAGAGCAGGCTCACGTCGCGCTCGCGGATGATGCGATTCAGATGCGCGTAGATGAAGTTCAGACCGGGCGTCGTGCCCCAGTGACCCAGGAGGCGCGCCTTGATGTGCTCACGCACTAGCGGCTCCTTCAGCAGAGGATTGTCGCGCAAGTAGATCTGCCCGACG
The DNA here is from genome assembly GCA_016795245.1 of Planctomycetota bacterium. Lineage (GTDB taxonomy): Bacteria > Planctomycetota > UBA1135 > UBA1135 > JAEUIA01. Next base: position 3,907 of record JAEUIA010000114.1, on the reverse strand, counting down.
GACAGGTAGTTCGCCGCGCGAAAGTACGCATCCAGACGCGCGACCTGCTCGGATGTCAGCGAACTCATGCGTCGGATCTCGCGCGTTCTGCCCGCGGAACGGCCGCCAGTCCACACACTGTGAGCACGCGCAGGGCCTGATCCAAGGATTCCTCCGGGCTGCCCGACGTGTCGATGCGTTCGTGGACCGCGGCCGTGCGCGCACTGAATTCATCCCAAGTGGCACGCACGTGCTCGTAGATCTTCCAATCTGCGTCCGAGGGATCGCCCGTGCGGTGCGCCAACCTGTCCTTCACGAGCTCCGGCGCGGACGTGCATTCCAGGATCCGCACCGGCACGCCCCATTCGCGCGCTGCGTCCACGAAGGCCAGACGTCGCGCGTCTTCCTTGAAACTCGCGTCGACCAGCACGCGCCTGCCGGAGAAGAGCAGTTCCTTGGCGCGCGAGAGGCACTCCGCATACGTCCGCTCGTTCCAGGCCTGCGTGTAGATCCCCGTGCGCACCGCGCTGCCGCCGGGCGCCAGCGGATCGAGGCCCGCCAGTTCCTTGCGAATCGCATCGGCGCGCAGCCAGTGGAAATCGGCGCGCGCAGCGAGCCCGCGCGACAACACCGACTTGCCCGTGCCCGGCAATCCGCCCACGAGCACGAGACACGGACGATCCTCCGGCTCCGAGAGCGCGACGACCGCGAGCTGAACGTGAGCGCGCGCCAGTTGCATCGCACGCGCACGTTGGGCTTCCGGCATGTCCGACGCCACGGCCTGCAGCGCGCGCACCTTGGCTCGCACGGTCGAGCGGTAGGCGACGTACACGGGCACGAGCGCGCGACCGTCTTCGTCACCGACTGCTTGAAAGTAGCTCTCGAGCAAGATGTCGGCCTCAGACCACGCTCCGTGCGCGCGCAGGTCCATCGCGAGGAAGGCGATGTCCGACACCGGGTCCGCGCAGCGCAAGGAGTCGGAGAACTCGACGCAATCGACGATCCGGATCCGCCCGTCGGGCAACGCGTACACGTGCTCCAGACGCAGGTCGCCGTGGGTCTCGCACGGAATCCCCTCTTCCCTGCGACGCTCGATGCGCGCACGCTGATCCTGCAAGGCGGCTTCGGTCATCAGTTCGAGTCGCATGAATTCCATGCGCGGCGCGACGACGTCGGCGTACGGCTCGAGTGCCCTGAAGTTCTCGTGGCAGTGTTGCCGCACCGCTTCGAAGGCGGCCCAGCGGGCGACGTCCTGGCCGCGGCCCGCGCCGCGATGGAACTCAGCCACGACGTGGCCGACGCGCTCGATCAGTGCTCGATCCAAGGTCCCGGCCGCGAGGCGCGCGCTCCAGGTCGCCGCGTCCGGTAGGCGCTGCATGTGCACGGCGTACTCGACGATCTCGCCCCCGCCGTCGAGTGCGATGCGCCCGTCTTGCAGCGTGATCGGCACGACGCCCAGGTACACGTCGGGCGCCAGGCGTCGATTCCACTCGACCTCGGCTCTGCACATGGCCTGACGACGCGCGAGCGTCGAGTAATCGAGGAAACCGAAGTCGACCGGCTTCTTGAGCTTGTAGACGTGATCCCCCACGAGCACGACCGCCGAAGCGTGTGTGTGGACGATGCGCAGATCGTCGGCTGCGTGCGGGTACACGCTCGGATCTTCGAGCGCGTTCAAGATGCGGGAGAGTTCCATGGATCGCGGTCCAGGATCGCCGATCGAGTTTCACGTTCCTATGCGCACGAGGACGTAGGCACGGTTTGCTACCTTGCTTCCATGCGAACTGCCATGCTGCTCTCCGTGTTCCTCGCCGCGGTCTTCTCGCCCGCCTGCTCGACCTTCACCGACCACACCCGGGGCGCGGCTGTGGAAGAGTTCGAGATCACGGTGGTCCTCGTCGAAGCGCCGACGGAGACCGCCGCGGCGTGGCTCGTGCCGACAATCGACGAAGCTCGCATTGTGTCGACGGAGGACGCCGCGAAGTTTCTCTCGATGGCGCAGAGCGACGGCGAAGTGATCTCGCGCCTGCGTTTGATCGTACCCGACGGGATGCCGGCCGAGTTGTCGGAGACGAAGCGCTTCGAGTACGTGAGCGACTTCAGCCAAGAAGCGCGACCGATTCCAGCCGCACTCGACGAAGGCTTCCGCGTGCTTGCGAGCGTCACGCGCGCGCCGGACGGACGCGCCGCGCTCACCTTCTCGGCGGAGAACTCGGTCCTGCAGCGCCCGGTGCGCGAAGCCACGGTGAAGCTTCAGGGAACCGAGCGCGAGGGCACCTTGCAGCTGCCCGAACTACAGATCGACCGTCGCCAGGAGACGGTCGCCCTGGACGCGAACGAGGCCGCCCTCGTGCGACTGAATCCTCTGGGCGCCAAACATCACCCGCGCGCGCGCTTCGCGGTCCTGTACGCTCAACGCACGCAGCCGCCGCGCGCCGGAAGACTCCCCCGATCGGCCGCATGCCCTGCATTCGCGGGCGATCGCCTGGTGCGGTCCGGACTACGGCCAGTCGGGATGCAGGACGCGCCAGTGTGCGCGCCAGACTTCGAAACTCTCGTCCAAGCTCAACCCCGCCGAGGCGTGTTGGCGAACGCGAATGGCCTCGTAATCCGACAGAGCTTCGATGCGCTTGACGTCGGTCACAGCACCCAGCCGCGTGACGTAGGCCCGCGCGAGTTCACGATCCTTCAGCAGCGGCAGATCGCGATACCAGAATCCGGATTCTGCGAAGGCGTGCCAGCGGTGATCGTGAGGCGCGATGAGGTCGTCGAAGGCGGCTCCGTAGTTCGAGAGCAGCACACCGCGCAGCGCCGCGCGCGCGCCCTGGGTCGCGTGCACGGTCCGCGGTTCGGGTTGCGAATCGGCGAAGCGCAGCCCGAGGATCCGCACGACGTAGGCTTCGTGGCCGCACACCAGGCAGAATTCGCTGCCCGAGCGGCTCGTCGCCCGGATCGGGACGAACAGACCCAGAGCGGTGACCACGAACACCACCACGGCGCCGGCTCGGCACACGAGAGCGCGGCGATCTCCTTCCAAGAATCGCGCCGCGAAGTACCACCACGCACTCGCCGCCAGCGCCGCCAAGGCAGTCGCCGAGATCAGCGTCGCTCCCGTCGGCGGCGTGTCATCCCACATGGCGCGTGCTAGTCATGATCAGGCGGAGCGTAACCAAATCCAAAGCCGGGATCGCCGTCGACGGCCGAGTTCCGAAACACGCGCGCTGAACCGCGCCGCGCGTTCAGGTTGCGCGAAAACTCCGAACAATCCTCGGCGCGCTCGTCGTCCGCCGGCAGCTTCGAACCAGGAAAGCGCGACCGGGCGCGGACGAGGGCTGACCTCGGGTGTCGCACGCTCGTGAATCCAAAGTCTGGAGCACCGACGCGCGGTTTGGATTCCATGATCGCAGTTCGCCGACGAAGCCGTCGCAGAGCGGGACCCAGCAACGCACCCGGGCCTGCACCGAACCCGACCCGGCTACATTTCAATTTCGACATCGAACGCAACCCAACGACGTTTCCAGGCTGACACCAAACCCAGCCCATCCACGCTTCAAGTCCGACAGCGAAGCCCGACCCGCGACGCTTTAAGACCGACACCGAACCCCGCCCCGCGACGCTTCGAGACCGACACTGAACCCCGCCCCGCAACGTTCCAAGACCGACACCGACCCCAACCCCTCAACGCTTCGCGAGCGACGTCAAACGCCGACGACAACGCTTCCAGTCCGACACCGAACCCAACCCCTCAACGTTTCCAGTCCGACACCGAACTCCCCCAACCAGACCCCACCCCATTGTTGACCTCGGGGTTCGCGATTTGCGCAGTGGCGTTCGTCCGAGTTTGACCGTACCGAGCCAGGCTCGTGTGGTGCATCTTCGCCGGCGTAGAGCCGCGCGCCGGCGCGCGGCTCTGCAGCGGCGAAGATGC